>CALWLY010000016.1 GCA_944381635.1 uncultured Lachnospiraceae bacterium
GCCTTATCGGTGTACAGGCTCAAAAACATCCCGTCAATTTCCTGATTCCGGGCTTCCAGCCGTTTCCGTTCCTTCTCAGTCTGGGAAGCGTCCACCAGATACCGGCGCTCCATCCGGCTGCTGAGCCGCTGGTAGAACGCATCGGCGTCCTTCATGGCCTGCTCCGCCAATTCCTGTATATCCTTCAGCACCAGATTGTACAAATCCCTTGCCTCAATCTTGTGGCTGGTACAGGCGTTCTTGCCCAGCCGGTTGTAGGTCTGGCAGATATAGTATGCCCTGTCAATCGGCTCCCGCATCTCGCCGGTGAAACGGTTCTTCCCGGTTCTGCCGACCTTTTCATACCGCACCTGCATGGACTTCCCGCAGGTGGCGCAGTAGACCAGCCCGTGGAACAGGTTATAGAAGGGGCAGGCGTTGCCTTTCATAATGGTGGGCCTGCGGTCAATGATTTCCTGCACCTGTTCCCATTCCTCCGGCGTCACAATCGCCTCATGGCAGCCCTCAATGACCTCCCATTCCTCACGGGGGATAATGTCATAAGTGTTGGAGCGGATGCCTTTCTGATGTGTCCGGCAGACAAGATGTGCGCCCTTATAAAAGGGATTCCGCAGGATATGGCTGATCCTTGCGCTCCCCCATGAATAGTAGTTCACGTCACATTCTGTATTGCTTTTTACTCTGGTGATGGGGATTTTATCCTCCATGAGCTGCTTTGCGATCCGCATACAGCCCCAGCCGTCCAGTGCCATATCATAGATTTTTCGGATCACCGGCGCTGTCTCCGGGTCAAGGATCAGATGCCCTTTGTCCTCCGGGTCACGCATCAGGCCAAGAGGCGGCTGCCCGCCGCAGAACTTTCCCTGCCGGGAACGGGTCATGCGTCCCGCCAGCACCTTTTTGGAAATATCCCGGCTGTACATATCGTTCAGGATATTCTTAAAGGGCGTGATGTCCATTTCCTGACGGGTCAGGCTGTCCACGCCGTCCGTGATGGCGATATAGCGCACATTGTGTTTGGGGAAAAAGATTTCGATATAGCTTCCAGCTTCGATATAATTCCTGCCGAGCCTCGATAGGTCTTTCGTGATGACACAGCCGATTTTCCCCGCCTCAATGTCAGCGACCACCGTTTCACAGGGATAAAATCTGCCGTTATACATTTCTTCCAGAATCATGCGCCCACCTCCCTCAGACAAAAATCATCTCAGACAGGATGATTTCCTCTGCCCGGCTGCGGATGCTGTTCATGCCCCCGACCCATGCAAGCTGGTCACGGGCTTTCAGTTCCTCGGTGACACCCTCCGCCTCCTGCATCTGCGAGACGATACACGCCAGCCGGTCAGCGGCCTGTTCGTTCAGGTCAGCAAGATATGTCCAGAGTTTTCCCGACAGAAGCAGTGCATTGTACTGGCCGGGCCGGTGTTCTTGCAGAAACGCCTTGTGCATCCGGCCCCACCGTCCAATGGGGCGGCTTTCCTCCGGCAGCTTCAGATCGGGGATGTAGTAGTCTCCCACCAGCGTGTAGCTGATGCCGTTTTGATGGATTTTCTTTGGTAAATGCTCCATGTTCGACCTCCTGTATTCAGTTTTTTCAGAATCCAGTTGATCGTGTCCCTGTTCATGATAAATTCAAGGCAACTGAACTCTTCACGAACAAGTATGGCATATCCAATCAATGGCCTGATGAATGACCGTTTTGCTTATAAAACATCCAGCGACATCCGAAGAACTTTTGATACCAAACGGCGAAAAGGCGAGTTCATCGGCGCCTTTGCGCCTTATGGTTACAGCAAGTCGCCGGAGGATAAAAACAGCCTGATCATAGATCCGGAAGCGGCGGAGGTAGTGAAAAATATTTTTCAGTGGTATGTCTGCGGAGACGGGAGCAGGGAAATGGCCAAAAGGCCTGACGGTACAGAGTGGGAAAGGCCAAAAGGCAGTATGAGCAAGGAGGGGATTGCCAGGAAACTGAATGCGCTGGGCATACTCAATCCGTCGGCTTATAAACGGAGCAAGAGGCTGAAATATCAGAATCCCCACGCGGCAGAAAATGACGGTCTCTGGCAGGGAGGCAGTGTGGCAAAGATTCTTTCCAATGAAATGTATGTCGGAACGATGGTGCAGGGAAAGCAGAGAGTCATCAGCTACAAAGTCCATGAAAGGACAGCGGTACCCGAAGCGGAATGGTACAAAATCCCTAACACCCATGAACCCATCATAGATAAAAAAACGTTTGCTCTGGCACAGGAAATAGGGAAAAAGGATATTCGATGTGCGCCGGGAAAACAGCAGAATTATCTTTTTTCCGGATTTTTAAAATGTGCGGACTGTCATAAAGCAATGACGAGGAAAACATCCAAAGGCATTGTGTATTTTAACTGTTCTACCTACAAAAGAAAATCCAAAGAAAAATGCACCATTCATTCTCTGCGGCTTGATGTGTTGGAATCCGTGGTTTGGACGGTCATTCAAAAGCAGATTGCGGCTGGGACAAAGCCGAAAAAAGAGACAGGGATGACAAAAAAGTTTTCCACAGAACAGCAGAAAATTAAGCAGCAAAAAGCAGGGAGACTGAAAGCACTTTTAAAACAACGCTGTCAGGAAGAAAAGAAAGTGGAAACTCTGCTCACAGAGCTTTATCTGGACTGGAAAAATGGGGATATCAGCCGGGAACAGTATCGAAAAGTGAAGGACAGATTGGAAACCAGGGACAGACAGATAAAGGCTGCAGTTTCCCACATCGAAGAGGAAATGACAGCAGCAGATTCTAACATCAAAGACAAAATGGCAGCTGCAGATTTGGAGACGAAGCCATTTTTTTGCCAAGACTTTCCGGAAAATAAAAACAGTTTATTTTTGTGCCAGGGACTTCTTGCTCAAATGGTAAAGGAAATTCTGATACATGAAAACAGGGAGATTACCATGGTGTTTAAATTTGAGGACCCATATTTGCCAGTCCTTGTGTCTTCCTCCAAGATTCCGGGAAATGGAAGCAGTTGTCAGTAAAATTTTATTGACAAGAGGGAGAGAAATGAATACAATAATCACATCAAAATAATTTGATGTGAGGTGAAGACATGGAGGAGACCTATCAAAAAGACGTCAAGGTTTTCAAGGCTCTCTGTGACCCGAAACGTCTTGCGATACTGGAGCAGCTGCGAAGCGGAGAAAAGTGTGCCTGTAAACTGCAGGAGCCTTTGGATTTGACGCAGTCAGGGCTGTCTTATCATATGAAAATACTTTGTGACTCCGGAATTGTTGTCAGTCGTCAGGAGGGAAAATGGACGCATTATCGGCTGAGTTTATCAGGCAGAGATTATGCGCTGGACTTGTTAAAGCGACTGACCACACCGGATGCAGAACAACAGGAATGCTGCAAAAAAGGATAGTTTGACGCCATCCAACATTTCGATGGCGCTCATTCAAAAGGCAAGGGGGTAATATATGGAGAACAAACCAAAAGTAGCGTTTATTTGTGTCCACAATTCCTGCAGAAGTCAGATTGCAGAAGCGCTGGGAAAACATTTCGCTTCGGATGTATTTGAAAGCTATTCTGCAGGGACTGAGACAAAACCGAAAATAAATCAGGATGCGGTGCGCCTTATGAAACAACTCTACGGCATTGATATGGAGCGGACCCAGAGAAGTAAGCTTTTGTCAGAGATTCCGCCGGCAGATGTAGTTATCACAATGGGATGCAATGTAAATTGTCCCTGTTTGCCCTGCAAACACAGAGAGGATTGGGGACTGGATGATCCCACCGGAAGCAGTGATGAAGTATTTATGGAAGTAATCAAAACCATCGAAGAGAAAATTTTGAAATTAAAGGAACAATTACGGTCTGATTTTTGATTCTAGCGTCGGTGTACAGGGGGACAATACGCCTTAGCCCTGTACACCGACGCTATCGTTGGGCATAAACGGACGGAGCTACCGGAGCCACAGGGGCAACGGGGATGACCGGTCCCACAGGGATGACGGGAGCGACAGGAATGCCAGGCCCCACAGGTCCTACGGGAATGACCGGCGCTACCGGTCCCACAGGGATGACAGGAGCGACAGGAATGACCGGGCCTACGGGTCCTACAGGGATGACTGGTCCTACAGGAAAGACAGGTCCTACGGGGATGACTGGGGTCACAGGTCCTACAGGAATGACCGGAGCCACCGGACCCACAGGAATGACAGGTCCTACCGGGGCAACCGGTAAGACAGGCGCTACCGGAACCTGCAGCTGTGCCTGCCCGTCTTTAGGGGAACTTCTGACAAACGGCGGCATGGAAGAGTTTTCCGGCAATGTTCCCACAGGATGGAGTGCCAATAATGCAGATCTTGTGAAAAAGAACACCCAGCAGGGGAGGGTTCATTCCGGCAGTGCCGCAGTAAATTTGCAGGATAAAGCCGTATTAAGTCAGACAGTTGCTGTGAGCGGAGAATGTTTTTACCAGTTTTCCTTTTTTGCAAGAGGAGAGGGAGCACAGGTTGGATTTACAGCAAGCGTCGTGTTTACCAACGGGCAGGGACTTAATGTGACAGGAATTACAATCACGGTAAGACAGCAGGATCTTACCAACGACAATCGTGCATTTGCATATTTCAGAGGCATTACAATTGCTGCCCCGTCAAATGCCACGATGGCGACAGTTCGCTTTTCTGTAGATGCGCAGGGCGGCCAGAGTCTTGATCTGGACGATGTTTCCCTGGCAGTGGCTTAAAGCCTGAAACCGTGCCGGAGCAGAGAAATCTGTTCCGGCACACTTGACGGCTGCCTGGATTTTTATTATAAAAAAAGTGTGCGCTCTGGCGCAGAATTGACGGAAAGGCAGGAGAAAGAAATGTATGAAAAACCCGAAGTTCCCATAAATTGCCTGTTTCAGGCCTGTTACAATCCCCGGTTGGAGGCAGAAATCAGCAGATGCAAGGAAATATGTTATCGATATAATCAGCTGAGTCCCAACGATAAGGAAAAGCAAGAGGAAATTCTTCGAAAACTGCTTGGAAAAATGGGAGAAAATGTTACGTTTATGCAGCCGTTCTGGTGTGACTATGGCTATAACATTTCTGTGGGAGATTATTTTTATGCAAACCACAATCTGGTCATAACAGACGGTGCGAAAGTTACTTTTGGGGACTCGGTCTTCATTGCTCCAAACTGCTGTTTTACCACCGCCGAACATGCGATAGATCCGCAGCAGCGAAAGGCGGGAATGGAAATAGCAATGCCTATTACAGTGGGAAATAATGTCTGGATCGGCGCGGGGAGTACAATCCTTGCAGGAGTGACCATCGGAGATAATACGATTATCGGTGCCGGAAGTGTTGTCACCAAATCCATACCGGCTAATGTGATTGCTGTGGGAGTACCCTGCAAAGTGCTCAGGGAGATCACGGAGGAGGACAAATACCGTTATCCTATCTATGAGAAATAAGAAATGAAAAAATCTTACCAAAAAGGGTGTTTAAATCCCGGGAAAATTCCGTTTGCAGCAGCCTGTTTTCAGAAAGCAGCGGCTATTTGAAAAACAAGCTGTTTACAAACAAAGAGTTTCCCAGGATTTAAAACACCCTTTTATGCTTCTAAAGTGATATGAATGGAAATCTCACCGGTAGAGGAAGCCGGCAGAAACGGCTGCTCCTGGGCTATTCCGTTGATGGAAAAGGAGCGGATGTTTGCTCCGGTTCCGCAGATGGTGAGACTGATTTTGCTCTGACCGTAATAAAACTCACGCAGCGAGAGGCTTCCGAGTTTTTCATCCAGAACAGGAGAAAAGTAAATGCCTTCCGGTGTAAAATGCATGCCGCACAGATCAAGAAGAACCATGCGGATATAGGCTGTAGCGCTCCAGGTCTGGCGGTTACAGGAATGCCATTCGAAGATGGGCCCGTCCCCTTCCTGTCTGCCGCCGTAAATCCTGCCGTCTATGGGGTGGTAGATTTCAGAAAACTGCCAGTCTCTGTAAACGTGATCGGTTAAAGTGTAAAACTCGTGGAAAAAAGCGGGAAACTTTCCGGCTTTAGCGGCAGCATCGGCCCAGAAACCCTGAGCATGCGGCCATACGGTTCCGCTGTGGCGGCCGAACCCCTGCCCGTCGGAAGTATCGTAACGGGAAAAAGAGGGCCATACACAGGGAATTCCGGCGGGAGCAATGTGGCAGTTTTGAAAAATCAGTTCTGTCTGTCTTTCGTCCGCAATGTGAAAAAGCAGTGCAAAGGCAAGTCCCAGAGCTTCCTGAGAAGTGCAGAGGTGTTCTTCGGGCCAGGAAGCCAGATAATAGGCATAAGTGCCTTCCTTTTCCATCCAGAAATGATGATTTATGGATGCGCGGAGCTTTTGAGCCATCTTTTTGAAAGGAGTTTCCGGAAAGCTGCGGGAATCCGATTCACAGCCGCAGGACTTAAGATGCAGTTCTGTTTCCATTTTTTCTGCCAGCTCATAGGCGCGGTAATAGAGGCAGTTGGTAGAGAGTGTATAAAGAGGCATGCCGATGCCGCCTTTTGCAGTCAGCTCTTTTTCCAGCTTGTCCTGGTTGCATTCCCACCAATGGGTGATGCCGGAATTTCCTTCGTTGTGGGAGGAAAATTCGTCTCCATAGGCGGCAATACCGTCGCCGTAGCAGGCCGGACCGGAAAAAAGTTCGTATTTTAAGTTGTATTCGGTGCGCTCAAAAAAAGCAAGGGAGTTTTTCACGCTCTCACAGGCAAGGCTGAGAAAGTCATGATCTTTGGTGTAGAGATAATACTGCCAGGCGCCTTCTGCCCAGATGATGGCATCCCAGTACTGCCCGCCGATGCGCACGCCGTTCTCGTCTCTTATGAGCACGGAAAGAAGCGTGTTTTTGGCTTCTTCGGGGAACAAAAGCCCTGCGCCGTTCCAAACGTTGATCGCGGCATCTCTTGTCCAGGGAGTATCATATTCCAGACCTGCCAGAACGACAGGGGAAGGAGTGGTCAGCAGGCCATCCTGAAAAAGACGTATATTGCCAAAAAGGTCTCCCAGCGCAATGCGGAAGACCTGATTGACTTTTTCATTTTCTGTCTGAAGATAAATAGGATTCATAAATTATATCCCCTCTGTGTTTATTTTTGAATCAGCAAATTATGAGCCGGCGCGGACTCTTTTGTCGGTGCGCCGTTTGGATGTGCGCCAGCTTGCCACAACATCCCAGTAGTAAACAGCCACATACATAAAAGCAGCCATTACAAAAGCTGTGAGCACGTCAAAAACAGAATGCTGTTTTAAAAACATAGTAGCAAGAATGATGCTTCCGCAGAGGAAGCAGGAAGAACGGCGCAGCCATTTTTTGCTGTAAAGTTCCTCATTGGTCAGGATGGCAAAATGCACGCCCAGGGAGTTGTAAACGTGGATACTTGGCCAGAGATTCGTGGGCGTATCTGTCTGCCAGAGAGCAGCCACCATATGGGAAAAAATATTGTCCCTTGGCAGAACTGCCGGGCGAAGCTGATGTCCGTTGGGAAAGAACGTGGAAATCAACAGAAATACGGTCATTCCCACAGCAAGAAAGATACAGCTTCTGTAATAATCCTCTTTGTTTTTAAATCCCAGATAAATCACCACAGCAGGGACATAAAGAAACCAGAGAAAATAAGGGATCACAAACACTTCGCAAAAGGGAATGTAATCATCAATATTCATATGAATGATCTGATAATCGCTTGTCACGGTTTTTTCCAGGTGAGAAAACCAGAACATATAAATCAACGTATAAAGAAGCATTGGTAAAAAGTGTTTGTAACGTTTTAAAAAGGTTTTCATGAAAAAGCCTTCCTTTCTGAAAAACTGACATCATCAGTATACAAACCGGAGAATACCGGGCAGGCATTCTATATGGATTTCAGAAGCCTGACAGGGAATTTCGCCGTCTGTGTGCACCGTAAGAGGGGTGGAAACACGGATGGTGATTTCCTTCCCGCGGTATAAATAGATGCCGGAAAAACGGTTATGTTTTGCGGCCAGAGCCGACAACAGAACAACCGGTATTTTCCATTTCGGGATATCATCTGCCACGCATATGTCAAGAAGGCCGTCGTCATGGACTGCGGAAGGGCAGAAGCCAAAGCCGCCTCCTTCGTAGCGATGGGACATGACGGCAGTAAAAAACATCCGCTGAAAGGGCATAACCCGCATACCGTCTATAAAAAGCTCACCGGTACAAAAATGGGAGGCGATAAGCTGATGGATGCCAATGCCAAGGTAGGTCAGTTTGCCAAGATGCAGCCGGTTGAGAAAACGTTTGAGCGGAGAAGAAAGCGCTTCTTTGCAGACAGCCGCATCAAAGCCGATGCCGCTGCTGACACAGAAACGCCGCTCCCGATCCGTTCCGTCCTCCGAAGTGTAAGTGAGTTTTCCGATATCCATAGCATATTCGTGGTGTTCTCTTAAAATGTGCTTCAGCGCACCTAAAGGAGCGCTGTCAATGCTCATATCCCTTGCCAGGTCATTGCTGGAGCCGGTTGGAATGTAGCTGAGCTTTGTCTTTTTAAAATTGCAGATACCTGCAATGGCTTCATTTACAGTTCCGTCGCCGCCAAGGACAACCAGATGGACGTCTTCCGCTTCGTCTTTGAGCGAAGAAGTTATCTCTCTGACAATTTCTGTAACATGTCCCGGGTGATCGGAAAGGTAATAACAGTAATCAATATTTTTCTCTTTTAAGTACTGCTCCAAAAGCTGCCAGTATTTTTTCCCGCGCCCGGAGCAGGAGACGGGATTTATAATAAAGGTATACATAAAACGCTCTTTTCTTTTTTCCTTATTTCGAAATGTATTCTAGCAGAAAAGCAGAAACGAGTAAATAGGAGAAGAAAGGGTTTAAGAAAATGTTTCGAATTATTTTCTCCTTTTTTCTTTAATCCGGAAGGACCTCTGTCGTTTTACCTTCTGTACACTGCTGGCAAGTTATGTTATAATCTAAAACACATGATTTAGCCCATTAACACGGTAATATTTGAAAAAAGAGGGAGGAAACGGATAATATGATGGAAGAACTTCTCAGAGAAGATATAGAAATTGCCCAGGCGATTGAACAGGAACAGGAAAGACAGAACAGCCATATTGAACTGATCGCTTCTGAAAACTGGGTGAGCAAGGCAGTGATGGAAGCCATGGGCAGCATCCTGACGAATAAATATGCGGAAGGATATCCTGGCAAGCGTTATTACGGTGGCTGCCAGTGCGTGGATACGGTGGAAAATCTGGCCATAGAGAGGGCCAAAACTCTTTTTGGCTGTGACTATGCCAATGTACAGCCTCATTCCGGAGCCCAGGCAAACATGGCGGTGCAGTTTGCGGTACTTACTCCCGGAGACACCATTATGGGAATGAATCTGGACCACGGCGGACACCTGACACACGGAAGCCCGGTAAATATGTCAGGAAAATATTTTCATGTAGTTCCCTACGGCGTGGATGAAAACGGATTTTTGGATTATGACAAAATGAGAGAGACCGCTCTGGCGTGCCGGCCCAAAATGATCATTGCAGGCGCTTCCGCCTATGCCAGAACGATAGATTTTAAAAAGTTTCGGGAAGTGGCGGACGAAGTGGGCGCAGTGCTTATGGTGGACATGGCTCACATTGCCGGTCTGGTTGCCGCAGGACTTCATCCAAGCCCCATCCCTTATGCGGATGTGGTGACAACTACCACCCATAAGACGCTGCGCGGACCCAGAGGAGGAATGATTCTGGCAAACAGGGAAGCAGCGGAGAAATACAATTTTAATAAAGCCATTTTCCCGGGTACGCAGGGAGGACCGCTGATGCATGTGATCGCTGCCAAGGCAGTCTGCTTTAAGGAAGCCATGAGCGATGAGTTTAAAGAGTATCAGAGACAGATTCTGAAAAATGCAAAAGCCCTGGCTGACGGATTGATGAACAGAGGAATCCGCATTGTGTCAGGAGGAACGGACAATCATCTGATGCTGGTAGATCTGACAAATCTGGGAATCACGGGAAAAGCAGCGGAAAAACTTCTGGATATGGCAAACATCACCTGCAATAAAAACACGATCCCCAACGATCCCCAGTCTCCGTTTGTAACAAGCGGTATTCGTCTCGGAACACCGGCTGTCACATCCAGAGGCATGAAGGAAGAGGATATGGATAAGATTGCGGAAGCGATCGCTCTTTTGCTCAAAGAGGGAGAGGAAAAAGTCGGCCAGGCAAAAGAGGCAGTGAAAGAGCTCACAGAAAAATATCCGCTGAATTAAATAATATAGAAGCAAAATAAAAAGAATGTTCTTGCACTCTCTGGGAGGCTATGCTAAAATATCTCCCAGTTGAGAACATATGTATCTCTAAGAAAAACAGGGAAATGTACTGCAGCAAAAAAATATGGAGACAAAAAACATGGCAGAGTCAACCAAATATTTTGTAGTAAAACAGAAAGCGGTACCGGAGGTACTGTTAAAGGTCGTGGAAGCAAAAAGGCTTCTGGATTCCGGCAAAGTACCTACCATACAGGAGGCCGTGGACAGGGTGGGAATCAGCCGGAGTTCCTTTTATAAATATAAGGATGATATTTTTCAGTTTCATGACAGTTCACAGGGAAGAACCATCACCATGACGATGCAGGTGGAGGATGAACCGGGAATTTTATCGGATGCTCTGAAAATCATTGCTGACTTCGGAGCCAACATCCTTACCATACATCAGAGTATACCGATCAATGGTGTGGCAACGCTCAGCATCAGTGTCCAGGTGTTAAAGACAACCGGGGATATTTCCAGCATGATTGAAACGATGGAAAGCAAGGAAGGCATCCGCAACGTAAAGATTCTGGCAAAAGAGTAATGGGATTTTGGCAAAATCTCATCAGTAAATATCTGAAAGGAAGCATAAGCCAATGTATATAGCAATTTTAGGTTACGGCACCGTAGGCAGCGGAATTGCCAGAGTATTGGAGATGAACAGCGAGTGCATCAGCCAGCGGGCAGGAGAAAAAATAGAGGTAAAATATATTCTGGATCTGAGAGAGTTTCCGGGCGATCCCCTGGAAAAAAAGGTGGTTCACGACATCAATATTATTCTGGACGATCCGCAGATACAGGTTGTCTGCGAGACAATGGGCGGAAATGAACCTGCCTACACCTATTCTAAGGAAGCGCTGAAAAGAGGAAAAAGCGTGTGCACTTCCAATAAGGAGCTGGTGGCTAATCACGGCGCGGAACTGATTGCGCTGGCAAAAGAGCATTACTGCCATTATCTGTTTGAGGCCAGCGTGGGAGGAGGAATTCCGATCATTCGGCCTTTAAACGATGCGCTTACAGCAGAAAAAATTGTGGAAATCACGGGAATTTTAAACGGAACCACCAACTATATTCTGACGCATATGCAGACGGACGGGGCGGCTTTTGAGGACGTATTAAAGAGCGCGCAGGAAAAAGGATACGCGGAGAGAAATCCCGAAGCGGATGTGGAAGGCTACGATGCCTGCCGCAAGATTGCGATTCTTTCTTCCATGGCAGCAGGAAAGACCGTGGACTTTCGCCAGATTTATACGGAAGGAATCACCAAAATCGGACAGATAGATTTTGAATATGCGCGTAAGCTTGGAAAAACGATCAAGCTTTTAGCGACCAGCAGAGAAGAAAAAGACGGTTACTTTGCCATGGTGGCGCCGTTTCTTGTAGGAGAGGAAAATCCCCTTGCCAGTGTCAACGGTGTGTTCAATGCGATTCTGGTGGAGGGCAACACGCTGGGAGAGTGTATGTTTTACGGAAAAGGAGCCGGAAAACTGCCGACAGCCAGTGCGGTAGTATCCGATGTGGTGGAATGTGCCAGATACCCCAGAGGAAGCGGAAAGGTTTTCTGGAAGGAAGGCAGCGTGAAGGTCAGCAGTATTGACGAAGCAAGCGGGCGTTCCCTGATCCGTGTAAAAAGCGAAGATGAAAAACAGGCAAAAGAACTGTTTGAAATAAAAGAAATTCTGCGTCTTGATACACACCCGGAAGAGTTCGGATTCGTGACTGAAAAAATGAAAGAGCGGGATGTAAAGGAAAAGCTTGACAAACTGTCGGGAGTGCTTGGACGCATACGAATCAAGTCTTAAATGCATATAATACACATATAGTTAACCGTAATATTATGACAGCAGTCCATCGTAGTGGGAGGGACAGATATGAAATACGTGATTATTTTGGGAGACGGAATGGCAGATGAACCGATACCGGAGCTGCACGAGAGAACACCGCTGGCCTATGCGAAAACGCCGGCCCTGGACGCTCTGAGCAAAAAATCTCAGATCGGGCTTGTCTCCACAGTTCCGGAAGGGATGGCTCCGGGTTCGGATACGGCCAATCTTTCTGTTATGGGATACGATCCCAGAAAATATTACAGCGGGCGTTCCCCGCTTGAGGCGCTGAGCATCGGTGTGCCTATGAAAGATACCGATGTGGCTTTGCGCTGCAATTTTGTGACCATATCAGAGGACTCTCATCCCTTTGAGCAGAAAATTATTCTGGATCACAGTTCCAGTGAGATAAGCACAGAGGACTGTGCGGTGCTTCTGGATGCAGTGAAAGAGGAACTGGAAAAGGGGCCCTGGCATTTTTATCTGGGAACAAGTTATCGCCACTGCCTGATCTGGGAAAAGGGATATCTGCTGGATCTGACGCCGCCCCACGATGTGCTGGGACAGATTATCGGCCCCTATCTTCCAAAGGAAGAGGAACTTCTGTGGATGATGAAGAGAAGCCATGAAATTTTAAAAGACCATCCGCTGAATCAAAAACGGAAAGAACAGGGACTTCACCCGGCTAACTGCTGTTGGTTCTGGGGAGCGGGAACGAAACCTGCACTGCCGGATTTCGGCGGAAAATACGGAAAAAAGGGAATCATGATTTCTGCCGTGGATCTGCTGAAAGGCATTGCCGTAGGGGCAGGGCTTGATGTGGCAGAAGTGGAAGGCGCCAATGGAGGGCTGAATACCAATTATGAGGGAAAACGAGAGGCTGCTGTGAAAGCCTTGGCCCAGGACGGGTATGATTTTGCCTACATCCATGTGGAGGCTCCGGACGAGATGGGACATCAGGGAAGCATTGAGCGAAAAGTGGAGGCTATCGAGTATCTGGATTCGAGGATTATCGGTCCCCTGGTGGAAGAACTGGAAGCAAAAAATCTGGATTTCAGGCTGTTGGTTCTTCCGGATCATCCTACGCCTATCAGGCTGAGGACCCATACGGATAAGGAAGTTCCCTATCTTCTTTATGACAGCACAAAGCCTGAAAAGAACGAGTGGGACTACAATGAGGCGGAAGCCATTTTAAGCGGTAATTTTGTGCCGCAGGGATATAAACTGATAGAAATGCTGTTTGCAGAAAAGAAAGATAAGAAAAACGGCTGAAAAAGCCCGGGAGGATAAGTTGTAACATGAAAAAAGTAGTGAAATTTGGAGGAAGTTCTCTGGCCAGTGCAGAGCAGTTTCAGAAAGCAGGAGATATTATCCGGAAAGATTTTTCCAGAAGATACGTTGTCCCTTCTGCACCGGGAAAGCGGAACAAAGAAGATGTAAAAGTAACGGATATGCTGTATCAGTGTTATCAGCTGGCAGAGGAGGAAAAGGATTTCTCACAGCTTCTTTCCAGAATCAAGGCGCGCTACGACGAAATCATACAGGGACTGGAGCTGAATGTAAGTCTTCAGGCAGAATTTGATAAAATCGAAGCCAATTTTTATGAAAAAGCCGGAAAAGACTACGCGGCATCCCGCGGGGAATATCTCAACGGCATTATCATGGCAGCTTATCTGGGATATGAGTTTATCGACGCGGCGCAGGTTATCTTCTTTGATGAGGAAGACAACTTTGATGCAGAAAAGACAAACCAGATTTTGGGACAGCGCCTGGCTGTCACCGAAAAAGCGGTGGTACCGGGATTTTACGGAGCCCGTCCCGACGGAAGCATTAAAACTTTTTCAAGAGGCGGTTCGGATATTACCGGTTCCATTGTGGCGAGAGCAGTACGTGCAGATGTCTACGAAAACTGGACCGATGTATCTGGATTTTTGATCGCGGATCCCCGCATTATTGACAATCCCGAAAAAATCGAGACCATTACTTATCGGGAATTAAGAGAACTTTCCTATATGGGAGCCAGTGTCCTTCATGAGGAGGCAATTTTCCCGGTAAGAAGAGAAGGAATCCCGATCAATATCAGAAATACCAATGAGCCGGATGACAAGGGAACCTGGATTGTGGAGAGCACCTGTCAGAAGTCACGTTTTGTCATCACCGGTATTGCGGGAAAGAGGGGATTTTGCTCTATCAACATCGAAAAAGATATGATGAACTCCGAAATCGGTTTTGGAAGAAAAGTTCTTCAGGCTTTTGAGGATAATGGCATTGCTTTCGAGCATGTGCCTTCCGGTATCGATACTATGACGATTTTTGTCCATCAGGATGAATTTATGCATAAGGAACAGAACGTAGTGGCAGCCATCCACCGGCTGGCAGATCCGGATATGATCGATATTGAAGCGGATCTGGCGCTGATTGCTGTGGTGGGACGCGGTATGAAATCTACCAGAGGAACAGCGGGACGTATCTTTTCCGCTTTGGCCCATGCCAATATCAACGTCCGCATGATCGACCAGGGCTCCAGTGAGCTTAACATCATCATCGGCGTGAAGAATGAAGATTTTGAAGAAGCCATCAAGGCAATTTATGATATTTTCGTGCTGGTTCAGCTGTAAGCACAGCCGGATTTGAAAGTCTTAAATCGAAAAGTCCTGAAAGTCAGTTTTATATGGCTTTCAGGGCTTTTTTCATACGATAGGAAAATTCATTTCCTATCGTATGAAAAAAGACGCTTCGCTGTGGATGCGCGCTCAGCGCTCAGACAATCAGAGATTGCCCGGAAAATGGTTGCTGACGGCAATCGCGCCCGGCGCAAGAGTGTGTCAAAGCACACTCTTTTTGAAACATACTTTATAAAATCTTAAAGATTTTTTTGAAACTTTGTGGTATACTGGGCGGGACAGTATGAGTAGCATTAAAAAAGGCAGAAAATGGAAACATTTCACGAAAGATTTTAGCGTCGGCATACAGGGCTGAGGCGTATTGTCCCTCTATACACCAACGCTATAGAAACAGGAAGTCAGATACGATGAGAGAAAGGCAGAAACCATGAGTGAAACGGGACAGGTGGTCATTTCGGTAAAAGATCTGTACAAGATTTACCGGGTGGGCGATACAAAGGTTCGGGCGTTAAACGGTGTGGACTTCAGCATTTATAAAGGAGAATTCTGCGCGATTGTAGGTACGTCCGGCTCCGGAAAATCCACTCTTTTAAACATGCTGGCAGGATTGGAGAAACCGACAAAAGGGCAGATCGTCATTGCCGGAGAACATATGGAGCAGAAAACGGAAAATCAGCTGGTAAAATTCCGCAGGGAACATATCGGGTTTATTTTTCAGTCATTTAACCTGATGGGAACTATGGATGCAGTGGAAAATGTGGCGCTTCCGCTTACCTTTCAGGGGATAAAAAAAGCGGAAAGAATGAAGAAAGCGTCACAGGTGCTGGATCTGGTAGGACTGAAAAAATATAAGCATCACAGACCTTCCCAGATGTCCGGCGGTCAGCAGCAGCGTGTGGGAGTTGCCAGAGCCCTTGTTGTGAATCCAGAAATCATTTTTGCGGATGAGCCTACGGGAAATCTGGATTCCAATACGTCTAAAGAAGTGATGGAGCTGATGCAGAAGATTGTAAGAGAACAGAAACAGACACTTGTCATGGTAACTCACGACAATCATCTGGCATCTTTTGCAGACCGTATTTTTCATATCATCGATGGTAAAATCGTACAGATAGAAGATAACAGGAAAAATCGGGAAGGCGAAGAGAAGAACAAAGAGAACAGCGAAGAGAAAAAGAAGGAAGAAATCACAGAGATAAATAAGAAAGAGGCCGGGGAATAAAAACAGGAGAAGGGGATAAAGCCTCTTCCCGGCAGATAAAAAGCGGAAGAAAAGATCAGGAAAGGAACATGGTGAGGAGAAAATGAAAAGCAGATGGGTAACGGGAATTTTGTGTGCGGCAGTGATAGCTGCGGCAGGTATGGCTTTCCAGCCGGCAGCGCAGACTGTCTATGCGGAAAACGATGTGTCAGGCAATTCCACAGAGCCGGAGTATATTGATGACGATGACCGCTTTGATGCAGACGCGGACATGAAAAATTATATGGAAAGTCTTATCAAAGAGTACAAACCGGACAGCTATATTGAAGACAGGCTGGGAGATTTGCTTTACAGTGCCATTTATTATATTGCAAACTCAGAGACGATGACGCCCTCGGAAATGTGGGCTTATGTAGGAACCACAAAAGGGAAAATGGATTCCCTTGTCAGCAGCGGAGAGGAAAAATCCTCCACCAGCGAATTTATTATGCTGGGAAACAACTGGGCTACCCCTACGGTGTCCTACGGACAGGAGGTGGACATTGTTCTGCCGATCATCAATCTGGGAACGGAGGAGCTTACGGATCTTATCGTGGAACCTGTTGTGGACACCGATGTGACCAAATGGCCGTTTGCGCCGGATTCCACCGGATATGCGAAAAACTTCCAGGAAATTCCGGGCTGTGCCACCAAACTTTACGATGAAGCTATGTTCAATCGCCGGGAACTTACCTTCCATTTTACAGCCAGAGAAGATGTGCTCACAGGCTATTATCCTCTGAAATTCAATGTCTGGTACAGCAAAGAAGGAAAACGCTGTGAGGAGCCGGTAGAGCTTACGGTTTATGTGAAAACACAGGGTAAACCGGGATCGGGAACGATAGGTATGACGGACAAGGAGCAGGTATCTCAGCCCCGTATTATTGTAACCGGATTTGAAACCACACCGGAAGAGGTTTACGCAGGCGATACATTCACCGTGACAATTCATGTAAAGAACACATCCAAAGACACGACGGTCCGCAATGTGCTTTTCAACATGGAAGCTGTGGAAAGCGGAACAGAAGCCAACACCAGTTATGCCGTATTCCTGCCTACCTCAGGTTCCAGCTCTGTATATGTGGATTCCATGGCGCCGGACAGCACCTATGATATCAACCTGGAAATGTCCGCAAAAGCAGATTTGTCTCAGAAACCCTATGTGCTGACTGTAAACATGAAGTATGACACAGATCTGAAAGCAGATCTCGAGGATACAGCCAATGTTTCCATTCCGGTAAAGCAGGAAGCAAAATTTGACACAAGCACACCGGAAATTATGCCTGCAAGTATTATGGTCGGCGAACAGTCCAACATTATGTTCAGCATTTACAATACCGGAAAAACAGACCTTTATAACGTACAGGTGAAGTATGAAGGGGCCAGCATCGAAGGCGGGGATGTATATCTGGGAACGATCAAACCCGGCGCTACCGGAAATGTGGATTCCATGGTAAATGGTATCGCCGCAACCACAGACGACGGAACCATCAAGGCTGTTATCACTTACGAGGATGAGGCCGGAAACCAGTCAAAAGTGGAAAAGGAAATGAACGTATTTGTAAGTGAGTATGTGGCTCCTGAGATGGATATGGGAATGATGGAGCCCATGCCTGAGGAAGAGACCGGAATGTCTCTTCCGGTAATTCTTGGAATTATTGCGGCTGTGGTTGCAGTTGTGGCTGCAGCGGTTGTCATTATACTGAAAATCAGAAAAAAGAAAAAAGCAGCAGCAATTCTGGCGGAAGACCTGATGGATCTTGACAAGGATGAAAAATAGAGTGAGGGATTAACGCGATGAGATTTTGGGACTTGCTGCGGATGAGCAGCAGCAGCCTTTGGAAGCGGAAAGTACGTACGGTTCTTACGGTATTGGGCGTGGTAATCGGTACGGCATCCATTGTTGTCATGATTTCCCTGGGGCTTGGGCTGAATCGTTCCACCATGGAACAGATGGAATCCTACGGAAGTCTGACAACGATAGAAGTAAATGAGGGAAGCGGCTCTTCCATGTCCTTTGCCGGAGGAGGGATGGCTATTATGACAACCGCTTCTTCCGGGGACGAGGATGTGAAGCGATTGGACGATGAGCTTGTGGAAGCTTTGAAACAGATTCCTCATGTAAAAATGGTATCTCCGACTTTGAGGACCAGCGTGATCATAAAAAGCGGCGTCTATGAAGGGCAGGTATCTGTTACCGGAATGGAACCGGAGTATATGCAGTCGCTGGGAATCGAAGTGGGACAGGGAGAACTGCCGGTGGGCAAAAACGATCTGGAGTTTTTCTATGGGAATCAGGTGCTGATGGATTTTTATAATTCCAAAACGCAAAGATATCCTTATTATGAAACCGGGGAACTTCCCGACATAGATTTGATGAACAGCCCGCTTTTTGTAATCTTCGATACAAACGCTTACTGGAGTTCACAAAGCAGCGGAGAGGAAGGCATTGACGGCGTGACGCCCCAGCCGCCCAAAAAATATATGATAAAAACCTCCGGAATCGCAGCGGGAGGACCGGAGGAATGGAACCAGCATTCCTACAGCGTTTACTGTGATATTGAGCAGTTGAAAACTACGTTAAAGAGAATCTTTAAAAACAAGGCGATTCCCGGTCAGCCTACCACCAAGGTCGGAAAACCGTACAAGGAGATTTTCTATAATCAGATTTTGGTGGATGTGGATGATATCGATTACGTGGCAGAAGTTCAGACTCAGATCAACAACATGGGATATCAGACTTACAGTAATGCGGAATGGGTGGAGTCCACCCAGCAGCAGTATTCCAATATTCAGGCGATGTTAGGCGGAATCGGTGCGGTTGCTCTTTTGGTTGCGGCAATCGGCATCACCAACACCATGATGATGTCCATTTATGAACGGACGAAGGAAATCGGTGTCATGAAAGTGCTTGGCTGCGATATGCGAAACATTCAGTCGCTTTTTCTGATCGAGGCAGCCTACATAGGACTGATCGGCGGACTGATTGGCATCGGTGTCAGCTATGGAATTTCAGCAATCATCAACAGGGCAGTTCATGCATCCGGAAATGAAATGAATTTGTCTTACATACCGGGCTGGCTGGTAATAGCAGCGATTATCTTTGCTATTCTGATCGGCATGATTGCGGGATATTTCCCTTCCAGACGTGCCATGAAACTAAGCCCTCTGGCAGCAATCCGGAATGAATAATGAATAAAAGAAAGGCTATGGCCGCTCCTGCACGAAGAAACATGCGGGAGAGAGCCATAGCCTTTTAGTATGCAGCAGCCATATTGGGGATCCTATTAAAATCCCAGGTTTTCTGCTACCAGGAATACTTTGATGCGTCCTTCGTGGCGGGAATGTCTTGTCACCACCACCTGACAGCACATACAGTCTTTGGAGTGGCATTCCGCGCATTTGCCGGTGACGCCGCAGGGGGTGCTTGTGTGCAGACGGGCGCCGTTGGCAGGACAGGAAAAAGTGCGGATACGCTCCACCGCGCTTTCGATGGATGCGGTCAGCTTGTTCATGCCCACGATCATCATGATATGGCGGGGGCCATGAATCAGGCAGGCCAAACGGTTTCCGTTTCCATCTATATTTACCAGTTCGCCGTCATAAGTAATGGCGTTGCTGCTCATAAAATAATAGTCACTGAGAACGGTTTTAGAGAAAATTTTCCGCTGTTCTTCCGGTGTTTTGGCCACAGAGCGGTCAATGAGCTGGAAGTTTCCGTCCTTTAAAGCCTGCATCATTCCGCTTTGAGTCAGGGATTCACTGCCTCCCCAGGAGACGATGCTTCCCTCCTCCATCATGGAGAGAACAGCTTTGACCATGGAGGCGCTGTCCTCAAAGAAATAGCCTTCCATGCCTCTTTTCTCCAGATTTTTGATGATGCCGGGCGCTGCCGCAGCAAAAGCCTGTTTTTGATAATCCATAGTGATCTCCTTTCTGTCTTTGCCTGCATCGCTGCCGGAGAAAACACGGCGAACGAAAAAATAGTCCAGCCTTTTAGCTCCCCTGCATACGATGCGTCCCTTATCTTATATTATCGAAATGGAAATTTCATTACTTTTCTATCTTACACGTAAGCCTTGCAGCTGGCAACCAACGCAGATGGAATAGTTTGGAAATTTTTAGTTTAGCAATTCAGAAATGTTTATTTCAAAATTGTATATCCCTACAGGTATACTCTGATGAAAGCTATATTGACCAGAGGTTTCACCGCCTGAAAAATTATAAACGGTTACAGTCTGGGTGGCAGGGTTTACGATCCAGTATTCTCGGACGCCGGCTGTCCGGTACTTAAACAGTTTGATATCATAGTCCATTCGTTGGCTGGAAGGGGATACAACTTCTATGATCCAGTCAGGGGCACCATTGCATCCCCGTTCTGTTAGTTTGTTTTGATCACAAATGACGCTGATATCCGGTTCCACATAGTTTTTATCGTCTTCATTTAAAAAGACTGCAAATGGGGCTACAAATGGGCGGCAGGAAGCATGATTCTTCCTGATAAAGTCCTGGATAATGTAGTAAAGGCTGCCGACGATTTCCTGGTGCATGGTACTGGGAGGAGCCATATCATATATATGGCCGTCCACAAGTTCCGCACGTTTTCCGTCCGGCAAGGAATAAATGTCTTTTAGCGTGTAAATGTGTTCTTTGGGTAATGGCATATGTTACCTCCTTAAAAAATATACAGACTGTCTGAAGCCAGTACAAGGCTTTTAGAACTACACTCGAATAACGAGCTGGTTAAGAGTTTCTTTTTTATTGATAAATATCCATTAAAGAATCCTGGAGCACCTGTGAAAAATTGATATGATTTTTTTGGTTTAACAATTTATGGGGTAATTCTCCGGGGAATTTGGAAGTGTGATTTTACCAGGTTTAGTTGGATGAATGTAAGAGTATTAAGAGCCTTTTGCTTTTTTGAATTGCCATCCACCCTCTGAGATTATTTTCTGTTTCCCGGAATTTCATGTCTTTATTTCCATACAATTATATTGTGCGTATAATGCGTATAAAAGTCAAGGGGCTTGAATTTTATCATAAAAAAGTTCTGTTTGGTGGTTGAGTTTCTTGATAAAATATGATAGTAAGATAAATAAAAGAAAGTTCGGGGTAAAAAATATGATGAAAAAAGAAGAGTTTTTAAAAACTTACAATATGGAAGAGGAAGATTTCAAGGCGGCCGGAATCCAGTGGGAAGAGTTGGAAAAAATTTATGAAAACTATGTTTCCATTGAGAAGAAGCTGAGAGAAATCGGGAAAGATTTTGTGGATGATTATCTTTACGATATAGAACGGGCAGGAATCCATTCTTACAGATACCGCACGAAGGATCCGGGACATCTCCTGGAAAAGATTATACGCAAAAGAAGGGAAAGACCGGATCGTTTTGGCAGTTTGAATCATGAAAACTATTACAAGTTCATGACAGACCTGATTGGAATCCGTGTGTTTTTCCTTTACCGGGAGGACTGGATTTTCTTTCACCGCTATATTACGTCTGTGTTTGAAAATGATCCCAGTCAGTATGTGGTTCACAGACTGGAAGATTTTGACGAGGACGAATCGCATTATTATATTGCGGAAAGACCCAAGGTATACCGACGAAACGGCGACAGCCGCATTTATGATGACAGCCTGATTGAAATCCGCTCAGACGGAATTTACCGCTCGCTGCATTATATTATCAAATATAAGGGGTATTATGTGGAGATTCAGGGAAGGACGCTGTTTGAGGAAGGGTGGAGTGAAATCGATCACGATATCGTTTATCCCTACTTTAAGGACAATGAAATGCTGAAAGATTTTTCCACCCTGCTTAATAGACTGTCCGGAATGGCAGATGAGATGAGCTCCTATTTCCGAAGAATGAAGGCGGAAACCATTTTGGTGGAGCAGGCAAAGGAAGAACTGGAGCTTTTGGAAAAAAGATATCGGGAAGAGGAAGAGAACGATTAAACATCAGCCATTTTCCGGATAATGCCGCAGGCACGGTAATTTTGCAGAGGCCATTCCCTGATGGGAACCTGTTTTTCCCGGGCAAGCTGCACCAGATGTGTCAAAAGAGGATCGTTCTCATAGCCGGGACGAAGCAGAAGGCACCATGGCATGCGGCGCAAAAGGACGCGGGTGGCCTCCCCGATACCGGGCTTTATGAAATTGATATTTGAAATCCCCAGTGATTCCGCAATTTTTTTTACCTCGCAAAGTCCTGAGAAAGGACCGGGAGTTGTGTCCGGAATGGGCAGCCGGTAGTCAAAATGGGACTCGATGGCGGTAAGAAACTGTTCTGACTGATCTTCCGGGAGAAGTTCTTCATAAAAGACAGCGCCGTGATAGTCATCGGGGCCGATGATGTCCTTCCGCAAAAAAGTACGGCTGATAAGTCCCGAAACCGTAGAGTTTAAACAGGAATTGGGGATGAGGATATCCTCATGCGTGCCACACAGATTGGTCAGATTGGCAGGGTCTGAGAGAACAGCCAGTTTGGGAGAAACCTCGGGATAATCTCCACAAAGGGCCGCTTCCAGTTCTCTCTGGATGGTGCCTTTTCCTATCCACCCGTCTACAAACTGCAGATTCTGGGGCAGATGCTTTGACAGAATCGTATTCATGGCGTTTTTGTCTATTCCCTTGTCGCGTATAATGGAGAGAGAGTAATGAAAGACAGGCTTTTCATACTTTCGTTCCAGGTAACGTTTTAAAAGAATTCCTATCGGTATGCCTGCTCTGGCAAGAGAGACAAGAACAATCTCACTGCCGGAGCGGGCATAAATTTTTTCTGCGGCGATCGCTGTCGCGTCCGCCGTTGCTTTGGCATAGGCGGAAAGAGCGAAGAAATAGGCATCCATATAGGCCGGGGAAGGTTTATACTCCAACGGAAGCATTTCACTGTAAGAAACCCCGGCCTGAATCAAAGCTTCCCGTTCCTTTGTGCTAAGAGGAGTTACCAGGCCGGTAATGTCTTTTAACAGTAAAGTCACATCCTTATTTTGATAGGTGCTTCTCATGGTTTTAGTGCTCATAAAAGTTTTGTCCTGATCCTTTCCTGGCGTCGGTGTACAGGGGGACAATGACAATACGCCTCAGTCCTGTAAATTCGCCTGTACACCGACGCTAATGTGTTATTTTGTCCAGAAAATTTCCGTGAAGGAAGGAACGCCATAGGATGAAAAAACAGAGGCAAGAACAGAGCCGGCGTTGGTGTGCACCGGGCTGTCAGTCAGCACGAAAACGGCGTCATAGCTGTCCGGATTGTAAAGATAGGTGGTGCGTTCTTTGTCATAAAAACTTTCCAGGCGAATACGGCAGTGAAGAGGATAATCCTCTTTAGGGCTCGGAAGGATCGGGCTTCTGGTGGTAGCGTGAAAGAAAACGCGGTGTCCGGTGTGTTCCTGCAGATAACGTCCCCAGTAAAGGCCCGGATACATGCATTCTTCCGTGCCGAGAATGAGAATTTTTTTGGAGGACAAAGTTTTCCTATCCTTCTCTTTTTCACTGTTTGAGTTATCAGAAAGAGCAAAGCGTTCCGTAAGCTCTTTCGCCAGGGCAAGACAGTGACAGTCGTAATCTTTCATAAAAACTCCCAGCCGTGGATCCAGACAGCCGCCCAGTGTGGCTTCCTGCACAGCTGCTTTGGGAAAGTCTGCGCCGGAAGGGTCATCGATGCGAAGGCTTTCCGGATAGGAAAAGCCGGACAGAAAGCTGTCATACTGGCAGGACGGAACACGGACCAGATAATAGCAGGGAATGTCTCTTTCTTTCAGGTTTTCTATTTTTTCTTCCTCCATGCCGTTTAGCAGGGAGGCAATACCGAAACGCAGCGAAAGGGCGGGGTAAGTTTTTTCCATGACAGCGATAATGTTTTCAATGGTTTTGCCGGTAGTCACCTCATCCTCAGCAAACAGGATGCGCATCCCTTTTTTCAGATGGGCATCCAGAAAACTTTTGTCCATTTTCTGCTCTGTGGCATGGCTGTGCTCCTCGGAAAAATAAAGCCATTCTCTGTCCGGATAATATTCCCGGGTCGTGTTGATGTAAAAGGTGTCAAAAGGAGCCAGAGCGGAAAGGGCGGCGCCTATGGCTGTGGCGGTTTCCGCAAAACCTACGATCAGCATAGGCTCTTCTGTTTTTTGTGCAAAAACTTTATCTGCCAACGCCGAAAACAGGCGAAAGCATTCTGACGGTGAGGCGGGAATGTGTTTTCCCTGCAGAGGATTTACCAGCAAAAAAGGCCGTTTGCTGTTGTTGTCTCTTTTGGCAATTCTTACCAGATCTTCAAAATGATAAGCAGAATAATTCATGATTCGCGTACTCCATATAAATAAGCTAATAAAATCTGTTTTTTTGCCCAGTTGGTGTGGGTCTTTATTTCGTTCATGCGGGTGCCGGCGCTGCTCTTAGCCACCTGGGAATCATTTATGGAAGCATTGAGTATATGTCTGGCATCTTCCAGGTCATGGCGGCTCACTTTCAGAGCGCTCTGCACGACTGGTATTTGGTTGGGATGAATGACCGTTTTGCCGATAAAACCGTTCAGTGTGTCTATGCGAAGTTCCCGTCTCAACCCTTTTTCCCAGAGATGGTGCGGATCGTCAAAATATTCCCAGACAGGACCGGAAATGACAAAGTCCTGATGAAAAACTGTGACAATATCATTTAAAATCCGGGCAACGGGACCGATATCGTAGATTGTTTCCGTCACGTTTCTGCGCAGACCGAAAGCATGGCACAGATCGTTTCCTCCCACACGCACATTCAGCACATATTTTTTGCAGGAAAGAAGGAAATCTCTGGTATCCTCCAAAAAGGCAGCACGCCCGGATAAAGAGATCAAATCCCGGCTTTCCAGAATCGGCATAAAGTAAACCGGATTTTTGGACACTTCATTTATTTTTTGTATGTGAGAGACAGCTTCTGCCGAATTGGCAGGAGAAAATTTGGGAAGAAGGAAACCGGTCAGGATATCGGCAGAGTTTCCGAGAGCGTGATAGAGCTTGAGAATCTGGTCAGCATGACGGACGCGTATAAATATGTTGGGAAGATAAGGGATGGTTTCCCGATTCTGATAGAGTTTTTTCAGAAGGGAAATAATATTGCGTTCTCCCGCAGCTACAGCGGAATCTGCAATGGAATCTTCCAGGCAAAGGGCAAGGGAATAGGGAGAGCCCCACTCATTATTCAGCAGCTTGGAATAAATTTTGAAATTGGTAGCAGGCGAATAAAGAAGCGGTCCCACTGCGTAGGCATTTACAAAAGCTGATGCCAGCACCTGATCAAGGGCGTCATGAAAACCGTTTTTCTGGTTCAAATGATTCATGAATTGATTGGGAATAGCCATAGTCATGTTCCTTTCGCTGTCTTTTTTACACAAATATTAACTTTCATTTTAGCACACAGGAGAAAAAAAGTAAAACAGGAGGAGGCCGGAAAAGTGTCGGTAACAGGCGGGAATTTTCGTGAAAAAAATGTACATGGATGAATGGAAATAAATATTGTATAATTCAAGGAAAGAAAGGATCACAGGACAGAAAGAAAAGGCATGCGGAGGTGAAAAATTGGAACTGAAAATTATATTGAACGAGACAAAAATAAATACGCTTTGGGAATTTGCTTCCTTTGAGAATCGATGCAGCAATCTGGAAAAAAATACGGTTTTTGTCATACAGGCAGGATGTGCGGACAGTGAAAAGATGAAAGAGGAACTTGTCCGCACGGATGAAAAGCTGACCGGGGAAGAAAAAGGAAAGGGCGGCTATCTGAGAGTGAACGGTCTTGACATGTATCTGGGGGAAAAGGAACGCAGCCTTTACGAGAAGACTCTGAAAGATTACGAGGAGTACAAAAGGGGTGTTGCGGATAAAGAAACAAGAAGATGTTTCTGGGAAAAGCACCGTCTGTTTTCTTTTCAGAACGGGATTTGGGAAAGTGCCTGGGAGGAATCCTTCGACGCAGTTGTGGATGAGTATCAGGCAGTCAGGGGAAACGGGGCGGGAGTCGGAAATTTTGTGATTCTTTTATGCAAATGGATCAGCGAATATTTCCCACAGCTTTTTAAGCAGACGAAAGCATTTTCCCGTTTTCCGCGTTTTGTCTATGTGGGAAATATCAGAATAAAAGAGTATCTGTTTTTCAAACTTCTGGTGTACTGCGGGTGCGATGTTTTTGCCATAGAACCGGGCGTGCTTTTGCGGGATGAAATTAAAAAAATGACGCCCTATGCGCAGATAAACTGTTTTAACAGTCCTTTGGAAGGAAAAATTCCTCCCTATGACCCTTGCCGCTATAACACATATCCTGCAGAAAAGAGGCCGGTACAAAAGCTGTCAGAAGTGCCTTTCCAAACACCGGCGGAGAAAAAACAGCGGGAAAGACATCCTGTTTTGAGAGAGCAAAGAGCGGAAAAAAACAGCATGAATTCAGAGAAGGGCAGAGAGCTTTCCTATGAGGAACTTGCCGGTATTGCAGGCAGTGTAGTCATGATTACGGTATATGATCAGAACAGAAAAGCATTTGCCACAGGTTCCGGGGTATTGATCAGAGAGGACGGTTATATTTTGACCAATTTTCATGTGGTAAAAGAGGGCGCTTTCTTTTCCGTAAGGCTGGAGGAAGAGGATACGCCGAAGCTTACCAGAGAGCTGGTGAAATATCATCCGGAAAATGACCTGGCGCTTTTAAAAATTGAGCCGGTTGCAAGAAGACCGGTTCCCGTACATAGGGGAGAAGAACTGGTAAGAGGGCAGAAGGTTGTGGCAATCGGAAGCCCGCTGGGACTTTTTAATACCGTATCAGACGGAATTATCGCAGGATTTCGCAGCATCAATCAGATTCCTATGATACAGTTTACAGCGCCTATCTCCCATGGAAGCAGCGGAGGAGCGCTTTTAAATTTAAAAGGAGAGCTGATTGGAATTGTGACGGCAGGATTTCAGGATGGTCAGAATCTGAATCTGGCAGTGGACTGTGACACGATCCGGGGCTTTCTGGGAGGTTTTCTCTGACCTAAAAAGAAAGAAATTATTAAATTTTCAGAAAGGATTTCTGAAATTATCAGATAGGGCGGAAACCGTTTGCGTAAAGGTAGCGAGTATTGTATAATTTGTATAATCTTACGATAGATAAATGTGGGAAGACGGTACCGGAGAATGGTGCCAAAAGGAAAGCAAGGTAAGTTTATGAAGAAAGTGATGCGTATGCTGAAATTTTGGCTGGCGTCAGAGAAAGGAATGTAGGGCAATATGTTTACCAGGATTGATATTTGTTCATTGGACGACTGTTTTATTCCCTACGCAGAGAGAAAGAAGCCGGGAGTCTATTTTGTCAGACTGATGGCGTTTCAGGAAAAGGTGGATGAGTTTGTCCGCAGATATATAGAACAGACAAAGCAGGCAGGCGTCTGCATTTTTCGCAAAATAGGAAATCCGGATGAGAAGCAGCTGGAATATTACGAAGAGATGCTGGGACAGGAGTTTAAACTGGATCCCAGATTTTATATGGCGGCGTTAAAAAAATGGATGCCCCGCATGGCGGAGAGTGTGAGAAAAGATATTGCAGACAGCTTTTATGACATTTTTATCCAGATGGCCCGCGCAGGGAAAAATGAAAACATGCAGAAAAACGCATATGTGAAATTCATGTGCTGGCTGTATTATCGTTTTGAGCCTGTTTTTTCCCAGAGAAAAAACGACGCTGTCCCTAAAATCCTTTTTCAGGGAAATATTACAGAATATGAGCTTAAGATGCTTCGGGTTTTAAATCTTGCCGGCTGTGACATTGTACTGCTTGAGCCGGAAGGAGACGGGGCCTATCAGAAAGCAGACAGTCAGTCTGCTTATTCGCAGTTATTTGAAATTGAAAACGGAAGAGCGTTTCCGGATGGGTATTCCATTTTGGATATCCGAAAAGAGATTTTCTGTCAGAAACCGGGAAGCCTTTCCCGTGTAGTTCTCAAAGCAGGCAGCCAAAAGGAAGAAAGGATGGGGACAAAACCCGGGAATACAACAGGTGTTCCGATTTCCGGACATTCTGTGTCACCTTCCCGTCAGGATGCAGGCTGTGACAGACAAAGAGGATATGAAATGGGCAGTTTTACTTCCCCCGCTTCTTCGCAGACAAAGCCCTCCAGACAGCTTTGCACCAATGCCTGGATGACGACGACAGCCCCTTTTTCGGAAGCTTTGAAAAAGCCGGAGGAGAGGGGAAAGGAACCGAAAGTTTTTTATAACCTGTTTGCAGGAGTGTTTGGCACAGACAGCGGAGAAAGCTGTTATCAGGAGCTGCTGAAATGGAAAATGAAGCTTGAGGGAATGGGGCGGACGGTGGAACTGCTGGAGGGTGGAATCCCCATGCCGGATTTCGAAGAGATCAATTCGGTGCGCAGAGGAAATTATCCGTCGGCCGAAATACTGATTTCCCGGATGGCAGAGCAGATTGTTTTGGCGGATAAAGAGATTCAGGCATATGCCAGGGCAGCTTTTACGGGACAGATGTCAGGAGAGAAGGTGCCTTCGCAGAAACTGATGAATACCGCGGTCATTATGATCTGCTGGCTGAAGCGCTACGCACAGAAACTCTGGAAGAAAACAGGGGACTTCCCGCAAAAGATACCCATGCTTTTTTATCATGGTCCGGTGCGCAGTGAAAATGAAAGGCTGTTTTTGCAGATGGCGGCAGAACTTCCTGTGGATGTGATGATCGTAAATCCTCAGGGGGAGGAGGGGGCAGCCATTACCTCGCCGCTTTTCTTTAAAAAGAAGGAAGAGGGAAGTATCTCTTTACAGAAATTTCCCACAGATGTGCGGCAAATGCAGTTTGGAACGGCAGCCTACCAGGCGGAGCAGGAACTTACAGGAATTTTGTATCAGGATACCGGCATGTATCGGGCAAATCAGTTCCGGACAGCTATTCCGGTTCTGCTGCAGACTACCAGTGATGAGATTTTTATTTTGTGGGATCAGGAGGCAAAATACCGGCCCAATTTTGAAACCTTTACCGACCGTGTGATGGTGCCGGTCATCTTTGCAAAAGTGTCCGGCATGGGACAGGATAAAGAAGAATACTGGGGAAAAATATGCGATATGATGACGGAGGAGACCCGTCTTGTGCAGGATTTTCCCTACTGCAATTTATCTCAGCCAAATCCCTTTAAAGAAAAGGCATATCAGTATCTTTACAACGGAAAGATTGATACCAGAAAGCTGAAAAACGCGTCCTCCTATCCCTTTGGAAACTTAAGGGAATCCATGCAGGATTATATGCTTCAAAAGGCGCAGGAGCTGATAGACAGCAGACTGATAGACGGCGGAATGGGAGTGGAAAATCTGATATTGGCGACGATCCTTAATATGCCGAAGGAATGGCACTGGCTGATTCAGAATTTTGATTTTACAGGCAAGATACCGAAGGCTTTGATTGTTCACAGCAGTGATAAAAGCCCGGTGATCGAGGACAGTATTTTATTTGCCTATCTGCATATGCTCGGATTTGATGTTGTCATCTTTGTTCCTACGGGCTATACTTGCATTGAACGGTTTTATACCAAAAATATACTGGCAGAGCACCAGATCGGGGAATACTGTTACAGCGCGCAGGTACCGGATCTGAACAAAATGAAAAAACGACGCTCCGGACTGGCCGGAAGGCTGATCCGAAGCATCATTAAATAAAAAGAAATAAAAGTCGGTATTTTAAGTTCTGAGAAAACAGGGACGAAAAATCCGGATTCACAGTTTAAGCCGCCGGGAGCGGCAGAAAGTGAGGATAAAGGATGGGGATTAAAGTAAACAACCCGGGGATGACGACAGCGCCCGCTGCAGTTTCAACGGAGCAGAACACGGATCTGGAAGTGGTGGAAAGCTACAATATCCAGGCGGACAGAGAAAGAATGAGACAGCAGATGGTAGGCTCGGAGGAAGTAGATCGTCTGGTAAGCCAGATTAACGTCTACGAGGCGGATACCATTGTCAATTTCGGAGCGGAAGTGGCGGAAGAAATTTCCAAGTGTTCGGATGTGATCTTGAGAAGTATGAACATGAATCAGGTCAATGATTCCGGAGAAATGTTAAATACTCTTGCCAAGATCATGGACAAATTTGACATTAACGAAATTCAGGAGAAACCTTCTTTATTCGGAAAATTGTTTGGAAACGTCAGCAAGCAGCTGGAAAAGATTTTGAACAAGTATCACACGATGGGGGATGAAGTTGACAAAATCTATGTAAAGCTGAAACAGTATGAAGCGGAAATCAAGACATCCAACAAGAAACTGGAAGATATGTTCCGGACAAATGTAAACTATTATCATGAACTGACAAAATACATTCTGGCCGGAGAGCAGGGAATCGGCGAACTGGAAACTTACATTGAGGAGAGAAGAACCCAGCTGGAGACATCAGGGGACAATTCCATCCAGTTTGAGCTGACAACCCTGGAACAGGCAAAAATGATGCTGGAACAGCGAACGCAGGATCTGCGCATAGCGGAAAACGTGGCTTTGCAGTCGATTCCCATGATCAAGACCATGGAATTCAGCAATCTGAATCTGATTCGAAAGATCAATTCCGCATTTATCATTACGCTGCCGGTATTTAAGCAGGCTCTGGCTCAGGCAATCCTGTTAAAGAGACAGAAAGTACAGGCGGACGCCATGGCTGCGCTGGATGCAAGAACCAATGAGATGCTTATCAAAAATGCACAGAATTCCGCAAACATGGCAAAGACCACTGCACAGCTGACATCCGGAAGTTCCATTAAAATTGAGACGCTGGAAAATACATGGAAAACCATTGTGTCGGGAATCGAAGAAACCAGACAGATCCAGGAAAATGCCAAGCGTCAGAGAGAGGAAGACAAAGTACGTCTTGCTCAGATCAAAGAGGAATATGAAAAAATGTTCAGCGGTTCTATGGAAAAAAGAAACGGTGCAAATCAGTAAAATATACGGCAAAGCCGTTTAAATAAAGGAGGAATCAGTTATGCCTATTAACTTAAGTAAGGGACAGAAAGTAGATTTGACGAAAGGAAAGCCGGGACTTAGCAAACTGCTCGTAGGTCTTGGATGGGATATCAACAAATACGACGGCGGTGCAGATTTTGACCTGGACGCAGAAGTATTTCTGATCGGAACAAACGGTAAAGTGAGAAAAGATGCAGACTTCATCTTTTACGGAAACTTAAAGCATGAGAGCGGAGCCGTGGAACACACAGGAGATAACAGAACCGGAGAAGGCGACGGAGATGATGAACAGATTATGGTCAATCTTTCCAAGGTTCCCGCAGATGTAGATAAAATCGTATTTACCGTAACCATTTACGAGGCAGAGGAAAGACGTCAGAACTTCGGTCAGGTTTCCAATGCGTTTATCCATATTATGGATGCGGCAAACAATGAGGAACTGATCAATTATGACCTGGGAGAAGATTTCTCCATTGAAACCGCTATTGTCGTGGGAGAAATCTATCGTCACAACGGAGAGTGGAAATTCAATGCGGTAGGAAGCGGCTACCAGGGAGGCCTGGCTGCTTTGTGCAGAAGCTTTGGAGTGGACGTCTGATCATTGCAGAGAATATCAGATAAATGGAAAGGAGACTATTAACTATGCCGGTAAGTTTGAAAAAAGGACAGAAAGTAAGTATTACAAAGGATAATCCGGGGCTGACCCGCCTTCTGGTGGGAATCGGATGGGACATTAACCGCTATGACACCGGCGGACAGTTCGACCTGGATTCTGTGGCATTTCTTGTGGGAGAAAACGGAAAGGTTACAAGACAGGAAGATTTTGTGTTTTTCGGAAACCTCAAACATCCCAGCGGCGGCCTGGAACACTGCGGAGATAACCGTACGGGAGCCGGAGAAGGCGATGATGAAGTGATGCGCATAGACCTGTCAAAGGTTCCGGAAAATATCAGCAGAATTGTATTCGCCGTAACGATTTACGATGCGGATGAGAGACGTCAGAATTTCGGACAGATCGACAACGCTTTTGTGCGTATTGTGGATGAGGAAAAAGGAGAAGAAATGCTGCGCTACGACCTGGGAGAAGATTTCTCCATTGAAACCGCAGCGGTATTCGGAGAACTTTACCGTCACAACGGCGAATGGAAATTCAATGCCATCGGAAGCGGCTATCAGGGAGGCCTGGCAGCGCTCTGTGCAAATTACGGCATTGATGTGGCAGACTGATAACATAGCTGATAAAAAGAAAGGGGATTTGGGATTATGGCAGTTAGTTTACAGAAAGGACAGAAAGTAAGTCTTTCTAAAGGCAACGAGGGATTAAGCCGCATTATCGTAGGTCTTGGCTGGGACGAAGTGCAGCAGAAAAGAGGGTTCTTCGCACCGAAGCCCCAGTCGGTAGACTGTGACGCTTCCGCACTGCTTTTAACAAACGGAAAGCTGATAGGAGTGCAGGATGTGGTTTATTTCGGAAATCTGCGCCATAAAAGCAATTCTGTAATGCATATGGGGGACAACCTGACAGGAGCCGGCGACGGAGACGACGAACAGATTGTAGTGGAACTGGGAGCAGTACCGCCGGAATATGACAGAATCGTGCTTGTTGTAAATATTTACAATGCCGCACAGAGAAAACAGCATTTCGGAATGATTCAGAATGCGTTCTGCCGGGTTGTGGATGCAAGAAACAGGAATGAATTATGCCGTTACAATCTGAGCGAAGATTACAGCGGAATGACCTCTATGATCTTCGGAGAAGTTTACCGTCATAACGGCGAATGGAAATTCAGCGCAATCGGACAGGGAACTACCGACAACGGTCTGGGCGAACTGATCAACAGATACCGCTGAGAGAACCGGACAGAAACAGAGATTCTGACCGGAGAGTAAGGCACCAATGCCGAAAGGCTGTGCATAAAAATAACAAAGGCGACAGGAAGACCGGTAAGGTGAGAGCACTGCGGCAGAGAAAGATTTCGCCGCTGGCGTAAACATTTTTTAGCGCCGCGGTGCGCCTGTGGATTCACAGGAAAGAATGCCGGACTTCCAAAAGAGGAGAGTAACATGGATAAGAAATGGAAAGGTTTATCTGACGCTCAGGTGGAAGAGAGCCGAAAAAAGTATGGCAGCAACCATATTAAAGAAGCAGAACCCCAGACATTCTGGCAGCAGTTTCTGGAAGGTTTTCAGGACCCGATGATCCGTATTCTTTGTGTCATTGCGGTCATCATGCTCATCATGTTTTTTACAGGACATGGAGAATGGTATGAACCGGTGGGAACCATCATCGCGATTTTGCTTGTAAACTTTGTTTCCGCAAAAACGGGAGTTTCCAACGACAAGGCGTACCGCAAGCTGAAAGAGTCCCAGAAAAAGGATATGGCCAAGGTAATCCGTAACGGTGTAGTCACTGTCATTGAAGTGGACGACCTGGTTGTGGGGGATATTGTAGTACTGCAGTCCGGAGATAAGATTCTGGCAGACGGCGTTCTGGTGGACGGAAAACTGTCTGTGGACAACAGCGCTTTGAACGGAGAGGCAGAGGAATGTAAAAAAGATGCAGCTCCGGAAGGATTTAAAATTCCGGATGAGATTACCGGCGATACTTTTGTGGATGCTCACAGTCTGTTCCGCAGCGCTACCGTTTTGGATGGAGAAGGCTATATGCTCATCCAGAAGGTAGGCGAAAGCACCATGACAGGTAAAATGGCCAAGGACATGGAAGACAAAGAGCCGGATTCCCCGCTGAAAGTAAAACTGAACAAGCTGGCTAATCAGATTTCCGTATTCGGATATGTAGGCGCTATTGTCATAGCTTTGGCTTATTTTATTCACTATATCTGGATGGCAGGTTCTTTCTCAGCATATTTTGCTCAGGGATGGGTTGAAGTGCTGCAGGGAGTTTTAAGTGCAGTTACCGTGGCCATCACCATTATTGTATGTGCGGTTCCTGAAGGACTTCCGCTTGTTATTGCTCTGGTTTTGATGCAGAATACCGGAAAGCTTTACAAAGTAAACGTACTTGTTCGTAAATCCATCGGTATCGAGACAGCAGGTTCTCTGAACATTCTCTTCAGTGATAAAACAGGTACCATCACAAAGGGCCAGCTGGAAGTAGTGGAATTTTTTGACGGCGCAGGAAAAGTGCTGGATGTGCAGGGAAGTGCTTCCGCCACAGCAATCAAGGGAAACCTGGATTTATGTATCGGAAAAAATACAGGAGCCATGTTTGATGACAAACATCAGGTTATCGGCGGAAATATGACAGACCAGGCTCTGTTAAAATTCCTGGGAGAGACTACTTATCAGGCTCTTGCAGACAACAAAGACTGTGAAGTGACACAGCTTCAGGAATTCAACAGTGCCAATAAATTCAGCCAGGCTTACATTGAGTCTATGGACAGAACTTTCTATAAGGGCGCTCCGGAGAGAATTCTGGCTAAAGCCAAAAAGTATCTGACAGAGAACGGCGAGGAGGTTGCTCTGGATGAAAGTGTTGTCAACCAAAAAATTGACGAACTGGCAAACCGTGCGATGCGTGTTCTGGCTTTTGGATATTCGAAAAAACAGATGGTCAGAGACGAGATCAATGACGATATCGTTCTGGTAGGCTTCGTGGGAATCCGTGATGATGTAAGACCGGAAGCAAAAGAAGCAATCGAGGAAGTTCAGGCAGCAGGCATTCAGGTTGTCATGATTACCGGTGACCGCAAGGAAACAGCCGTAGCGATTGCAAAAGAAGCAGGGCTTTTTAAAGGCGGAGACGATATCGCGATCACTTCTGCGGAACTCAATGCCATGACCGACGATGAGATCAAAGCAAAGATCAAAAATATCCGTGTTATCTCCAGAGCTCTTCCTACAGATAAGAGCCGTATGGTGCGTATCTGCCAGGAACTGAACCTGGTAGTAGGTATGACAGGTGACGGTGTCAACGACAGCCCGGCACTGAAACGTGCGGATGTAGGTTTTGCTATGGGAAGCGGTACGGAAGTTGCCAAAGAAGCCGGAAAACTGGTTATTTTGGATGACAACTTCAATTCCATCAAAAATGCGGTATGGTACGGCCGTACGCTTTACATCAACATTTTGAAATTCTGTAAGATGCAGCTTGTTATCAACGTGGCAGCAGTTCTTGTTTCTGCAATCTGTCCGTTTATCGGAATCGAAGCTCCGCTTAAGGTAACGCACCTTCTGTGGATCAACCTGTGTATGGACAGTCTTGCTTCCATTATGTTTGCAAGCGAACCTGCACTTCCGAAATACATGAGAATGAAGCCCAGAAGACGAGACGAGAGTATTATCAGCAAACCTATGGCAATTCAGATCGGCATTATGGGCGGCTGGCTGACACTGATCAGTATTCTGTGGTTCAAAGTTCCGGTATTTGCTACCTTCTTTGACAGCACCGAACAGTTTTACACCGGTTACTTCTGTATGTTCGTATTTGCCTTCATGGTCAACGCATGGAACGTAAGAAGCGACGGGCCCAATGTATTTGAGGATTTGAAAGAAAATCCCATGTTCTGGAAAATGTGGCTGCTGATCATTCTTGTACAGGTAGTCATGGTATCCATCGGCGGCGTTGTGGGAGAAATCTTCAGCTGCGTACGCTTTGGATTAAGCGGTTGGCTCATTGTTATCTTAATGGCGTTGACTATGTATCCGGTAGATTTGATTCGTAAATTCTTAACAAGAAAAAGATAAATTTGGAATTAGAATGAATTAGGATAAAAATATAAAAAGAGTCTATGTTTCATGAAAAAGTGAAGCATAGACTTTTTTTATTATGTTGCCTGACGGCAACCGCGCTCGGCGCAGTGTGCACCAAGGTGCACACTTTTTACTTTTCCCTCAAAAGGTTAACTTATGCTTAACAAAGAATTGATGATAGCTTGATAGATACGGCAAATAAGTTTTTTTATAATAATTCCAGTGTAAAGAAAACAGGAGAACGGCCGGATACGAAAAAGAAAAATTTTTTCAGACAAGGCTGTTTTGGAAGATCAGAAAAGGAAGGGAAGAAAAATGCTGGAACTGAAGCATGTAAAAAAATCTTATGATAATGTAACCATATTAAACGACATCAATTTAAAAATTGAAGACGGAGAAATCGTTTCTATTTTGGGACCTTCCGGATGTGGAAAAACAACGCTTTTGAATCTGATCCTGGGACTTACCCAGGTGGACGAGGGAGAGATTATTTTCGGCGGCGAGGATATTACCAACGTTCCCATGGAAAAGAGAGGATTCAATATCGTATTTCAGGATTATGCGCTGTTCCCCAATTTAAATGTATACAAAAATATCACTTACGGACTGAGAAACCGTCCGGATATTTCCACAAAACAGGAAGTGGAAGATATGATTGATCTTTTAGGATTGCGGGAGCATCTGAATAAAAAAATCGAACAGCTTTCCGGAGGTCAGAAGCAGAGGGTAGCGCTGGCGAGAACCATGGTGATGAAGCCGAAGATTCTGCTTTTGGATGAGCCTTTAAGCGCTCTGGACGGGGTGATCAAAGAGTCCATCAAAGAAAAGATCAAAGAAATTGCGAGAGATTTTCATCTGACCACAATCATTGTAACCCACGATCCGGAAGAAGCGCTCACACTGTCTGACAAGGTTATGATCGTAAATCATGGAACGATTTCTCAGTATGGAGCACCGGAAGAGATCATTACAGCACCTCAGAATAACTTTGTAAAAGAATTCATTCTCAATCAGCTTCAGATCAAGAGAAACAATATTTTTGCACTCTTCCATCAGGATTTCACAAAAGAAGCACAGGCGGTTTAAAAGATGATCAGGAAAGAAAAAGAAATAAAAGTTATCTATACCCTGGTGCTGGCAATTTTTGCAGTGTTTCTGGCAGTTCCCGTTTTAAGACTGCTGACAGAATCTTTTGTGGGTGAGAGCGGAATCAGTATCGCCAACTATGTAGAGGTAGTTGCCGGAAAAGGGTTTTTAACAGCTCTCGGAAACAGCGTGAAGGTTTCGCTGGCCAGCGCCCTTTGCTCTACGGTACTGGCATTTCTGCTGGCTTACACCGTACAGTACACAAATCTACATAAAAATTTCAAGAAAGTGATCCGGACTCTGGCAGTGCTTCCTATGCTGCTTCCTACCATTACCTATGGCTTTGCCATTATCTACTCTTTCGGAAAGCAGGGACTTCTGACCAGACTTCTGGGAGGTCAGCCCTTTGAAATCTATGGATTCTGGGGACTGATGTTTGGCTATGTAATCTATACTCTGCCTATATCCTTTATGCTGATACTCAACACCATGGGATTTATCGATAAAAAATTCATGGTTGTATCCAGAGTGATGGGAGATCATGCATTCCGCACATTCTGGCAGACAATTATCCGCCCTCTGGCGGGAACTCTTGCAGCTTCTCTTGTGCAGTGCTTTTTCCTCTGTTTTACAGACTACGGAATTCCGGCGTCGGTGGGAGGACAGTATGACGTAGTTGCTACGGTTTTGTACAACGAAATGCTGGGAAGCGTGCCCAACTTCCAGAGAGGCGCCGTAGTTGCCATGATGATGCTGGTGCCCTCCATTTTAAGTATCGCCCTTTTAAAATTCCTGGAGCGCTACAACGTGCGCTACAACAAAATTTCGGAGATAGAATTTAAGAAAAATTATGTCAGAGACGGCGCATGTGCCGTTGCATCAACGCTTATCATCCTGACAGTTCTGGCCATATTCGCAGTTATTTTTGTAGTTCCCTTTGTGGAAGAATGGCCTTACAAGACGAACTTTACCTTAGAGCATTTGATGGATGTTCTGAACGATCAGAGCCTTTTCGGGGTTTATAAAAACTCTATTTTCGTGGCAGTGTGCACAGCTTTCCTTGGTCTGTTTGTCACTTACGGGGCAGCGCTGGCTACAGCCCGCAGCAAAATGGGCGAAAAATTCAAGGCTGTCATCGACGGAATCGCGCTTGTCACAAACACCATACCGGGAATGGTAATCGGTATCGCTTTTATGTTTATCTTTTCCGGCACGCCATTGCAGAACACCTTCCTTCTGATTATCGTATGTAACGTGGTGCATTTCTTCTCCACGCCTTACCTTATGATGAAAAACTCCCTGTCGAAGCTGAACAATTCCTGGGAAACGACAGCTTCTCTTATGGGAGATACCTGGATCAAAACGATAGTGCGAATTGTTACGCCGAATATGTTTTCCACGATCCTTGAAGTGTTTAGCTACTACTTTATCAATGCCATGGTAACCGTCAGCGCCGTAATTTTCATTGCGGGAGCAAGAACCATGGTTATCACTACCAAAATTAAGGAACTTCAGTACTACACCAAGTTTAATGAAGTATTTGTCTTATCGTTATTCATTCTCGCTACCAACCTTGCAGTAAAAGGGGTTTTGGGAATTATGGATTATAAAAGAAATGGAAAAAAGGAGAAATAAGAAATTATGAGAGCAAAGAAAGCAGCAGCATTTATTCTGACAGGAGCCCTTCTTACAGGCATGTTGGGCGTAACAGGATGCGGAGCCAGCCAGGCATCCGCAGCTTCCGGTGAAGAAGTGATCATCTATTCCAACGCGGACGATGAGGCAGTGGAAGCTATGAAAAAAACACTGGATGAAAACGGATACGAAGGAAAATATCTGTTTCAGACATTCGGAACTTCCGAGCTTGGCGGCAAAGTAATCGCTGAGGGAACAGATATCGAGGCAGATGTGCTCACTTTAAGTACTTTTTATCTGGACAGCGCACAGGAACAGCAGAACATGTTCCAGAAACTTAACTTTGACTATACTCTGTTAAATGCAGACGAACAGAGAGATTACTGTGCACCTATCACTTCTCAGGAAGGAACGATCATCGTAAATACCGAAGTGCTGGCAGAGAACGGACTGGCTATGCCCACATCTTTGAAAGACCTGACCAATCCGGAATACAAAGATCTGGTATCCGTTACAGATATCAAAAGTTCTTCCACTGCATGGCTTCTGATTCAGGCATTAGTCAGTGAATACGGCGAAGATGGAGCAAAAGAAGTTCTGACAGGTATTTACCAGAATGCAGGCCCTCACATCGAAACATCAGGTTCCGCTCCTTTAAAGAAAGTGCGTGCCGGTGAAGTGGCTGTAGGTTTCGGCTTAAGACAGCAGGCAGTGGCAGATAAGGCAGACGGTCTTCCGGTAGACTTTGTGGATCCTACAGAAGGAAATTTCTCCTTAACCGAATCCATCGCTGTTGTGGACAAAGGAGAGGATACCAATCCTTTGGCGCAGGAAATGGCAGAATGCATCATAACAAAGGGAAGAAGCGAACTGCAGAAATACTATCCCAATGCTATTTACGAAGGCGAAACCACTGACGAAGAAAACAGCTCCGCTTATCCCAAAGTATTTCCGGAACCTCTGACTCTGGAACTGCTTGAAAAACATCAGGAGCTGTCAGAAAGCTGCAAATAAACAGCTTGATCATGCCAAAGCATTTAAAGGCATCATAAAAGCAAATACGTTTAAATTTTACTTCGTCCTGATATAAAAAATAAAATAGAGTAGAAATAAAAAAGAAAAAGCATCCCGGAAATGAAAACCGTTGTCTTTTCCTGAAAGTTTGTGATACTTCATGAACTGTTTGCAAAAGAGACAGGCAGAATTTCCCGGATGCCTTTTTCGGTTTTAGTGCCCTATTTTCCCCGTTTATGTTAGAATAAAAACAAGAATTGCGGGAGTGCGCAGCGCAAAACAATTTGTTGGGCAATTTTTGACCTTGATATTAGAAAAAAGAAAAACAGAGTACAGGAGCGAAAAATGGCACAGGAAAAAATAAGAGTATGGTTTAATCACTGGTTCAGTACGGTGTACGACATTATCAATCTTTTAAAAGAAGGAGAGGATCGTTTTTATATCATTTCCACCAACCAGAATCCCGATGCGGTTATGAAAGAAGTGAGCGATGAATTTTATGTGGAACCCCAATTACACGGCGAGGATTACGTGAACTACTGTCTGGATTTTTGCAGAAGTCACAAAATTCAGATTTTCATTCCAAGAAAAAATCAGCCGGATCTTGCAGGAGAGTTAAAACGTTTTCAGGATGCAGGCGTCAGGGTTCTGATGGAACCGGACGAAACAAAGATCAGAACTTTAAACGATAAGAGAAAGACTTATGAATTATTTGAAAAACTCCAAATTGGCAGAATACCGCCCTACCGGATCGTAACCGATGCAGACGCTTTTGAGAAAGCATACTGGGATCTGAAAAAAGAAAACAATCGTGTCTGTTTTAAGTTTGTGCAGGATGAGGGAGGAATGAGTTTCCGGGTTGTGGATGATAAAATCATACGCTACCAGGGACTGTTTTCTTCTCCGGGCCGGAAAATTACCCTGGAACAGACCTTGGAGGCATTGAGAGAGCAGGAACATTTTCCGGAGCTTATGGTGATGCCCTACCTTGATGGAAAGGAAATCAGCGTAGACTGTTTGAATACCGCAGCAGGATTGATTGCCATTCCCAGAGAAAAAGGAAATACCAGAGTGGAAAAAATTGTTTTTCCCCGGGAAATCCTGGAAACCTGTGACCGTTTTTTTGAAAAATACGGATTATATGGTCCCTGCAATATTCAGTTTCGGTATGATAAGGACACAGCGTATCTTTTGGAAGTCAATACACGGATGTCAGGAGGCGTGCAGCTTTCCTGTGTCGGAACAGGCGTAAATATTCCCAAAGTGGCGGTCTGTGCTCTTTTGGGGGAAGAACTTCCCTGGAGCTTACAGCGAAGGGAACAAAAAGTGTCTTACGTGGAAATGCCGGTGGTTTTATCGGATAAAATTTCGGAGGGAGCAAGAGAATGAGTCTTATTTTTTGCACGGATCTGGATAATACGCTGATTTACTCGTACCGGCATGACATCGGCCGGGAGAAAATACTGGTGGAGAGAATGGAAGGAAAAGAACTTTCCTATATGACCCAAAAAAGCCTGGAACTTTTGCAGAAAATTTCAGCGGAATGTATGGTAATTCCTGTTACGACCCGTTCCCTGGCCCAGTATTCCAGAGTTCTTTTGGGAGACAGCGTGCCGATCACCTATGCACTTGCAGCAAATGGAGGCATCCTTTTGGAAAACGGAGAACCGGTGAAAGAATGGTTTGAGGAAACGTTAAAAATTGTGGAGGAAGCGGATGAAGAGCTGGAAAAGGCGATTTTTTTCTTAAATCAGGATCCGGATGTGTGTATGGAAGTGAGAAAAGTAGACGGTTTGTTTGTCTATACCAAAAGTACGGACAGCCAGGCTTCCATAGACAGACTGCGGGAAAAACTGGACGAAGAAAAAGTTTATCTGGATACCAATAGAGCAAAATTATATGTTTTTCCAAAAAAGCTGGATAAAGGTTCCTCCATACTGCGTCTTCGGGAATGGCTTTTCAAAAAGGGAGAGAAGCGGCAGATTCTTGCAGCCGGAGACAGCAAATTCGATAGGCCCATGCTGCTTGCAGCGGACAGAGGATTCTGCCCGGATACGCTTGTCATAGAAAACAGGGGACATATCACAGAATTTCCCAAATCAGAATTTACGCAAAAGACACTGGAAGAAGTGTGGCGCCTTGTCTGCAAAGAAAAGGCCGGCCTTTGCAGCACAGCCTCGGCTGATGGAAACAGGCGTTAGGGCCGGTTTACCAGGAGCGGGACGTCTGTGCGCACAGACCGGCAGGTTTGTTTGAAATAAGATATAAGAAAATCAGTGGGTTCAGTCGAAAGTACCGGAAACATTTTCCGGAATGGTGAAGGAAACCATACCCATATATCCGGGCGCCACTTCGTATTCGTTAAAAGAGATGATGAGATTTCCTTTTTCGTCAAGATAGTAGGAAGTATCTGCGGTCACGCCGGTAAATCCCATACCGCTTTCTTCGGTAAAATAGGAAACGGATTCGTCAGCGGCCATCTGTTCCTGCATCTGGATACGGATTTCTTCCGTGATTTCGTCCAGAGCTTCCTTGCTTCCAAGGAGTTCTTCCAGCGATACAGTTTCTCCAGTCTGTTTATCAACCGTAAAGGTTTTGACGGTTTCATTGCCGCTTGCCATCACTTCTGTTGTGATCAGACGAAGTGACAGATATCTGCTGCCGTCATGGGTCACTTCATAGGAGGTGGTTACAGAATAAACGCCGCCTTCCTGTTTGCTGTTTTCTTCGTAGGTGGATTTGAGACCGTCGATATATTCGGAAATTTCTTTGCTTGCTGCGATTTCCTGTCCGCTTTCATCTGTGATCACCGGATATACAATATTGGCGGAATATTTACCGTTTTCATCGGTATAAGGCTCGCCGTCCTTGACGGTAAGACTCATAGAGGCTGTCTGAGAATCGGCGCTGCCTGTTTCCTGAATGGTTTCTTCCGAAGATTCCTTTTCGGAAGCGGTTTTTGTGGACGCAGACTCTGCGTTTTCATCTGTTGTGGTTTCTGCAGCTGCATCCTCTGTGGTTTCGTCTGTATTCGGGGCGTTCGTCGCCGTTTCCTGAACGGTTTCCACTGTGGTGGAAATGGCGGGAGCAGCTTCGTCATTGCCGCAGGCAGTCATGGAAAAACTCAGGGCAGCCAGCAGGCAGGGAAGTAATAACGTTGTTTTTTTCATAATATAACATCTCCTTTTCTTTCCTTTGCCTTATAGATGCCGCAGCGGGGCAAAAAGTTTGCATGTTTTTGGATTTTTTAAAAAATTTCCCTAAAATTTGTCTTTCCAAAAGTTTCAGCATTCCGCTTCCTTTTTTAAAACAGCGAGAAGATCCCGGATACGGTCAATTTCATAATCCGGAGTGATGTTCAAAGAGGCAGGCATGCGAGAGGGATTAAACCACACGGTTTTCAGACCTGCCTGAATGCCGCCCTGAATATCGGAACTTAAACTGTCCCCCACGATGAGGGCTTTTTTTCTGTCAAAATCAGGAATCCGATTAAAACAGAATTGAAAATATTGAATGGATGGTTTATCAAATCCTATATCTTCCGAGATAAAAATATTCTCAAAATATGGCTCCAGCCCGGCACTTTTTATACGGCTCTTCTGTACTTTTGATGTGCCGTTGGTGCAAAGATGCAGACGGTAGGAGCCGTAAAGTTCACGAATCAGTTCCAAGGCGCCGTCCACAAAATAATGTCCGATTCCAAGCCTGCTTTCATACAGGTGCGCCGCTTCTTTTGGGGAACAGTCAAGGTGAAATTCCCGGAACAAAAGCTGATAGCGTGTTACCTTCAGCTGGCTGCGTGTAATTTTTCCCTGCTCCAAAAGTTTCCACTGAGCCTGATTTATCTCATGGTAGCGTTTTAAGATGGCATCGGAAGGCTCGATGCCAAGAGCAAGAAGCGTATGCCGCAGGGCGTTTCGCTCTGCCTGGTCAAAGTCAAGGATTGTATTGTCCAGATCAAAAAGCAGATTGGTAATCATGGGAGTATCTCCTTTGGTTGGTTAAAATTTTTTCTTGAAATACGACAGAATGGGCGTATAATTTAATGCGTACTTTAGAAGATTACGCAGGAGGAAGTTTTTGAAATCATGAAAGAGAAGCATATGTTCACAAACCGGGATTTGTGGAAGCTGCTGATTCCGCTGATGATCGAGCAGCTTTTGACTTCCCTAATGGGAACGGTAGACACGATGATGGTAAGCAACGTTGGTTCGGCGGCAATCTCGGCGGTTTCGCTGGTGGATTCCATCAACGTTCTGTTTATTCAGGCATTTTCGGCATTGGCAGCAGGAGGCGCTATTTTGTGCTCCCAGTACATAGGAAGCAACAATACGGAAAAAGCCAATCACTCCGCCAGTCAGGTATTGTTTATCATCACAGCGATTTCGGTTGTGATCATGGCAATCTGTCTGATTTTTAAGGTTCCCCTTCTTCATCTGATTTTCGGGTCTGTGGAAGCGGAAGTTATGGAAGCTTCGGAAACTTATTTTTTCTATACAGCGCTTTCCTTTCCCTTTATTGCTATTTACGATGCCGGCGCCTCTATTTTCAGAGCGCAGCAGAACACCAAAGGGCCAATGACCATTTCTGTCATTTCCAATGTTTTGAACGTGGCAGGAAACGCTATTTTGATATGGGGATTTGATATGGGTGTAGCGGGAGCTGCCATAGCTACACTTGCCTCACGTATTTTCTGCGGCGTAGTGGTTTTGTATTTCTTAAGAAAGCCCCGTCAGCCTATTGTAGTCAGAGACTATTTCAAGATTCGTCCGGATTGGGGAATCATTCGCAGAGTGCTTTCCATTGGAATTCCTTCCGGCGTGGAAAACGGTATGTTCCAGTTCGGAAAACTGGCGATTCAGTCCACCGTTTCTACCTTGGGAACTGTGGCTATTGCAGCACAGGCTATGACAAATATTCTGGAAAGCTTAAACGGCGTTGCGGTTATGGGAATCGGTATAGGCCTGATGACAGTAGTGGGCCAGTGTATGGGAGCCGGAAGAAAAGACGAAGCGGTTTATTATGTGAAAAAACTGTCCTTATGGGGAGAAATAGTGCTGATCATCAGCTGCCTTGTTGTTTATGGTCTGACGATTCCGGTTACGGTTCTGGGAGGAATGGAAGAACAGAGTGCACAGATGTGTTTCCAGATGATGACTGTGATCACCATTGTAAAGCCCATTGTGTGGATGTTTTCTTTTATACCTGCCTACGGAATGCGTGCGGCAGGCGACGTGAAGTTTTCCATGATCGTATCCTGCATCAGCATGTGGTGCTGCCGTGTAGCGCTTTGCATCGTACTGTGCCGGTTCTTCGGATTCGGACCTATGGGCGTATGGATCGGTATGTTTGCGGATTGGACAATCCGGGGCATTGTGTTCAGCTTCCGCTTTCACAGCAGGAAATGGCTGGAACATCGCGTAATATAAAATCTGTAAATATTTTGAACACCGGCAAAAGGAGAAGAGCTTCACTTTTGCCGGTGTTTTGCTTTGTATTCCGTGGGAGTCAGTCCCATCCATTTCTGAAAGGTTTCGGAGAAATAGCTTGCGCCGCCGAAACCGACTTTCAGAGCGATTTCTGAGACGGTCATGTCCGTATGGCGGAGCAGTTCCATGCTTTTATTCAGACGGTAAAAAGTTAAATAGGCTGTGGGCGTCTGGCTCAAATATTCACGAAACAGCTTACAGCATTTGCTCTGGCCTACAGCACCGGAACGGGCAATATCCGCCAAAGACAGTTTTTCCTGATAGTTTTTCTGAATAAAACCGATCATGTTTTTTAACAGGATCAGATTGTTGTCGGCCGGGACTTTGCTTTTCTGGACGGCATCTGCATGCTGAACAAGCTCCGCCCAGATGTCGAGAAAAAGAGAGTACACTTTAACCGGAGCAACAGCCGAGCTTCGCTCTATATAGATTTTTTCAAGGTTTTGAAAAATGATCCGATGCCAGCTTTCCTTTTGCGTAAATTTTATATAAGGAACATTGGAATTTTCAAGTAAAGGCAGCACAAACTGCTGTTTCATAGCCACAGACGAACACAGTATGATCGGGTGGAACAGGACGCATAAAAAATCACATTCCGTCCGGGTATTGGAAAATCCGTAATGCAGCTGCCGGGCATTTACAAAGATGCCTTCACCGCGGTTTAGACAAATACATTCTCCGTTGACATCGTACTTCATTTCTCCGGAAAGAACGGCAATAAATTCCACATCATCATGCCAGTGGCTGGGAGCTCTGTACTGTGGATAATTAGAGAGAAGCGCGCGGCGGATGTAGATGGGAAATTCGGAGTAATCGTAATGTACTTTTTCGGAACAGTCCTCTCTTAGCTCTAAAGACAGCATCGTTTCATACCTCGCAGGATAGTTATAGATTTACGCTGAAAAATGATAGATTTTCTTTTTCAGTTGCTGTTATAATTACCACGTTGGGGCAAACCCGTTTACGTTTGGCGGGGCTTAATGTTATGTTTTTCACGCAGAAGTAAAACACATAGACATCTGTCCCAGACATCAACATCATTATAAAAGACGGAAAAGTCAGTGTCAATTTACAGGAGAGTGAATGTGCGATTGGGACACCGTGATTTTACGCAGGCTTTCGGCAAAGGCAATGGCGGAAAGTGACCTGGGGACGCGTATTCGCTTAGGTGGTTTTTATGAGTGAAGAGAGAGATTTTACAAAAAAATTGCTGACTCTAGTGTTTCCCATCGCCTTTCAGCAATTTATGCTGGCGCTGGTGAGCGCATCCGATGCGCTGATGCTGGGAGTGCTTTCTCAGGACGATCTGTCGGCGGTTTCGCTTGCAAGTCAGGTGGCGTTTGTTCAGAATTTGTTTCTGGCTGCTATGACGATTGGTCTTTCCATGTTAGTAGCGCAGTACTGGGGAAAAAAGGACAGGCAGGCGGTGGAACAGATTTTTGCCTATGTGCTGAAAGTTTCAACAGGGATTTCTTTCCTGTTTACCCTCGCAGCATTCTGCTTTCCGGAAGGGATTATGGGGATATTCACGCCGGATGCTGTTTTGGCGGCAAAAGGTGCGGTTTATCTGCGGACGGTTTCGCTGTCCTATTTGCTCACCGGTATTTCACAGATTTATCTGTGTATTTTGAAAAACAGCGGAAGAGCAGCTTTGAGCAGCATCATCAGTTCAACAAGCGTAGTCATCAATCTGTTTTTAAATGCGCTTTTGATTTATGGACTTTTTGGTATGCCCAGGCTGGAGATTGCAGGCGCGGCTATTGCCACAGTGATTGCAAAGACTGTGGAGGTATTGTGGTGTATTCTGGAAACTTTGAAAAAAGACCGGATCAAACTGCGCTGGGTGTATATGGTTGAGGGCTGTCCTAGGCTGCGGCATGATTTCTGGAAATATACAACGCCTGTTTTGGGAAATGAGATTGTGTGGGGCGTAGGATTTACCATGTATTCTGTGATCATGGGACATTTGGGTTCGGATGCGGTGGCAGCCAATTCCATCGCCAATATTGTGAAAAATCTTGTTGCCTGTTTTGGCCTTGGACTTGGCAGCGGCGGCGGGATTATGGTTGGAAATGAGCTGGGTGCAGGGCGTCTGGACAGGGCAAAAAGATACGGCAGAAAACTTTGTATCTTCTCCATTGTCTGTGGTATCGTTTCGGGGCTTTTGCTCCTGGCGCTGAATCCGTTTATTCTGCAGATCACCAATTTAAGCGCACAATCCCAGACTTATTTAAAATGGATGATTGTAATGTGTTCCTACTATATGATTGGAAAATCCATCAACGGAACGACGATCGCCGGCATTTTCTGTGCCGGAGGGGATAGCAAATTCGGGTTTCTCTGCGATACAATCACTCTCTGGTGTATTACGGTACCGTTGGGATTTCTTGCAGCTTTTGTTTGGAAGCTTCCGGTACTTGCCGTATATTTCATTGTCAATCTGGATGAAATTATCAAGCTGCCGGCCGTTTACCATCACTACATAAAATATCAATGGGTCAGAGATCTGACCATAAAGGAGGACAAAAAATGAGCATGAAGGAAAAACTGCACACCGGAGAACTGTATCTTCCGGGAGATGAGGAAATCATGAAAGAACAGCTGGCAAAGCTGGATAGGCTGTATGACTTTAACATGACAAGACCTACGGAGATGGAAAAAAGGGAAGCTTTGTTAAAGGAGATGTTTGCACAAATCGGTGAAGGGTGCTACATCGAACCTCCGCTTCATTCCAACTTTGGCGGGGGACATGTTCACTTTGGAAAAAATGTCTACGTAAACTTCAATCTGACACTGGTAGACGATACGCATATCTACGTGGGTGACTACACAATGATTGGCCCCAACGTAGTGATTGCCACAGCCGGACACCCTATTTTGCCGGAGCTCAGAGAGCAGGCGTACCAGTATAATATGCCGGTACGGATTGGAAAAAACTGCTGGATTGGCTCTGGCGCCATTATTCTGCCGGGTATAACCATTGGAGACAATGTGGTTGTGGGCGCAGGCAGTGTTGTGACCAAAGACTTGCCGTCCAATGTAGTAGCAGTTGGAAATCCCTGCAGAGTGCTGCGGGAAGTGAATGACCACGACAAAGAGTATTACTTTAAAGACAGAAAAATTGATTACAGACAGCTGTAAGATACTTTGAAACAAAAATGTGCAGGAAAGAATGCAAAGCGGGTTCTTTTCTGCACATTTTTATGCAAGAAACGGACGCTAAGAAACATGGCCGCTCCGCCCGCCGCCTGGATTGTATGACGGAAGTACGCATGGGCAACCCGTCCTTATCGTATCCGGCTATTTCAAAAAGGACGCCACAGCCACCGCCGCCAACAAAATGATAAAAGCGCTGGAAGCCGAACAGAATACGTTGTATACGGCATAATGCCAGACAGAGAAAAAGCGGTCATGCCGGGGAGCATGACCGCTGGGGATAAAGTGAACCAGAACCCTTTATGGAGATATAAATAATTCGTCAACCGTCACTTGTAATTCTTTTGCAAGGGCAAACGCTAAAGTCAGTGTAGGATCATACTTATTGTTTTCAATTGCATTAACTGTTTGACGAGAAACACCGCATTTTTTAGCTAATTCTTCTTGCGATAAACCTAATTCTTTTCGCCTGCATCGGATTATATTCTCCATATCAACCTCCATGTCTTTTCTTGTAATACATGAGGGATACAAAATATATAATAGCGAAAACTTCCAGTTGAACAAGAGGATTTTGGGTAAGGGGCTGTGCCGTTACAAACTTTTCAATGACAGTTAAAATATTTGCTCCAACCACGCCTAACAGGGTAAAAGAACTGGCTTTCCATACGATAATCTGATTTCGTTCATCTCCTGGCTTTAGAAGCGATACCAACATATAAACGTCCAAAACAACAAACACAGCCAAAACTACTCCTAAAAAAATCATGGCTCCTACTGGCATATTACCTTGCTCCTTTCATTGTATAAGAAATTGAAATGTCAAATACTTTTGACATTTTTAGAGTAACATAGGGCAATAAGAATGTCAAGAGTTTTTGACATTTTGAATTTACAATAGTAATCAAATGACAGTCCTTAAAAACGTCATTTTGACGGAATGTAAAGAAGCAAAAAACGCTGTACATCTGTCCCCCTATCCCGTGGTACAATGAAACCACGGAATAGGGGGATGTCGAAACGGAGAATTTTATGTTAAGATAAGCCACTCAAAACTTCATTATTGCCTGACCTATCCGACACAATGGCCAAGTGTCAGATAGGAGCGGCAAAATTTTTTACACTTCTATTATTTCTTTATCACACATCAGCAAATATCAAAGGTTTCTATTATTCCTGATAGTCAAGGTTACAAGCTTAGCGGACATTCTGATTTTGATTTGCCAGGTGTGCAGATTATCTGCGAATACGGGTATAATCCCGGCACGCTTCTATGTAAGCTTTGATATTTTCCCACGGAACTTCAGGTTCCAGCATATGGGTAGGAGATACTAAAAGCCCGCCCTTTTCTCCGGCAATGTCCAGATTGTGGAAAACAAGGGAACGAATTTCTTCCGGTGTGCCAAATGGCATGGAAGTCTGTGTGCCGATGGTGCCGTGGAAAGAAATACGGTCGCCGTAAGCGGCGTGAATCTGTTCGAAATCCATACATTCCGGCTGAACAGGATTCAAAACATCAATTCCCACATCAATAAGGTGAGGGATAAAAGGTTCCACAAAACCGCAGGAATGATAGAATATAATGATATCCTCTTTTAAAGCACGGGCGGCGTCCACCACTTTTTTCAGTCTGGGCTTCAGCCATGTGCAGTAGAGCTGTTCGCTCATCATAATGGTTCTCTGCATGCCGATATCATCGCCGAAATACAGAACGTCCGCACCTGTGCGTATAAAATATTCTGCCCTCTGAATAGCAAAATCTGTAATTTTATCCAGAAGATATTCGGCAGAAGGTTCTTCTGACATCATATCCATCATCAGATTTTCCATGCCACGCAGATACCAGGAGGTTTCCCAGATAGTGCACTGCATATTTCCACAGATTACTTTATCCTGAGTTTTCAGTGATTCATTGTAGGCTCTTTTTTCTCTGATAAGCTCTTCGGAAGCCTCAAATTCAGGAAAAGGATATGCCATAATTTCCTCCACAGTTTCTGCGTTTTCCAGAGGATGGCGCATATGTGTCATATGCATGGCAGCAGCACTTCCCGGTTCATAGGCGATTCCGAATTCATCAATCGTGCTCCCCTCTTTTAAGCTGTCATAGTAGGGAAGAAAACGGGAAGTATCCGGATCCTTTACAGGAATCCCTTCTGCATTGATCATGGGAGAAGGCGTAAATCCGGTTTCTTTTAACAGCCGCTCCACCTTCGCAGAACAGGTCTGCTCAAGGTAAGGACAGAAATTGTACATAACCGGAATCCGCTCATACCCGGTTCTTCTGATGATGGAAAAAAAGTTCTCTCTTTCAGTCATAATTATCCTCCTAAACAAACTTAAAAATGATATAATACAAACGATACCAGGGTTCAAAAGTTGTGGCTTTCATGCTTGCATGAAAAGCCACAACCTTGGAACCCGCCAAACATGAGAAAGCAGCCCGAACAGGGCGGAATTCGAATGTTTGCAGGATTGCGGGAGCGCGAGGCGCGGAGCAATCCGTGGGTATCGTTCGGCGAGTCGAAGTTCGAAAGCAGCCCGAACAGGGCGGAATTCGAATGTTTGTAGGATTGCGGGAGCGCGAGGCGCGGAGCAATCCGCAGGTATCGTATGGCGAGTCGAAGTTCGAAAGCAGCCCGAACAGGGCGGAATTCGAATGTTTGCAGGATTGCGGGAGCGCAAGGCGCGGAGCAATCCGTGGGTATCGTTCGGCGAGTCGAAGTTCGAAAGCAGCCCGAACAGGGCGGAATTCGAATGTTTGCAGGATTGCGGGAGCGCAAGGCACCAAGCATCCGCAGGTATCGCATGGCAGATCTCGAATTACTTTTATTATAAAGAAAAGTGCGGGAAAGAAAAATAGCATGGCTGGGAAAACAGATATGTCAAAAATGGTTCGAAGCAAAATAGAGAAAAAGACAAGAACATGTTATAAAGCCGTGGGGAGCAGCCAGATAGCAGGACGGTTTTCCTGCGGTTATATGTACAAGCCGGATGAAAGCGACAGCAATATCAACCAGGTGTTTCATTATTACGGCGGGCTGCTTTTGCTGGATGGTGAGGGAGAATACAGGGATGAGGACGGAAGAAGAATTCCTCTTTCCAAAGGCTGTTTTGTGCAGAGAATTCCCGGCAAATTCCACTCAACGATTGTGACGCCGGGGAAAGGATGGCTGGAATTTTTCATCTGTGTCAGCGCCAGAACCTATGAGAATCTGGCAGACATAGGACTTATGTCAAAAGAACCGGTTCTTTCCTGCGGACAGATGGATGAACTTTTGCCGGAATTAGAAGACTTTCTATATAAAATGGAGAGGGCCGGAGAAAATGAATTGCCCGGTCTGTACTTTCAGGCACAGGAACTGCTTTGTCAGATTACCTCCGGCTGTGTGAGAGAAGGCAGTGAGGAAGGAATTATGGAAAAGGCCTGCCGCAGACTCAGGGAAAGCCAGGGAAGAATTTCCGGTCAGGAGCTGGCAGAAGAACTGGATTTAAGTTATGAGACTTTTCGCAAACACTTTCGGTCTTTCACGGGACTCTCACCCGGTCAGTACGGGATACGAACCCGGATGAATGAAGCTATGAGACTGTTGACAGGCTCCGGGCTGTCTCTTGCGGAAATTTCAGAGCTGCTTGGCTATCCGGACTATTTTACATTCGGAAAACAGTTTAAAAAAGAGACAGGAATGACTCCGGATGCTTTCCGGAAAATGAAATAATAGTCGGGGCAGCTGTTTATGGGTGTAGAGCAACATATAAATAAAGATAAAAACCTAAGGAAGCAGAAATATGGAATATCAAACAGAGAAAAAAGAATTGCCCAGGCAAATAACACAGGTCATTTCAATAGCGGAAAATTTATTCCCTGATCAGATATTAGGGATGTATTTGTATGGATCAGCGACAATTGGAAGTTTACATCCGGATAGCGACATAGATATTTTGGTTATTATCAATCAGGAAATGACGGTTTCTGTGAGAGAGGACTTAACGAAACAATTATTGAGCGTTTCCGGATCGGTGGGGTGTATTGAAAAAAGGCCATTGGAGGTAACAGTTATCAAGCAAAAGGATATTGTTCCGTTTCAATTTCCACCAAAATGCGAATATATGTATGGAGAATGGCTTCGGGAAGAAATAGAAAAAGGGAACATTCCGCAATCATGCTATGATCCGGACATAACCATTTTGTTATGGCAAGCCAGAAAATATAGTATGACTTTACGAGGCGTGGAGAGCGAGAAACTCATTCCGATGATTCCTTTTCACGAAATTCGAAAGGCAATCCAATTTTCCCTGACGGGCTTAATTTCCAGCTTTAAAGGTGACGAAAGAAATGTACTGCTGACCCTGTCACGAATGTGGTTCACATTAGAAACAGAGGAAATAACGACAAAGGATATTGCGGCAGAATGGGCCTTATCGAGACTGCCGGTAGAATTTTCGCCATTGCTGACAACGGCGAAAGAAGCCTATTTAGGAAATGTTCAGGATAATTGGCAGGGGATAGAAAATGAGACAGCTGCACTTATAGAATTTATGAAAATGAAGATTGATGAAAAGATCCACACCTCTCACAGATGATTACTGCCATTTTTGTAACTTTGGTTTTTCGCAACTTTTAAAAAATTATCTTGTAAAAGAAAAAAGATAATGTTATACTGATTTTACATGAATGCAAAGCTGTTTTCATGCAAATATTTGCCCACCATCTGACAAAGATGGTTAAGCCCATACGGACAGGCGGGGCAGCTGCCGAGCGTGGTCAAGGCCACATTATTGATTGAGTTAGAAGCTCAAATTTTATAAGTTGATTACTTTATAATCTGTACCGATAGGTACTATCACTTGTGAAACGGTCAATAAGAGTAGTAACAGTAATATTTGCTATATAGACTCTGAAAATAGTTTTTGCTGAAGAGAAATCCGCGGCTTGGCGGACAGCTCGAATAAACTTATAAACTATGATTGTTAAAGACAGGTGAGTTTGCGCATCTGTCTTTTTTTATACAATAGAAAATTTTATTTTCTATTGTATAAAAAAAGACGCTCCGCTGTGAATGTGCACTCAGCGCTCAGGTAATGAGAGATTACCCGGAAAATAGTTGATGACGCAATCGCGCTTCGGCGCGATGGTGCGCCAGAACACACACTTTTTCATACGACAGTGTAAGATAACTGTGCCGCGAGGCGATATGAATTTATACAATGGAAAGATATGGTGAGAGTTATGGATCTGAACAAGCAGAAGAGCGCCCCGATATATGAGGCCCTGGAAGTATTTCGAAAAAAGAGAATCGTTCCGTTCGATGTGCCGGGACATAAAAGAGGAAGAGGAAACCCGGAACTCAGAGAGCTTCTGGGAGAAAAATGTGTCAGTCTGGATGTAAATTCCATGAAACCTCTGGATAACCTGTGCCATCCGGTTTCCGTTATCAAGGAGGCGGAAGAACTGGCTGCGGAAGCTTTTCGGGCGGACCACGCTTTTTTTATGGTGGGAGGAACCACATCCAGCGTGCAGAGCATGGTGCTTTCAGCCTGCAAAGCGGGAGATAAGATCATTCTTCCGAGAAATGTACATAAAAGCGTGATCAATGCGCTTGTTTTGTGCGGCGCTATTCCGGTGTATGTAAATCCGGAAGTGGATAAAGAGCTGGGAATTTCACTGGGCATGGAAACAGAGGAAGTAAAACGTGCCATTGAGGAAAATCCGGATGCTGCCTGCGTTCTGGTAAACAACCCCACTTATTATGGAATCTGCTCGGATTTAAGATCCATTGTAAAACTGGCTCATGAACACAATATGCTGGTGCTGGTGGATGAAGCCCATGGAACTCACCTGTATTTCGGAAAAGGACTTCCTGTGTGCGCTATGGACGCGGGGGCTGATATGGCGTCTGTGTCCATGCATAAATCCGGAGGAAGCCTGACGCAGAGTTCTCTTCTTCTGACAAGCAGCAGGGTGAACTGGGAATATGTAAGCCAGATCATCAATCTGACCCAGACTACAAGCGCTTCCTACCTGCTTTTGTCAAGCCTTGATATTTCCAGAAGAAACCTGGCTTTAAGAGGTGAGGAATCTTTTGCAAAGGTAAAGGAAATGGCAGAATATGCAAGGGAAGAGATCAACGCGGTGGGCGGTTATTATGCCTACGGAAAAGAAATGATAAACGGCAAGAGCATTTTCGATTTTGATGTGACAAAACTTTCCGTTTATACAAGGGGAATCGGTCTGGCAGGAATCGAAGTGTATGATCTTTTGAGAGATGAGTACGACATCCAGATCGAGTTTGGAGATATCAGCAATATTCTCGCCTATATTTCCATCGGAGACAGAATTCAGGATATTGAAAGACTGGTGGGAGCTTTGGCTGACATCCGGAGACTGTATTCCAGGGATCCTTCCAAGCTTCCGTCTGCAGAGTATATTGCACCCAAGGTGCTGGCTACCCCGCAGAAAGCGTTTTATGCCAAAAAGGTTTCCCTGCCGATCAGACAGACTGCCGGGAAAATATGCAGTGAATTTGTTATGTGTTATCCCCCGGGAATACCGATTTTAGCTCCCGGAGAACTGATCACCGATGAGATTATAGATTACATTTTGTATGCAAAGGAAAAAGGATGTTCCATGCAGGGAACCGAGGACCCTCTGGTGGACAACCTGAATGTGATTGACGAATAAAGAAAAGTAAAAAATTGTGTGGGAAGAAAGTTGAAGGGGTTTTGAAAAGTCAGAAAGAGATGTTTGACGCGCGTTCTTTCGCGTAAAACGCTTCGGAAGGGAGGAAAAATGGAACTTTGGTTTTCAGACTACCATACGGATAAAGTAAAGATGTCCGTAAAGGTAGAAAAACAGCTTTTTGGAGAGGAAACAGATTTTCAGAGAATCGACGTTTTTGAATCAGAAGAATTCGGACGCTTTATCAGTTCGGACGGACATATTGTATTTTCGGAGAAGGATGAATTTACGTATGACGAAATGATCGTACATGTCCCTATGGCCGTACATCCTAAGGTGGAAAAAGTGCTGGTAATAGGAGGAGGCGACGGAGGCGTGGCCAGAGAGCTTTCCCATTACAAAGAGATCAAACAGATCGATGTTGTGGAACCGGATCAGATGTTTGTGTACGTGTGCAGACAGTTTTTCCCGGATAATGCCTGCGGTCTGGAAGACGAGAGAGTGAATATTTTCTATGAGGACGGACTTCGTTTCCTGCGCTCTAAGCAGAATGAGTACGACCTGATCATCAACGATGCCATTGATCCGCTGGGACATACAGCGGGGCTTTTCACCAAGGAATTTTATGGCAACTGTTACAGAGCTTTAAAGGAAGACGGCATTATGGTTTACCAGCACGGCAGTCCTTTTTATGATGAAGACGAGGATAACTGCCGGGCTATGCACAGAAAAGCAAGCAGAAGCTTTCCGGTGAGCAGAGTATATCAGGCCCATATCCCTACATGTTCTTCCGGATACTGGCTTTTTGGCTTTGTTTCCAAAAAATATCACCCCTTAAATGACCTGAATGAAGAAAGATGGAACAGCAGGGGAATCGAAACCTGGTACTATACGACCAATCTGCACAGAGGGGCATTCATGCTGCCCAAATATGTGGAAGATATGCTGAAAGAAGAAGAAATATAAGAAGGAGAGAAAAACAATGAGCAGATTATTAGTAATTGGATGCGGCGGAGTCGCAGGAGTGGCAATTCACAAATGCTGTCAGAACAGCAGCGTATTTACAGAGCTTTGCATTGCAAGCAGAACAAAGGAAAAATGCGATGCCTTAAAGGCGGAGTTGGAGGGAAAAACCTCTACTGTGATTACAACTGCAAAAGTGAACGCTGACAGCAAAGAAGAACTGGTAAAACTTATCAGCGAATACAAACCGGATGCTGTTTTAAATGTGGCCCTTCCTTATCAGGATCTTACCATCATGGATGCCTGCCTGGAATGCAAGGTAGATTATATTGATACCGCAAACTATGAGCCTGAGGATACCGATGATCCGGCATGGCGTGAAATCTACGAAAAACGCTGCAAAGAAGAAGGATTTACCGCATATTTCGATTATTCCTGGCAGTGGGCTTATCAGGAAAAGTTCAAAGAAGCGGGCATTACAGCCCTTCTGGGAACCGGCTTTGACCCTGGTGTGACAAGCGTATTTACCGCATATGCTTTGAAACATTATTTTGACGAGATTGAAACCATCGATATTCTGGACTGCAACGGCGGTGACCATGGCTATCCGTTTGCCACCAACTTTAACCCGGAAATCAATTTAAGAGAAGTTTCTGCAAACGGCTCTTACTGGGAAAACGGACACTGGGTGGAAACAGAGCCGATGGAAATCAAAAGAGAATACGATTTCCCGCAGGTTGGAAAAAAGGATATGTATCTGCTTCATCACGAAGAAATTGAATCCCTGGCAAAAAATATCCCGGGAGTAAAGAGAATCCGCTTCTTCATGACTTTTGGACAGAGCTATCTTACTCATATGAAATGTCTGGAGAATGTAGGAATGCTCTCCACTTCTCCAATCATGTTTGAAGGAAGAGAAATCGTTCCGATTCAGTTCTTGAAAGCTCTTCTGCCGGATCCTGCATCTTTGGGACCCCGCACAGTTGGTAAGACAAATATCGGATGTATCTTCACAGGAAAGAAAGACGGAAAAGAGAAAACCATTTATATTTACAATGTATGCGACCACCAGGAATGCTACAAGGAAGTAGGTTCTCAGGCAATCTCCTACACAACAGGTGTGCCTGCTATGATCGGAACAGCGCTGGTTCTGACCGGTGCATGGAAAAAACCCGGCGTCTTCAATGTGGAAGAGTTTGATCCCGATCCGTACATGGATATGTTAAACAAATACGGACTGCCCTGGGTAGTAGATGAAAACCCCGCAACCGTGGAGTGATAGGATACCAAGGTACCAAAGGCAAGGGTTTCATGCTCCCATGAAAATTTTTGAATTAGGAACTTGCAAAAGTAATAGAAAGCAGAAAAGATATGTTTGAAAAGGTAAAAACCCCCTGTTACATTGTGGATGAAAAAAAGATAAGAGAAAATCTTGAAATACTGAAAAAAGTGCAGGAAGAGTCCGGATGCCGGATTCTTCTTGCCCAGAAAGCATTTTCCATGTTTCGCCTTTACCCTATGATTGGAGAATATCTGCGGGGAACCACAGCCAGCGGGCTGTTTGAAGCCAGACTTGGAAAAGAGGAAATGGGAAAGGAAAATCATGTATTTGCGCCGGCTTATAAGACGGAAGACATCGTAGAGCTGGATAAAATATGCGACCATATCATTTTTAATTCCTTTTATCAGTATGAGAAGCATAAGGATTTATGCCAAAACGCCAGCCTGGGAATCCGGGTAAATCCGGAATGTTCCACACAGCAGGATCACGCCATTTATGATCCCTGTGCCAGCGGTTCCCGTCTGGGAGTGACAAGGCAGCAGTTTCCGGAAAATCTGCCGGATAGGATCGAGGGCCTTCATTTCCATACATTGTGTGAACAGGATGCGGATGATCTTGTCACCACCTTTCGGGCATTTGAAGAAAAATTCGGACAATTTCTGCCGAAACTTAAATGGCTGAATCTGGGCGGAGGTCATCACATAACAAGAAAAGACTATAAGACCCGCCTGCTTATTTCTCTCATAAAGGAAATCCGGGAAAAATACGGAGTGGAAGTATATCTGGAACCGGGAGAGGCTATTGCCTTAAACGCCGGATACCTGGTGACGGAAGTGATGGATATCGTGCACAACGGCATGGATATTCTGGTGCTGGATGCTTCCGCTGCGTGCCACATGCCGGATGTGCTGGAAATGCCTTACCGGCCTCCGCTGCAGGGAGGTTTTCTTGCCGGAGAGAAGGCGCACACATACCGCCTTTCCTCTCTCACCTGCCTGGCGGGGGATGTGATTGGCGATTACAGCTTTGAAAAAGAAATTCGTCGGGGAGACCGGCTTGTTTTTGAAGATATGGCCATTTATTCCATGGTGAAAAACAATACTTTTAACGGAATTCCCCTGCCGTCAATCTGTCTTTTAAAAGAAAACGGCGAGATAGAAACCGTAAAAGAATTTGGCTACGAAGATTTTAAAAACAGACTTTCGTAAGATTTGAAATGGAGGAGACTATGCATCAACCTGACGGAAAAGAAGCTTGTATGACGCTTCCTGACAGAGACGGCTTTTTTATGCCGGGAGAATTTGAGCCTCATGAAGGCTGTATCATAATCTGGCCTTTTCGGCCGGGATCCTGGAGAAACGGAGCTGTGGAAGCACAGAAAGCTTTTCGGGATGTGATTTATGCCATAGCGGAAAGCGAGAAAGTCTGGGTGGCAGCCGGAAAAGAATTTTTGCACAGAGCGGAAGAAATGCTCTTTGACAAGGAAGCAATGGCTCACAAAACGAAGGAAGAAAGGGAAAAATGTCTGGGAAATATTCAGCTTTTTGAGGCGGAGACAGACGATTCCTGGGCACGGGATGTGGGACCTACCTTTGTAAAAGATAAGGACGAAAGAGTGCGCTGTGTCAACTGGGAATTTAATGCCTGGGGAGGAACGGAGGACGGACTGTATGCTTCCTGGGATAAGGATAATGCTTTTGCAAAGCTGTTTGCCGCAAAGGAAGGATATTTATGCTACGATGCCGGTCCTTTTGTGATGGAAGGAGGAGCCGTTCACAGTGACGGAGAAGGAACGCTGCTTGTGACGGAGGCCTGTCTTTTAAGCAAAGGCAGAAATCCCCAGTTGTCCAAAGAGGAGATTGAAAACAGGCTTTGCACCTATTTGGGAGCCGAAAAGGTACTGTGGCTTCCCAGAGGAATCTATCAGGATGAGACTAACGAGCACGTGGATAACGTGTGTGCTTTTATCCGTCCCGGTGAGGTAGTCCTGGCATGGACAGACAACAGGGAAGATCCTCAGTACGCTCTTTCCAAAGCCTGCCTGGATTATTTGGAAAAAGAAAGAGATGCCAAAGGAAGAAAAATCACAGTTCATAAGCTCCCCATTCCCGACCATCCCATCTGCCTGACCAGGGAAGATGTGGAGGGCTACACGTTTGAAGAAGGTGAGGATTTTCGGGAGGAAGGAGAGCGCCTGGCTGCCTCCTATGTGAACTTTTACTTTTCCAATTCCGCGGTGGTTCTGCCTGTGTTCGGAAAAGAAAACAGGGAAAGCGACGAGCGGGCGGTGGAAATTCTCAGGCGGCTCTGTCCGGAACGAAAGATTATTCCCATTCCCGCGGGAGAAATTTTGCGCGGAGGCGGAAACATTCATTGCATTACCCAGCAGGTTCCAAAGGGCATGAAAGGATAAGCCCGGAATCTTAACGGAAAAGGATTTTGAAAGGGAGGAAAAGATGAGAGAAGTAAAAGTTGCGGCAATACAGATGAGCTGCGGCGGACAGCTGGAAGATAATCTGAAAAAAGCAGAAAAAATGGTCAGAGAGGCAGCAGAAAAGGGAGCACAGATCGTGCTTTTGCCGGAACTGTTCGAGCGTCCCTATTTTTGCCAGGAAGAAAGATACGAGTATTATGATCTGGCTAAGCCTGTGTTGGAAAACGATGCAGTGATCCTGGGACAAAGGCTGGCAAAGGAACTTTCCGTGGTACTTCCCATAAGCTTTTTTGAGAGAGACGGAAATGTGCTTTATAACTCTCTTGCCTGCATTGATGCGGGGGGAGAAATTCTTGGAGTATATCGAAAAACTCATATTCCCTGCGACCATTATTATCAGGAAAAGTTTTATTTTACGCCGGGAAACAGCGGTTTTCTTGTCTTTGATACCAGATACGGAAAAATCGGCTCCGGTATCTGTTGGGATCAGTGGTTCCCAGAGACGGCAAGATGTATGGCGTTAAAGGAAGCGGAAATTTTGTTCTATCCCACAGCAATCGGTTCAGAACCGATTCTGGAATGCGACAGCATGCCCCATTGGCGCAGATGTATGCAGGGACATGCGGCAGCAAACCTTGTGCCGGTGGTTGCGGCCAATCGGATTGGAGAGGAAGGCGTGGAGCCGTGCGTGGAAAACGGAGGACAGAAGTCATCTCTTAACTTCTACGGCTCTTCCTTTATGACTGATGAAACCGGAGAGATTTTGCAGTCAGCATCCAGAGACAGAGAAGAAGTTCTGCTTCAGACCTACGATCTGGATCAAATCAGAAATAACAGACTTTCCTGGGGACTGTTCCGCGACCGCAGACCGGAATGTTACGGGGAAATCGTGAAATAAAGACGGAATAACGAATATTTCGCGCTGCTGTCCAGGCCCGTGCCGGTCACTTGCTGACCGGCACGGAAGGAAAGCGTTCCGGCCTGAATCCGACCCGTCCATCGCCGAAGGCGATTTGGAATGACGGACCGGGTTACTGTTCACTGGCCAGCCAGTGAACAGTAACTATTTCGCACATAAAAAATGTGTTTTTGGCAATTTTATCTGTAAATATTAACAAAAAGCGTGTATAATGAAAGGGAGTGAAAGGTAAAACTTTTACTTCCTTTTCCTGTTTTCTAAAGAAATTACAACTGCAAAAGAAAGCGGGAAAAAACTGGGCAGAAAGGAGATGGAGCCTGTGAAATATGCAGAAGAGGGAGTACAGTATCATCTTCAGATAAAAAACGGTGATGTGGGGAAATATGTGATTCTTCCGGGAGATCCCAAAAGATGCAGTAAGATTGCGGCATATTTTGAAAATCCGGTACTGATTGCAGACAGCCGGGAGTATGTCACATACACAGGAACTCTGTGCGGAGAAAAGGTAAGCGTTACTTCCACCGGAATCGGTGGCCCATCCGCAGCAATTGCCATGCAGGAGCTTGTAAAAGCCGGTGCGGATACTTTTATCCGGGTAGGAACCTGTGGAGGAATGGATGTGGAAGTAAAAAGCGGAGACCTTGTTATTGCCACAGGAGCAATCCGTCATGAAGGCACCAGCAGAGAATATGCGCCGATAGAATTTCCGGCAGTGGCAGATACGGATATTGTTCATGCACTGAAAGAGGCGGCACTGTCACAGGGATTTACGTATCATACAGGTATTGTGCAGTGTAAGGATTCTTTTTACGGGCAGCATGAGCCGGAGAAAATGCCGGTCAGCTATGAACTGGAGGCCAAATGGGAAGCGTGGAAAAGGCTGGGATGCAAAGCTTCCGAGATGGAATCGGCTGCACTTTTTGTGGTGGCCAGCTATTTGAGAGTGCGCTGCGGCTCCGTATTTCTTACCGTTGCGAATCAGGAAAGAGGAAAGGCAGGACTTTTAAATCCTGTGGTCCACGATACGGATCAGGCCATTCGCACAGGAGTGGAGGCTCTTAAGATTCTGATAGAAGAAGATAAAAGAAGATGAAAATACAAAAAACAGATACTCTGTGGCAGCTTTGAAAAGTCATAAGTAAAACGGGGGAAACAGTCAAAATCTCAAAACGGTTGGATTGTGGAAGAAAAGGAGGGTTATTATGAAAGGCAAAAGAGGAAGAACATTTTTCATCTCTTACGGGGAAAATCTGGAATGCCCTACAACAGAGGCAACGAAAACGGCGATTTCAGATTATTGTGAAAAGGAAAAACTGCAGTATTTCTTTGGCGGGATCACAGCCCATGGAAATAACCTGGTAGAAATAGACGGGCGTTTATATGAAGCAATCCGTGAAAAGGACGCCGGAGCGAATACATGGCGTATCCGCTGCAAAGAATACTAATGCACCATGCAAACTAAAGCTTTATAAATAAAAAGTGTGTGCCTTGGCACACACTTTTTATTTATGGGATTTTTACTGTATAGAAATGAATCCCGCATTGCGGGATTCTCCGCCTGCGGCGGATCGCTTGGCGATCTATTTATACGGTAGGAAACTTCATTTCCTACCGTATAAAAAATAACGCTCCGCTGTAAATGCGCACTCGCGCGAAAGGTAACCATTGCCTGACGGCATCGCGCTCGGCGCGAGTGTGCGCCAAAGCGCACTCTCCGCCGCAGTGCGATAAAAAAAGCTCTCTGTGACGGGCAGAGAGCTTTTGATGTACGTTTCTATAAGAACAATTAAGCCATTTTGTTAACAGCTACAGACATGCGGGAAACTTTTCTTGCTGCAGTGTTTTTGTGATATACACCTTTGGAGCAAGCTTTGTCCAGAGCAGAAGTAGCAGCTGTTAAAGCAGCAACTGCTTCGTCTTTGTTTCCAGCTTCGATAGCAGCATAAACTTTTTTGATTGCTGTCTTTACGCTGGATTTAATAGATTTGTTTCTTTCCGCTTTTGTTCTGTTAACAAGAATTCTCTTCTTTGCAGATTTAATGTTTGCCATGAAATAATACCTCCATCAGGAAATTCGTAGTTCTATTTTTCTTATCTTTTCCATAACAGATGTTTCATTAAAGCCGGACACGGACGTTCTAATGTAAACATACGAATATATTTTATTGGAAAGCAGTCATTCTGTCAATACATATTTCGCCTGTTTTTGCAAAAAATAAGTGAAAACCGGCAGTGCTTCTGTTTTTAGCTGTTTTGCCTGGCAATTCTGGCTGACGGTATACAGGCCTGCTGAATAGATTAAGTTAAGAAAATGAATGGGAGAAGTGCGATGAGTTGTTTTCAGGTAAGAACGGATCTGGCGCTGGAGGCCAGAGAGAGCATTCGGGAAGCGGACGGAGAACTGCGGGGAGTCATTGTGGAGGAATGGGACCGGAAAGAAAGCCAGATTCATGTGACAAAAGTGCAGATTACCACCAAAAACGGTTCCAGACTTATGAACAAGCCCATAGGGACTTATCTGACATTGGAAGCATTCGGACTGGCAGAACCGGATGAGGGCTATCACAGAGAGGTTTCCGAAGAGCTTGCCAGACAGCTGCGAAATCTGATACCTGATCTGGAAGAGGAAAAATCCGTGCTGGTGGTGGGACTTGGAAACCGGGCGGTGACGGCGGATGCCCTGGGACCGAAGGTGGCGGATAATCTTCTTGTGACAAGGCATGTGGTAAAAGAGTTTGGGAAAGCGGCTTATAATAAGGAAAAGGTTCATGCCGTAAGCGCCATTGTGCCGGGAGTTATGGCGGCCACAGGCATGGAAAGTGCGGAGATTGTAAAGGGCGTTGTGGAGCAGACCCACCCGGATGTGGTGATTGCGGTGGATGCTTTGGCGGCCCGAAGTACGAAAAGGCTGAACCGGACGATTCAGGTGACTGACACCGGTATTCATCCGGGTTCCGGGGTGGGAAACCATAGGAATGCTCTGACAGAGGAAAGTCTGGGAGTGCCGGTAATTGCTATCGGTGTTCCCACGGTAGTGGACGCGGCTACCATTGTTGGGGACGCCATCCAGAAGCTGGGAAAAGAAAACGGGAATCCGCTTCTGTTTGACAGGGAGCAAAGCAGCACTTTTATGGAACTTAACAATATGTATGTGACAAGCAAAGACATTGATGAGACGGTCAAAAGACTGAGCTTTACCATTTCAGAAAGTATCAACGAGGCTCTTTCCTTGTAAAGAGTTTGCGAAGGAAGAGGATGCAGAAGGCATATCCCCAGGGCTTATCCGCATATAATTTGCCATGGACAATAAAAAGAAATGGAAGAGAATCTTTTTTCTGGTTCCGCTTTTTCTGCTGTTCCTTTTTCTGGCAGAATGGTTTGTAAACGGAAAGGAAGAAGAACCGAAAAATAAAAAGCCGCCGTTTGACTGGACAGAATTGTGGCTGGGGGAAGTGCTGGATACCTGGATGCCCTCTTTTTCCTTTTACGAAAAGGATAACGGGCAGGAAGGGCTTTTTTCCATGGTATTAAGACAGAATCCTTTTTATGCCTACCAGGAAGATCAGGGGAAGGGGGAGCTTCAGCAGGAAAGCGGGAGTATCTATGAGGAAATTATAAAAAACGAAGCTAACGATGAATATACGTCTCATATAGAAGGGGATGATTTGAGAACGCCGGAGACATCAAAAGGGCGGATCGTGGTAGATGAGAGTATGCAGGAACAGCTGCAGAAGGAAAACGCGGTTCCGGAAATAACGGGGGAAGAAACGGTTTCCGAAAACAGCGGACAGGAAAGTTCCCAGGAAGAAAGCGACAGCTCTTACCGTGCGCCCCAAACGAAATCTCAGGAATACAGTTGGGATTACTACCAGGATTTTGACGCTCTTGTAAAAGAGTTTTATGCCATTGATCCTACGACCACCACGGATGAGACACAGCTGAATCTGGACGCTCTTCTGACCAAAGATTTTTCCATTGAGAAAAACACGGAGGAACCCCAGATTCTTATCTATCATACCCATTCCCAGGAAGCCTTTGCGGACTCAGAGCCGGGAAACGCCTCTCATACCATTATGGGCGTGGGGGAAGTTCTGGCAGAGATTTTGAGAAATCAGTACGGATATAATGTGATGCACCACATGGGACAGTATGACGTGGAGGGACGTGATTACGCGTATTCCAATTCCCTTCCGGAAATAGAGAAGCTGCTGGAGGAAAATCCGTCCATCGAAGTTGTGATCGATCTGCACAGAGATGCCATGGCTGAGGGACAGAAGCTTGTGGTGGATCTTGACGGAAAACCTACGGCAATGTTTATGTTTTTCAATGGTCTGTCACGCACCAAAAAGTACGGGGATATTGACTATCTGCCAAACCCCAATATTGCTGACAATCTGGCTTTTTCCTTTCAGATGCAGGTACTTTGCAACGAGTATTACCCGGGACTTACCAGACGCATTTATCTGAAAGGATACCGTTACAATATGCACTTAAAGGCACGTTATCTGCTTGTGGAAATGGGAGCGCAGACCAACACGGTGGAGGAGATGTACAATGCCTGCGGACCGTTGGCGCATGTGCTTGATATGGAACTTTCCGGGGTGGATTTCGGATATTCTTCCCCCTGATGGGAAGGGATGGAGCGAAAGCAGAGGAGCACAGCCATAGAAAAGATTTAAAAAACCCTTTCCGGCATCTTTTTTTGCGGACAGCTTTTTTAAAAGGCTTTAGGTTGACCGTAACCGGCGAATTTGCTATACTTTCTGTTAGTTAAAACAGCAGAAATATAACAGAAATGAGGAATAAAAAATGGCCGGTATTGATCAGAGCAAAATCAGAAACTTTTGTATTGTGGCGCATATTGACCATGGAAAATCTACGTTAGCGGATCGTATCATAGAAAAAACAGGCCTGTTGACCAGCAGGGAAATGCAGGAACAGGTGCTTGACAATATGGATTTGGAAAGAGAACGTGGCATCACCATCAAGGCACAGGCAGTGCGTACTGTCTACAGAGCAAAGGACGGGGAAGAGTACATCTTTAACTTGATCGATACCCCCGGTCATGTGGACTTTAATTATGAAGTAAGCCGTGCCCTGGCAGCCTGCGACGGAGCAATCCTCGTGGTGGATGCGGCTCAGGGAATTGAGGCGCAGACTCTGGCCAATGTATACCTGGCTTTGGATCATGACCTGGAAGTTTTTCCCGTTATCAACAAGATTGACCTGCCGAGTGCGGAGCCGGAGAGAGTTATGGAAGAAATCGAGGACGTGATCGGTCTGGAAGCCCATGACGCACCGCTGATTTCTGCCAAAAACGGCATCGGCATCGAAGATGTGCTGGAGAAAGTCATCGAAAAGATTCCTGCGCCTTCAGGAAGCAGAGACAATCCCCTGCAGGCACTTATTTTTGACTCCCTTTACGATTCCTATAAAGGGGTAATCGTATTCTGCCGTATTATGGAAGGAACCGTTTCCAAGGGAACTCCTATCAAAATGATGGCTACGGGAGCAAAGGCGGAAGTAGTGGAAGTCGGTTATTTTGGCGCAGGTCAGTTTATCCCCTGCGACGAACTGTCTGCGGGAATGGTAGGCTATATCACCGCTTCCATCAAGAATGTCAAGGATACAGCGGTGGGCGATACGGTCACCAACGCGGAACATCCCTGTGAAAAACCGCTGCCCGGTTATAAAAAAGTAAATCCTATGGTGTACTGCGGTCTTTATCCGGCTGATGGCTCCAAGTATCCGGATCTGAGAGATGCATTGGAAAAGCTGCAGTTAAATGATGCTTCCCTCTTCTATGAACCGGAGACATCTGTGGCTCTGGGCTTTGGATTCCGCTGCGGATTTTTAGGACTTCTGCATCTGGAAATCATCCAGGAGCGTCTGGAGCGGGAATACAACCTGGATCTGGTTACCACGGCGCCGGGTGTTATTTATAAAGTGCATAAGACAAACGGTGAAGTGATCGACCTGACCAATCCTTCCAATATGCCGGAACCTACGGAGATTGAATACATGGAGGAACCGGTGGTAAACGCAGAAATCATGGTGACTACCGAATTCATAGGTTCCATTATGGAGCTTTGTCAGGAAAGGAGAGGACGCTACCTTGGAATGGAATATATGGAGGAGACAAGAGCACTTTTAAAATATGAACTTCCCCTGAATGAGATTATTTACGACTTTTTCGACGCCCTCAAATCACGCTCCAGAGGTTACGCTTCTTTCGACTATGATTTGAAAGGCTACGAGCAGTCCGAACTGGTGAAACTGGACATTCTGATCAATAAGGAAGAGGTGGATGCGCTTTCCTTTATCGTACACAAAGACAGCGCCTATGAGCGAGGCCGCAAGATGTGTGAAAAACTGAAAGATGAAATTCCGCGTCACCTGTTTGAGATTCCCATCCAGGCTGCGGTGGGCGGCAAGATCATTGCCCGTGAGACCGTAAAAGCTATGCGCAAGGACGTGCTTGCAAAATGTTACGGCGGCGATATTACCCGTAAGAAAAAACTTCTGGAAAAACAGAAGGAAGGTAAGAAACGTATGCGCCAGATCGGAAACGTAGAGATTCCGCAGAAAGCGTTCATGAGCGTTCTGAAACTGGACGATCGAAAATAACTATGAAAAAGCTTGGAATTTATATTCATATTCCCTTCTGCGTCAGAAAGTGTTTTTACTGCGACTTTCTTTCCGCTCCTTCCGATGAAGAGACAAGGGAGAGATATGTAAAAAGCCTCTGCAGGGAAATAAAACAAGAGGCCCGGGCGTATGAGCAGTATCAGGTGGATACGATCTTTTTTGGGGGAGGAACTCCCTCTCTTTTGACGGCAGAACAGATACAGCGGATCATGGATACCGTAAGGGGAAATTATAGTCTGCAGTCAGGAAAAGAAGAACCGGAGATTACAATGGAAGTCAATCCGGGGACGGTAACTTTCGAAAAGCTTTGCGGATATAAAAAGGCAGGCATCAACCGGCTCAGCATTGGACTGCAGTCAGTGAGAGACGAAGAACTCAAAGCCCTTGGCCGAATCCATACGTTTGAAGAATTTAAGGATACGTGGAATTTTGCCAGAAAAGCAGGATTTTCCAATATTAATGTGGATTTGATGTCCGCCCTTCCGGGGCAGAGTGTGGAAAACTGGCGGGAAAGTCTTGAGAAAGCGGCGGCGCTGGGGCCGGAACATATTTCCGCGTACAGTCTGATTGTGGAGGAGGGAACACTCTTTTTTGACTGGTACGAGGAGAAAACGGTCACGGATGAGGCGCACCCTCCCCTTCCCGATGAAGACAAGGAACGGGAAATGTACAAACTGACGGAAGAGTTTCTGAAACAATACGGTTATCACCGGTACGAGATTTCCAACTACGCAAAAGAGGGAAAAGAGTGCCGGCATAACAGAAGATACTGGCAAAGAGAAAACTACGCAGGTTTTGGACTGGGAGCGGCCTCCATGGTGGAAAATGTAAGATGGAGTAATACCAGAAATCTGCAGCAGTACCTGGAAGCAAACCGGAAAGAAGACAGACAGGTTCTTTCTGAAAAGGAACAGATGGAAGAGTTTATGTTTCTGGGACTCAGACTGACAAAAGGCGTCAGCACTCAAAACTTTTACAGACAGTTCGGAAAAGAAATAGAATCCGTGTACGGTCAGGTTTTAACAGAACTGATGGAAGAAAAACTTCTTTTGAAAACAGAGGAAGCAGAGGAGACAAGATATTTTCTCTCCCCTTACGGGACAGATGTCAGCAACTACTGCATGGCTCAATTTCTTCTGGATTAATTTAGGGACACAGGGAAAGGCACTCCGCGGAAAACGGCTACATACATTATAGTAAATGTTGTGTGAAAAGCCGCTTCGGCTATGGAGGTCCCCTTGAAAACCTTTCTGAAACCGTTATCCAAAGAAGAGGAAATTTTATGCATCAGGGCGCTTGCGGACACAGATGAGGAGGGGCAGAAGGAAGCCAAACGGCTTCTGATCGAGAGAAATCTGCGGCTGGTGGCACATATTGCCAGGAAGTACCAAAATGCGGACGAGGATATGGAAGATTTGATTTCCATAGGGACCATAGGGCTGATCAAAGCAGTGGACTCTTTTGACCCGAGCAAGAACAGCCGTCTGGCGTCCTATGCGGCAAGGTGTATCGACAACGAGCTCCTTATGATGCTGCGCGCCAAAAAAAAGATTTCCAGAGAAGTCTCCCTGTTTGAGCCCATCGGCACGGATAAAGAGGGAAATGAAATCAGCCTTCTTGATATCGTGGAACAGGAACAGCCGGATATCGTGGAGCAGATGGAGCAAAAGCGTCGACTGGGAAAGCTTTTTGCGGCCATGGATCAGGTACTGACAGAGAGAGAAAAGGAAATTCTTTATCTCCGCTACGGCCTTCTTGACGGAGAAGAAGTGACACAGAAGGAAATCGGCAAAAAATACGGCATTTCCAGAAGCTATGTGAGTCGTCTGGAAAAAAAGGCCCTGCTTAAACTGCGGGCGGAGATGGAGAGACAGGAAAAGGCACAGCAGGCTGCAAACAAGCTGGCAGACTGAATCGGGTGTCGGACAACTGTTTTTCAAAATAACATTGACAAAAAGACGATAATGAGTTATCGTTGATCCAAGTAAACAAATCTTTTCCTGAGAGGGAAAAAATCGGGAAGAAACGCTTGGCATACCATATTTTGTGAATAGCCATTGCTGTTTGGCAAAATATGGTACGGCAAACGTACATTTTTCTGATCATAAGTTTCGTCTCAGACAGATCAAGGGCATTCTGCCCGAAAATTTTCTCTAAGAAATAAAAAGTATAAAAAGTATAGAAGCGATAGGGATACTCTGCCATTTTGGGGCAGGTATAGTGTCGGTGTATAGGGCTGAGGCGTATTGTCCCCCTGTACGCCGACGCTGAAGAAAGGATAAAACGACATGTACAGCATGATAAAAGCAGGCGCCATGCACGGCCTGGAAAGTTATGTGGCCGGTGTGGAGACCGATGTCTCGAAAGGTCTGCCTATTTTTGAGATGGTGGGACTTTTAGGAGGCGAGGTAAGAGAAGCCAAGGAAAGGATCCGTGTGGCGCTGAAAAACAGCGGAATGGAAATTCCTCCTTCCCGGATCACCGTAAATATCGGTCCTGCCGGTGTTCCAAAGACCGGCACCGGATTTGATCTGCCGGTGGCAGTGGGAATTCTGGTTTCCTGTGCCATGATACCGGCTGAATACACGAAAGATATGATTTTTTTGGGAGAACTGGGCCTGAACGGCGAGGTCAGGGAGGTAAAAGGAGTGCTGCCCATTCTGCTGGCGGCAAGGCAGGAGGGAATCCGCCGGTGCATGATTCCTCTGAAAAACCTGAAAGAAGGAAGGCTGGTGAAAGAGATCGAGACCGTAGGGGTATCGTCTCTGGCGGAAGCTCTTCATTATCTTTTGCTGTCAGAGGAAGACAGGGACAGTTTTCGGAAGGTACAAAGAGAAACAGAAAAAGAGGAAGAGAAAAAAGAAGACGGGAAACGAGAAGCTGTCCTGGACTTTGCGCAGATAGCCGGACAGGAGAGAGCGAAGAGGGCGGCCATGACGGCAGCAGCCGGTTTTCACAACTTTTTGATGACAGGACCTCCGGGAGCCGGAAAGACGATGACCGCCCGGGCTATGCTGGGGATTCTTCCGCCTCTAAGCTATGAGGAGCAGATGGAACAGACAGTGCTTCACAGCATCCTGGGCAAAATGGAAGAAGGAAAGCTGATACAGGAGCGTCCCTTCGTGGCGCCTCATCATACCGTCACGGCTGCGGCTCTGACGGGAGGAGGGAAAGTGCCCATGCCCGGCATGATCACTATGGCTCACCGGGGCATCCTTTTTTTGGATGAGCTGACGGAATTTCAGAGAAGTACGCTGGATCTTTTGCGGCAGCCTTTGGAGGAGAAAAAAGTGCATCTGGCAAGAAGCACCGGCATTTATACCTATCCGGCGGATTTTATGCTGGTTGCCGCAATGAATCCCTGTCCCTGCGGTTATTATCCGGACAGAAACCGCTGTAAGTGCAGCGAATGGGAGAGAAAACGTTACCAGTCCAGAATATCGGGGCCTTTTCTTGACAGAATCGATTTGTGTGTGGAAGTGGAAGCTGTAAAAATAGAGTCACTGATGGGAAAAGAGCAGGAAAAGAACCGAATGGACAGCGAAACCATGAGAAAAATGGTCTGGGAAGCAAGACAGCGGCAGCAGAAAAGGTACGAAGGGACCGGCATAGATTATAACGGACGCCTGTCTCCTTCTGAAATCCGGAAGTTTTGTCCCCTTGGATGGGAACAGGAGGATTATCTGATAAAACTGGGAAAAGCGTTTCAGTTAAGTGCCAGAACTTTTCATCGTCTCATACGGGTGGCGCGTACGCTGGCCGATCTGGATGGAAAAGAGAAAATCAGCAGCCGGCATTTGAACGAAGCGGTGTGCAGCCGCTCCACCCAGTGGATTGCTTCGGCAAACAGGGAATAAAAAAGAATCTTGCAATGCTAGGTTTTTTTCGCCTGCGGCGGGTCGCTCAGCGATTTATTTCTTCTACGCAGCGAATGTACGGCGGGAGAAGGGCGGTTTTGACGGCAATGGAAAAAGAAACATACAGGATAAAAGGGGAGCGGGATGGGAAAAGAAGAGAAAAAATGGTATTGGCTGTGCGGCATTCAGGGACTGGGCCGCAAAAGACTGGAAAAGCTGGGAAACTATTTCGAAGAAAAAAAGGAAAATATTCCGGAGCTTGTGATGGAAAGACCGGCAGCAGAACTGGAGAAGGTCATCGGAAAAGCGGCCGCGGCTAACGTGGAAAAGGCAAAGAGCGAGTGGAAGCGGGGAGAGACAGAAAAAAGATGGGAGGTAATGAAGAGACAAGAGATTTTCTTTTGTCCTTTTGTATCAGAAAGCTTTCCTGCCAGACTCAAAGAGATACCGGATCCGCCCGCTGCCTTGTATTTTAAGGGAAGACTGCCGGAGGAGACACATTCTGCCGTAGCTATCATAGGAGCCAGAGAAAATTCCGTTTACGGGGAACAGGCTGCCAGATGGTTTGCCTCTCAGCTGGCACAGGCAGGCGTGGATATCATAAGCGGAATGGCAAGGGGGATTGACGGCACAGCTCAGGAAGCGGCGCTGAATGCGGGCGGGGCTTCCTATGCCGTGCTTGGCTGCGGCGTGGATATCTGTTACCCGAAACAGAATCTGCCGATTTATGAAAGAATGAAACATCAGGGAGGAATCCTGTCAGAATACCCGCCGGGAACAATGCCTCAGTCCAGACTTTTTCCGCCCAGAAACAGACTGATCAGCGGATTGTGTGACGTGCTTTTGGTGGTGGAGGCAAGACCTGAGAGCGGTACTTTGATCACAGTGGATATGGCTTTGGAGCAGGGAAAGGATATCTATGCGGTTCCGGGAAGGATCAGCGATGCTTTAAGCGCAGGATGCAACAGACTGATTCAGAGCGGCGCAGGTATGGCGCTGAGCCCTCAGGAGATTTTTCAGGCTCTGGGAATCCAAAAAAGATCTCTTATATATAGGAAGAAAGAAGAAAAAGGAAAAGAAGAACAGATTTTGGAAGTTTTGAAGGATGGACCGGCGGCCTTACAGCAGATTTATGAGCAGTGCCGGAAGAAATGGAGCCTGGATGAAGTGACGGAAGTTCTTGTGGAATTGTGTATCAAAGGAACTGTGGAAATGAAGAACGGCTATTACAGCTCCAAAAACGGACCTGAAATTTTCAGGACGGAATTCTTATAATTTTATAAATTTCCTTGCAAGTGCCGAAAATATGGTGTATAGTGGTTCACGATAACCGGCTAAAGCCTGATATAGGAAGCAAAAAGATATGAAATAACGAACAGGGGACTGGAATATGGCGAAATATCTTGTAATTGTAGAGTCACCTGCCAAGGTGAAAACAATTAAAAAGTTTCTTGGAGCCAACTACGAAGTGGCTGCCAGCAACGGCCATGTAAGGGATATGCCCAAGAGCCAGCTGGGCATTGATGTGGAACATGACTATGAACCTAAATACATTACGATCAGAGGAAAAGGGGATATCCTTGCAAATCTGCGCAAGGAAGTAAAAAAAGCGGAAAAGATCTATCTGGCAACGGACCCTGACCGCGAGGGGGAAGCAATCTCCTGGCATCTGATGGTAGCTTTAAAACTTTCCGGAAAAAAAGTATACCGGATTACCTTTAATGAAATAACCAAAAACGCAGTCAAAGAATCTTTAAAACATGCCAGAGAAATCGATATGAATCTGGTAGATGCACAGCAGGCCAGACGTATGCTTGACCGTATGGTGGGATATCGGATCTCGCCGGTGCTGTGGGCAAAAGTAAAACGAGGACTGAGCGCAGGGCGTGTACAGTCAGTGGCTCTGCGTATTATCTGTGACAGAGAAGAAGAAATCAACGCGTTCATTCCGGAGGAATACTGGACGCTTGACGCAGTCTTCCATATACCTGGTGAAAAGAAACCTCTGACAGCCAGATATTACGGGGAAGGCGATAAAAAGAAGGCACTTTCCAGCGAAGAGGAAGTAAATCAGGTCAAAAAGGACCTGGAAGGCGTAACGTGGCATGTGGCAGATGTGAAAAAGGGAGAGAGAGTCAAAAAAGCGCCTCTTCCCTTTACGACATCCACTTTGCAGCAGGAAGCCAGCAAGGTGCTGAACTTTTCCACGCAAAAAACCATGCGCCTTGCGCAGCAGCTGTATGAAGGCGTGGACATCAAAGGAAACGGCACGGTAGGTATTATCACTTATCTGCGTACAGACTCCACCAGAGTATCTGAGGAAGCGGAGCAGATGGCAGCTTCTTTTATTCGTGAAAAATTCGGAGAGCAGTATGCAGGGGAAGGGACCGAGCGCAAAAACGGGCAGAAAATTCAGGATGCTCACGAGGCAATCCGTCCTACCGATATAACAAGACTGCCTTTGGAAATCAAAGAGTCTTTAAGCCGGGATCAGTTCAGGCTTTACCAGCTTATCTGGAAAAGATTTGCAGCCAGTCGGATGGCTCCGGCAAAATATGAAACGACGTCGGTGAAAATTGACGGAGGAAAACATCGGTTCAGCGTAGCGGCCAGCAAAGTTTTGTTCGATGGATTTATGAGCGTCTATACCATGGACGAAGAAGAAAAAGAAGAAAACAATACCTTGGCTAAAAGCATCGATGCTTCTACGAAACTTGAATGGAAAGAGTTTAAGGAACAGCAGCACTTTACCCAGCCGCCGGCTCATTATACGGAGGCTTCGCTTGTGCGTGCGCTGGAAGAACTGGGAATCGGACGCCCCAGTACTTATGCACCGACCATTACAACGATACTCGCCCGCCGTTACGTGGTGAAGGAAAATAAAAATCTTTATGTAACGGAACTGGGTGAAGTGGTGAATAAAATGATGAAGGAAGCATTTCCTTCTATTGTAGATGTTAATTTTACAGCAAATATGGAAGCACTTTTAGACGGCGTGGAAGAAGGAAGCGTAAACTGGAAGACGATTGTCTCGAATTTCTACCCGGATCTTGACGAAGCGGTAAAACAGGCAGAGAAAGATCTGTCAAAAGTAGAAATTGCGGACGAGGAATCCGACGAAATATGCGAACTGTGCGGTCGCAGAATGGTGATCAAATATGGTCCCCATGGTCGTTTTCTTGCCTGTCCCGGTTTCCCGGAGTGCCGCAATACCAAACCTTATTTTGAGAAGGTGGGAGTGGCATGTCCGAAATGCGGAAAAGATATTGTCATGCGCAAGACCAAAAAGGGAAGAAAATACTATGGCTGTATTGACAACCCGGACTGTGACTTTATGGTATGGCAGAAGCCGTCTGCGCAGAAATGCCCTGAGTGCGGCTCCATTATGCTGGAGAAAGGGAACAAACTGGTCTGCGCAGATGAAAAATGCGGCTATGTGATGGAAAAGAAATAGCCCGTTTACTGTCTGCATAAGAAAATGATTCAGGAGTGCAAAATTCCATTGCCGAAGGCAATTTTAAATGGATTTTGCATGTTGCTGGAACGAAGCGAACAGCAACACAGCCCGAGAATGCGCAGAGAGATTAAGGATAAAAGCATTGCTTCCATGATTGTTCCTGTGTTACAATCAAAACATACAGTCATTACCCGTATACATCGGAGGAAAGGGACATGAGCAACGTACAGCTGTTGGACAGAACGAGAAAAATCGGAAAGCTTCTGCACAACAATAATTCCAGTAAAGTAGTGTTTGATGATATTTGCAAAGTGATGAAAGATATTATGGCGTCTACGGTGCTGGTCATAAGCCGCAAAGGAAAAATACTGGGAATGGCGGGCATGAACGAAGACAAGCCGCTGATCCGCAGCAAAGTCGGGGGTTTTCTGGACAGCATACTTAATGAAAGAATGCTTTCGGTTCTGTCTACCAAAGAGAATGTCAATCTGGCAACGCTGGGATTTGACGAAGCCCAGGTAAAAGAGCTCTCGGCGGTTATCACTCCGATTGAGATTGCAGGAGAGAGACTGGGAACCCTTTTTGTATACCGCAAAGGTGAGATGTACGGTATTGACGACATTATACTGTGTGAGTACGCAACCACGGTGGTTGGACTGGAAATCATCCGGGCAGTCAGCGAGGAGAACGCGGAGGAAGACAGGAAACTGTCGGTTGTAAAATCCGCGATCGGAACTCTTTCCTACTCGGAGATGGAGGCAATCATTCATATTTTTGAGGAATTAAGAGGAACAGAAGGAATTCTTGTGGCAAGCAAAATTGCCGACAGGGCAGGGATTACCCGCTCTGTGATCGTAAATGCGCTGCGGAAGTTTGAGAGCGCAGGAATTATAGAATCCCGTTCATCCGGAATGAAGGGAACTTACATCCGTGTACAGAACGAACTGGTGTATGAAGAAGTGAGAAAACTGGCGGAAAACCTTCATCCAAATAAAGGCAAAAATAAGGAAAAACCCCTTGTATAAAGGGGTTTTTTGTGTTATAATGCAGGCGTTGTGACTAAAAATCACGCATGCGGATTTATCGCCGGTGCTCCCGGTGCCTGCACGCTCTTGCAGGTAAGTTAATGTTCTGGAAAGGACACAGGGAAAAGACTTTCCCTACCCCATTCATCGGGAAGTTTTCGAAGATTTCCTGACGGTGACAGAACCCGGAAGTGGCTGATAAAGAAGATGTATGCGGCAGAAAAAAACCAAATGGAGGTAAAAACATGAGCGTAATTTCTATGAAACAGTTACTGGAAGCAGGTGTACATTTCGGACACCAGACAAGAAGATGGAACCCTAAAATGGCTCCTTACATCTTCACAGAAAGAAACGGAATCCATATCATTGACTTACAGAAATCTGTAGGAAAAGTTGATGAAGCTTACAAAGCAGTTTCCGAAATCGCAGCACAGGGCGGAACAATCCTGTTCGTTGGTACTAAAAAACAGGCTCAGGACGCTGTAAAAGCAGAAGCAGAGCGCTGCGGTATGTTCTATGTAAATGAAAGATGGTTAGGCGGTATGCTGACAAACTTCAAGACCATCAGAAGCAGAATCGACAGACTGAAAGAGATCGAAACAATGGCAGAAGACGGAACATTTGATGTTCTGCCTAAAAAAGAAGTTACTCAGCTGAAAAAAGAATGGGAAAAACTGGAAAAGAACCTTGGCGGTATCAAAAACATGACAAGAATTCCGGATGCTATCTTCGTAGTTGATCCCAAGAAAGAAAGAATCTGCGTACAGGAAGCACACACTCTGGGAATTACCTTAATCGGTATCGGTGACACAAACTGTGATCCGGAAGAACTGGACTACATCATTCCTGGTAACGATGATGCTATCAGAGCAGTAAAACTGATTGTTTCCAAAATGGCAGACGCTGTTATCGAAGCAAATCAGGGTGAAGCTGTTTACACAGAAGAAGAAGTAGCAGCAGCTGACGCTGAAGCAACTGATATCGAAGAAGTAGCAGCAGCTGATGCTGAATAATCAGTAATCGGCATTTTACTCCCGAAACGGGAAAACCGGGGATGCTGCGGAATCTGCACCGGACGGAGGTCTGTCTGATGCAGACGCAAAGGACCGACCTTAGGCAGGAGACAGGTTCTGCAGCCGCCCTTTGATAACAAGAATCAATGGAGGGAATTAAAATGGCTATCACAGCAGGAATGGTTAAAGAATTAAGAGAAATGACCGGCGCAGGTATGATGGACTGCAAAAAAGCGCTGAATGAAACAAACGGCGATATGGAAGCAGCTGTTGAATATTTAAGAAAAAACGGACAGGCAAAAGCTGAGAAAAAAGCTGGCAGAATCGCAGCAGAAGGTCTTTGCCGCGTTGTAGTAAAAGATGACAAGACAGCAGCAGTAGTAGAAGTTAACTCTGAAACAGACTTCGTTGCAAAGAACGAACAGTTCCAGAATTTCGTAGAAGCAGTAGCAGAACAGGTAGTATCCTCTGACGTTGCTGACGTAGATGCACTGATGGCAGCTTCCTGGATTCAGGATTCTTCCAAAACTGTAAAAGAAGCTCTGGTTGAAAAGATTGCTACAATCGGTGAAAACCTGACAATCAGAAGATTTGCAAAAGTAACTGCTGAAAACGGCTGTGTAGTTTCTTATACACACGGCGGCGGAAGAATCGGCGTTATCGTTGAAGCTGAAACAGACGTAGTAAACGACGCTGTAAAAGAATGCCTGACAAACGTTGCAATGCAGATTGCAGCTTTAAATCCGAAATATGTTTCCACAGCAGAAGTTCCGGAAGAATATAAAGAACATGAAAAAGAAATTCTGCTGGCTCAGGCTAAAAATGATCCTAAGAACGCAAACAAACCGGAAAACATTATCGAAAAGATGATCTCCGGACGTCTTGCAAAAGAACTGAAAGAAGTTTGTCTGTTAGAGCAGGCTTATGTAAAAGACGGCGACTTAAATGTTGCGCAGTACGTTGCACAGGTTGCTAAAGAAACAGGCGCAAACCTGTCTGTAAAAGGATTTGTTCGTTTTGAAACAGGCGAAGGAATTGAAAAAGAAGTTACAGACTTTGCAGCTGAAGTTGCAGCTCAGGCTGGACTGTAAGAATTACAGAACAGTAATATTTTAATAAAAACCAGAAAGAAAATTCGATTGACGACGACAACAAAAAAAGAATCCCGCAAAAGCGAGATTCTTTTTTTATATGGCAGGAAATGCAATTTTCTGCCATATAAAAAAGACGCTCCGCTTTGGATGCGCATTCAGCGCTCAGGCAATCAGAGATTACCCGGAAAATGGTTGCTGACGCAACCGCGCTCCGGCGCGAGTGTGCGCCCTGGCGCACACTTTTTATACGACAGGAATTTCATTTTTCTAAATTAAGATTATTCCTCTACGAAAACGTCTTTTCCTAATCCGCAGACAGGGCACAGCCAGTCAGCAGGAACATCTTCCCATTTTGTTCCGGGAGCAATTCCGTTTTCCGGATCTCCTGTTGCTTCATCGTAAACATATCCGCAAGGGCATGCAAATTTAGCCATTTTTAATTCCTCCTTTTTTTTATTCTATATTAAGCATACCCTATTTTTCGAAAAAGTAAAGAGATATTTTCAAAATCGTGGAAAAATATGTAACAATTCACTCTGCGCCATTTGTAAAACCGGAGGAAGGTGCTTGACAAAAGCAGTCGTATTCTGTAGACTTTTGAAAGTATAAGTCTATATTTATAGACTTAGCAGATTGTGGCAGGCACGGAAGTTTTTCGGGAGAGTATCAGAATTCCGGAAGCAAAAACCGGTATCGCCGGATAGGAGAAATACCCCAGACCTGCAGAAAAAGCAAGAAAGACATAACAGAGGAAAAGACATGACAGAGAGGAAGAGATTGCTATGAGAGAAATACATTTCAGTGCAGGGGAATTTAAGCTGATGAATCTGATTTGGAGAGAAGAGCCGGTCAATTCTACATACCTGGTAAAATTAAGCAGAGAGGCTTTCGGATGGAAAAAATCCACCACGTATACTGTTTTAAAAAAACTGGAAGAAAAAAACGCAGTGCAGAATATCAGTGCTACCGTGATTTCCCTTGTGGGCAGGGAAAAGGTATTGAAACAGGAAAGCGAAGAGTTTTTACAGAAAAATTTCAACGGCTCTCTGGCAGATTTTTTGAAAATCATACTTCAGGACAAAACTCTTTCCGCACAGGAAGAGGAAATTTTGCAGAAAATCGTAGAGACAGCTGCAAAATCACACGGGGAATAGAAATATGGCATTTTTAGAATGCCGGGATTGCTTTTTTAGCGTTTGAAGGCTATAATGAAAGAGTATTTTAGAGGGCGGAAAAGGCGGTTTTCCATGAGAAGAGAAAAGGTGACTTCCCGTGGGAAGAGAAAGAGCTTTTTCTGAGTGAAGGTACAAAATAAATATTGCTGCAGCCAGGCTGTGGTGGGAGGGAGGATTCAGAATGAAAACAGGTGCGAAAGTTTGGCTTTGGATTGTGCTTGTGTTAGGTGCACTCGGTCTTTTGGGAAATTTGACATTATTTCTCGCAAATCCGCTGATAGCAATTATTTATGTCGCAGCGTCCGTTTTGATTGTGGCAGGATGTGCGGTTGTATTGTTTAAATTTCAGAAGCTGGGATTTTATCTGCTGATTGCCGGTTATGTGGTAAATGGTATTATGAATATCGTGATTGGCGGCGCAATCATCAGCGGAATTCTGGGAATGATTCTTGTTCCGTTGATTACTTATCTGGTTATTAAAAATGATCTGCCGAACATGAAGTAAGGACAGCATGACAGGAACGGCGTGAAAGCGCTGTCCGTGTTTAACGAAGCAAAATAAATTAAAAAAAGCCCCTGGGCGTATCCCTTTCAAATGTTAGAACTAAAATCTAACGATTGGCGGTGGTACTGCTCAGGGGCTTTTTTTAGAAAATTCGCCGGCTTAAATTGGAATTGTGATATGCCGGGTCGTAAGTGACATCCTCGAGAAACCATTCCGGCGGCTGAAATTTTTCAGCTTCTTCGGTATTTGGAAATTCTACTTCTGCGATAATAAGCGGAGCAAAAGGTGCGTCGAAAACATCCAGTTCAATCGTATAAGGCGCCAGAGGAATGAGATAACGGGTTTTGGAAATTCTGTTTCCATCGGCCTTGGAAACAAGAGTTTCATAGGCTTCTTTGGTGAGCGGAAGGTTGTATTCCTCTCTGGCCATAAGACCTTTTCCTTTGTATGTCATAGAATATTTGTCATCGGTACGGCGCACACGGATTACAGGATCTGTGGTCAGATAGGCCTGTTCAATCTTTTTCGATGGATAATTTTCCAGATTTTCGGGCAGATGCCGAATTGTGAATTTGCGTTCGATTTCCATAATCGTAATCCTTCCTTTCTTTATGCGAATGATCTTCGGGAAAATCAGACAGTTTTATTTTAAAATGTTTTTTTAGCTTTTGCAATCTTTGAAAATAGCATGCACGGCGGAAAATGTTTTTATCTCCACTTGAATATTCTAGTTTGGTAGGTTCCTTCCTGTTCTTTGTAATTTGGCATAATGAAGGAAAAACAGGGTAAAGTTTTTGAAATTTTAAGAAATGTTCACAATTTATTACTTGGATGCCAGGGGCAGATTTGGTAAAATAGAAAAAGAAGAAAAGCAAGATATCAAAGAATGTTTGGGGATTGCCTTGGCAGTGAACAGAACATAGAAGAAAGAAGTGAGGGAAAATGGATAAACTGGGGATTTTTTTCGGCGAAGGATACGAAGAAGTAGAAGCGCTGACAGTGGTTGATTTATGTCGGAGGGCCGGTCTGGAAATTGATATGATTTCCATTTCGGATGACAGAACGGTAACAAGTTCTCATGGCGTGACTGTTGCGATGGATAAAGTTTTGAAGGATGTAAACTTCCAGGAATATACGATGCTGATTCTTCCGGGCGGTATGCCGGGAACCAAAAATCTGGAGGCATGTGCTCCTTTGATGGAGCAGTTGGATAACTTTTACCACAGCGGAAAATGGGTGGCAGCAATCTGTGCGGCTCCCAGCATTTTAGGCCACAGAGGTTATCTGAAAGGGAGAAAGGCTACCTGTTATCCCGGATTCGAAAGTCAGCTTGAAGGCGCACAGGTTACGCATACGCCGGCAGAGACAGACGGAAATGTGATTACAGGACGCGGCATGGGCTGTGCGATTCCGTTTGCTTTGTCAATTATTGAGGTATTGAAGGGAAAAGCGGAAGCGGATAAGCAGGCAGAGTCTATTTGCTTCCGATAAAGAATCAGTCAGCAAAGGAGTAACGACAGAGAATATGAATATTTTGTTTTTTTTAACGCCCAAAAGCGAGGTTGCCTGTGTGCAGGAGGATGATACTCTGAGGCAGGCGCTGGAAAAAATGGAACATCACGGATATTCAGCAGTACCGCTTCTGTCAGTGGATGGAAAATACATCGGTACGATCACGGATGGAGATGTACTGTGGGGCATCAAAGAGCGAGGATTTCCTTCCCTGAGGGATATGGAAGATATCTCCGTGATGGAAATCGACAGGGTGAGAGACAATAAACCCGTGCATATCAATGAAAGCATGGAAGGACTGTTGGAAAAGGTTTCCGCCCAGAATTTCGTTCCCGTTGTGGACGATGAGAGAATCTTTATTGGAATTGTAACCAGAAAAGATATTATTCAATATCTGGCCAGCAAAGCAGATAAGCCCAGTGCACAAATGGCCAGTGTATAAAAACAGCCCGGCCGGGATCATTCCTCAGCCGGGCTGCTTTTATTCTCAATTTTTTACCGCTTGGGTTACATTATTTCATCTGCTCTTCCTGTTTGCGGATCATTCTGCGGACCATTTCACCGCCGATAGAACCAGCTTCTCTGGAAGTTAAGTCGCCGTTGTAACCTTCTTTTAAATTTACACCCAGTTCAGATGCAACCTCTGTTTTGAAACGGTCCATTGCTGCTTTTGCTTCCGGAACTTCTACTCTATTTGATCTGCCAGAATTACTTGCCATTTCTTTCACCTCCAAATTTTGTCCATTTTGTTGTCTATGGCATTTCTATTGCTAACAGCAGAAAGTTGATGTTGAACAATATCTGCTGTGGTTGCAAGATAAGCGTATGAAGGACACACGCTTATCCCGTCTTATGGCGGAAGGAAAAAGATTTCCCTGCCGTTGCAGCTGCTGACAATCCGGTGCTGTGTGTTTTCATCACTTATCTTGGTCTTAGTATTGACGGCAAAAAAAATTATATGTTGGTAAGTAATGGTAAGTTTTTAACAGAAAAAGCAATAAAAAAACAAAAACAAAATGAAAAAAGGGGCTGTCGCACTAAGTGATTAGTGCGATGCCCCTCTTTTCTTTCCCAATAAACCAAATGCCGGGCTAAAC
>CALWLY010000017.1 GCA_944381635.1 uncultured Lachnospiraceae bacterium
GGCGGGTACAGTTAAGCACGGTATCAAATAATCCCCTTGCCTTTCGTATTTGCCGCCCAGTTCCTCAAATAATGATTGTACAATAGACAACTATTTATCTTTACCGGAAGGAAATACATATCCAACAATAGAGGAACTATTGACACATACTTCAGGCTATAAAGGATATTATTTAGAAAGTCCTATGGTTTCTAACTTTTTTAATGGTAGAAATGATTTTTATGGTGTTACAAAAGAAATGGTTTCTGACAAAGCAGGAAACTTGAATATGAATAAAGCAAGTTATGATTTCGTATATTCTAATTATGGTTATGCAGTATTAGGACTTGTTCTTGAGTCAGTATATGAAACGGAATATACAAGCTTGTTAAATGATTTTGCACAAAATGAATTATGTTTAACCTCAACACAGATTTCTGATAAAAGCGGAGACCTTGGAAAGTATTGGGATTGGAAAGAAGGCGATGCATATTTGTCAGCGGGAGCTGTCACATCAAATATTGAGGATATGCTTTTATACGCACAGATGCAACTTGAAGATAATTCATATTTTTCAGATTGCCATAATAGCCTGAAAAGCATTAATGCATCAACCGAAATGTATAAAACCATGGGTATTCATATGGATGAGATAGGAATGTCTTGGATTCTTGATAGTAAGAATAACATCATATGGCATAATGGTGGTACAGGAAATTATAATAGCTATCTTGGTTTTAATCCCGAAACAGGTACAGCTGTTGTTGTGCTTTCAAATCTCGCCCCGAATTATAGAGTCCCAGCTACTGTATTAGGTGTAAAATTGTTATTAGAACTTGATAATGAGAAGTGAAACTTTCAGTTTGCAGAATAGATGGAGTGAAGGAATGTAAAGATGGGAACAGATGCTTCCATCTTTTTAAGAACAAGAAAGTTTGAGTAAATTAGTGCAAATAATGGTCAAAAAACCATCGACATCCGACCTCACACACGCTATAATATAGGTAATCTAATAAGAAAATGATGTTATCATTGCTGCAGGCTATGTGGGAATGGTAGCCATAGTTATGAACTCCATGGAACGCAATGGTTGAACCCTCAGGGTGGCAATGCCACCGGTTTGCCACCGAAAGGCGTTTTACTCGGATGATTTTACGTTTTCTTATTTTGACACAGAATTACAGGAAAGTTAGAAAAATCAATGCTTTCCTTAACTTAGAATATCATTCCTTGACTGGAATTTACACTACGGACTAGAACTCCTAAGGGGCAGTTGAGGGTTCGATTCCCCCAGGGAACATTAAGCAATTTGGTAAGCTTTCTTTTGAATGAGCAAGTACCGTAAAGATACTTGTCTGAAAAAGGAAGCTTTTTATTTTATATTATCTAGTTTCATTTACAATTCTCTTTCATATGATATATCTGTCTAATAATGTCGAAACATAATTTTTATCAGATATAACTGATAAAAATAGTAAATCAAAATTGAAAATCAAATATATCTGTGATATCATATACACAATTTCAGAAGGGAGGCAGGTATTTATGATTAAACGGGAAACTTATATGAGACGGATCCGTCCTTTTATTGGAAATGAATTGATTAAGGTTTTAACAGGTATCCGGCGTAGCGGTAAGTCTGTCATGCTAACCTTGATTCAAGACGAACTTGCCGAGAGCGGAGTGGATCGCAGACAATTCATTTCTTTAAATTTTGAAAATATGAGCAATGCGCACCTTTGTAATGCTATAGCACTGCATGATGAGATTATTCGCCGTGCAAAAGAGCTGGGAGGAAAAGTATATCTGTTCTTTGACGAGATACAGGAAGTTGAGTCATGGGAGAGATGTATCAATTCCTTTCGTGTGGAATTGGATTGTGATATCTATATTACCGGTTCCAACGCAAAGCTGCTTTCCGGTGAGCTGGCAACTTATCTGGCGGGCCGATATGTGGAGTTTGTGATTTACCCGTTTTCTTTTGGAGAGTTTATTGATTTGTATTGCACCGTTTATCCTGATACAGATAAACGACAATGTTTTGTTAAATATCTGACTTTGGGCGGTATGCCGTATCTGAGTAATCTGCGTTACGATGAAAATGCAAGCCGTCAGTATTTACGGGATCTGTTTAATTCCGTGGAACTTAAAGATATTGTCAAGCGGAACAATATCCGAGATGTGGATATGCTGGAGCGGATCATCTCCTATATTACCGCCAACATCGGAACTACGTTTTCTTCCACGGCAGTCTCCAAATATCTGAAAAGCGAATACCGGTCTATATCACCGGAAACAGTGTTGAACTATATCAAGGCCTGTACGGATGCTTTTCTGTTTTATCAGGTAAAGCGCCAGGATCTTCAGGGCAAGAAAATACTGACTGTCAATGAAAAATACTATGTGGCCGATCATGGCATCCGGGAGGCGGTGTTCGGCGGGAACATGAAGGATATTAACCTTGTTCTTGAAAACATCGTTTACATGGAGTTGCTGCGTCGGGGCTATACGGTTACGGTAGGAAAAATTTCTGACAAAGAAGTAGACTTTGTGTGTGAGGATCAGGGAAACAAGCTGTATGTTCAGGTTGCCTACCTGCTGGCTTCGGAGGACACTATTAAGCGGGAGTTTGGTGCCTTTTCCGGCGTCCGCGATAATTTTCCTAAGTATGTTGTCACACTGGACGAATTTGATATGAGCCGGGATGGAATCAAACATCGGAACGTTCGCGATTTTTTGTTAGCAGAAGAATGGAACTGAATAGGGACGTAGAAAATGCAGCAGGCTGATTTATACTTTTTCAGACAAGCGTGGAAAGATATTTTCAGCGTAAAAAAAGGCATATTTTTAATGTTTTAAATTATTTCAGAAAAGAATTACAAAGAGGTGTTTGATTATGGACAAAAAGATTGCAGTTTTATTTCCGGGAATCGGATATACATGTGAAAAGCCCTTACTTTATTATGCAGGAAAAATTGCTGCAGAAAAAGGATATGAGATTATGGCTGTGCCTTACGGCAATTTTCCATCAGGGGTAAAGGGCAATCAGGAAAAGATGGAACAATCCTTTTACAGTGCCTTAGAGCAGGCGGAAGAGATTCTGAAGGATATTAACTGGGAAGAATACAAAAAGATTTTATTTCTATCCAAAAGTGTAGGGACAATTGTTTCTTCCGTTTTTTGCAAAAAACATGAACTTAAGGTAAGAAATATTCTGTTTACTCCATTAAAACAGACTTTTTTATTTGCAGATGAAAGTGGAATTGCATTTCATGGAACGGCAGATTCATGGGCAAAGACAGAAGAAATCCTTGCGGAATGTAAAAAATTAAATATGCCGGTCTTTTTGACGGAGCGCGGAAATCATTCTCTGGAGACAGGAAATGTGCTGGAAGATATAAAAAATCTGGAAATTATTATGAACCAGGTGAATGAGTTTATTTGAGAAAATGTAAGGAGCTATCAGAAATAGATAGCCCCTTTATTTTTATAAGTTCTGTCTGATGTTTTATCGTTTAATAGTTTCTTACTTTTCCCTTTCCGGTTTAATTTTATAAAAGGTGTGAGGTTTTGTTTCAAACATGTAAACAATACCGTCTCTGACATTTTTGGTTTCACATTTCACGGCAGATTCGTTTTCTGTGACAACCATAGGGGATTGCCAGGGGCAAAGGACAGAACAGGGCCGTCCTTTTTCACTGAACAGATCGATATCACCGACAACGCCGTCTTTTATTTCCGCGGAAACTACAAAAGCGTCATATCCACGCAGCTGATAAAATGCCGCATCTTTCTTTTTGTCCCAAGCCGGGAAGAAACGGAGTATTCCTTCATGGCTCTGGAACAGCATTTCATTGATGCAGCTGGGGACGGCGCTGCAGCATTCGATTCCCCCACCGCCGTAATGAATAAAGAAATTTGGAAAAGAGTGGTTTAAAAACTGCTCTTTTAATTTTTTTAAAATAATTTCCGGGCAATATCCAACGCGTGCCGCTGCGGTAAAGAAAGTGGGAAAAGCATTTTTTAAACAATCCGAACAAATCTGCAGAACTGCAAATCCTCTTACTCCACTGTGACATTCTATATCATGGCTGCGGCTGGCGGACCAGAAGTCATTTTTTCCAATCCAAAAGGTCAGCGCATCGCCTCTGCCGCCTGCGACAATACCGATATCTCCATTTCCGAAAAGCGGTCCATCCGGTTCCCCTGCTGTAGGCGTCTTGGCAGGAAATTCGGAAAAAATCCCTTCCAATTTTTGTACTTTTTCCAATGGATCAAACATAAAAACCCTCCCCGTATCTTATTTTTTTCCTGTATTTCTTATTTGAAATTTTATCAGCCTTCTACACAGATAGAAAGGTGTTGTTTTACTTTTTAAAAGACTGCATCTAAAAAGATTTCATCTTTCGATAATGCGTGGGTGTAACGCCGTAGCTGGAAAGAAAGGTGCGGTTAAAGGTTTTCTGACTTTCAAATCCGGCTTCCTGCCAGATTTCGGTAATTGTATGGTCGGTAGAGCGAAGCTGATGGGCTGCGTAATCAAGCCGAAGATGGTTGACATAAGCCGAAAAGCTGCAGTGCAGTTTCTGGGTGAAAACCCTGGAGATATAATATTTATTAAAATGCAGTTCCTGAGCAATTTTATCCAGTGTCAGAGGTTCCTGAAAATGATTGGTGATATAGGAGATAAGGCGGTAGCTGATTTCTGTGTCGCTGCGGCTGTCTCTGGGAAGCAGTTCAGCTTCCTGGAAAAGATATGTCAAAATCAGATGAAGCCAGGCCTCGCTGACAGGTGGAGTGTTGGATGAAAAGGAAAGCATCCGAAAAAAAGCCAGAGGGATGTCGGGATTTTGTGTCCCGCACACAAAAAAAGGGGATTTTGGCTGCTGTGTGCGGAATATATGGTAGTAATCTTTGGAACGTCCCGGGGAGAAGATACAAACACAGCTTTTGCTGGAACCGCAGGTTGTATAGCTGTGTACCATATCGGGAAAAATCAGGGCGATTTCATTTGAAAAAAGGGTTTTCGTCTGTTCCTGTACCGTAATGGTCAGAGAACCTTCCTGCATAAAAACAAGCTCCGCTGCGCTGTGCAGGTGAGCTGGGAAAGTCAGGTCCGGGGCCGAAAAACAGCGAAAACCTTCCTGTATGCCTTCATAAAATGGATGCATGAGTTCCTCCCTGTTGGTTAGAGCAATTTTTGACTGGTTTTTATAGGTTTCTGACAATCATTTTACAGAAAATCCTGTTACAATACAAGCAGAAAGAGAAAGGTTTCATGTAAAGGAGGAATCTTATGGAAACATCAAAAAACGTAATCATATTTCAGGGAGGATGGGACGGACATGAACCTGCATTAGTTGCAGAAAGATTCAAGCGCATGGTAGAAAAACACGGGTATTTTGCTGAAATTTTTGACAGTCAGGATATCTTGGAAGATCAGGAAAGGCTGATGAACGCAGATCTTATTATACCTTGCTGGACTATGGGGGAAATCCCGGAAGAATATTGCCGCAATGTCAGCCGCGCTGTTGCGGCAGGGACAGGGATCGCCGGCTGCCACGGCGGTATGTGCGATGCGTTCCGCCAAAATGTGGAATGGCAATTTATGACTGGCGGTCAGTGGGTCAGCCATCCGGGCTGCGATGGGGTGGATTATACGGTTAATGTTTGCAGGGGCTCCAGTCCCATTGTGGAGGGAATCGAGGATTTCCATGTGTGCAGCGAGCAGTATTACCTTCATGTGGATCCTGCAGTAGAGGTTCTGGCAACCACGAGATTTCCTGTAGTGAATGGATATCACTGCTCCAATAAGCCCGTGGATATGCCGGTGGCATGGACTAAATTTTGGGGAAATGGCAGAGTATTTTATTGTTCTCTGGGACATCATGACGATGTGTTTGAAAAATTTCCCGAAGCGGGTGTTCTCATGGAACGAGGACTTATATGGGCGGCACAGGGAAAGAAGTACGCATTGGAACATGGCCTGAAAACAGATAGATTTGAAGAGTAGACGGATAGAGAGGAGAAATCTTATGGATAAGGTGAGAATCGGCGTGTTGGGAGCAGGAGCGATCAGCGGCATTTATTTTAAAAATCTGACCGGCCTGTTTGAAGAGACATAAGTGGAGGCAGTCTGTGATATCGATAAAGATAAGGCGGCTGCTGCTGCAAAAGAGTATCAGATCGAAAAAGTTTACGATACCCTGGAAGAGATGCTGGCAGATGAAAAGATTGAGATCATTTTAAATCTGACCAGACCGGGCGAGCATTATAGTACGACAAAGCAGGCACTGCTGGCAGGAAAACATGTGTACAGTGAAAAACCGTTGGCCGAGACGTATGAGGAAGGAAAAGAGCTGGTGGATCTGGCGAAGGAGCGGGGGCTGCTTTTAGGAGGAGCACCGGATACGTTTCTGGGAGCCGGCATCCGTACCTGTAAAAAACTGATCGAAGACGGATTTATCGGCAGGGTGATTGGAGCGGAAGCGAGGATGATCTGCCGGGGACATGAAAGCTGGCATCCGGCTCCGGAATTTTACTATCAGAAAGGCGGAGGCCCCATGATGGATATGGGCCCTTACTATATGACGGCTCTTGTGAATCTGATTGGTGGCGTACAGGGAGTCAGCGGAATGACGGGAAAAAGTTTTGAGAAACGTCTGATTACCAGTCAGCCCAAAAAAGGAACAAAAATTGATGTGGAAGTTCCCACCTATTACGGAGGGCTCATTCGCTTTGAAAACGGTGCAATTGGCAATGTGACCATGACTTTTGACGTTCATTATGACAACCAGTCTTTCCTTGAAATTTACGGTACGGAAGGTACGCTTAGAGTTCCGGATCCCAACACGTTTGACGGCGGTATCTTCCTGTTTCGGCCGGAGGAAAAAGTTTTCCGGGAAATGCCTTTGCTCTTTCCGTATAGAGACAACAGCAGAGGACTGGGACTTGCAGGTATGGCAGCAGCCCTTCGCACAAAAGGACAGTTTGCTGCCAATGCAGAGCTGACGCTTCATGTGCTGGAGATTCTTACCGCTTTTGAAAAGAGCAGCACACAGGGCAGATATGTGGAACTGGAAAGCCGTTATTAGGCTTCTGACAGGGGATTATAGGGCAAATATTTTACTGCCGATATCAACCTGACACCAGGGGAAAAAATCATAGATTTCTCACACTTTTCCACGGTTCTTTCCCCTTGCTTTTCTTTACAAGTAAGGCATCTTGATGTATTATATTATTACTATAATCTGAGACTTTTTATAAGATCAGCAGGAAACATAAATTTCTCATATTTCAGGGAAAATTCTGCAGTCAGAAGAAAGTCTCAAAAAGTTGCGGCCGGACTTATACGGTCAGATATCATCAGATACTAAATTTTCCATATTGCTGTCCGCCTGTTTTCCGGCAAAATTTCTATCAGGAAATTTTAAAGGATTTCATGTCTGCATGAAAATGCATGACTTTGCCGGAGGTAAGGGGATGCGGGAAAATGCAGGAAAGGAAAAGGAAAATGAGCGAAATCAACAAGAAGTATCAAATCGACACAAAAGAAAATGAAAAATTTCTGGAAGAAGTAAGGGAAGGTCTTTTCAACTTCGGACACAAATTCCCTGCACCCGGAGGAAGCTCCTATTATCTGGGAGATGACGGAACACCTTGGAAAGACCGCAATCGCGAGACATGGATCACAAGCCGTATGGTACATGTTTACAGCCTGGCTTCCTTCCTGGGACATCCCGGAAGTGAAGAACTGATCGATGCAGGCTTAAAAGGCTTAAGAGGAGAACTCCACGACGATAAAAACGGCGGATGGTACGCAGGACTGACAGCAGACGGAGAAATTCTTCCTAACAAGCAGTGCTATGCGCATGCTTTTGTTATTCTGGCAGCATCTTCTGCAGTGCTGGCAGGAAGACCGGGCGCAAAAGAACTTCTGGACGACGCTTTAAGTCTGTATGATCTTCGTTTCTGGAACGAGGAAGAAGGACTTTCCTGCGATACATGGAACACAGAATTTACTGTACTGGATGATTACCGCGGACTGAACGCAAATATGCACACAGTAGAAGCTTTCCTGGCAGCAGCAGATGTTACCGGAGATGAGAAATACCGTGTGAGAGCAGGACGCATTATCGACCATGTAATCGGATGGGCATCCGAAAATGAATGGAGAATTCCGGAACACTTTACAAAAGACTGGGTTGCAGACTTAGAATGCAACAAAGAGCGTCCGGATGATCAGTTCAAACCTTACGGAGCTACTCCCGGACATGGAATTGAATGGTCCAGACTGATTGCTCAGTGGACACTTTCTACATTCAAAGACGACAAAGAAGGCGCTTCCAAATATATCGAAGTGTGCGAAAATCTCTTCAACAGAGCAGTAGAAGATGCATGGAATGCAGACGGAGCTCCGGGAATCGTGTACACAACTGACTGGGAAGGAAAGCCGGTGGTTCATGACAGAATGCACTGGACACTTGCAGAAGCAATCAATACTTCCGCAGTTCTTTACCATGTAACCGGAAAAGAAAAATATGCAGATGATTATGCACAGTTCATGCAGTATCTGGATGAGAAAGTTCTGGATCATGTAAACGGTTCCTGGTTCCACCAGTTAGATCAGAACAATAACCTGATCGGAACTGTTTGGCCTGGAAAATCTGACCTTTATCATGCAGTACAGGCAACATTGATTCCGTTCTATGTACCGGATCTGTCCATTTCTCCTGCAGTAAAAGAAGGTAAAAAATTAGGCTGATAAAGCACAACTGCGATGACAGTACCATGCAGTTTACAGTAAAATGCCATTTTCCGGGAAAAGATAGAAAATCGATAACCTGGTAAGTGTTTTATGCAAAATAAAAGAGGGTTGCTGCAAAAATCAGAAGAACTGTTTATCATACTGTATTTGTGAAGAGCCATTGCTTTTTAACAGATACAGTATGGCAAACGTAAATTCTCTGATTTTGCGGATCCCTCTTTTTTTGTACGGTAGGAAATTTCATTTCCTACCGTACAAAAAGCAGGAGAGCATAGCAATTAGCCATGCCCTCCTGCAAAATTCCTTCTTTATGGGCGAGCCTGTTACTTTCAGGGCACCTTTTAAAATCAAACAATCAATCTGACAATCCGGAACTTAATCCATATGTCCGTCTCTGTGCATGCTGAATTTGTCCATAGGGTAGGATTTTAAGTTTTCCAGAACCTTACGTTTGTCAGCCTGTCCGATCAAAGCTTCTCTTGCCTTCTTTGTTTCCATCTCAGTTCTGTGTTTGGAAGGGCCGTTGATACATCCTCCGGTACAGATCATACCTTCGATGAAGTCTTCCGGAAGTCTTCCTACTTTCAGAAGAAGAAGAGCTTTCTTGCATTCCGCACCGCCGGAGCATTTTAACAGCTTCATCTGTGAAGTGTCTTCTCCGCGTTCCTGCATGCATTCGATAACTGCGTTTGCAACACCGCCGGCATTTCCGAATCTCTTGCCCCATACGGAAGCTTCCTGATAAGCATTGTCTTCGGGCTCGAATTCTACGCCTTTTGCTTTCATGATTGCGTGCAGTTCTCCGTAGGTCAGTGCATAGTCTGCATTGCCCGGTACGGATTTATCCTGTGCTTCTGCTTTTTTTGCGATGCAGGGACCGACAAATACGGTGATGCAGTCAGGATACTGATATTTTAACATTCTGGATACCGCGCACATAGGGGAAACGGTAGTGGACATATTTTCTTCATACTGCTGCGGGAAATGTTTTTTCAGCAGATTTACAAAAGCGGGGCAGCAGGAAGTTGTCATTTTTTTGCCTTCCTTGTAAGCTTCGCTCCATTCCTCAGCTTCGTAAGCAGCAGTCATATCTCCGCCGAGTCCGACTTCCACCATATCTGCAAAACCGCATTTTTTAAGAGCGGTTCTGATAGAACCCATGGTAATGTCTTCGCCGAACTGTCCTTCTGTAGCAGGAGCACACATAGCGATAACTTTTTTGCCTTCGCGGATATGATTGATAACATCTACAATAAAACTCTTGGAGCCGATCGCGCCGAAAGGACAGTTATGAATACATGCGCCGCACTGGATACATTTCTTTTCATCAATCTGGCATACGCCGTATTCATCGTAAGTGATCGCGTCTACCGGGCATACCTTTTTACAGGGGCGTTCCAGATGAGCGATGGCATTGTAAGGGCAGGCAGAAGCACATTTTCCGCATTCACGGCATTTGTCCGGATTGATATGCGCTCTGTAATCGCCAATAGTAATAGCGTCAAAATTACAGGAGTTATAACATGCTTTTCCCATACAGTTGCGGCAGTTGTCAGTTACAATGTAGGAAGCAATCGGACATTCCTCGCAGGCTGCTCCGATTACCTGTACGATATTATCTGATTCCGGTTTTCCGCTGGGAGACTGTCCGCAGGCAAGTCTGACCCTCTGTCTTACAATTTCTCTCTCCTTGTAAATACAGCAGCGGTACTGAGCTCTGGGACCGGGAATAATTTCATAGGGAATCTGTTCTTTGGCTTCTTCTGTCAAAGTTCCCTCCCACGCTTTTTCAGCTACTTTCTGGAGAACCAGATGTTTCAGTTTTAAAATGTTAGCATCACTTGTTACCATAAACTTTCCTCCAATCCTGTATACCCAGATTATACAACGAAGAACAGAATATGCCTAGATACTATCGGCTTTTTATGCTGTTTTCTTCCCAATTTTTTCAAAAGTAACCGCACAGACCTATGGCTGAACGGTTACTTTTAAAATATCTCGACAAGGGGGAACTGGAGTGATATAATAAAGCAACGATTTAAACTGATAAAGCGAAAAAGCTTATAAAAGCGGAATTCTACAAGGAAGAGAAGGATATGAAAATTATTGTATGTATGAAGCAGGTGCCGGGGAGCACCAAGGTAGAAATCGATCCGGAGACCGGAGCTATGAAACGTCCCACCGCAGATGTGAGAACGAATCCGTTTGACCTGTTTGCCCTTGAAGCAGGGCTTCGTCTCAAGGATGAGCTGGGGGGTACGGTGACAGTACTGACTATGGGGCCGCCTCAGGCAGAAAGTATGATGAAAGACGCTTACGCCATGGGAGCGGATGAGGCCGTGATTTTATCTGACCGAAAGTTTGCAGGGGCGGATGTGCTGGCAACGTCGTACACACTGTCTCAGGGAATCAGCCTGTGTGAAGGAGCCGACCTGATAATCTGCGGCAGACAGACCACGGACGGCGACACCGCTCAGGTAGGACCTGCCATCGCGGAACATCTGGCTATTCCTCATGCGGCCTGGGTGGCAGAGATTGTGAAGGCGGATGAGGAAAAGATTCAGGTAAGACAGAATCTGGCGGGCATGACCCAGGTATCAGAACTGCCGTATCCCTGTCTGATCACAGTGGACAAGGATATGTGTGTTCCTCGTCTTCCCTCTTATATTTTGAAAAAAAAGACAGAGGGCAAGCCGGTTCGGTTTTTAAGTTTTGACGATCTGCCGGATAAGGATCTGACCCGTTATGGTCTGGTGGGTTCTCCCACCAGCGTGGAGCGTATGTTTGCGCCGCCGGAAGAAAAGAGACAGATTTATCTGGAAGGAAATGCCGGAGAAAAAGCGGAAGGACTGTTTGAGGCGCTTATCGGAAACAAAGTGATTTAGGGGGCAGGAACCATGGAATTTTTAAAATTTGACGCTTCAAAATGCAGCCTGTGCGGTATCTGTGTGCAGAGCTGTCCCTTTGGAGCGCTTTCAATGGAAAAAGATGGTATTGCTGTAGGCGACAACTGTCGTATGTGTGGATTATGCGTAAGGCAATGCCCGGAAGGAGCCATACGTTTTGAGCAGCGTGCCAATGAAGTGGATAAGAACGAATGGCGGGATTTTTTGATTTATGTGGAGATGGAGGATGGAGAAATCCATCCGGTAGCTTATGAGCTGATTGGTGAGGCTCTCAAAATGGCATCCAAGGTGGATTACAAGGTAAACTGTGTGATCGTGGGTGCGGACGGAGTAAAACAGGCGGCAGAAAAGCTGCTGTATTACGGGGTGGATACGGTGTTTGTCTATGAGCATCCCGGGTTTGAGGGCTTTAGGGCGGACTGCTACGCAGACGCTGTGGCGGATTGTATTGCAGCCATAAAGCCAAGCTCTGTTCTTATCGGTGCAACGGAGGCGGGAAGATCTTTGGCTCCCAGGCTTTCCACCAGATTTCACACGGGGCTTACCGCAGATTGTACGACCCTTGATATCAAGCCTAATACGGATCTGATCCAGATTCGACCTGCTTTTGGGGGAAATATTATGGCGCAGATTGCCATTTCCCGTTCTCGTCCGCAGTTTGCCACGGTTCGTTACAAAGTCATGGATGCCGCGCAGAAAGTGGAGAAACCTCACGGAAAGGTCAAGTACTGTCAGGTTTCCGACAAGATGGCTTATTCCAGAATAAAAATTATCTCTTCTTCCCATCTTGAAAAAAAGAAGAGTCTGGAGGAAGAAGAAATTATTGTTGTTGCAGGCAGGGGTGTAAAAAACGAAAAAGATGTACAGATGTGCCGGGAACTGGCTGAAGCTTTGGGAGGACAGCTGGCCTTTACGAGACCTATGGTGGAAAACGGGTTTGGAGACAACGCCCACCAGATCGGTCTTTCCGGAAGAACGGTGCGCCCGAAACTGATCATCACCTGCGGAGTATCCGGAGCGATCCAGTTTACTTCCTGTATGACGGGAGCGGAATGTATTGTAGCCATCAATAACGATCCCGGCGCCCAGATATTCGGAGTGGCTCATTACTGTATTGTAGATGATTTATATCAGGTTGTGCCGAGGCTGATCCAGCTGGTGCGCGGCCGGAAGGAGGAAGAAAGCCATGCCTTATCCATATAAAAAAATGACGCAGGCTGATTTCGATTATATCCGACAGGTTACAGCCAAAGACCGTGTCTGGGTGGGAGACGAAATTGCGTCGGAATATTATAAGGACGAAATGCCGGAGTACGGAATTTTTCCTCCGGAGTTGTATGTGGAAGCAGAAAACAAAGAGGAGATATCGGCAATTTTATCTTATGCCTATAAGGAAAACATACCGGTGGTGTGCAGAGGAGCGGGGACTGGTCTGGCAGGCGGAGCTACCTGTAAATATGGAGGAATCATGCTTTCTGTCATGCGCATGAACCGAATTTTTCCGGTGGACCATAAAAACCAGACGATCACAGCGCAGCCGGGGGCCCTTCTGGTGGACATACAGGCGGCAGCCGCAGCGGAAGGTCTTTTTTATCCGCCGGACCCGGGAGAAAAAACGGCGTCCATCGGCGGAAATGTAATCACCAACGCCGGCGGCATGAAAGCAGTGCGTTACGGACTTACCAGAGATTTTGTGCGCTGTATCGAAGCAGTGCTTCCCGATGGCTCTATCATGAATTTTTCTTCCAACGTAGTAAAAAACACTACGGGTTACGATGTGAAAGATTTGATTATCGGTTCGGAAGGAACGCTCTGCATTCTGACAGAGGTGACTTTAAAGCTTCTTCCGGCACCGAATTGTTCCTGCACGCTGGTTATGCCTTTCCACAGTCTGGAGGAATGTGCGGATATGGTTCCGAAGGTGCTGGATCTGCCTTTTGTACCTACGGCTATTGAGTTTCTGGAGAGAGAACTGATTGAGATCGTGGAGAGAAATCTCCACAAAATGTTCCCGGTAAAAGAAGGGGAAGCGGTTCTTATTGTTATGTACGATGCCTCAGGAAAAGAAGAACTTGACCGCGCAGTGGAAGCCGCAGCGGAAGCGGCGCTTGATGCAGGCGCTATTGACTGTGCCATTGCAGATACGCCTGAGAGAGCCGGCTCCGTGTGGGCAGTCAGAGGGGCAATTCTGGAAGCCATGAAGGCAGACTCTGTGGCACAGGAAGAATGCGACGTGGTAGTGCCAAGAGCGCGTATCGCAGAATATGTAAAGGCAGCCAAGCGCATTGCACTTTCCCACGGAATCCGGGTGGAGCCCTGCGGACACTGCGGAGACGGAAATATCCATACGGAAATGCTTCGGGGAGAAGGCATGAGCGACGAAGAGTGGAAAAAGGCGACTCACGAAAGTCTGACAGAGCTGTATGCTCTTTCCAAAGAGCTTGGCGGGCAGCTTTCCGGAGAGCATGGAATCGGAAACGGAAGAATCGAATTTCTGGAAGAATTTGTGGGGCCGAGAATGATAGCGCTCTACAAGGCCATCAAATTGGCTTTTGATGACAGACTGATTTTAAATCCGGGAAAAGTCGTTGAATTTTGGCCTGACGGAGAAACCGCAGCAAGATAGAGAAGGTTTTAAAAATAAAAAGATGCCAGAATTGTGGGAGTACGGAACAATCTGCAGGCATCATAATTGGGGGTTTTTGCCCCAACATCATAAAATATACGGGGAAAAAAGCTTGGGAATGGAGGAAGAAATGAGCGGAAAAAAATCTTTACTGGTAGACAAAAATAAAATGCCTCTGGCAATGGGAATCGCCTTTGTGGCATTTACCACACAATTTGGGGGAGGATTTGCCTCCGGGGCGCAAATTTATCAGTACTTTATCAATTATGGTATCTGGTGTCTGGTACTGCCTCTTTTGACGCAGGGGCTGTACTCACTGTTTTTCTGGTATGGCATGCGGTATGCATATAAACACAAAACCTATGATTATCGCAGCTTTTCTGACAGTCTTTATGGAAAGACGCGGCATGTGATGAGCAATCTGTACGAAATCTGCTATCTAATCATGATAGGAACCGCTTCTGCAGCTGCGTTTGCAACGGGAGGTTCTACCATCGAGACGTTATTCGGCATTCCTTATTGGCTGTGCACGGTCATCGTTGCCGCATTCATTTTTGTGGTAGCCCTTTTTGGTACCAATGTAGTGCGCAAATGTGCTTCCACGCTAAGCGTACTGATTCTGATCGGACTGGTTCTGGTATTGGTGCCCAATATTATTGCCCAGTGGGGAAGCATTACGGATGCCATCAGCAGGATGAGCAGCGGCGAGATGACGGTGCTGTCTCAGGAAAGCGGAGATTTTGGTCCTGCACTCTGGTCAGCAGTGTTGTATTTCTTCTTCCAGCTGGCGTCGGTTTCCGTTATGTATCAGCATATGGAACCTGTTACAGATAAAAAACAGATCAATCGGGCGGCAGTGGGAATGTTTGTCTGCAATTTCCTCGCCATGGAACTTTCTATTATAGGTCTTTTGGCAGTTGCTTTTTTACCGGCTCTTGCCACTGCTTCGGTTCCCATGCTGATTCTGGTGGAAAACGGAGTTGGTGCATCCATACTGACGCCGATCATTTCATTGCTTATCATATTAGGAGCAGTATCTACTGCGGTAAATATGATTTCCGGTATTGTCACCCGTTGTGTTAACGCTGTGGAGCGCAGGATTGCATCTGCAGAAAAGAGAAAAAAAGGACATTTGGCCCGCAATGCGGTATTTACGCTGATCTTTACGTTTCTTGCATTTGCCATCGCACAGTTTGGTCTGATGGCAGTGGTAAGCAAGGGGTATGCATACCTTGGATATGCAGCTTTCATTACGCTGTTTATTCCGTTCGTTATTCATGCCATTGCCACAAAAGGAAAGGAAATCTAATGATGCCGGAGCCAAAATTATTTGTCCCAAATATCGTCTGATTCAAAAACATTGTACACTTTAAATTAAAAAAAAGTGCTGCCTGGAATGTGAATTTCTGGCAGCACTTTTTTTAAAGATTGCTGTAGCCCATGAGGGATTCGTCTATAGCTTTGGCGGCAGCCATTCCTTCTGAAACAGCCCATACCACAAGAGACTGTCCCCGGTGTGTATCACCGGCAGCAAAGACAGGTTCCACGTTCGTCTGGTAGGAATCCGGGAAGGTAAAAATGTTGCCTCTTTCGTTAAGTTTTACGCCGAAACTGTCTGCAAGATAAGCTTCGCTTCCAAGAAAGCCTGCGGCGATCAACACAAGATCTGCAGGAATTTCCCGTTCGCTTCCTTCTACAGGTTCCATCAGAAGTCTTCCGGTTTTTTCATCTTTTCGGGGACTTAGATTTACAAGTACGGCAGCACAGACTTTTCCGGAAGCATCTTTTTTAAATTCCTTTACGGTGGTCTGATAGATTCGGGGGTCTTCTCCGAAAACAGCGGCAGCTTCTTCCTGTCCGTAGTCGGTTTTTAAGACTTTGGGCCATTCCGGCCAGGGATTGGATTCGCTTCTCTTAACGGGTGGTTTCGGCATCATTTCCAGCTGTGTAACGCTGGCGGCATGAAGGCGAAGTGTGGTTCCCACGCAGTCATTTCCCGTATCGCCGCCGCCTATGACTACCACATGCTTATCTTCCGCAAGCTCATAGGGAACTTTGGAAAAATCGCTGTCAAGCAGTGTTTGTGTCACCTGAGACAGGAAATCTACGGCAAAGAAAATACCTTTTGCGTCCCGGCCGGGAACTGAAATGTCTCTTGGCCTGGATGCTCCTGCTGCGAGAAGAATCCGGTCGAAGTCAGAAAGAAGTTCTTGTCCGGAGATATCTTTCCCTATATTGACGCCGCAGCGAAACGTAATTCCGGATTCTTCCATGAGACGGATTCTTCTTGCCACAATGGATTTTTCCAGCTTCATGTTGGGGATTCCATAGAGGAGAAGTCCTCCGGGGCGGTCGCTTCGCTCGTATACCGTCACAAGATGGCCGCGTCTGTTTAAACAGATGGCAGCAGCCAGACCTGCCGGGCCGCTTCCGATGACGGCGACACGTTTTCCGGTGCGTATTTTTGGCTTATCAGCCTTAACAAGTTCGTTTGCAAAGGCGTATTCTATCACTTTTCTTTCGTTTTCCTTTGTGGATACCGCAGATTCGTGAAGACCGCAGGTACAGGCTGCTTCGCAGAGGGCGGGGCAGACTCTTGAGGTAAATTCCGGCAGGCAATGGGTTTTGGAAAGGCGAAGATAGGCCTGTTCCCAGTTTCCATGCCAAACCAGATCGTTGATTTCCGGCACCAGATTGTGAAGAGGGCAGCCGGAAGCCATGCCTGCAAGAAGCAGGCCGGACTGACAGAAAGGAATTCCGCAGTCCATACATCTTGCTCCCTGAAGGCGCTGTTCTTCATCAGAGAGCGTTCCATGAAATTCCTGAAAATTTTTAATTCGCTGCAGGGGAGGGAGAACTTCCCCGTTTTTTCTCTCATATTCTAAAAAACCTGTGGATTTTCCCATATTCATCTCCATTCCGCCGCCTTTGGCTGGCGGCACAAATAGTAATAAAAGTTCTGCTTCCTTTCAAACTAGTCTTCCTGTTTATTTTGGATGCTGGCGTAGAAGGCTTCGATCTGTGCTTCCTCGGGGCTCATTCCCTGTTCTTCAAACTGAGAGGAAAGAACCGTCAGACGTCTGTAATCTTCCGGAATGATTTTTTTAAATTTAGGCAGATAGTTTTCAAAATCAGCCAGAATTCTTTTTCCTTTTTCAGAACCTGTGTGAGTCACATGAGCCTGAATGAGGCGGTACAGCTCCTCCTTGTCGCAGCGGTTTTCCACTTTTTCCATGGAAACCATTTCTTTGTTCAGACAACGGTAAAAATGATTGTCCTCATCAAGTACATAGGCGATTCCGCCGCTCATGCCTGCGGCAAAATTTTTTCCGCAGGGACCGAGAACCACCACGCGTCCTCCGGTCATATATTCACAGCCATGTTCTCCCACACCTTCCACAACGGCGGTAACTCCGGAGTTGCGGACACAGAACCGCTCTCCGCATATGCCGTTGATATAGGCTTCTCCGGAAGTGGCGCCGTAAAGAGCCACATTTCCCACAATGATGTTATCTTCGGCCGGAAATAAGGATTTCGGGGAAGGATACACAATGAGTTTTCCTCCGGAAAGACCTTTGCCGAAGTAATCGTTGCTGTCACCGCAGAGTGTGAGAGTAAGGCCTTTGGGGATGAACGCACCGAAACTCTGACCGCCGGAACCCTGGCAGGAGACGGTTATGGTATCATCGGGCAGTCCTTTTGGATAGTTTCTTGTAATCTCTGAACCGAGCAAAGTGCCGAAAGTTCGGTCCGTATTCGTCAGCGTGACTGAAATCTGGGATTTGCTGCCGTTTGCAAGGGAAGCCTGTATTTTTCTGTTTTTGAGCAAAATGGACTCGTCTTTTGTTTTTTCCAGTTCAAAGTCGTAGGCAAGAGCAGGGTCAAAACATACATTGCCTGTCTTTTTGGAAAATTCTCCGTCAAGAATACGGCTTAAATCCAGTTTGGCATGATCTTCTTTTAAATTCTCTTTTTTCTTTAACAGTTCGGAGTGTCCCACCATTTCATCCACAGTTGCAAAACCTAATTTTGCCATGTATTCCCGCAGCTGACGGGCAATAAAGCGCATGAAATTTTCTACATATTCCGGTTTTCCGGCAAAGCGTTTTCTCAGCTCCGGATTTTGGGTGGCAATACCTACAGGACAGGTATCCTGACTGCAGACGCGCATCATCACACAGCCCAGAGCTACCAAAGGAGCGGTGGCAAAGCCGAATTCCTCCGCGCCTAAGAGAGCCGCAATGGCCACATCCCTGCCGCTCATAAGTTTGCCGTCAGCCTCTAATACTACCCGGTTTCTGAGTCCGTTCTGTAAAAGCGTCTGGTGAGTTTCTGCAAGTCCAAGCTCCCAGGGAAGTCCTGCGTTGTGTATGGAACTTAACGGGGCCGCGCCGGTTCCGCCGTCATAACCGGAGATTAAAATAACCTGAGCTCCCGCCTTGGCAACACCTGCGGCCACTGTGCCTACGCCGGTCTCCGAAACCAGTTTCACGGATATGCGGGCGTATTTGTTGGCATTTTTCAGGTCGTAGATCAACTGGGCAAGATCTTCGATAGAATAAATATCGTGATGAGGCGGGGGAGAGATCAGACTTACGCCCGGCGTGGAATGTCTTGTTTTGGCAATCCAGGGATAAACCTTTTTGGCGGGAAGATGACCGCCCTCCCCGGGTTTTGCCCCCTGGGCCATCTTGATCTGAATTTCTTTTGCGCTTACAAGATAGCGGCTGGTAACACCGAAACGTCCGCTGGCAACCTGTTTGATGGCGGAGCTTTTGTCAAGGGCAGTGCCTGCGCTCTCAAGCCGTTCTTCACTTTCGCCGCCTTCCCCGCTGTTGGATTTGCCGTGCAGACGGTTCATGGCAATGGCCAGTGTCTCGTGGGCTTCCTGGGAGATAGACCCGTAAGACATAGCGCCTGTTTTAAAACGTTTTACGATAGAATCCTCGCTTTCCACAAGGGATAAGTCAATTCCTTTCCCGGGATAGGCAAAATCCATAAGGCTGCGCAGATAACCGGTATCTTCCCCGTCGACAAGGCGGGTGTATTCTTTAAATTTCTCATAGTCACCCTCACGCACGGATTGCTGGAGAAGATGGATGGTCTGAGGATTGTAACGGTGTTTTTCTCCCTGGCTTCTCAATTTATGACGTCCCATGGAGGAAAGAGTCAGGTCGCTGTCAAGTCCCAGCGGATCAAAGGCTTTGGAGTGCTGTGCATCTGCGGCCGCACCGATATCTTTTAAGGTAATGCCTCCTACGCGGCTTACGGTTCCGGTAAAATAACGCTCTGTCACGTCGCTGGAAATGCCCACAGCTTCAAAAATCTGGCTTCCAAGATAAGATTGGATCGTAGAGATTCCCATTTTGGAAGCAATTTTTACAATGCCGGAGAGAATAGCGTGATCATAATCGGAAACAGCGGCATAATAATCTTTGGCAAGCAGGCCTTCCCTGCAAAGCTGAGCTATGGAGGCATGGGCCAGATAGGGATTTACGGCGCAGGCTCCGTAGCCTAACAGTGTGGCAAAGTCATGAACCTCTCTGGGTTCTGCGGATTCCAGCAAAATGGAAAGAGCGGTTCGTTTCTTTGTTTTTACCAGATGTTTATGGACGGCGGACACTGCAAGCAGAGAGGGAAGAGCCACATGATTCTCATCTACGCCTCGGTCAGAAAGAATCAGTATGTTGGCGCCGTCCCGGTAAGCTTTGTCCACCTCCACAAAAAGATGTTCCAGAACTCTTTGAATAGGCGTGCTTTTGTAGTAGAGAATGGAAACGCAGGCCGCTTTCAGGCCGGGCCGGTTTACATGTTTGATCTTGAGCATATCAAGGTCTGTGAGAATCGGATGATTGATTTTCAGTACCCGGCAGTTTTCCGGATTTTCCTGTAAAAGATTGCCGTCCTTTCCTACATACACGGTAGTTGAGGTCACAATTTTCTCACGCACCGCATCAATGGGAGGATTGGTAACCTGTGCGAAAAGCTGTTTGAAATAATAAAACAGAGGCTGGTATTCTCCGGAGAGAGCGGCAATAGGTGTGTCTACCCCCATGGCGCCAATCTGTTCAGAGCCGTTTAAAGCCATGGAATAGATGCTGTTTCGGTATTCTTCATAGGTGTACCCGAAAGCTTTCTGCAAACGGGAACGCTGCTCGTCGGTAAAAACAGGTATTTTTTCATTGGGTATCTTCAAATCAGTTAAAGAAACCAGGTTGGTATCCAGCCATTCTCCGTACGGGGATTTTCCGGAATAGGTTTCTTTTACTTTTTCATCGTCAAGAACTTCTCCCTTTACCATATCTACAAGAAGCATTTTTCCGGGATGCAGTCTTTCTTTTTTCAGGATATGTTCTTCCGGAAGGTTCAAAACGCCTACCTCGGAAGCAAGAATAAGCCTGTCGTCATCCATCAGATAATAACGGGACGGACGCAGACCGTTGCGGTCAAGCACAGCGCCCATAACTTCACCATCCGAAAACAGGATGGAAGCAGGGCCGTCCCAGGGCTCCATCATGGTGGCATAATACTGGTAAAAGTCTTTTCTTTCCTGAGAGAGCGTGTCGTTATGGCTCCAGGGCTCCGGAATGGCAATCATAACGGCCAGAGGCAGAGGAAGACCGCTCATCACAAGAAATTCCAGGGTATTATCAAGCATGGCAGAGTCGGAACCTTCTGTGTTTACAACGGGCAGGATTTTGGTCATGTCTTCCGCACTGAAGGCGGACGTTTTCATTGTTTCTTCTCTGGCAAGCATCTTGTCGGCATTGCCTTTTATCGTATTTATCTCTCCGTTATGTACAATAAAACGGTTTGGATGAGCCCGTTCCCAGCTTGGGTTGGTGTTTGTGGAAAAACGGGAATGCACCATAGCCACAGCCGATTTATAGTCAGGATCCTGCAGGTCGGCAAAAAAAGTGCGGAGCTGATCTACCAGAAACATACCTTTGTAGACGATGGTGCGGCTGGAAAGAGAAGGCACATAGGTGTTGTCGTTGCTTTGTTCGAAAACCCGGCGCACAAGGTAAAGCTTTCGGTCAAAATCAAGACCTTTTCCGGTTGTTTCCGGTCTCTTTACAAATCCCTGGCAGATAACAGGCATACAGTCCTTTGCCTTCTGGCCTAAAACTTCCGGATGAACGGGAACTTTCCGCCAGCCCAGAAACTGCATTCCTTCTTTTTCCACGATGATCTCAAACATTTTTTTTGCCTGGCTTCGTTTGAGTTCATTGGCAGGAAAGAAAAACATACCGACTCCGTAGTCCCCTTCTTCTCCGATGGAAATGGAAGATAGGGGACAGATTTTTTTGAAGAAATCATGAGAGATCTGTGTGAGAATACCCACGCCGTCTCCGGTTTTTCCTTCCGCATCTTTTCCGGCGCGATGCTCCAGATTTTCCACAATCTTAAGCGCGTCATCCACCACAGAGTGGCTCTTTATTCCTTTTATATTCACAACGGCTCCGATACCGCAGTTATCGTGTTCAAATGAAGGACTGTAAAGTCCGGATACCTTTGGTTGGCTCATTTTCATTTCCTCCTTGTTATGGCAGTTTCGTTTTGGCCGGTTCTTCCTGTGTGTGTTCATTTTTCAAGGCTGCGGCAATAAAGCCCTGAAACAGCGGATGCGCCCGGTTGGGTCGGGACTTAAATTCCGGATGCGCCTGCGTGGCGATAAAGAAGGGGTGACCGGAAAGCTCGGCAATTTCAGCAATCTTTCCATCCGGAGAAAGGCCCGACAATAAAAGACCGTACTCTGAAAATAGGCTGCGATAGGCGTTGTTGACTTCATAACGGTGTCTGTGACGCTCAAAAATAAGGTCTTTATGATAAAGTTCGCTGGCAAGGCTTCCTTTTCTCAAAACGCAGGGATAAGATCCCAGCCGGAGCGTGCCGCCGATGTCTGTAACGTCGTTTTGGTCGGGCATAAGGGAAATCACAGGGTGAGGGGTTTCCGGGCAGAATTCCGTGCTGTCTGCTTCTTTTAAGCCAATTACATTTCTGGCAAATTCTATTACGGCAAGCTGCATGCCAAGGCAGATGCCCAGAAAAGGAACGCCGTGCGTTCTTGCATAGGTGACAGCCAGCATCTTTCCGGCACAGCCTCTTATGCCGAAACCTCCGGGAACTAAAATTCCGTTCACATCGTGAAGATAGCTTTCTGTGTTTTCCGGCGTCAGTTCTTCAGCATCCACCCATCGGATATTGACGATGGTATGGTTGGCAATTCCGCCGTGCTTTAAAGCTTCCACTACGCTTAAGTAAGCATCGTGAAGGCTTACATATTTTCCTACAAGAGCAATGGTAACGCTTGCTTTGGGAGAATGCATGGCGTTTACCATGGAAATCCAGTCGGAAAGTTCCGGAGCGGGGCAGGGAAGATGCAGGCACTCACAGGCGGCCTGTGCAAGCTTTTCTTTTTCCATCATAAGAGGCACTTCATAAAGCGAGGAGGCATCCAGGTTCTGAAGCACATGTTCTTTTTTTACATTGCAGAACAGTGAGATTTTTTCCCTGATATCATCATCAAGTTCTTTATCGGAACGACAGACAAGAATATCCGGCCAAAGGCCCATACCCTGAAGCTCTTTGACGCTCATCTGTGTTGGCTTTGTCTTCATCTCGCCGGAGGCTTTGATATAGGGAATGAGAGTGACATGGATCAAAATAGCATTTTCCCGACCCATTTCGTGCTGAAACTGACGTATGGCCTCCAGAAAAGGCTGGCTTTCGATATCGCCCACCGTTCCGCCTACCTCAATAATGGAAATAGTCTGTTCATCCGGGCTTTTTTCCCGATAAAACAACGATTTGATTTCGTTGGTAATATGGGGAATTACCTGAACGGTTCCACCGCCGTAATCCCCTCTGCGTTCCTTTGACAGGACACTCCAGTATATTTTTCCGGTGGTCACATTGGAATTATGGTCCAGATTTTCATCGATAAATCTTTCATAATGTCCAAGGTCTAAATCTGTTTCCGTGCCGTCGTCCGTGACAAAGACTTCTCCGTGCTGGATCGGATTCATAGTTCCCGGATCCACATTAATGTAGGGGTCCAGCTTCTGCATGGTTACATGATACCCTCTGGCCTTTAAGAGCCGCCCCAGGGAAGCTGCGGTGATGCCTTTTCCCAGTCCGGAAACAACTCCTCCTGTTACAAAAATATACTTTACTGCCATAGTTTTTCTCCTTTTCCTGTCAAATAAAAAAGGCGTCAGAAAGACTCTGATAAGTCTTCTGACGCCTTTGTCAACCTTATAAATTTAATCAGCGGAATACAAAATATTCCAAAGTCAAATACTTTTGCCCAGGTCAAATATATTTGACCTGTGATGCCGCCGGTTTTTTCATGTTTGTATGAAACACATAACCTTAAAACCTCAGCCTTTTAATATGCGTTTTACTATAAACCATGATTTGGCGGTTGTAAAGGGGTTTTTACCAAAAATTTTGGAAAACGGGTTGACAGGAAGAAAAAAAGGAGTATACTACAAAACCATAAAGCAACGGCGCTTTGGAGAAATCCGAAGTGCCGTTTTTTATTTCATTGAAAAGCTATGCTGCATTAAAGTGCAAAAGAGCTGCCTTTTCTATGAAATAAAAACGCTCCGCTGTGGATGCGCACTTTTTATACAGCAGGCGGCGGATAAAGAAAGGAGAATGAATATGGCAGTAAAAATTCCTCAGATGTATGGAAGTCTTGTATTTAACGATAAGGTTATGCGGGATAAACTTCCGAAAGATATTTACAAAGCATTGAGAAAAACCATTGAAAATCATACGCATCTGGAGCTGGATGTGGCAAATTCCGTAGCGGTAGCCATGAAAGAATGGGCCGTGGAGAATGGAGCGACTCATTATACGCACTGGTTCCAGCCTATGACAGGGTTTACCGCAGAGAAGCATGACAGTTTTATTACGCCTGTGGGAGATGGTCAGATCATCATGGATTTTTCCGGCAAAGAGCTGGTGAAGGGGGAGCCGGATGCATCCAGTTTTCCTTCCGGAGGATTAAGAGCCACTTTTGAGGCCAGAGGCTATACTGCCTGGGATCCCACCTCTCCGGCCTTTATCAAGGACGGCACTCTTTATATTCCGACCGCTTTCTGTTCTTACAGCGGGGAAGCGCTGGATAAGAAGACGCCTCTTCTTCGTTCCATGGAAACGCTGGAAAAAGAAGCTGTAAAAATCCTTCACTTGCTGGGAAATACGCAGGTAAACGGAGTTTCTGCAACGATAGGAAGTGAACAGGAATATTTTCTTGTAGATAAAAAGCTTTTCGAACAGAGAAAAGACCTTATTTTTACAGGAAGGACGCTGCTTGGCGCCATGCCTCCCAAAGGGCAGGAAATGGAAGATCACTATTTTGGCACATTAAAACCAAGAGTTTCCGCATATATGCATGAGCTGGATGAAGAGCTGTGGAAGCTGGGAATTCCCGCCAAGACCAAACATAATGAAGTGGCGCCTGCACAGCATGAACTGGCGCCGGTATTTGATACGGCTAACATAGCGGCAGATCACAACCAGCTTACGATGGAAATTATGAAAAAAGTTGCCGATAAGCATGGAATGGTATGTCTGCTGCACGAGAAGCCTTTTGAGGGTATTAACGGATCGGGAAAACATAATAACTGGTCACTGATTACCAATACCGGTGTCAACCTGCTGGATCCCGGACGCACGCCTGCAGAGAATGCACAATTTCTTGTCTTTTTGATGGCAGTGATCAAAGCAGTGGATGAATATGCAGATCTGATGCGCATTTCCGTGGCAACGGCAGGAAATGACCATAGACTGGGAGCCAATGAAGCGCCTCCGGCCATTGTATCGATATTTTTGGGGGATGAACTGACAGCAGTTCTTCAGGCTATCGAAAATGACAGATTTTTTGACAGTCAGGAAAAAGTACAGATGGAAACCGGGGCCACAGTGCTTCCTCACTTTTTTAAGGACAACACAGACAGAAACCGTACCTCACCTTTTGCTTTTACCGGAAACAAATTTGAGTTCCGTATGCCGGGTTCTTCTCTTTCCGTGGCAGGCCCCAACATTATTTTAAATACAGCAGTGGCGGAAGCACTCAGACAGTTTTATAAAGAACTGGAAGGAACCCCTCAGGATCAGATGCTGGACGCTGTGAAGGCTCTGGTAAAAAGAGCAGTGAAGAAACATAAAAAGGTGATTTTCAATGGAAACGGCTACACGGACGAATGGGTGAAAGAGGCGGAAAAGAGAGGCCTTTACAACTTAAAATCCACACCGGAAGCATTGCCTCATTTTGTGGATGAGAAAAACATCAGACTGTTTACGGATCATCATATTTTTACCAGAGAGGAAATTTTCTCCCGGTATGAGATTTGGCTGGAAAGTTACAGCAAGACTCTTCGCATTGAGGCTAAGACTTTGCAGTCCATGATAAGCGCACAGTTCCTTCCGACATTGACAGAATCTATGACAAAAATCTGCGCTTCCATCAAAGGAAAGAGGGAAACCATTGCCGGAATTTCCTGCGGTGCAGAAGAAAAACTGTTAAAAGATATGGCAGATTGCTATAACAAAATAACGGATGCAAAAGAAAAGCTGGCAGAGGATCTGCTTTCCGCCGGGAAGATCCAGGATAAAAAAGAGGAAGCTTTCTATTATCACGATGTGATTTTGAAGGATATGGAGGATATTCGTAAAATTGCCGACAAAGCGGAGGAGAATATTCCGGAAAAACTGATGCCTTATCCGTCCTATGAAAAACTTCTGTTTTCTATCTGAACAGCCAGGGAAAATTGATCAGCAGGGAGGAAAATTATGTGTGGAATCACAGGATACATTGGAAGTATGCAGGCCGCTCCGGTGATTTTAGAAGGGCTTTCCAGGCTGGAATACCGAGGGTATGACTCTGCCGGAATAGCCGTCTTTGACGGTGAAAAAATCCGGATGGAAAAGGCTGCAGGCAGGCTGAAAGTATTGGAGGAACTGACAGATCACGGCAAAAATATGCCGGGAACCTGCGGTATTGGGCATACCCGGTGGGCTACTCATGGATGCCCTTCGGATATAAACGCACATCCCCATATGAATGAGGAGAATACCATAGCGGTAGTTCACAACGGAATCATTGAAAATTATGACATTTTAAAACAACGGCTGCTCAAAAAGGGCTATCACTTTTCTTCCGATACAGACACAGAAGTGCTGGTACATATGCTGACCGAATATTATCGGGGAAATCCGGTGGAGGCAATTGAAAAGGTGATGCACCGTGTGGAGGGTTCCTATGCTCTTGGCATTATGTTTAAAAATCATCCCCATCATATATACGCAGCCAGAAAGGACAGTCCCCTTATTATCGGATTCAGCGATACGGGAAAGTATATCGCTTCCGATGTTCCGGCTGTTTTAAATCAGACAAGAAATGTTTATTATATGGAAAATGAGGAAATAGCCTGCCTTTCCTATGAGCATATCCGCTTTTTTAATATGGACAGCGAGCCTGTGGAGAAAACACCGGTGACGGTGGATTGGGATATTGATGCAGCGGAAAAAGGCGGTTACGAGCATTTCATGTTAAAGGAGATTTATGAACAGCCAAAGGCTTTCAGAGATACCATTTCTCCTCGTATTAAAAATGGGGAAATTGTGCTTGATGAACTTAACATGAGTGATGAAGAACTGAGAAAAATACGGAAAATCTTCCTTGTGGCCTGTGGTTCCGCTTACCATACCGGGGCAGCGGCAAAATATATCATAGAACGCTTGGCAGGAATCTCTGCAGAAGCCGATCTGGCCAGCGAATTCCGCTATCGGGAGCCTGTCTATGAAGAAGACTCCATGGTTGTTATTGTCAGTCAGTCCGGGGAAACTGCAGATTCTTTGGCAGCGTTAAGGGATGCGAAGGCTCATGGATGCAGGGTGATAGCTATCGTGAACGTGGTGGGCAGTTCCATTGCAAGAGAAGCGGATGCGGTTCTTTACACATGGGCAGGGCCGGAGATTTCCGTGGCAACTACCAAAGCTTACAGCTGCCAGTTGGGCGTACTGTATCTGCTTGCTTTAAAGCTTGCCGGTGTAAGAGGCCGTCTTGCAAAGGAGCAGGAGAAAAAAATGCTGGATGCTCTGTGCAGGCTGCCTGAACAGATGGAGGAAATCTTAAAAAATAAAGAAAAGATTCAATACTTTGCCAATCATTACCTGGCTACAGAACACATTTTTTTCATGGGAAGAGGTATCGATTATGCCATTTCCATGGAAGCTTCTCTGAAACTGAAAGAGATTTCCTATATCCATTCCGAAGCGTATGCCGCCGGGGAACTGAAGCATGGGACAATTTCCCTGGTGGAACCGGGAACCCTGGTGGCAGCAGTGGCCACACAGGATAGACTTTATGCCAAAACGGTCAGCAATATTGTGGAAGTAAAGACACGAGGGGCTTTTGTGCTGGCACTCACAACATGGAAACATAAGGAAATGGAAAAAGAGGCGGATTATGTAATCTTTATTCCGGAAACAGAGGATGTGTTTATGGCGTCTTTGGCAATTCTTCCTCTGCAGCTGTTTGCCTACTACGTATCGGTCGGAAGAGGACTGGACGTAGATAAACCGAGGAATCTGGCAAAATCTGTGACTGTGGAGTAATCCTGCATTGAAACGGCTTTTCAGAGACAGAGATTGTCACGTTTTAAGGTTTTGTTTAAAATGTGACAAATGCAACAAAACGAAACATTCATCCATGTTAGAATCCTTTCATGTAAAGCACTTCGGCATGAAAAATGCCGCAGGAAAAAGTGAAATCCACCGGGTACGGTGGGAAAAATGAAAGGAGATTTCAGATGGAAAATAAAATTCAGAATCAGCCGGAAATGTTTTGCTTTCAGTGTCAGGAGACTGCAGGCTGCCGCGGCTGCACTCACGCAGGTGTATGCGGCAAAACTGCGCGCACTGCCAGGCTTCAGGATATGCTTCTTTATGTGACAAAAGGACTTTCACAGATTACTGCATCTATGAGAGAGGAAGGAAAAGAAATTCCCGACAGCATTAACGACAGAGTGACAGAGAATTTGTTTGTCACGATTACCAATGCAAATTTTGACGACGAAAAGATTACAGAGCTTATTTTCCGGACTATGGATGAAGCAGTTTGGTTGAAAACTCAGTGCGGATGTGGAAAAGTTTTCGGCCCGGCGGCGGAGTATGTGGAAAAGGACCCTGAGAAATTGCTTGAAAAGGCAGGAGAGATAGGAATATTGTCCACGGAAAATGAAGACATCAGAAGTTTGCGGGAGCTGATTACCTATGGTCTTAAAGGAATGGCCGCCTATCTAAAGCATGCTAACGCTCTTGGAAAGGACAGCAAAGAGATTCATGCCTTTTTACAGTCTGCACTTGCGGCAACTCTTGACGATACGCTTGGTGCGGATCAGCTTGTGGCATTGGCATTGGAAACCGGAAAATACGGAGTAGATGTCATGGCGCTTTTGGATGAGGCCAATACTTCGCGCTTTGGAAATCCTGAGATCACAAAGGTAAACATCGGTGTGCGCAAAAATCCGGGTATTCTTATTTCCGGACATGACTTAAACGATTTGGAAATGCTTTTAAAACAGACAGAAGGAACGGGCGTGGATGTGTACACTCATTCGGAAATGCTTCCCGCACACTATTATCCGGCATTTAAAAAGTACAGTCATTTTGCAGGAAATTATGGAAATGCATGGTGGAAGCAAACAGAAGAATTTGAATCCTTCAACGGTCCCGTGCTTCTTACCACCAATTGTCTGGTGCCTCCGAAAGCGTCCTATAAAGACCGCGTATACACGACCGGAGCCGCAGGTTTTCCGGGCTGTAAGCACATTTCGGCGGGAATCGGGGAAGAGAAAGATTTCAGTGAATTGATTGCCCATGCAAAAAGATGTCAGCCGCCTAAAGAAATTGAAACAGGAGAAATCATAGGCGGATTTGCGCATAATCAGGTTCTGGCTTTGGCAGACAAGATTGTGGAAGCCGTCAAGAGCGGGGCGATCCGTCGGTTCGTAGTGATGGCCGGCTGCGACGGAAGAAGCAAATCCAGAGATTATTACACAGAATTCGCGAAAGCTTTGCCGAAAGATACGGTCATCCTGACAGCAGGCTGTGCAAAGTATAAATATAACAAACTTAATCTGGGTGATATCGGAGGAATTCCCAGAGTGCTGGATGCGGGACAGTGCAACGATTCCTATTCTCTGGCAGTGATTGCGCTGAAACTAAAGGAAGTATTCGGTCTTTCTGATATCAATGAGCTTCCGATAGTTTATAACATTGCCTGGTATGAGCAGAAGGCGGTTATTGTTCTGCTTGCCCTTTTGCATCTGGGTGTGAAAAACATTCACCTTGGCCCTACGCTCCCTGCCTTTTTATCCCCCAATGTGGCAAAAGTGCTGACAGAAAACTTTGGAATTTCCGGCATTACCACGGTAGAAAAAGATATGGAACTATTTTTTCAGTCATGAATTTCTGCTTCCCGATGCAGAAATTCGGAAGGGGTACAGGCGGTAAACTGTCGGAAAACCGAGGTGAAATAGCTGCTGGTATTAAAGGACAGTTCCATGGCCGTATCGGTGATGGAGCTGCCGGAGAGCAGCAGTCGCTTGGCTTCCTCAATTTTTTGCTGGTTGATATAAAGGCGCGGCGATATGCCAAGCTGTTTCTTAAATTTCTGCTTGAACTGAGAGAGAGAAAGGCCGCTGAATGAGGCGATTTTTTCCAGCTCAAGCTCCTCGCGTATATGAAAATGAATATAGGAAAGGGCCGCTTCCATATCGGCAGTTATGGGAGCGGTTCTTTTTTCGTCGGAATCCGCAATCTGATAGAGAAGAGCGGACAGAAGGCTGGCAGCCATGCAGCGTCCCGAAGGGGTATCCTGGAGAATTGCCTGAAAAGCTCTGTTCAGGAAAAGAAAGCTTTTCTCGGAATCAAAAGAAACGATACGAGTTCCGTTTTCGGTAAGCATGGAAAAAAGTATTTTTGCAGATTCCGAAGTCAGATAAAGGGGATTCTCACAGCAGGTTTCCAACTGCAGCCAGTAAATTTTTCCGATGGAAAAAGGAAGCTTGTTGGTACTGTGTATCTCCCCGGGCGATGTGATAAGAATTTCGCCGGGACGCAGGGAATAGGAGCCTTTTTCGGTTTCAAAATGAAAGGAGCCTTCCAATATAAAGACAAACTCCGCCGCTTCTCTGTGAAAATGCTTCGGAATATCCGGAAAGGCGTGTATATTGGTCTGAAAACCGAAGGTCCTAAGACCCGGAATCTGAATCTGTTTTTCTGTAAGCAGGATGCGGTGTCTTGTAAATTCATATTCATCCACGCAGTCTATGACGGTTTCCGGGAAAGCCGGGCCGTCACTTTTTTCTTTTTCAGGATAGCTTGGAATATGTCCCGGTATGATATAATAAGGTAAATCCTTTTTTTTCTCCATAAATAAATGGCTTGCTTTCAGGGTGAGACTATCAATTTTGTACGGGATACATAATTGATAGCAAATGAAATTGCTATATTGTAGGATACCAGAAGAAAAAGGAAAATGAAAGAATGACATAAAAATATTTCAAAAAACAAGGAGGAAACAAAATGGGAAAACAGATCAAAGATGTGTACATCGTTCATCACTCCCATACAGACGTAGGATATACCGATTTGCAGGAGACGGTAATCTACAGTCAGATCCACAACATTAAGGCAGCAGTCAAAATCATCACAGAAGGAATCAAGAACGGCACACCGGAAAAAGATTTCCGTTGGAACTGTGAGACTTACTATTGTGTAGAACGTTTCCTGGAAGCAGCCACAGAGGAAGAAAAAGAGCAGTTCTTTGAACTGGTGAAAAACGGAAACATCGGTATTTCCGCTACTTACTTAAACTTTAACGATCTGGCGGACTGCGAAGTGCTCGATGCCAGAACAAAAGAAATGAAAGAAATTTTTGCGGCTCACGGAATTGATATGAAGACGGCAATGAATGCGGACATCAACGGTATTTCTTTGGGACAGAGAGACGTTCTTATCCGCAACGGCATTGAATTTTTATACACAAATATCCACTGCCACCATGGCATGTATCCTCTCTATCAGAATCAGAAACCTTATTTCTGGGAGTCTGAGGACGGAAAACGCCTTCTGGTATGGAGCGGCGAACATTACAACCTGGGAAATGCACTGGGTATCGTATTTTCCAAGAATGTAAATTATGACATGGAAAATTACTTTGACCTGGATGCGTACAAAGAACCCCTGGAAAATCTTCATAAAAATTTGACCGAAAGCATTGAAGAATATGAGACAAGCGGTTATCCGTATGATTTCTATATTACCAGCGTATCCGGCGTTTTCAGTGATAATGCACCGGCAAACCCGGCAATTATTGCCACGGTAAATGCTTTCAACGAAGCTTACGGAGACGAAGTGAAGCTTCATATGGTTTCCCTTCAGGAACTTTATGCAAATATCAAAGACAAAGTGCAGGATGCACCGGTATACCAGGGTGATCTGAATGACTGGTGGGCAAACGGTGTGGGAAGCACCCCCTATGTGGTAAAACACTACAAAGAGGCGCAGCGTTATAACCGTATCAGCGATAAACTGGAAAAGAAAACAGGCGTATCCAACCCGGCTTTAAAGAGAGTTGCCGAGGATAATCTGCTTTTGTACGCAGAACATACCTGGGGACATTCTTCTACAATCACAAACCCTTACGATACGATGGTAGTAAATCTGGATATCAGAAAAAACAGCTATGCTTCCAAAGCCCATGAAGCCGGAGCTATGAGAAAAAATGAGCAGTGCCATGCGATGGGTGATATTCTGCGCTATTATAACTTAAGCGGAGAGGTAAAAGCAGTTTCCTTAAGCAGCCAAAAAGGTGTATATCCGGTAGAATTTTACGTGGAGACAATTTCTCTTCCCGGTGTAAAAATTACAGATAAAAAGACAGGAGAGGAATGTAAAGTACAGCTTTCTCCTCATCCCAGAGGAGTACTGGTAAGCTTCCTGGCGGAGTTTGAGCCGGAAGAGGAAAAAACTTTCCTCTATGAACAGCAGCCTGCTCCTTCCGCAAAACCGTATACAAGAGCGGCTTATGTGGGAGTTGACAGAGTACGCGATATTGTCAACACTTACGACAGCGAAACCTATAAGCTTCCTTATCAGCTGGAAAATGAGTGGTTCTGCATCCGTTACGAAGTGGGAAAAGGCGTGGTTTCTTTCTACAATAAAAAATCCGGAACAGAAATGCTTCAGGACGGTGTTTCCACATTCTTTACACCGGTCTATGAAAGAACAGCCGCACGTGGCAATGTTTACGAAGAACGCCGCCTGCTGGGAAGAAATATCCGCGGTCTGCACGCAGAACAGTACCAGGCAGAATTAAAAGATGTGAAAATCTTAGAGCATGGTCCTGTTTTTGACAGCGTGGAACTTATGTTTTCTCTGGAAGGAACTTACCACAGCAGCGTTGTGATTAAGATGTATCACAAACTGCCTAAGATTCTGTTTAAATATAAAGTGGCAAAAACGTTAAGCGAGGATATTGAAAGTCTGTTCCTGCCTCTGTGCTTAAATGTACCGGATTCTCAGATGTACATCCGCAAAGGCGGAGTAGCTATGCGTCCCGGTATTGACCAGCTTCCCGGAACAAACATGGAATACTACATTGCCGATGAAGGTATCGTTTACCACAATGAAAAAGAAAGCATCCTGATCAACACGCTGGACACCTCTCTGATCTATCAGGGCGAAATGAAACATCATCCTGTTTTACTGTGTGACAACAAAGAGGAAAACAACAGCCGTCCGGTTTACAGCTGGATTATGAACAATACCTGGGAAACAAACTTTAAAATGGATCTTTCCGGATTCTGTGAATTCTGCTACGAACTGGAATTGCAGGAAGGAAAAACGGTGGAAGAGGATTTTGTCCGCATGCAGGAAAATGACCTGGGTATGGTTACTTTCATGACAAAATAAATCAACAGCACCATTTTATGGGGCGTCAGATGAGCGTTAGGGGAAACAGAGATTTTTTCTGACAAAAAAGTCGGGACACTGCGAAAATCAGCAAGATTCGCAGTGTCCCGTTTTTTATGCTTTGTGCACAAAAAAGAGATTGGCTTCTGCGCACAGAGTATGAAAATGGTTTTGCTTATATTTACTCTACAATCGTAAAGGTGCCGTCCGCATGCATGTCATAAGTAGTATCTCCGATTGTTACAAGACCTGTCTGCACGGCGCCGGTTTCTAAATCAAGGAAGAAAATCTGGTCACCGGTCTGAATGAATCCTTTTACAAGAGTGCCGTCCTGATTGCGGAAATAAATGCTGCCGTTTTCCTCGAACCAACCGTAGGAGACAGGAACCTTTTCCGTCTCATTTTCAGGACCAGAGACTGCAGTGTTGTCTGAAGTCTGGCTTTCTTCATCTGCATCGGGAGCAAAGAGAACGATTCTGTTTGCTACAGAAGCAGCGTCAGACCATACAAGGCAGGTGCGGCCTTCTGTGAGATTCTCCAGATATACCATGTTTCTGGTCAGATAAGGGATAATAATACAGTCTTTGGGAACCGTAAACTCCAGACCGTCCACGCTTGTCAGCAGATAGTTTTCGCCCTGATCTTCCAAAGATTTTACGGTAATGTAATCAGGAACCTTATAGTCTGCAGGAATGTCTGTAAGAACCATGGGAGAAGTAGTCTGCGGAGGAAGACTCATTGTCATGATCGGACCTACGTATGCGTAAGCAATTTCGCCGGGAGTGATGCTGTCCATACTTACAGGAAAACCATTTACAGCGTCCAGAATTTTTGTATCCTCAGACACATGAATAATGATTTCGCCCGGAGTGCACTGGGGGCTTAAGTTGTTGTAAAGAAGAGTATCCTCATCCATCATGGCAATATTTCCCCAGGTTTTGTAAGGGGAAAGAGTAGTTTCCGGAGCAGCCTGCGCGGCCAGAGAACTTCCGGTAAAGACAATAGCAGCAGCGCACGCTGCCACTGCGGTTTTCTGAAACATTTTTTTCATTAGAAATACCTCCTGATAAAAATAAATCACGATGCAAAAAAGTCCGGTGCAGAATCATGATGTCCGCATCAGACGGACTTTTACTCTAAATTTACTATAACAAAAAATATTAAAAATGAACAGAAACAGAAAATAAATCTTTTCTTAATTTTTTTTCGTATCCTTTTTTAACGAAGAATGAGCAGGGCAAATTCCTTTTTGAAAGAACTGTCCCTGCTCATTTTTTATCCTCTAAGTTTATCTTTTAACTTTTAATTTATAAGAGAGATTTTGTGACCCGTTTGAATCTGTCAGTCGTCAATATCGTCAGCATCGTCATAGATATCGTCAGCGTCGTCGTAGATATCATCGGCATCGTCGTAGATATCGTCAGCATCGTCGTAGATATCATCAGCGTCGTCGTAGATATCATCGGCATCGTCGTAGATATCGTCAGCGTCGTCATAGACATCGTCAGCATCGTCGTAGATATCATCAGCATCATCATAGATATCATCGGCATCGTCACGGATGTCGTCAGCATCATCAGCTCCGTCAACTTCTGCTTCCAGAACTTTTCCGCTGAATGCGTCTACTTCATATTCATATTCTTTATTGTCCAGAGTAAATTCGATTTCATAAACTCCATCGTCAATATCGTAATCTTTTTCCACGAACTGCAGGTCATCGGATTCCAGCTGTGCTTTCAGAATTTCTTCTGCGGTCTGAGCATTGATGTAGCCTTTTGCACGGTAGTTGTCGTCGTAATCATCAGAATCAATGGCAATAGGTTCAGAATCCATCTGACGTTCGGAAACAAGAGTGCGGACATCATCTGCAATATCTGTCAGAAAGTGGTCGTTAGGTAAAGCAGAGTCGGGATCCAGTTTCAGAATAATGTTTTTCTCATGGCCATCTACAGTTGCGTCGAAATAACCTGCCTCGTCAATGTCCGTCACGAGAGAGCGAACGGTTTCCTGAACCGGCTGGCCTTTGTAAGCCTGTGCATCCTGAATAATTTTTTTACCGTCATCGTTAAGACCTTCGATTTCCGTCACGTTTCCTGCGGAATCGTATTCGATTTCAATCTCCGGATTGACACTTAAAAGAAGAGAGCCGATACTTTCGGAATGATTGTCAGCGGTTGATGTTGTCTCCGGCTGTGTGGTTTCCACCGGAGCGCTGGTGGAGATGTTTGCTGTTTCCTGATTCTGGCATCCTGTCATGAGAGTCATTCCCATAAGAGCAGCTCCTGCAAAACTGATTGAAAATAATTTTCTGCCTAAGTTTTTTTTCATAAAATAGTATCCTCCTTTATCTTTGCCTGAAGAAATGATTTTGTTTTTCTGTTAACAGTATACGAAGCATTTTTTCTAAAAAGGGGGTTGCGGAAAAAAATTTTAAAATTAATCGTCGTCATCATCCCCATCATCATCGTCTCCCTCATCATCATCATCGTCATCGTCGTCGTCATTATCATCATCGTCATCATCATCGGAATCTGCCGGGGGAGAAACCACACTGCCGCCTGCAGCCGGAGCGGAGGGAAGTGTACTGTCATTTGGAGCCGGAAGCGATGAGGGGGCAGGAGTGCTGCCCGTATTGTCCGCAGGCACATTTACACTGCTGCCTGCGGCAGGAATATCATCGTCATCCCTATCATCGATGTCGTCTTCTATATCATCCACGTCATCGTCCGTATCATCGTCATCTATATCACTGACGTCATCATCCATGTCATCACTGTCATCATCTGCATCATCATCGTCCTCATAGATATCATCCATATCGTCCGCATCCTCATAAGAATCGGCCGGCAAAGGAGCTGAGGGAGTATTGACGGCAGGCTGTGAAGAAGGATTCCGTGTTTCCGAAGAAGAATCCTCAGAGCTGCCGGGGGATACAACAATTACAATCGTGTAATCTTTTAAATGTTCTTCCAGGTTTTGAGACAACTGTTTTTCGGATTGTTCCTTCCACTGGCTGCTTCCTCCGGAAACGGAAATAACAATCTCTCCGCTGGGAGCAAGGAAGCCCATGGAAATAGCACGGTCCGCAAGCTCATCAGCTACGGTAGTGTAGTCTTTTCCGTGGTAGTCATAGTCGTCGATCAAAGAAGCTCCGTCTTCATTCAGAGCGGTAATGCCGACTACGCGGTGGGATCTGCTCACATCGAGTTGTACGCTGGGATTGATCTGCATTTGAATCTGTGCGTAGGAGGCAAAAACATAAAAGTACCGTTCTGTACCAATAAGCGCAAGAAATAAGCAGGCAGCGGCTGCGAGAACGGTTATGGATTTCGGAATCCGAAGTCCTTTTTTTCCGGAAGGAGTATCTTTCAGCAAAATTACGTCAGTTACGGTTTGACCTGTCTGATATCCACGGTTTGCAGCTTTCAGAAAGCAGCCTTTTTCATCCAACACGATCACATAGGCAGGATGTACTTCCATTACAAGATATTTCATTGACTGTCACCGCCTTTCCTGTCCGGAGAAATTTTACATAAATGTCCCCGAATGATTTCATAGCCGTTTGTATAAGCTATAAGAATGGCAACCAGATATTTTCTGTGTCGCTCAAGCGTCTTTTTTTCGACACCGGTATTATCGGATAATTCTGCAATGGGAAGTTTTCCTGTCTGAGCAACGGCAGACAGAACAGCGGAATGCGACTTTGCATAAGCCAGAATTTTTCCGCAGGCCTGAAGGGTGCGTTCCTGTTTGGGACAGTTATCTGCTACATCGGAAAAAGAGATGCCAAAATTTTGAAGCTGTTTCCCGTATTCCTCAATTTCTTCTGCGGCAGCAGTTCTGTGATGAAAGGTTTCCACGTCGTTGTGTGTGTCCTCGATTTTATCAAGAAGCGTTGTATGGCCGTCGTCGTCTCCGGCAGGTTCATACAGAGAAATCGAGGAAGAATGTCGTTTTTCTTTCCGATAGTGGTCAATCAGACGATTTTTGATGTTCCTGGCAGCAAGGGAAAGAAAGTTTCCCTTTTTCACGTCATAGCCTAAAATAGACTCGTAAAAGGCAAACATGGCAATGCTCAGTTCATCATCCATTCCGTCCTGAGGAAAACGATGAATGAATTTGGCTGTTTCGGAACGGATAAATCCCATATATTTTTCTATCAAAGCGTCTGCGGCCTGGGTATCCGTTTTTGCAGCATGAATTAAATTGACAATTTCATGTTGTTCATGCATGACAGAATAATCCTTTCTTTACATTCCTGTTAAAGTATACGCAGGAAAAAAATTTTTTTTGGGGTCATACGTAAGTTTCCCGTAAAATGTATCATAAAAGAAGGAAAGATGGATAAAGGAGAGGTTATATATGTGTTAAATGTATGTTAAATATCGGATCATAAGGGTAAAGATGTGAAAGAACGGAAAATTGTGGACGGTAATACGAAAGTTTAATAAAAATCAGGGAAGAAAAAGGGAAAAGAAAATAAGTAATAGTTCAGCCCGCGCCATTCGAAAAACCGCACTGACGTGCTTACTGCGGCTGCGCCGCTGTTTTCCTCATTGACTGGCGTTTAGTTCATCTGCGCATCGGCGGCAGGATTTTTATGCGAGCATAAATCCAGCCACCGATGACAGATGGCTGAACTGTTACGAAAATAATAATAAAAATGGAAGAAATGATTGACAAAAAAAAATCGAGAGACTATGATGTAAGCATATTTATAAAAAAAGCGTTGACAGGAAGAGTATGGCATTGGAAGCGGACAGAGAGAAAGGCATATGGTGGAAGCCTTTTGCGCAGGAAAATGCAGGAAGACCACCCTGGAGCGTCCCTTAATCGGGAACGGTGATTCCGTTATCATCACAGATGAGAGGCATGCAGGTCAGGATTTTGTTTCCGTTGATTTCATAGGTCTGAAAGCTATGCATGCAAGCAGGGTGGAACCGCGTGAACAGACGTCCCTTCAGAAAGCATTTAACCATGTTTTCTGGAGGGTTTTTTTATACGGTAGGCTGCCGTATAAAAAAGAAGAACCGGACAAGCAGAAAAAGGAGGAAAACAGCACATGAACATCATATTAAAAGATGGAAGTCATAAGGAGTACAGCCAGCCAATGACAATTTTGGAAGTGGCAAAAGATATCAGCGAAGGTTTGGCAAGAGCAGCCTGTGCAGGAGAAGTGAATGGAGAGGTGCAGGATTTGCGGACAGTACTTTCCGAGGACTGCCACCTGAATATTTTGACAGCAAAGGATGAGAGCGGTCTGGCAGCTCTGCGTCACACAGCCAGCCATGTGATGGCACAGGCAATCAAACGCCTTTATCCGGAAACAAAGCTTGCAATTGGACCGTCCATTGCAGATGGTTTTTATTATGATTTTGAATTTGCATCTCCGCTTACCAGCGATGACTTTGGAAAAATCGAAGCAGAAATGAAAAAGATTATCAAAGAAAATCTTCCGATTGAACGCTTTGTACTTCCCAGAGAAGAAGCAATCAAACTGATGCAGGAAAGAAACGAACCTTACAAAGTGGAACTGATTGAAGACCTGGAGGAAGGCGAAGAGATCAGTTTTTATAAACAGGGTGAATTTGTGGATCTGTGCGCAGGCCCTCATCTGATGAGCACCAAATACGTAGGAAAGGCATTTAAGTTAATGAGCCTTGCAGGCGCTTACTGGAGAGGCGATGAGCACAATAAGATGCTGACTCGTATCTATGCAACAGCTTTTGGCACAAAAGAAGAGCTGGAAGCTTATGAAACTATGATGGAGGAAGCAAAAAAGAGAGACCACAGAAAACTGGGAAAAGAACTGGGACTGTTCATGATGCATGAAGCAGGACCGGGATTCCCGTTCTTCCTTCCTAAAGGAATGGTATTAAAAAACGTTTTGCTGGATTACTGGAGAGAAGTCCACAGAAAAGCCGGCTATGTGGAAATTTCCACACCTGTTATATTAAACCGCAGTCTCTGGGAGACATCTGGTCACTGGGCTCACTATAAAGACAATATGTATACTACGGTAATCGACGGAGAAGATTATGCAGTCAAACCGATGAACTGCCCGGGCGGCGTGCTTGTGTATGCTTCAGAGCCCCGTTCGTATCGTGATCTGCCGCTGAGAATGGGAGAACTGGGACTGGTTCACAGACATGAGAAATCCGGACAGATGCACGGACTGATGCGTGTTCGCTGCTTTACACAGGACGATGCTCATATTTTCATGACACCGGAGCAGATCAAAGAGGAAATTAAAAATGTGGCAAAGCTTATCGATGAAGTATATTCCCTGTTTGGTTTCCGTTATCATGTAGAACTTTCTACAAGACCGGAAGACAGCATGGGAAGTGATGAAGATTGGGAACTGGCAACAGATGCGCTCAGAAACGCCCTGGATGAGCTGAACCTTCCTTATGTAGTCAACGAGGGAGACGGAGCTTTCTATGGACCTAAGATTGATTTCCATCTGCAGGACTCCATCGGACGTACCTGGCAGTGCGGAACGATCCAGCTTGATTTCCAGCTTCCTCAGCGTTTTGAACTGGAATACACAGGCGCAGACGGAGAAAAACATCGCCCGATTATGATCCACCGTGTAGTATTCGGTTCTATCGAGCGTTTCATCGGAATTTTAATCGAGCATTTTGCAGGAGCATTTCCGACATGGCTTGCGCCCGTTCAGGTAAAAGTTCTTCCAATCTCCGACAAGTATGCGGATTATGCTGAAAAAGTATGCTGCGAGCTTTGCGATACAGGAATCCGTGCGGAGACAGATATGCGCTCCGAGAAAATCGGCTACAAGATCCGTGAAGCACAGACTTCTAAAATTCCGTACATGCTGATCGTCGGTCAGAAGGAAGAGGAAGAAGGCAGTGTATCCGTAAGAAGCCGTTTTGCCGGTGATGAAGGAAGCATGGAACTTCAGGAGTTTGTCGGCAGAATAAAGGAAGAAATAGACGGCAAAATCCAACGCCAGACAGAGAAAAAAGATTGACAGACATTTTAGGACTGTTATAATAAAAGCAGATTTCAAAACAGCAGTGCCTCTGGTATGGGCATAGATGCTGCATACAGGCAGACCGTATGGTTCGGGATGTTTTTCCTGTATACCTACACTGGCATGAAGTAAGAACAAAGGCGTTCTAAACTGAGGTACCTCAGTTTAGAGCGCCCTTTTTTTACTCAATATGAGTAAAAAAGGGCATAAATGCACATGATGCGCGAGAAGAAAATGCTGCCAAAAGCAGCTGCGCTTCGGCGCGATAGTCCGCAAGCGGACTATTATTTTAATACCGATACGAAAAGGAGAGGATGGAATGTATACAAAACAGGAAATACTGAGAATGGTGGAAGAGGAGGATGTGGAATTTATAAGACTTCAGTTTACGGATGCGTTCGGAACACTGCGGAATATAGCCGTGCCGGCAGGGCAGTTGGATAGGGCTCTTTCCAGGCAATTTCGCATCGAAGGTTCTTCCATCCGTGAATTTTTGTGGAATGAGGATGAGGATGTGTATCTTTATCCGGATCCGGATACTTTTACGATTCTTCCCTGGAGACCCCAGCAGGGGAAAGTGGCAAGACTTTTGTGTGATATCTACCGTTCGGACGATACGCCTTTAAGCGAAAGCCCCAGATCGATTTTAAAGAAGGTATTATGCCGGGCAGACAAACTTGGTTATACCTTTCAGGTAAAACCGGAATGTGAATTTTTCCTGTTTCATACGGATGAAAACGGGATTCCCACCACATTGACCCATGAACAGGCGGGATATCTGGATATCAGCCCTTTGGATCTGGGAGAAAACGCCAGACGGGATATGATCCAGACACTGGAGGAAATGGGATTTGAGATAGAATCTTCCCACCACGAACTGGCTCCGGCTCAGCATGAGATTGATTTTCATTACGCAGACGGGATCAGCACCGCAGACCGGATTGTTACCTTTAAATCGGCGGTGCGTTCCATTGCCAAAAGGCATGGGCTGCACGCCACCTTTATGCCGAAGCCGAAAGCAGGGACGGCAGGTTCCGGCATGCATATTCATATGAGCCTTTGGAAAGACGGAAGAAATATTTTTGAAGATGCCGACAGGGAAAACGGACTGAGTGTGGAGGCGGAATATTTCATCGGAGGAATCTTAAAGCATATCAAAGGAATGACAGTGATTGCCAATCCTCTTGTAAATTCCTATAAACGGCTGATATCGGGTTTTGAGGCGCCGGGAGAGATAAACTGGTCTGTGAAAAGTTCCAATGTGCTGATCCGGGCGGTAAGGCGAAGAGAGGAGACGGTGATTGAGCTTCGCTCTCCGGATCCTTCTGCCAACCCTTATCTGCTGCTCGCTTTGTGCTTAGAGGCAGGACTTTGGGGAATGGAGAAAAAAATACTGCCCTCAGAAGCCGTAAATGGAAGAGATTTCCTACCTCAGACGCTCAAAGAGGCTGTAGCTGCATGCAGAGAGGATGAGTTTATAAAAGACGTGCTGGGCGAAAAATTTCTGGAGCCTTATCTTGCTGCCAAGGAAAAAGAATGGCTGGAATATATGACACAGGTTACAGACTGGGAAATTCAGGAATATCTTTACCGCACTTGAGAAAACGCGCCGTTTGCCGCGTGGAAGGGAGGTGCTATGAGCAGCATTGTCATTACATTGCCCAAAATTGAAAATGCCAGACAGATTCGGGATATTCTGGTTCGCCATGGTTTCACCGTGGATGCTCTCTGCACCACCGGAGCCGGTGCACTGATTGAAATGAACCGTCTGGACTGTGGAATTGTGATCTGCGGCTATCGCTTTTCGGATATGTATTACACACAGCTTGCGGAAAGTATGCCGGAAAGCTTTGAAATACTGTTGATTGGCTCTGCGCAGGCAGTTGCGGATTGTCCCTCCGGGCTGGTTTCTCTCACAATGCCTTTAAAATCCTATGAACTGATAAACACGGTGCAGATGATGCTGGTTCAGAATGCCCGCCGTTATAAAAAACGCAAAGCGCGGCCAAAAGTTCGGGATGAAAAGGAAAAAAACTATATTCAGAACGCAAAGAGGCTGCTTATGGAAAGAAATCATATGAGTGAGGAAGATGCATACCGGTATATTCAAAAATGCAGTATGGATTCCGGCACCAATATGGTGGAGACCGCCCAGATGATTTTGATGCTTATCTATGAAGAACTTTAAAAGGAGAAAAACGAAATGGTGACTGTAAATGAAAATTATCTTAAACTGCCCGGAAACTATCTGTTTTCCGAAATTGCTCACAGAGTGGAGGCTTTCCGGGAAAAAAATCCGGGAGCGGCCATTATCCGCCTGGGAATCGGCGATGTGACACAGCCTATTGCACCTGCCATTTTAAAAGCGATGCACAAAGCAGTGGATGAGATGGGAGACAGCCGTACATTTCACGGTTATGGACCGGAGCAGGGGTACGAATTTCTGAGAAATGTGATCGCAAAGGAAGATTTTTTGAGCAGAGGATGTCAGATTGAGGCAGATGAAATTTTTGTTTCCGACGGTGCGAAATGTGATGTGGGAAATATACAGGAAATTTTCAGTCTTGGCAATAAGGTGGCTGTCTGCGATCCGGTTTATCCGGTTTATGTTGATACCAATGTTATGGCGGGAAGAAGCGGAAACTACAACGAGAAGACAGGAAGATTTGAAGGTATCCTCTATATGCCATGCACAAAGGAAAACGGATTTGTGCCGGAAATACCGAAAGAAACGGCAGACTTGATTTATCTTTGCTTCCCAAATAACCCTACCGGTGCTGCTGTGACAAAAGAGCAGCTTCAGGCGTGGGTGGATTATGCCAACAAAAACGGTTCGGTGATCCTTTACGATGCGGCCTATGAGGCCTATATTGAAGGGGATGAAATTCCTCACAGTATTTTTGAGTGTGAAGGGGCAAGAACCTGTGCCGTGGAAATGCGCAGCTTTTCCAAGAACGCCGGATTTACCGGGGTACGGCTTGGATATACAGTCATTCCCAAAGAGCTGGTGCGAGGCAAAGTTTCTCTTCATGCTTTGTGGAATCGCCGTCACGGAACCAAATACAACGGGGCACCCTATATTGTTCAGAGAGCCGGCGAGGCCGTATACAGCCCGGAAGGAAAGGCACAGCTGAGGGAGCAGATTCAGTATTATAAAAGCAATGCAGCCATGATCTTAAACGGACTTACCCAGGCGGGATTTGAAGTTTACGGCGGAGTGCATGCTCCTTATATCTGGATGAAAACACCGGATGGCATGTCATCCTGGAAGTTTTTTGACTATCTTCTCTCAGAAGCACACCTGGTAGGAACGCCGGGCTCCGGTTTTGGTGCCTGCGGAGAGGGCTATTTCAGACTCACTGCTTTTGGCAGTCATGAAAATACACTGGAGGCAGTGGAGAGACTGAAAGAACTGCGCTGACAAAAATAAGGTAAAGAAAAAGGAGCAGACGGTTGAGGAATCCATATTTCCTCGATCGTCTGCTCCTGTTTTTTGTTGTTATCATACCCTTGCTTTTGAGGAAAGGCGGCATATATCTACCAGTTCCACGTTGTTCAGATGATAATCCTGTGAAAGAATATCCGCAAGGGCGTCTGCTGTGTCTAAGGATGTCAGGCAGGGGATGCCGTGTTCTACGGCAATACGGCGGATTTTAACGCTGTCCCTGGCGGGAGTGCGTCCTTTGGCGGAGGTGGAAATAATATATTGAATCTTTCCGCTTTCCAGCATTGTCTTGGTGTTTTCCCCTTCTTCTGCCATTTTGTTGATGGCAGTCACGGAAAGTCCCAGCTGTCTGAGTATACGGGCAGTTCCCTTTGTGGCGTAGAGGGAAAATCCCAGTTCTGCGTATTTGGAGGCGATGGAATCGATTTCCGCCTTGTCAGAATCTCTTACCGTAATGAGAACTCCGCCTTTTTTGGCCATAGTATAACCGGCGGATACCAGTCCTTTGAAAAGAGCTTCTTTTCTGTCGCGGGCAATACCCAGGACTTCGCCGGTAGATTTCATTTCCGGACCAAGCTGTGTATCCAGGCCTGACAGCTTTTCAAAAGAAAACACAGGAACCTTTACGGCATAATAGCCCGGGGCAGGGAAAAGACCCGGCAAAAAGCCCATCTGCGAAAGAGACTCTCCCAACATAATGCGGGTTGCCAGATCTACCATGGGAATTCCGGTTACTTTGCTGATGTAGGGAACTGTGCGGGAAGCGCGGGGATTGACTTCGATCACATAAAGTTCACCCTGATGGATCACATACTGAATATTGATAAGGCCTTTTGTGTGAAGGGAGAGAGCCAGCAGCCGGGAACAGGAAACAATTCGGTCGGTCTGTTCCCTGGTCAGGTTCCAGGCGGGATAGACAGCGATGGAATCCCCGGAGTGAACGCCTGCCCGCTCAATATGTTCCATAATACCGGGAATGAGCACGTCCTTTCCATCACAGATGGCATCCACCTCAAGTTCCGTGCCCATCAGATATTTGTCGATCAGCACCAGATTGTTCTTTTCGTGGGAAAGGATAATTTTCATATATTCCCGGATATCGTCATCGGAAAAAGCAATGATCATATTCTGGCCGCCAAGAACATAACTTGGCCGCATGAGAACCGGGTAACCAAGGCGGCGGGCGATGCAGAGAGCTTCCTGTGTATTTGTGGCTGTGTCACCGGAAGGTCTTTTGATATTCAGCTTTTCCAACAGAGCTTCAAAACGACCCCGGTCCTCTGCAGCATCGATGCTGTCGGCACAGGTTCCAAGAAGCGGAACTCCCTTTTGAGTCAGGAAGGAAGCCAGACGGATGGCAGTCTGCCCTCCGAATGCGGTCACTACGCCCATGGGCTTTTCAATACGGATAACATCCATCACATCATCCGGAGTCAAAGGTTCGAAATAAAGACGGTCGGCAGTATTAAAGTCTGTGGATACGGTTTCCGGGTTGTTGTTGATAATGACAACTTCACAGCCTGCCTTTTTCAGGGACCATACACAGTGAACACAGGCGTAATCAAATTCGATGCCCTGACCGATACGGATCGGGCCGGATCCAAGTACGATAACGACAGGTTTTTTGGACCGATGAGTGTCAATGAAGGAAGAAGCTTCGTCCTCTTTGTCATAAGCTGCATAAAAATAAGGAGTCTCCGCTTCGAACTCAGCGCCGCAGGTATCCACCATTTTGTAGGAGGCCGGAATATGAGGAATTTCCTCCTTGCCGCAAAGACGGCGGATTGCGCTGTCTGGAAAACCGTATTTTTTGGCCTCCAGAAGAAGTTCATGATCCAGAGAGGAGGTTTTCAGTTTTTCCTCTATGCGGCAGATATTTTTCAGTTTGTACAAAAACCACTCGTCCACCATTGTCATGGAATGGAGAGTTTCCACACTTACGCCTCTGCGAAGCGCTTCATAAAGAGCGAAAATACGCTCATCGTCCTCGGCCAGTATTTTATCGGTAAGTTCCTGATCGCTTTTTTCTTCCATTTCCGGCATGGAAAGGCTGTCCAGAGACAGTTCTGCTCCCCGCACAGCTTTTAAGAGAGCCTGTTCGAAATTCTGGCCGATTGCCATCACTTCTCCGGTGGCTTTCATTTGAGTTCCCAGTTTTCGCTTTGCATACACAAATTTGTCAAAAGGCCATTTGGGGAATTTTACGACCACATAGTCAAGGGCAGGTTCAAAGCAGGCTCTGGTCTTTCCGGTGATTTCATTTTTGATTTCATCCAGACGATATCCAATGGCAATCTTGGCAGCCACTCTTGCAATGGGATAGCCGGTGGCTTTGGAAGCCAGGGCGGAAGAGCGGGATACGCGGGGATTTACTTCAATAACCGCATATTCAAAGCTTTCCGGATTCAGGGCAAACTGACAGTTGCACCCGCCCTCAATACCCATGGCATTTATAATATTTAAAGCCGCACTGCGCAGCATCTGGTATTCTCTGTCTGCAAGCGTTACCGCCGGAGCAATGACGATGGAATCTCCGGTGTGAATGCCTACGGGATCAAAATTTTCCATAGAGCAGACCGTAATACAGTTTCCGGCTCCGTCCCGAATTACTTCAAATTCAATTTCTTTCCATCCGGCAATACATTTTTCTACAAGAATCTGTGTGATGGGAGACTGCCGGAGACCGTTTTCTGCAATCTCTTCCAGTTCTTTTTCGTCTGACGCAATACCGCCGCCGGATCCGCCCAGAGTAAAGGCAGGACGGACAATGACAGGATAACCGCATTCCTTTGCAAAAGAGAGAGCTCCCTGTACCGTTTCCGTTACCGAAGAGGGGATGACAGGCTCTCCGATCGCTTCCATAGTGTCTTTAAAAAGCTGCCTGTCCTCCGCTTTGTCAATGGTCTCGGGATCTGCGCCAAGGAGAGTGACGCCATGTTCCTTTAAAAAGCCTTCCCTGGCCAGTTCCATAGAGAGCGTCAGTCCGGTTTGCCCTCCCAGAGTGGAAAGAATGCTGTCCGGTTTTTCTTTCAAAATGATGCGCTTTAACACATCGGTGTTAAGGGGCTCTAAATAAACACTGTCAGCCATGGCGGAATCTGTCATGATGGTTGCAGGGTTGGAATTTACCAAAACTACAGAAAGACCTTCTTCTTTCAGGGCGCGGCAGGCCTGGGTACCGGCGTAGTCAAATTCTGCGGCCTGGCCGATGACAATAGGGCCGGAGCCGATTACCATAATTTTTTTCAGGCTTTTGTTCAAAGGCATACAGTTTCCTCCTTTTGTTTCTGGCGATTGTCGTGCATCAGTTTTAAGAATCGGTCAAAAAGAAATTCGGTATCCTTCGGTCCTGCGCAGGCTTCCGGGTGAAACTGCACGGAAAAGGCAGGGATATGAGTATAGGAAATTCCCTCGCAGGTCAAGTCATTGAGATTTAAGAAGTTTACCTGTGCATTTTCAGGAAGAGAGGCGCTTTTTACAGCATAACCGTGATTCTGGCTGGTCATATAGATTTGTCCGGTTTCAAGGTCTTTCACCGGCTGGTTTGCTCCACGGTGACCGTATTTTAATTTTTCCGTCTCGCCGCCCTGAGAAAGAGCCAGAAGCTGGTGGCCTAAGCAGATTCCGAAAGTGGGAATGGAGCAGGATACAAGTTTTTTAAGCTGGCGGATGATTTCCGTATTTTCCTTTGGATCGCCGGGACCGTTGGAAAGAAGGATTCCGTCAGGGGAAAGAGAAAGAATTTCTTCTGCGTCTGCAAAAGCAGGAACTTCTGTCACCACACAGCCTCTTTTTAAAAGTTCTCTTACAATATTCTGCTTTGCTCCAAAGTCCCACACGGCTACATGAAATTTCTCATCCCAATACAGGGAGGACGATGAATTTTTGCTGGCTTCGCAGGGCTCGTATCGGGTCACCTTGCTGCAGGTGGAGGCGGATACGGCGTTTTGAATGCGAAAGCTTTGGATTTCTTTCCGTTCTCTGTCAGAGTAGGGAGGCGCCTTTCGGGTAAGTCTTGCATTCATGGTACCGTACTGACGGATCTGCTTGGTCAGGCTTCGGGTATCCACACCGCAGATTCCGGGAATGTTTTGTCGTTTCAAGAAAAAATCCAGTGTTCCGGCGCTGCGGAAATTGGAAGGATTCTGACACCACTCCCTGCAGATCAGCGCAGAAAGATGAATTTCCCTGCTTTCAAAATCCGAAGGAATCATGCCGTAATTGCCGGCAAGAGGGAAAGTCTGGATGACCATCTGTCCATAATAGCTTGGGTCGGTAAGCATCTCAAGATAACCGGTCATGGCAGTGGTAAATACCATTTCGGCGTCCACATCCTCTTTAAGAGGAGCGCCGAAGGGAATTCCTTCCATATACTCGCCGTTTTCCAGCACTAAATATACTTTTTCGTCCATTTTTACCTCACTTTCGCCCGGATAAAAGGGCTGTCGTATAAAATAGAATCTCGCTTTGCGAGATTCTCCGCCTGCGGCGGGTCGCTCTGCGATTTATTTCCTTTCCGCCGCAGTGCGATTTATCATCTTTTTTATACGGCAGGGAATAAAATTTCCTGCCGTATAAAAAAGGCGTTCATGAGAAAAACGATTTCAGGGAATAGTATTCCTTAAATCAGTCTTTCTCATGAACGCCTTTGTTCATCCGCATAAGTATAGCAAAAAGAAAAAAGGCGGTCAAGAAGAAAATCCCTCTTTTGCCCGTTTTCACAGAAAACATCGTCCGGGCGGCGATACAGACACCTTCCCTTAGCCTCTCCCTACACGGATGCTATATTTCGTTGACGAACAAAGCCCTTTCCTGTACAATTTATTTGAAAAGTGCGACAGAAGTGAGCAGGGAAGAGAAGAAGCGAGAATATCATGAATTGTATTATTTTAGATCTGGAATGGAACCAGGCCGGAGACAGCCGGGATGAACGGCTTCGGCAGCTTCCGTTCGAGATTATCGAAATAGGAGCTGTAAAACTGAATGAAGAGCGGGAAATCTGCGACACATTTCACGAGCTGGTACATCCTCAGATTTATCTGGAAATGCATCATATTACAGAAGATCTGATCCATCTGTCTATGGAGGAGCTGGATCATGCAAGACCTTTTGAGGAAGTAGCAGCTGATTTTTTGAAATGGTGCGGAAAAGATCCCATGTTTGGAACCTGGGGGCCTCTTGATCTGACGGAGCTGCAGAGGAATCTGAGCTTTTTTGGTTTGCCGGCGCTGGCGGATAAGCCGATAGCCTTTTACGATATCCAGAAGCTGTTTTCCATTGCCTTTGAAGATTCCAAAGTGAGAAGAAGTCTGGAATATGCGGTTGATTTTTTAAAGATTTCCAAAGACATTCCTTTTCACAGGGCATTGAGCGACGCGGTATATACTGCCAAAGTTTTTCAGTGTATTAAGGAACAAAGGGTGCTTGAAAAAGTTTCTTTTGACACTTACCATCTGCCGGGGACGAGAAAAGAGGAAATTCATATTGTTTTTGACAACTATGCCAAATTTATTTCCAGGGGTTACGAGGATAAGGCTGCACTTTTTTCGGACAGGGAAGTCATTTCCACAAAATGCTATATCTGCCGCCGCAACGTGAAAAAAAAGATTCGATGGTTTACGCCAAACGGCAAACATTATTACAGTGTTTCTTACTGCGAAAAGCATGGTTACATGAAAGGGAAGATTCGAGTAAGAAAATCGGAAAACGACCGGGTATATGCGGTAAAAACGCTGAAGTTTATCCGGGAAGAGGAAGTGCAGGACATTCTGCAGAAGAAAGAAAAAGCCAGGGAGTTAAGAAGAATCCGGCGCCATAAGGAAAAATAAAGGAAGGTTTCCCAGGGGGAGTATCATGAAAAAGAAGACAATCGTAAATATCTACAATTTTGTGCGCATGGCTCATGAAGAGCCCAGCCGGTTTATCAAGGATGATTTTGATACGGTAAAAAACCAGCTGATCACGGTAAAACAATACGGGCTTCCTGCCACATGGGCATTAAAGTATGACGCTTTGATGAACCCGCAGTACCAGGAACTTTTTTTAGATTATACGGATGACTCCGATGAGATTGGGGCCTGGTGGGAAATTACCGGCGAATTGTGCCGGAAAGCCGGGGTGAAATTCAGAGGGGCCTGTTCGGAAGAATTTGACGAGAGAGTAGACAGTGCCTACAGCATCGGCTATGAGCCGGAGGAGAGAAAAAGACTGGTGGACGCCTATATGGAGGACTTTTACGGCGTTTTCGGTTTTTATCCCAAAACCATAGGCTCCTGGGTGCTTGATACTGTTACGCTTTCCTATGCACAGGAAAAATATAAGATTTTGGCAGGGGCAATCTGCAGAGACCAGATCGGAACCGACGGATTCACCCTTTGGGGCGGTTTTCCCGGCATTTATTATCCGGCAAAAAAGAATGAAAATATGCCGGCTCAGACGCTGGAAGAACAACTTCCGGTGACGATGTTCCGTCTGCTTTCCCCGGATCCTGTCTATAGTTTTGAGCAGGAAGTAAGATCGGGGCTGTATGGCGTCTATACGTTGGAGCCCTGTTGTGAGAACGGAAGAGATAAAAACAGAATTTCCTGGTATTTTGACTGCCTGACCAAAGAGGATTCTCATGGCATCGGTTATGCCCAGGTAGGCCAGGAAAACAACTTTTTATGGGAAAATATAAGACCCGGATTTGCTCCGCAGCTGGCTGAGATCCGCACCCGATGGGAAAAGGGAGAGCTTTTGATCGAAACGATGGAAGAAACGGCGCGCCGTTTTCAGAAAAACTACCGGCTGACGCCGCCCCTTGGCTGGCAGGCTTCCAAAGACTGGGATACAAAAAAAAATCTGTCCGCTCAGTGGTATGCCGGAAGACATTACAGGCTTGGACTTTTAGGGGAAGCAGGCAAGCTTCGCATCCGGGATTTCTTTGTATACCGCCAGGAGTATGCATCCCGGTATTTACAGGCCGGAATGAAAAACAACAAAAGTAACTTTGATGCGCTGCCGCTTTTATTTGCACAGCTTTGGAAAGAAGCGTTCGGAAAAAGACCGTTTATCCGATTTCTGGATGAGAACGGGGAGGAAGTGCAGGGAAAAATCACTTTTTATTCCCCGGATGCGTTTACATCCGCTGCGTCTTTAAAAGAAAAAACTCCGGAGGAAAAAGAACTCTTAACCTGTCTGATGAGCGAAGAACGTCTTGTGATTCGCGGCGGTGTGTCCATGCATTTTGATTTTCTGCCCGTATGGAAAAAGACGGAGGAGAATCGTATTGTGATGGAACATGAAAACTTTTCCTATTCCGTTCTCGTGGAAAAAGGACTCTTCAGGAAATTATCCGATACAGAATTTCAAATCCAGCCGGAACAGGGAGAGATCAGCATTCTGCTGGCAGACGAAGAAGTGTACGGGCAGGAATGCCAAAAGGACAGAGAGGAATTGCTGTATACTTCCACGTATTTCAAGGAGGGAAAAACGTGGGATAAGGCAGGAAACTGCCGCAAAGATCAGGAAACGGAAATTGCGGGAAAACGGAAAGGAAGAAAGTTTCAGATTCCTCTTCCCCAGCCGTATTTTGAGCCTGCGGAAAGTGTGTTTGAGGTGGGGCAGACGCGGGAAATTTCTATTTTCTCTCCTGCCGGAGGAACCATTTATTATACTCTTGACGGCAGCGAGCCGGATACATCGTCCCTGCGTTACGAAAAGCCGCTGCCAATCTGCAAAGATACCTGCATTAAGGCAAAAGTCTTTGACGAAACCGGCAAAAGCAGCCTCTTATCTGCCGCCAGCTACTTGTTTGGAAGAAAAGATGTGCAGCTTTTCAGTGACACCGTGTGGGATCCCCGCCCCGTATTTTACAGAAACGGAGTGAGTGATCTGTTAAAAGAAGAAAGGGGAAGTCTGGATTATCAGGACGGAAAATGGCTGGGCACGCTGGATGATTTCAAAGTGACGGCAGTATTTGAGAAAGAAGAATTCATATCGGAGGTCTCTGTGGGATTCCTGTCCCATCACCGCTCCGGTATTGTCTATCCTGACTATGTGGAACTGTTTGGGGGAGAAGATAAGGAACATATGCAGCTTCTGGATATCTGCCGGCTGCCCTGCGAACCTGCGGAAAGAGAAATTGCCAAAAAAGACGTCACGTTCCATCCCAATCAGAACATGAAATGTTTAAAAATAATAGCGCACCGTTATAAAAAAATGCCGGCCTGGTGCTGCTATAAAGGTGTGGAAGCAGTCTTCACCATGGCCGACAACCTGATCATAAAATGAGCTAAGGGACAAATGGACATAAAATGATGCCAATGTTAAAAGGTCATAACCCACATACGTGTTATGTGAGTTATGACCTTTTGATTCTGGCATTTTTGTATAATGATTAAAGTTCAGGTCCGTCGTCGTAGCGGTCAAAGTTGATTTCATCATCTCTGCGGCTTCGGCGGCGTTTCATGATTTCCTTGCGGTGTTTCGCCTTCGTATAGTCTGTGATGGCAGACCGCACGAATAGAAGAATGATGAGCAGAACGGCAATTCCAAGAATAGCCAGGACTACGTTTTTCACATTTACAAAGATAACAGATTCTTCAGAAGTGCTCTCCGCATCCGCATCTGCAGGTGCTTCAGTCGTAATGTCTTTCATCTCTCCGGATTCAGTCTCAGCCACAGCGGGCGCTTCCGCATTTTCAGAAGCATTTTCCGCAGGAGCGGCGGTTTCCTCTTCAAAAGCAAAGGCGGAAGAATTGGAGGAAAGCCGGATGGAGGCGGTTCCCACATCCGTACCGTTGTAGGTGTAATGGACTAACGCAGCTTCATCGGCATTTTCGGTATCATAGGTCATAGAAGATTCTGTGTCCGCGTAATCGGCATCAGCGGGAAGAATAATATAGTCATCCTCATCTATGGAGAGGATTGGTTCCGAACTTCCGAAAATGTCGGTATTGGTCTTAAAGAATGTGTTGTTTCCCACCTGATAACGGTCATCCACGCTAGATACGTTTACTGCCTTAAAATTATTAAAACCGTAATCAAACAGCTCAATGGTATCTGTAAACTGATTAGGGGTCTCTTCCTTCATAATGACACAGACCAGCTTCATACCGTCTTTCTGGGCGCAGGATACAAGGGTCTGTCTTGCTTCGGAGGTGTAACCGGTCTTGCTTCCCACCAGGTAATCATAGCCGTAAGTGCCTCCCAGAACCAGCTTGTTTTTGGTGTGAAGGATCAGCTCATCCGGCTGGGTACTGCTGGGCGGAATCGTATAGGTGGATGTATTTGCTATTTTGCAGAGCGTGTCATTTTTGAAATATTCACAGGCAATCAGGGCAAGGTCATAAGGTGTGGTGTAGTGCTCCTCATCAAAGAGTCCGTTGGTCGTCACAAAATGAGAATTTTCACATCCGAGCTCCTTAGCCCGCTCATTCATTAGATTCACAAATTCTTCGGTGCTGCCGCTGATATGCTCGGCGATGGCATTTCCCGCCTCATTGGCGGACTGTACCATGAGTCCGTAAAGACTTTGTTCCATGGAAATAACGCTTTCGGGTTTGATTCCCATGTTGGAATCTTCCCTCCAGTTGATACTCGTCACTGCCTCGTTGGAATAGTAGACTTCCTCATCCATGGAGGAATTTTCTGCGGCAATTAAAGCAGTCAGTATTTTTGTGGTACTTGCAGGGTAGAGTTTTTCATGGATATTTTTCGCATACAGAATGGTTCCTGTATTGACTTCCATTAAAATGGCGCCTTCCGCTCCGATAGCGGGACCCTGAGGCCAGTTTTCAATGGAATTGGTTTCCACGGGCAGAGATTTCCGAGTCTCCGCCTGTGCATGATAGTCGATAGTTTCGGCTTTTACAGTTGTGGAAAATGTGGCAAGAGAGGTGGAAACCAAAATGACGGAAAGAAGTATTTTAAACAGTTTCATGGTAATCATCCTTATCTGGTAATTTTATATGGCAGCATGGACTCTGCCTGAATTTATTCTGAAAGGAACCGGAATCAGGGGCCTGCATATTTTCCCCTAAAACCCGGCATTGGACAGTTAGATTCAAAGTAAATTAGAACTAATTATATATCATACACTATTTCGATGCAAAACTTAAGACCTGAGATAAAAAATTCATATTTTCTTAAGAGAAACGGACCGGACAGCCCTTAGCGGGGCCGGGGAAACGGCAGGCACGATAAAACCTTGGTTTTACGGGTTCCTTTTTTGCGGCAGCTATTGTAAAATACGGGATAGACATAAAACCAGAGAGAAAACAGATAGAAAAAGGAGAATGTTATGAGACTGCGCAACATTGCGGGAAGCAGAGAAGTGATTAAGGAAAGCCCTTTTGTGGTACAGGATGCGGAGACAAAAAAAGGAATGTGGAATCATGTTTTCGGAAACGATCATCCCATTCAGGCAGAGATAGGTATGGGAAAGGGCCGGTTTTTGATGGAACTGGCGGCGAGAAATCCCCAGATCAATTATATCGGAATTGAAAAATACAGCAGCGTGCTGCTGCGTGCTATCCAGAAGATGGAAGAGTTAAACCTTCCCAACGTGCGTTTTATCCGCATGGATGCCGAGGATATTACGGAGTTTTTTGCCCAGGGAGAGCTGGATAAAATTTATCTCAATTTTTCCGATCCATGGCCCAAGGACCGCCATGCGAAACGTCGTCTTCCTTCCAGACAGTTTCTGGAAAGATACGATAAAATTCTGAAAAGGGATGGAAGACTGGAGTTTAAAACAGATAACAGGGATCTGTTTGATTTTGCACTGGAGGAACTGGAACCCGCGGGCTGGAAGGCGGAAGCGGTTACTTTCGATCTTCATCACGATGAAAAAATGTGTGAAGGAAATATCATGACAGAGTATGAGGAACGTTTTTCCTCTCAGGGCAATCCCATCTGCAAATATATTATTTATCGTTAGAAATTTACGGAAACGGCGGTTTTTATGAAAGAAAATCAGATACTGATGATTTACGGACTTAACTATAAGGAAATGACGAAGAAACTTCTGACAGAGGCTGCTCTTGAAGAGCGCATTGCGGATAAGAGTATGCGTATCGGGATCAAGCCGAATCTGGTTTCTCCTTCGGAAGCTTCTCAGGGGGCGACTACCCATCCGGAGGTGGTGGCGGGAATCATCGAATATTTAAAGGAGCATGGCTATTTTAATCTGGTCATGCTGGAGGGCTCCTGGGTGGGAGACAACACCCGGGAGGCTTATCATGTGTGCGGTTATGATAAAATCTCCGAACAGTACCAGGTACCGTTTTTGGATATGCAAAAGGACAGTTTTCATGAGCATGACTGCGGCGGTCTTTCTCTGAAAATCTGCGATGAGGCAAAAAAGCTGGATTTCCTCATCAATGTGCCTGTGATGAAAGGACATTGTCAGACTAAGATTACCTGTGCGCTGAAAAATATGAAAGGGCTTATTCCCAATGGAGAAAAAAGACATTTTCATGCTATGGGTCTGCATCGTCCCATCGCTCACCTTGCGCTTGGTTTGAAGCAGGATTTTATTGTGGTGGACAATATATGCGGTGATTGGGATTTTGAGGACGGCGGAAATCCGGTTGTTCTAAATCGCATTATGGCAGCGGCGGATCCTGTGCTCTGCGACGCCTGGGTGGCTCATCTTATGGGGTATGAGATTTCGGAAATTCCTTATATCGGCATGGCGGAGGAACTTGGGGCCGGCTGCGGAGATTACCGAAAGGCCGAAGTCAGAGAGCTGAATCAGCCGGATGGCGAATTGGAACTGCCCAAAGTCAGAAAGGTTGTAGAACTTCAGGACGCTGTGGAGGAGGTGGAATCCTGCTCTGCCTGCTACGGTTACCTGCTTCCGGCGCTGGATCGGCTGAAAGAAGAGGGGCTTTTTGAAAAGCTTGACTGCAAAATCTGTATCGGACAGGGATATCGGGGAAAGAGCGGCAAGCTTGGCGTGGGCGCCTGCACATCACAGTTTGTTCATTCCTTAAAGGGCTGTCCTCCTACGGAAACGGAAATTTATGAGTTTTTAAAAGAATACTTGGAAACATGTTAAACCGCATGGCGGCGAAAGATAACGATTGCTTTCAGCCGGGAAAGAGAGGTATCAGGGAATGAGTATAGAAATAGTAAACCCGCTTCTTCCGGGATTTTATCCCGATCCGTCGATTGTCCGAGTGGAGGATGACTTCTATATGGTTACATCTTCCTTTTCCTATTTTCCGGGAGTGCCTGTTTTTCACAGCAGGAATCTGGCACACTGGGAACAGATCGGTCATGTGCTGGACCGGCCGTCGCAGCTTCCCCTTGGAGCGGATAATATTTCAGGGGAAATTTTTGCGCCCACCATTCGTTATCATGAGGGAATTTTTTATATGATTACCACAAATGTGGACCATGGCGGCAATTTTATTGTGACAGCCAAAGATCCTGCGGGCCCCTGGTCGGATCCCCACTGGTTGGAGGATGCGCAGGGAATTGATCCGTCGCTTTTCTGGGATGATGACGGGAAGGCTTACTACACGGGAACAGCCCCCGGTAAGGACGGCAGACATCAGCATATCTGGATTTGTGAAATCAATCTGGAAACCTTCCGATTTGTGGGAGAAAGAAAGCTGATCTGGGCGGGAGCTATGACTGGCGCCTGGTGTCCGGAGGCGCCGCATCTTTACAAGAAGGACGGCTGGTATTATCTGATGATCGCCGAAGGGGGAACCGAGTATTATCATGCGGTGACGATAGCCAGAAGCAAATCGGTCATGGGAGAATACACAGGCTTTGACGGAAATCCTATACTGACTCACAGACACCTGGGAATGTGCGCGGATATCTGCAATACCGGTCATGGTGATTTGGTGGAGTGCAGGGACGGGAGCTGGTATATGGTGCTGCTGGCATCCAGGCCTTACGGCGGGTATCACAAAAATATGGGAAGGGAAACCTTTATTGTCCCTGTAATATGGGAAAACGGCTGGCCTGTGGCGGCGCCCGGTACAGGAAGGATTCCCTGGAAATTTCAGGGACCCGATCTTCCGGAATTTCCGGTAAAAAAGGATGCTTCTCTGACAGGATTTAAAGAAGGAAAGCTGCCATTGTGCTTTAATTTTCTTGGCACTCCCGGAGAAGAAGATTTTCAGCTGGCAGATGGGAAACTGAAAATACGAGCTGTAGAGAGACCTTTCATGGCAGGATGGAAACAGGAAAAACAGCCGGATTCAAGAGAAGAAGAAAAGAAAGAGGCGCATATGGGCAAAAAAGACCCGGAGGAGAGAGCATATACACAGATTTCTCCGGTAAATTGCGCCGGTTTTGTGGGAAGGCGACAGCAGCATAAAAGTTATCAGGCAAGAATTTCCTTTACTTTCGCGCCGGAGAAAAAAGAAGCGGCAGGGCTGATAGTCCTGCAGCATAATTATCACTCGTTCAGAATGGAAAAAATTCTTGTGGACGGCAAAGAAGTGGTGAGAGTGGCAAAAGGGTATGTGACCCTGGAACCCTCTTTGATGCTCCGGGGAGTCGACGGTCCCTGGCAGCAGGAAATCTGCGGACAGATTCCCTGCCCGGAAGGCGAACTGACTTTTGAACTGACTGCAGAAGAGCAGAAAAATACGTTTGCGGTCCTTTTGCAGGACGGAAAACGAATTGTCGTAGCAGAAAATCTGGACGGCGGATTTTTAGGCTCCGAAACCGCGGAAGGATTTGTGGGAGCCTACGTGGGAATGTTTGCCACGGCAAATGGAGACAAAAGCGGCAATTTCGCAGAATTTTCCTCTTTCTTCTACGAAGGAAAGGAAGAAGGATTCCCTGAATCCAGCCAGGAAAGCATGTTTTTGAAAATTTCCACGTGAATTTCCTCATCCAGAATAATGCGTCTTAGCACATCGCAGATATGACAATCCTGGATCAGAGACATCTGCCTTTTGTATTTGCGGATGGTATCCTCCTCTCCCCGAAGAGCATTTAAGATCAGGTCCCGGATTTTCTGAGAATAATGGTTGCAGGAGGGAGACCAATAACCAAGACCGTTCCTTCCATAACTCCAAAGTCTCGGGTCTGCGCCCAGAAGACAGGCAAGTTCGGAAAAAATGTCCAGATGCTGCATTTCTACCATACTGATTTTATGAAAACACTGCGCAAAGGCAGGGAAGTCTCTTTTTAAAATCTGATTGTTGTAGATATAGAGACTGACGGCCGACATTTCGGAATTGCAGGAGCCGATATTGCTCAGCATCTCCGCGGCATACGTGCGGCTTATTCCCTGCACGCGCACAGGAGGATAAGGAGAGGAATCCGCAAATTTTTGTGGTGGAAAAAAATCCATAAAAAAACCCTTTCATATCTTCTTAGAAAATTATATGCAGACAGAAAAGGGCTATGCCTGTCTGGCAGTTTCAAAAAAGAAAAAGCGATTAAATCTCAAAGGATTTAATCGCTTTTATAGTTAGTCGAAGCGACAGGATTTGAACCTGCGACCTCTGCGTCCCGAACGCAGCGCTCTACCAAGCTGAGCCACGCTTCGATATTGTGCCTGTCAGCTTTATTATAATACTAAAAAATCGAAAAGAAGTCAATCCCTATTTAAAATTTTTTTGTAACGGTTCAGCTCGCGCCATTCGTAAAACCGCACTTTGTGCTTATTGTGGCTTTCGCCACTGTTTTACTCATTGACAGGCGCTCAACGCATAGGTCTGCCTGGTCAAAAAATCATGCAAGCATGATTTTCTCTCCCGGGCAGTCCTATGGCTGAACTGTTACAACATTAGTATTGACAGAAGTGAGTATACTGTATATACTGAGTATATACAGATGAAACACATATAACAGAAAAGAAAGATTATGGATAAGAGGTGAGAGAACTGGAAATTTTCATTGCCAATAACGGAAACCAGCCCATCTATGAACAGATTTATACGCAGATTAAAAACCAGATTATCTCAGGATCAGTAAAAGAAGGGGAGGCTCTTCCTTCCATAAGGACACTTGCCAAGGACCTGCGCATCAGTGTCATAACTACCAAAAGAGCTTACGAAGAACTGGAGCGGGAAGGCTATATCTACACGGTAGCCGGTAAAGGCTGCTTTGTGGCAGAGAAGAATTTGGAGATTATCCGGGAAGAAAATCTAAAGAAGATGGAAGAACACATGAAGCAGGCCTGGGAGCTGGCTTCCAGCTGCGGAATCAAAGAGCAAGAGCTTATCGAAATGTTTATATTTTTAGGAAAAGGGGAGTAGTTATGACAGGGGAAAATGCACTGGAATTAAACAATGTGACAAAAAAATACGAAGGTTTCTGCCTGCAGAATATTGATCTTAAACTTCCAGCCGGCTGTATTATGGGGCTGATCGGTGAAAACGGCGCCGGGAAAAGTACAACTATGAAACTGCTTACCGGTGCAGCCAGACCGGATGAAGGGCAGATTTGTGTACTCGGCGTTGACAATCGCACCAGAGAATTTGATGCAGTCAAAAATCAAATCGGAGTTGTGCTGGATGAAGCCCGCTATTCGGATTATCTGACGCCAAAACAGGTCAACAGGATGATGAAGGGGATTTATGAAAACTGGGATGAAAAACAGTTTGTCGAGTACCTGAAAAAATTTGATCTGCCTGTGGATAAAAAGCTGAAGGATTTTTCCAGAGGAATGAAAATGAAATTCGGAATTGCAGCGGCCTTATCCCATGAAGCAAAGCTGCTTCTTCTGGATGAGGCTACCAGCGGACTGGACCCGGTGGCCAGGGATGAAATCGTAGATATCTTCTACGAATTTACAAGAGAGGAAGACCATAGTATTTTAATCTCCTCACATATCGTCAGTGACCTGGAGAAGCTTTGTGATTATATTGCCTTTCTTCACAAAGGAAAACTGTATTTCTGTGAGGAAAAAGATGCTTTGAAAGAAAAATACGGAATTCTCTCATGCACAAAAGAAATGTTTGAAAGTCTGGACAGGGAGGCAGTAGCCGGATACCGGACGTCGCCCTATGGCATGGAAGTTCTGGTGGAAAGAGAAAAGGTACCTTCTTCTTTTTCACTTTCACCGGCAGGAATTGAAGATATTATGGTGTATATGGTAAGAGGAGAGCAGACACAGGCGTAAGCGTTTCTCCCACAGAAAGCGAGGATAATATGAAAGGTTTGTTGTATAAAGACGGTTATCTGACATGGAAGTATGGAAAATCAATTCTTTTATTTACTCTGATCTGGATGGTAATGATGGTTTGGACGGACAGTCTGTTCTGGGGAATTTTTCCGTTTCTGTTTGCAGTCATGAACACGAGGATGACGTTCTCCTACGATGAACAGACAAAATGGAACAGTTTTCTTGTCACCATGCCGGTATCCAGAAAACAGATGGCAGAGGAAAAATATCTGCTTGTGTTTCTGAATATTGCTGCGATTGCAGTGTTGGAAATTATGATTGGATTAGCGGCAGCGCTGTTTTCAAAAGAAGTCTGGCTGACTGCAGATACGCTGTTGATTTTGGGAACAGGAATCGGCGCGGCTTTTCTCTACAGTGCCATTGAACTTCCCATGATTTTTCGTCTGGGCGTAGAAAGAAGCAGAATTTGGCTGTTTGGTATGACCATTCTGGTCTTTGCACTGGTAGGCGGGGGAGCAGCCATTACACAATCTGCATTTCTTTCTGAAAGCGGAATGGTGCAGAACGAAGGTGCTTTTTATACAGCTATCGTGTCTGTTCTGGCAGTGGGGATTGCAGCTTATGTGATTTCCCTTTTCATCAGTGCCCGCATTATGGAGAGCAAAGAATTTTAGACATGTGGATGTGAGGACAGAATTCGTCCAGATATTCATCCCCCTGCGCAGTATATCCGTTTTTCTCATAAAACAGTTTGACTCTTTTCTGGGCGGATAAAGTGATCTTAGTCCCGCCGTCGGCTAAGATCATCTGCTCGGCGGTTTCTAAAATTTCTTTTCCAAGGTGCTTTCCCCGGTATGGGGGAAAGCACTGCTTCTTTATACGGTTCGGGTGGTCCATCTGGTGCAGTCCCACACATCTGTGGCAAGCCCTTCGTAAAATTCCGGTTCATGGCATACCATCAGAATACTTCCCTTATAAGCTTTCAGAGCGCGTTTCAGTTCGTCTTTGGCGTCCACATCCAGATGGTTGGTTGGCTCGTCCAGAACCAGGATATTGGATTCTTTGTTGATCAGTTTGCAGAGACGGACTTTTGCCTGTTCTCCTCCGCTTAATACTTTTACAAGGCTTTCGATGTGCTTTGTAGTCAGACCGCATTTTGCAAGGGCGGAGCGTACCTCGTATTGGGTGAATCCGGGAAATTCCTTCCAGATTTCTTCAATACAGGTAGTGGAAATATTCTGATCCATTTCCTGCTCAAAATAACCGATATGCAGGTAATCTCCCTGCTCCACGCTTCCGGAGAGAGGCGGAATCAATCCCAGAATACTTTTTAAAAGAGTGGTCTTACCGATACCGTTGGCTCCGGTAAGGACGATTTTACTTCCCCGCTCCATTTCAAGATTTAAAGGAGAGGAGAGCGGTTCGTCATAGCCGATGACAAGATCGTGGGTCTGGAAAATATAACGGCCAGGCGTTCTTGCTTCTTTGAAATGAAATTCCGGTTTCGGTCTCTCGGCTGCCAGCTCGATCACATCCATTTTGTCCAGTTTTTTCTGACGTGACATTGCCATGTTTCTCGTGGAGACACGGGATTTATTTCTTGCCACAAAATCCTTCAGATCTGCGATTTCTTTCTGCTGACGGTTGTAAGCGGCTTCAAGCTGAGCTTTCTTCATGGCATAAACTTCCTGGAACTTATCATAATCCCCTACATAGCGGTTTAATTCCTGATTCTCCATATGATAGATCAGATTGATGACACTGTTCAAAAAGGGAATATCGTGGGAAATCAGAATAAAAGCGTTTTCGTAATCGTTCAGATACCGTTTCAGCCATTCGATATGTTCTTTGTCCAGGTAGTTGGTAGGCTCGTCCAAAAGCAGAATATCCGGTTTTTCCAAAAGCAGTTTTCCCAGAAGGACCTTGGTTCTCTGACCGCCGGAAAGCTCTGTCACATCTTTATCCAGGCCTATTTCCACAAGGCCCAAAGCACGTCCTACTTCCTCCACCTTGGCGTCGATCATATAGAAATCGTGCATGGTCAGAAGATCCTGCAAAGTTCCGGATTCCTCTAAAAGTGCATCCAGCTCCTCCGGGGAAGCTTCCCCCATTTTTTCGTAAAGCGCATTCATCTGCGCTTCCATCTCCAGAAGGAAGTCAAAAGCTGAGGTGAGTACCTGACGGATGGTCATTCCCTTTTCAAGTACGGTGTGCTGGTCCAGATATCCTACACGGACATTTTTTGCCCATTCAACCTTTCCCTCATCCGGCATCAGCTTTCCGGTTATGATATTCATAAAAGTGGATTTTCCTTCGCCGTTAGCCCCGATCAGACCGATATGCTCGCCCTTTAACAACCGGAAAGAAACGTCATGAAAAATGGCTCTGTCTCCGAATCCGTGAGAAAGATGTTCTACATTTAAAATACTCATAAATAACTCCCTTGAAAATAAAAGTGAACTTGTGTTTTTGTCAGGTATCAAAGGCTGAAAGGTCCGGCATATCCGGCACAAACAGCCTGTCTCTGATTATAGCCGAGAATATTTTTTTCGGCAACCGGTTTTGCTTTTGTCAGGATATTTTCCGAAACTATTTGGAAATGGAAGAAACAAAGTTCACGTTGACATGCAGAATGAATTTATATATAAACAAAAGAAGACGCAGGACATGCTGTTTTGGGACAAATTCATGAATAAAGAGGAAAACTTATGGAGAGAAAACATACCTTTGAAAATAAAGCCGATATCCGACGTCATCTGGAAGAGCTTGCAGAGCCGGACTATCAGAAATTTGCAGTGGGACTTTTGAAAAAGCCGGATTCGGCAATTTGGAAGCAGGAAGAACAAGATGTACCAGACACAGAAGAACCCCCCGAGCTTTTGGGAGTACGTCTTCCCATGCTCCGTGACCTGGCCAAAAAACTGGCAAAGGAAGATCTGAATTTTTACCTGGAGATTTCAGGGGGTGACAGCTTTGAAGAAATCATGCTTCAGGGATTTCTTTTAGCGCTGCGCCCGGTAAAAAAGAAAGAAGATTTTCAGCTTCTTTTGCAGGACATAACGGAGCATGTGCCCAAAATCAGCAACTGGTCTTTATGTGACAGTTTCTGCACTTCCCTGAAATCCGTGTCCAAATACCCGGATGAATTTTTTGCCTTTCTGAAAAACTATCTCACATCAGAAAAGGAGTATGAGGTTCGGTTTGCCGTAGTCTGCCTTTTGGATTTTTATATCAAAGAAGAATATATTGACAGGCTGTTTCCCATATGGGATCAAATCAGCCATCCGGGCTATTATGTAAAAATGGCCATTGCCTGGGCAGTTTCCATGTGCTTTGTAAAATTTCCGGAGAAAACATGGAACTACCTTTCAGACAATAGGCTGGATGATTTTACTTATCAGAAAGCCCTGCAGAAGATTACAGAGTCAAACCGGGTGGATGGGGAGACAAAAAAACGGATACGCGCTATGCGTACCCGTTGACGGTGATCTATCTGAGAGTTTACAGTTCCTCGCACACCTGGAAAATGTAAAATTTCAGGTAATAGGACTCGTCGGCAGCCCAGAGAATAGGATGGTCGCTTGCCTGGGTGCGGAATTCCACCTGCCGAAGTCGTTTATGGGCTCCTTTTGCCGCCTCGCGGATGGTTTTGGCAAAAAGATCAGGATCCATAAAATGAGAGCAGGAACAGGTGACGAGGAAACCGCCGTCATGTACCAGCTTTAATCCTCGAAGGTTGATTTCCCGGTATCCCTTCACCGCGTTTTTGATGGAACTTCTGGATTTTGTGAAGGCCGGGGGATCCAGGATAACCACATCAAAAGTTTCCCCGGCAGCTTCCAGTTCCGGAAGCAGATCAAAAACATCCGCACACTTAAATGTTACCCGGTCGGACAGATTGTTTAAGCGGGCGTTTTCTTCTGCCTGCAGCACGCCGGTCATGGAAGCGTCCACGCCAAGCACAGAGGCTGCTCCTGCAATACCCGCATTCAGGGCAAAAGAGCCGGTATGGGTGAAGCAGTCCAGCACCTTTTTGCCGGGACAGAGCTTATGGATAGCCGCGCGGTTGTATTTCTGATCCAGGAAAAATCCGGTCTTCTGTCCATCCTGCACATCCACGATATATTTTACTCCGTTTTCGCAGATTTCAACCTTGGTATCAAAGGGTTCCCCCAGGAAGCCCTTGAATCGCTCCATGCCTTCCTGAAGGCGGACTTTGGCGTCACTTCTTTCATAGATGCCGCGGATGTGAATGCCGTCTTTGGCCAGCACTTTTTTTACCTTGTCAAGAATCACGGGCTTTAAGCGGTCAATGCCAAGTGCCAGAGATTCCACTACCAGCACATCGGAAAATTTATCCACGACAAGACCGGGAAGCCAGTCTGCCTCCCCGAAAATCAGACGGCAGCTGTCGGTATCCACGGTGCTTTTGCGGTATTCCCATGCATTCTGTACTCTTTTTTCCAGAAAATCTTCTGTAATTTCGTGTTCTTTTTTTCGCGCCATAAGTCTGACGCTGATTTTGGAGTTGGTGTTTAAAAAACCGTACCCCATAAAAAAGCCGTCAAAATCCTCCACATTCACAAGGTCTCCGTTGGTGAAATCTCCCTGGATTTTGTCGATTTCATTGTCAAATACCCACATACCTCCGGCTTTTAAAGTGCGTCCTTCCCCTTTTTTCAGAACTACTGTTGTCTGATACATAAATTCCTCCGTTACTTTTTCTGATAGCCTGTTCCGATTGTTTGTCAGAACAGGTAAGCTTTCAACAATTCAAACGTGTTTTCCATGCCTTTGATATGGCTTCTCTCGTAGCCGTGGGAAGCATAGACTCCCGCGCCGATCAGACCGTGTTTTACATCATGGCCGGAACGAAGGGCAGCCTCCGCATCAGATCCGTAATGAGGATAAACATCGATGGCAAAGTCAACATTGGCTTTTTTTGCAGCTGCGATCAGTCCGCTGACTACATCATAGTGATAAGGACCTCCGCTGTCTTTGGCGCAGATCGATACCTGATGTTCCTTGCAGCCAAGTCCGTTTCCCACACAGCCCATATCCACCGCCAGAACTTCCTTTACATCAGAAGGGATGGATGAGGAGCCGCCGTGACCCACTTCTTCAAACACAGTGATGTGCTGATAAATTCTGCGGGAAGGTTTCACATCGCTTTCCTTCACATATTTTGCAAATCCCAAAAGGATTCCCACACTTAATTTATCATCCAGAAACCGGCTTTTGATATAACCGGATTCGGTAATCACCGTGCGGGGATCAAAGCACACAATATCTCCGGGAAGAATGCCCAGAGCCAGCACATCTTCTCTGGAGGAAACCATTTCATCGATCACAACTTCCATGCTGTCATAGGAACGTTTTGTTTCGTTGTAATCCCCGTTTACATGGATGGAAGCATTTTGAAGCTGAAAAGTACCGGTATAGATTTTACCTTCTCTTGTGATGATCCGCACATTTTCTGCTTCTCCGTTGTTGGGATTCATACCGCCTAAAGGGGTGAGAGAAAGACGACCGTCAGCCCTGATTTCTGTGACCATTCCTCCCAGTGTGTCCAGATGAGCCTCCAAAAGAATCGGCTCTTCCTCTTCTTTTCCTTCGTTGATGCAGACAAAAACACCGCCTTTGGTGGTAAGGCAGGCTTCATAGCCAAGAGCCTGATACTGTGACAGTACGTATTCCGCCGCTTTTTTTGTGTAGCCGGTAGGGCTGTCAATTCCCAGAACGGCGGTAGTCTGGGAAAGCATATATTCGCTGTATGGATTCATCTTTGTTACCTCCTGAAAAGTGATTGGTTTATTCGCTTTTATTTTTCCATAAGCTCTTTGGTAATGGTTCCTACATTTTCAAAAATCCAGGTAGGCTTTACATTTCCGTTTTCTATATCAGAAAGAGTTGCTTCTCCGGAGAGAACACAGATGGTGTCCACACCGGCGTTCTCTCCAGTTTTTATATCGGTATAGAGACGATCCCCCACAATGACCGTTTCTTCTCTGGAAAAGCCTGTATTTTTCAGGCAGCAGTTTACCATGATGGGCTCCGGTTTTCCGATAAAGAAAGGCTCTTTGCCTGTGGCATTTTTGAGCATAATACTCATAGAGCCGCAGTCCGGAATGTAGCCAAAGCTCACAGGACAGACAAGATCCGGATTGGTGGCAAGATAGGTTACATCCCGTCCAAGCATGATACAGGTATTGCGTACTTTTTCCGATGTGTTTTCTGTGTCAAAGCCAATCAGCACTACGGAGGCTTCATCTTCCGGCTTAACAGTAACCCGGATATCATTCTCGGCAAGTTCTTTTATCAGGGAAGCGGTTCCCATACAATAGACAAGTTCTCCCGGATGGTGTTCTTTCAAGTACATGGCAGTGGCCTGGCTGGATGTGTAAAAGTGGGAGACGTCTGCATCGATTCCCATATTTTTTACTTTTTCCACATAGTCGGTTACGGATTTAGAGGAATTGTTGGTAATGAAAATATAAGTGCCTCCGTTTCTTTTTATGTAATCAAGAAAAGAAAGAGTGCCGTCAAAAATTTTATTTTCGTTGTAAATCGTACCGTCCATGTCCAGAAGCCACAGCTTTTTTTCTTTCAGACTATCTGCGGGCTTTCCCATATAATCTACAGCCATAAAGGTATCTCCTTGTTTTTATTTGCAGTCCGCCGGTTTTATTTTTGGCCGAGCAGAATGTTGTCCACCCGTTTTAATTCTTCGCGGATGTTCAGATGCTGGGGACATTTTTTTTCACACATACCGCAGTTCAGACAGTCGTGAATGGTTTTCTTTCCATCTTCTGTAAGCTTTTTGTATGCGTTTCTGGAATGTTCTTTCAGCCCGTAAACGTTGTACTGGGTGTAAAGATTAAAAATATCCGGAATTTCAATGCCCGCCGGACAGGGCTGGCAGTATTTGCAGCCGGTGCAGTAAAGTTCGCTGAATTTTTTCAGCTGTTCCATGGCATCGCCCAGATTTTTCCATTCCTCTTCACTCATAGCGGCGTCGTCTGCGATAGCGGTGTTGCTTTTTACCATTTCAAGAGTCTGCATACCGGAGAGGGCACAGTTTAAAGAAGGATTTCCCAGGACAAATTTAAAGGCCAGTTCGTAAGTGGCAATGGGTGGCTTGCCGGTGAGTCTGCTGTACAGATCCGTAGGCGCAGCCAGACGTCCGCCTCCCACCGGACCCATAGCGACAGTGCCCAGACCGTTTTCATGGGCGTAAGCCAGCATTTCTTCGTTGCTTCGATCGATGAGATTGTACTGAACCAGCATACTTTCCATGGGAACGCCGTGTTCCTTAGCCGTCTCGATAATATAGCGGATCACGGAAGGGTCATCGTGGAAAGAGAAGGAAATGTGACGGATCAGCCCTTCCTCCTTGGCTTTTGCCGCTTCTTCAAGAAGATCATATTTCAAAATATAGTTGTCGAATTTATCCCGGTTGGTTGCCCAGAAATGATAAAAATCGATGTATTCCGTATCCAGTTTTTTCAGGCTGCCTTCCAGAAAACGGCGGAAATCCCCTCTTTCATGGCAGTTTTCGGAAGGAAGCTTGGTAGAAAGCAGAATTTTATCACGAAAAGGTTTTACAGCCTTTCCGAGTGCAGCTTCACTGTTGTGATTGCAATAGTAAGGTGCGGTGTCAAAGTAGTTGACTCCCAGTTCGTAGGCAGTACACAGCATATCCTGCGCTTTGTCTTCGTCAATGTACCAGGTTTCATTTTCCTGATATTCGGGCAGACGCATGCAGCCGAATCCAAGAGCGGAGATTTTTTCTCCGGTTGCTCCAAAATCACGATATTTCATATCCAATCCCCTTATCTGTTTTAACTTTTTCTCCTGCACAGCTCTGTGGCTGAACTGTTGCATGTGGGTTAAGGCAGCATATGTCCGGCGGAGAGGTAAATTTCATACCATTCTTCCCGTGTTAAAGTAATATCTGCAGCTGCACATACTTCTTCCAGACGTTTCTCGTTCATAGTTCCTGCGATCAGCTGCATATGGGCAGGGTGACGCAGAATCCAGGCGGAAGCGATAGTGGTGTTTGTAACGCCGTATTTTTCGGCAATCTCATCAATCTTCTGATTCAGTTTCGGAAATTTTTCGCTGCCCAGGAACACGCCTTCAAAAAATCCGTACTGGAACGGAGACCAGGTCTGGATAGTGATATCATGGATGCGGCAGTAGTCCAGAACGCTTCCGTCCCGGTCAACAGCTCCCGGAGTGGTCATGTTTACTTCCATTCCGCTTTCTATCATGGAAGAATTGGTAACGGAAAACTGAAGCTGATCTGTCACAAGGGGATATTCCACATATTTTTGAAGAAGCTCAATCTGAGAAGGTTTGTGGTTGGAAACGCCGAAATGGCGGACTTTTCCGCTTTCTCTCAGCTGAGTAAAAGCTTCCGCCACTTCTTCAGGCTCCATGAGAGCGTCCGGGCGGTGGAGTACCAGCACATCCAGATATTCGGTCTGAAGACGTTTTAAAATACCGTCCACACTTTTTAAAATGTGTTCTTTTGAAAAATCATACATTTTTCCGGAAACAATGCCGCATTTGGACTGTAAAATAATCTTTTCACGGACAGAAGGATTCATGCCGATGGCTTTGGAGAAAATTTTTTCACATTCCCCTCCTCCGTAAATATCCGCGTGTTCAAAAAAATTAACGCCAAGAGATAAAGCCTTATCCACAAAGGAAGCGGCCTGTTTTTCGTCCAGGTTATTGATGCGCATGCAGCCGGATGCAATGACAGGCACCTGCATGCCGCTTTTTCCAAGTTCAATAGTTCTCATAGTAATCTCCTTTCCCTGTATCTTAAAATCGGGGGCTGCTTTCTTTTTCATTTTTCCAAATAAAAGAGAATCAAAAAAAGCAGCCTGACAGCTGAAAAATATTTACAGCTAAAAACAGTATCCGCTTGCGGGAATCTTTTCGTCAAGCAATTTTGAAAAAAATATGTAACAAAAAATCGTTGCTTTTTTTGGCTCTCTGTATAATTGACGGTATATCGTTATAAGTCTATACTGGAAAAGTAACGAATAACCGGAAATAAACTATCTTTTTCAAACAAGGAGGACACTATGAGAAAGACAGGAAAAAAGATGATGGCGGCAGCTCTGATGGCAGCTCTCACACTTGGCTGCGCAGTGCCGGTATCTGCCAGTGACACCCTTCCCTATCTGGGAGAAAGCGCAAGAGGAGAAAATCAGCCTTATCAGCATGGCTACAGAGCGGAAGATTTTCTCAGCTGGAACCCGGCAAAGGACCCTTATGCAGAATATCTGAGAGCGAAGGTTCCGCTTCAGGAAAGGAATGAAGCTTTTGCCCCTACCCAGGCAAATCCCAATTTAAGCCCTGAGACGCAGTGGTTTACATTGGCAGGGGATTATGGAAACGCGTTCTTTGACAGCTATCCTTACACCAATGAATTCAGCCAGTATGTTTTTAACTTCTGGCAGTATACAGATTTTTACGGTTCCTGGCACGGAATGCCCACAGAGGAAGTTCCTTATGAAATGTATCAGAGTGAGAGAGGCGTGACAGATGCGTGGAAGAACCGCAAATTTGAGTTCGGTCTGGTAAACATGCCCAATCCCGGCTATACCAATGCGGCTCATAAAAACGGAGTTCTCTCCATCGGCTGTATTTTCCTTCCCCGTACCGGTTTAAAACATACAGTACTTCTTACACAGGATGAAAACGGAAACTTCCCTTATGCACAGAAGCTTATCGAAGTATGCCGTTATTTTGGATTTGACGGCTGGTTTATCAATCAGGAAGAGGATATACCCGCATCCGATATTCCTCTTTACAAGGAATTTATGAAGCAGTTAAGAGATGCCGGTCTCTACGTGCAGTGGTATGACTCTGTGGTGGATACTACCGGAGAAGTAGATTATCAGAATGAATTCAATGAATTGAATTCTTCTTTTGTATCTGATGGAACAACACAGTATTCCGACTCTATTTTCTTAAACTACTGGTGGGATAATTCCATGCTTGTAGATTCCGGAGAACATGCCAAAGAACTGGGGCTGGATCCTTTGGAAACCGTATTTGCCGGAATTGAGGCAGGCGGTGACCGCTGGGGACAGAAATATGACCTTCGGTTCAACCTGGGACTCGACGGAAAACCGATAAACTCCATAGCGTCTCTTGGAAGTGAGTTTGTCCATGACGGACTGGATGAAGACTTAGACGGCGGAGCAAACAATAATGTTGCTATGCGCCGGGAAAAGGATGAATTCCAGTGGATGACTTTTGAGCGTGAGAGAAGATGGTGGTCAGGTCCTTTTGAAGATCCTTCCATGGCAAGCTATATTATGGATCGTTCTCTTTATCCGCAGGCAGAAGAAATCGGTATTGGAACCAATGAAAACCAGAACTTTGACGGTGTGGCTGCCTATATCACAGAGAGATCTGTTATCAACGGAGATACATTTGTTACGGACTTTAATACAGGACACGGTCTGGAATACAGAGTTGACGGTGCCGTATCCAATGAACATGAGTGGTCTAACATAAATATTCAGGATATTCTTCCCAGCTGGCAGTGGTGGGTTGAAACAGAAGGAAGCAAAAAGCTGAATGTGGACTTTGACTACGGCCAGAACTATAAGAAAAACTATGACAACGGTCAGGAAGACGTGCTGGGAAATCCGGGAAGCTTTGACTTTAACCTGGTGGGCGCTTACAACGGCGGTTCTTCTCTTGTAGTATACGGCGATCTGGATGCAGAAAACTTTCTGCATTTATATAAGACAGATCTGGATGTGACTAAGGAAAGCAAAATGCAGATAACTTTTAAAAAGACGTCTGCAGACGATGTGAACATGAAGCTGGGTCTGATTTTTGAAGGTGCGCCGGATCAGACAGTGAAGGTGGAGATCTCTGATCTGCAGGATGCAGGAAACGGATGGGTTACCGGTGTGGCAGACTTTTCTGAACATGCAGGAGAGCAGATTGTAGCAATTGGTCTGGTATTTGAGGGAAATGCAGAAAACTATCAGATAAATATCGGACGTATGGCTTACACATCAGGAGAAGCGCAAAAACCCGCAGCGCCTTCGGGACTGACTATCGACAGTGTATTTGACACCGGAGAAATGTATCTTTCCTGGAATCTGGACGATTACAGTGAAGTAAAACAGTACAATGTCTATGCCGAGATCAACGGCAGAGAAATGTATATGGGCGGCGTATACGATGATGTATTTTATATCAAAGATCTGTATGATGCAGCCGGAACTGTAACCATCAAAGTCAGAGCAGTATCCGAGGACGGCACAGAGAGCGAAGCGGCAAGCGTATCCTGTGATCTTTCTAAAGCAGTTTCCAATGTGACGGTACAGGAAGAAGCAGGAAAGCTGCTTGTATCCTGGACGCCGGCAGCAGGAAATACAGGTAAAACGTATGTGAAAGTGACAGAAAAATATACAGGAGAAAAGAATCCTGCCAAGTATACGGCTGAAGCACAGGAAGGACAGAACAGCTGTGTTGTAGAAATTCCGGTACAGGAAAAAGATTATGGATATTACACCATGAAAATAACTTCCGAAAATGGGGAAACCATCACTCATGACGGACGTCTGGCAGATACGTTCTGCAGCGCTTACACACCTGCCCTGGATGCAGGCATTGACTCAAAACGTCTTGCTGTTCCCGCTGCAAAAGACTGGTATCGTATGCTGGTGGCAACCTCAGACGGCAAAGAAGAGATTATCACAAGATACAGTGACGAAATGCCGGAAATCACATCTGCCACCAATGCTGTTTACACAGTAGTTCTTCAGGACTACAGCGGCAACAGTTCCGAGCCGGTTGTGTTCACAGTTGAAAACGGGGAAATAAAATAATGAAGAATTGAATCCGTAAATTGAATTGGTAAACTAAAGAAATGTAGGTCGGTGTACAGGGCTGAGGCGTATTGTTCCCCTGTACACCGACGCTGTAAGAAAAGGATATCCGAAAAGTATCATAAGGCATCTGCCGAATCTTTCCGGGTATCTTTTTACATGATAGGAAACTTCATTTCCTATCATGTAAAAAAGAATAAAAAATCGCACTTCGCGCTTGAGGAAAATAGTTGCTGATGCAACCGCGCTCCGGCGCGAGTGTGCGTCCGGACGCACACTTGTTATACGATAAGAAACTTCCTTTTTTCGTGTAAAAATAGACACTTTGTTGTGGGTGCTTTTATTAAAAAAGGATTTTGAGCAATAAAAAACACCGTCCCCAAGGATCCAAGTCCTCAAAAACAGTGCTTTCATGCGCCTTCAGGGGCTCGAACCCTGGACACCCTGATTAAGAGTCAGGTGCTCTACCAACTGAGCTAAAGGCGCTTATTTATTGATTTGCCTTAACGCAAAAATTATTATATTATAGACCCTAAAAAAAAGCAATACTTTTTTTTATAAAATTTTCAGATTTGTATAACAGTTCAGCCATCTGCGTATCGGCGGCAGGATTTATGCCCGCATAAAAATTCTGCCGCTGACACGCAGATGAGTTAAGCGCCAGTCAATGAGGAAAACAGCGGCGCAGCCGCAGTAAGCACGTCAGTGCGGTTTTCCGAATGGCGCGGGCTGAACTGTTATACAAATCTGTAACAGTTCAGCCATCTGCCATCAGGAGACGGATTTATGCGGGCTCAATTTACTTCCAAAGGAATTATCTTCTGTGCTATAATACTTCCAGAGAAAACAAAGGAGGAAAGAATCCTGTGATATTTGAAAGCCATGCCCATTATGATGATGAGGCGTTTGATGAAGACAGACGGGTTTTACTTACGGCTATCCATGAAAGTGGAGTTTCTCGTATTATCAATGTTGGTTCCAGTCTGGAGAGCTGCAAGACTACGATAGAACTGACTAAGGAGTATCCGTTTATCTACGGTGCTCTGGGAGTACATCCCAGCGAGACTGCACAGTTAACGGAAGAAAGCTTCGCCTGGCTAAAAGAACAGCTTTCTCTTCCCAAGATTGTGGCGGTAGGAGAAATCGGTCTGGATTATTACTGGGATGAACCGGAGAGAGAGATACAGAAAAAGTGGTTTGCAAGACAGCTGGAGCTGGCAAGAGAAGTGCGAAAGTCTGTCATTATACATTCCAGGGAGGCGGCAAAAGATACGATTGATCTGATGAGGGCAGAAAAAGCCCATGAGCTTTCGGGCGTGATTCACTGCTATTCTTATTCCAAAGAAAGCGCCAGAGACTATCTGAACATGGGGTATTATTTTGGAATCGGCGGTGTTGTAACTTTTAAAAATGCCAGAAAACTGGCAGAAGCGGTGGAATATATTCCGCTTTCCCATATTTTGTTGGAAACAGACAGCCCCTATCTTGCACCGGTGCCGAATCGTGGAAAAAGAAATTCTTCCCTGAATTTGCCGGATATTGCAAGAGCGATTGCGGACATTAAAAAGGTCAGCTTCGAAGAGGTTGTGAAAGTCACCTATGAAAATGCGGAAAAGCTGTTTGGAACAGATGAAACGCAGGATAAATTTTAAACGGAAAGGAAATTTATGGCGACATTAGGCATACCCGCAAATACCATTGCAGTATTACAAAAATATAATTTTACATTTCAGAAAAAATTCGGTCAGAATTTTCTCATCGATACACATGTTCTTGACCGTATTATCAGTGCAGCCGAAATAACAAAAGAAGACTGTGTCATTGAAATCGGCCCCGGAATCGGAACTATGACACAGTATCTGGCAGAAAATGCCAGGGAAGTCATTGCTGTGGAGATCGATAAGGCGCTGATTCCTATTTTGCAGGATACTCTGTCTTCCTATGACAATGTGACAGTCATCAACGAAGACATTTTAAAAGTGGATATTCAGAAACTGGCAGAGGAACATAATGGGGGGAAACCGATCAAGGTGGTGGCAAATCTTCCCTATTATATTACGACACCTATCATCATGGGACTGTTCGAAAGTCATGTGCCCCTTGCCAGCATTACCATCATGGTACAGAAAGAAGTGGCAGACCGCATGCAGGTAGGCCCCGGAACCAAGGATTACGGCGCTCTTTCTCTGGCTGTTCAGTATTATGCAAAACCGGAGATTGTGGCTAACGTTCCTCCCAACTGTTTTATTCCGAGACCGAATGTGGGAAGTGCGGTAATCAGACTGACACGCTATCAGAACCCTCCGGTACAGGTAGCAGATGAAAAATTTATGTTTGCCCTGATTCGAGCATCGTTTAACCAGAGACGTAAAACGCTTGTCAATGGCCTTTCAAATGCCACAAATATATCCGTAGGAAAAGAGCAGGTAAAAAAAGTTCTTGCGGATATGGGGCTTTCGGAAACGATACGCGGAGAAGCGCTTACGCTGGAGCAGTTTGCGGATTTGGCTGACCGCCTGTCCGGGAAAAAATAAGAGAAAGCTGCGGGAGAGAAAGGGGATTATTGGAAATGGGAAAATCTAAGGTTTATTACACAGACATGCACACATCGTTCAGCGAAAATCTGCCTCAGAAGCTGGAACGTCTCATAAAAACAGCCGGAATCGGACAAATTGACTTTGATAAAAAATACGCGGCAATAAAGATTCATTTCGGAGAACCCGGAAATCTTGCCTATTTAAGGCCTAATTATGCGGCTGTAGTTGTAAAGGTCATCAAAGAACTGGGAGGAAAAGCTTTTCTTACCGACTGCAATACATTGTATGTGGGAGGGAGAAAGAATGCGCTGGATCACCTGGATGCCGCTTATCAGAATGGCTTTTCACCTTTTTCCACGGGCTGTCATGTTCTGATCGCAGACGGGTTAAAAGGCACAGATGAGGCCCTTGTTCCCGTTTCCGGCGGAGAGTATGTAAAAGAAGCAAAGATTGGACGTGCCATTATGGATGCGGATATTTTCATATCTTTGAATCATTTTAAAGGCCATGAAGCAACCGGTTTCGGAGGCGCTTTGAAAAATATAGGAATGGGCTGCGGTTCCCGTGCCGGAAAAATGGAAATGCACAGTGCGGGAAAACCTCACGTTGACCAGAAAAACTGTATCGGATGCGGACGTTGTATAAAAATCTGTGCTCACGATGCTCCATCCATCACAGATGGAAAGGCTTTCATTGATCACGATAAGTGTGTAGGCTGCGGCAGATGTATCGGCGTTTGCCCCATGGACGCGGTTTGCGCGGCGGGAGACGAAAGCAACGACATTTTAAACCGCAAGATTGCAGAATATTCCAAGGCAGTATTGGACGGCAGACCGCATTTCCACATCAGCCTGGTCATTGATGTTTCTCCTAACTGCGACTGCCATTCGGAAAACGATATTCCTATTGTGCCGGATGTGGGAATGTTTGCTTCCTTTGATCCGGTAGCACTGGACGTAGCATGTGCAGATGCCGTTAACCGTCAGCCTGTCATTGCGGACAGCCAGTTAGACCATATGCCGCATATCCATAATGACCACTTTACAGACTCTGCTCCGGCCACAAACTGGAAATCCTGTGTAGAGCATGCGGTAAAGTTAGGACTTGGAAATGCAGAATATGAACTGATTAAAATCTGATAAGATACCGGCATATTGGCTGTTCGAGCTAATACAGAGCGCTGTGGATACCTTCCGGACTTTGTTCATAAAGTTTTTAGAAATGGAATTAGCACTCACCTCTTGACAGTGCTAATAAAACGTTATATAACGTATATAACAGATAAATCAAAGCGAAATGATTTGGTTTGAGGAGGTAATCAATATGGCATTCAGAAAGAGCAGATACGATATGTTTGATGATTTTTTTTACGATATGTTTGACGATCCGTTTTTTACAAGGCAGACAGAAAGGAATATTCCCCAGCTGATGAGGACGGATATTCTGGAAAAAGACGGCCATTATCTTCTGGAGATTGAGCTGCCTGGTTATACGAGGGATGACATAAAAGCAGAATTAAAGGACGGTTATCTGACGATTCTGGTTCAAAAACAGGAGGCTCTGGAAGAAAAAGAAGAGAAAACACGTTTTGTCCGCAAAGAAAGATATACGGGAAGCATGAAGAGAAGCTTCTATGTGGGAGAAAAAGTTACAGAACATGATATTCAGGCCGGATTTCAGAACGGTATTTTAAAAGTTATAGTCAATAAACCGAAGCCGAGAGAACTGGAAGACGGCAGAAAACTGATACCGATCTTGTAAAATCTTTGTATTTCATGCGGGTCATGCAGGCATGAAACGCAGAGCCTGTGAATTTTGGTATCTTTTCCATAAATAAAACAACGGGACGCTGCAAAAATCAGAGAGATCAAATTTGTAACATTACATTTATTTGTAAGCATCAAGTACTTACGAAACAGGATGTTGCAAACAGAGGATTAAAGATTTTGCCAGTGCCCCGTTTTTCATGCTCGGAAATGAAAAAGGCTCGAGAAATCAGAGACTTACTTTATGCTGTACCAGCGGAGACATTTTGCCATCGGGTATCGATGCGGTACTGTTTTGGGGGAGAAATCCCTCAAAAATAAAAAGGGCAAATTTTTTTCTCAGTTTTTTTTGCTGTTCCGGTCGACGCAATACCCATCCTACGGATAGCGCGCCGAAGAGACTGCAGCAGATACGCCGGGAAAGATCTCTGTGAAACCTTACATTAAAAGAGATAAAATCCGGACGGCTGACCACATTGAAGATCATTTTGCCCATCAGATAATAAAAGGGATTTACCGTCTGGTTTTCAATATTGAAATTGGTGGAAAGCTGACCGCGCACGATTTGAGGGCGGTAACGGCGAAACCACCAAAGGGCAGCAGGATGAAAGGACTCTACAAAATAATGTCCTTGGTAAGAGTCCAGCATGGTTCCTATTTTTTCAGGAATCATCATACGGAACCGATCCATTTTGATTTCAATCAGCAGAGGGACCCTTCCATCCACCAGGCGGAGCACTTCCTGCAAAGAAGGGATGGTTTCTTTTGTATTTAACAGTGTCAGCTGCTTTAACTCCTCGTAAGTCAGTTCCCAGACAGGACGGTCAATAGAGCACATTCGACTTAAGGTGGCATCATGAAATACCACGGGAATACCGTCAGAGGACAGCTGAACATCCAGCTCAATTCCATAACCGTGGCGCACTGCCTCTGCAAAAGCAGGCAGAGAGTTTTCGGGGATGCCTTTTTCTATATTATGAAGACCCCTGTGTGCGTAAAAGTAGGAGAGAAAGGGAGAAAAATCCGGTCGCTTCATTCGCGGATGTATCAGATAAAGATAAAGCAGGGCGATGCCGGCTGCCAGCAAAATCCATTTCATAACGATCTTCCTTTTTGATATCTGTTTGTTCTTTCTATGATCCGCATTCACTATATAGATAGCAAAAGGTGCACAATGACCAAATCCATATGGAAAACGGGAGATTTTGTCACAATAGATATTTTTTCATTCTGTTCTCAGTATAGGACTTTTTTGACGGAAAGTCATGAGTTTTATAGAAAAAGAAAAGTAAAATTTTCTTAAGTACACAGAGAACCGGTTCGGTGCAGTACTGGACTTTGTTTAAAATACGATGTAAAATAAAAAGCAGTGAGATTATCCCTGACGAAAAGAAAAAGAAGGAAAATTTGAGCCATGAGGACGATAAAAACAGATGAAATTACACAAAATATAAAGGAAATGTGTATACAGGCAAACCATTTCCTTACAGAAGACATGTGCCAGGTTATGAAAGAAGCGGAAGAAAAAGAAGCTTCTCCGCTTGGGAAACAGATTTTGGGACAGCTTCTGGAAAATCTGGATATTGCTGCAGAAGATACAATTCCAATCTGTCAGGACACAGGAATGGCAGTTGTATTTCTGGAAATAGGCCAGGATGTACACCTGGAAGGACAGCCTTTGGAGGATGCAGTAAACGAAGGAATCAGACAGGGCTACGTACAGGGGTATTTAAGAAAATCTGTAGTAGAAGATCCCCTTCAGAGAAAAAACACCAACGATAATACACCTGGTGTTATCCATACATCCATTGTGCCGGGAGATCATGTAAAAATTACAGTGGCGCCAAAAGGATTCGGAAGCGAAAATATGAGCCGGATCTTTATGCTCAAACCTGCCGACGGAATGGAAGGAGTGAAAAAAGCGGTTCTGACAGCGGTAAAAGATGCGGGGCCAAACGCCTGCCCGCCTATGGTGGTAGGTGTGGGAATAGGAGGAACTTTTGAGAAATGTGCGGTTATGGCGAAACAGGCTCTGACCCGTCCTGTGGATCAGCGTTCCCACATTCCCTATGTAAAGGAGCTGGAAGAAGAACTGTTGGAAAAAATAAATAAAAGCGGCATAGGTCCCGGAGGCCTTGGCGGAACAACAACAGCTCTCGCTGTCAATATAAACACTTATCCCACTCATATCGCAGGACTTCCGGTAGCAGTAAATATATGCTGCCATGTTAACAGACACGCAGTAAGAGTTCTGTGATTTATTTGACAATCAGTGCGCAGAGGAAAGCCATACATCCTGTACTCGCACGGAAAAGTATGCGTTTTTTGGCAAAGTGGAAATTAAAACCAGGAGAACTACTATGGAATACAGAATGCAGGTTCCTTTTTCAAAGGAAGACAGAGAAAAATTAAGATCCGGAGATTATGTGTATCTTACCGGAACTATTTATACGGCAAGAGATGCCGCCCACAAACGGATGCAGGAAACCTTGGAAAGAAAGGAAGCGCTTCCTATTGACATAGAAGAACAGGTGATTTACTATATGGGACCTTCACCCGCCAGGGAAGGAAGACCCATCGGCTCAGCAGGACCGACTACAGCCAGCAGAATGGATAAATATACACCGGCTCTTCTGGATTTGGGGCTGGGAGCCATGATAGGAAAAGGAAAGAGAACGGAAGAAGTAAAAGAGGCTATTGTCCGCAACCATGCAGTTTACCTGGCAGCAGTGGGAGGTGCAGGAGCACTTCTGTCAAAAGCGATAAAGCATGCAGAAGTAGTCGCCTATGATGATTTGGGAACAGAAGCGATTCGGAAACTGGAAGTGGAAAATTTCCCGGCTATCGTAGTCATTGACAGCGAAGGACATGACCTTTACCAGACCGCGATAAAAGAATATTGTACTGAGGAGAAAAAATAAAATGCACAGAATTGTTTATATGGTATTATCCCACCCTTTGAAAGCAGCCTATCTGTTTTCCAGAATTTGGTGGTGCAGCGTACAGAAAAAGAAAGACTATGCGGAAAGCTTCAAATGGGCCAAAAAGACGACGATTCTGGCCAATAAAGCCGGAAACGTTACGATAGAGTCACATGGGCTGGAAAATATTCCGAAAGAAGATGGCTTTGTCCTGTTCCCTAACCACCAGGGACTTTTTGATATGCTCGTATTTCTGGAATCTTTTCCCAGACCATTCGCTTTTGTCATCAAAAAAGAAGCCAGCAACATTATTCTGTTAAAACAGGTCACCAAGTCTTTGGGCTCCTTAGCTATTGACAGAGAAGATATCAGACAATCCATGACAGTTATTAAGACTATGACGGAAGAAGTAAAAAAAGGAAGAAATTTCCTTATCTTTGCTGAGGGAACAAGAAGCCGCCAGGGAAATGTACCTCTGGAATTTAAAGGGGGAAGCTTTAAAAGTGCAGTAAAAGCAAAATGCCCGATTGTTCCCTGCGCGCTGATCGATTCCTTTGTTCCCTTTGATCAAAAAGGAACGAAACCTGTCGCAGTAAAAATAATCTACTTGAAACCTCTGTTATATGAAGAGTATAAAGATATGAAGACTGTGGAGATTGCCAACGAAGTAAGGACACGTATCGTTGAGGCAATTGCTCAATACACAAAACCGGAAAATGATTCGGAAAATAGAAGTACACAGGCCTGACATGATGGCAGAAGACAGCCAATAGAGACTGGAAAAATAAAAAGCTGAAGTGAAAAGTTTATTTCCACTTTGAAAGACGGGAAAAGAAAAGTGGCAATTACTCTTACAAAAATGAGTGAT
>CALWLY010000018.1 GCA_944381635.1 uncultured Lachnospiraceae bacterium
TTAGAAAAGCGAAAAGCAGATGCAGGGTTTCATAACCCCATCGGTGCCTTTCGCAGAAAGGCGGATTATAGAAATGAATCTGACAGGAAAAAAGATAGCACTTGCGGCGGGAGCCGCTGTGGGGACTGCCGCTGTATTTTATGTTGGAAAGAAAATGAAAAATAAAACTGCAGGAAGGAATCAGACGCAAAGCAAGAACTCTGATTCTAGCGCTGGTCCAAAAAAGGGAAAACAGAAGGTGAAAAAAGAGGAGGAAATGTTTCAGACAGACAGAGAGGCGTACTTTGTTGGCGGGGGATTGGCATCGCTTGCAGGAGCGGCATATCTGATCCGGGATTGTGGAATGGATGGGAAAAAAATTCATATTTTAGAAGGAATGCCTATTCTTGGAGGCAGTAATGATGGAATAGGAACAGAACAGGAAGGTTTTGTCTGCAGGGGCGGAAGAATGTTAAACGAAGAAACTTATGAAAACTTCTGGGAACTGTTTCAGGATATTCCTTCAAAAAATATGCCGGGGATGAGCGTCACAGAAGAAATCTTGAATTTTGATCATCTTCATCCTACACATGCGCAGGCCAGACTGATAGACAGAGACGGCAGAATTTTGGATGTGACCACTATGGGATTTAGCAATAAAGATCGAATGCTTCTGGCAAAGCTGATGGCTATTCCGGAAGAAAAATTAGATGATATGACAATCGAGGAATGGTTCCATTCTGATCCAGAATTTTTTAAAACAAACTTCTGGTATATGTGGCAGACTACTTTTGCTTTTCAAAAATGGTCCAGTCTGTTTGAGTTCAGACGCTACATGAATCGTATGATATTTGAGTTTTCCAGAATCGAAACTTTGGAAGGGGTGACAAGGACACCTTACAATCAGTATGATTCCGTTATATTACCGTTGAAGGAATGGCTGGAAAATCAGGGTGTGGATTTCAGTATTAAAGCAAAAGTCACTGACTTGGATTTTGCGGAGGGAGATCAAATTACGGTAACAGGAATTCGCCTGGAGAAAGAAGGGAAGGAGGAGCTGCTGTCGCTGAAGGAAAACGACCTTTGTTTTGTGACAAATGGCTGTATGACAGATAATGCATCTCTGGGAGATTTGCACACTCCGCCCAAGTATCATCCGCAGAATCCTATGTCCGGGGAACTGTGGAGACGAATTGCCAGGAAAAAAGAGGGGCTTGGAAATCCGGAGCCGTTTTTTGGAAAACCCGAGGAAACAAATTGGGAAAGTTTTACGGTTACCTGCAGAGGAAATGAACTTCTGAAGATGATAGAAAAATTTTCAGGAAATATTCCCGGAAGCGGAGCGCTTATGACGTTTCGCGATTCCAGCTGGCTAATGAGTATTGTGGTGGCCGCTCAGCCTCATTTTAAAAATCAGCCGATGAACCAGACGATTTTCTGGGGATATGGTTTATATACAGATAAACTTGGCGATTATGTTAAGAAACCTATGAGGGAATGTACAGGCGAGGAAATTTTGGAAGAGCTTCTCTATCATTTTCACTGGCTGGATAAGAAAGAAGAGATTATGCAGGATATTGTAAATGTAATCCCCTGTATGATGCCTTATATTGATGCACAATTTCAGCCAAGGAAGATGTCGGATCGTCCCAAGGTCGTGCCGGATGGCTCTACGAATTTTGCCATGCTGAGCCAGTTTGTGGAAATCCCAGAAGATATGGTGTTTACGGAAGAATATTCAGTTCGTGCAGCGAGAATGGCTGTATATAAGCTGATGAATGTGAAAAACAAGAAAATATGCCCTGTGACGGCGTATAATCGTGATCCTAAAATTCTGGCGAAAGCGGTAAAGACTTCTTTCCGATAATTTGAAATTATGGGAGTGCGCAGCACAAAACAATTCGTTTGGCATTTTTTGACTTTGTTGCCATATTATTATGCCAATCTCTTAAAATAATATCATATAACAAAAGTCCTTCCGGAATGCCGACTTCGGAGGGATTTTTGTCGTAGTACAGAAGTTAAGAGAACAACCTTCCGAAATGGATAAGATTGTTTTTTATGGAGCAGAAAAGTGGTAGAATAAGAACAATAGTAGAAATCAGATACACAAAAAGAAAGAGATAACTCAGGCTGAATAGATGACATAAGTAAAACAGAGAATACAATAGAAACGGAGGGTGGAAATGAAACAGGAGCACAATAAAGGGAAAGGTTTGACGACAGCAGTGATCCGTACGCAAATTGGGAACATAGAGATTGAAGAGAAGGAAGGGAATATTGTCAGGATAGAGTTTACGGAGGAGATGAATCCTACGGATGAAAAAAATGTCACCAGCCCTGTTTTGCGGGAAGCCATAAAGCAGCTTCAGGAATATTTTGCGGGACAGCGAAAAGAATTTGATCTTCCCATAAAGATGCAGGGAACGGAATTTCAAAAAAAGGTGTGGCAGGCTTTGCAGGAGATTCCTTACGGGGAAGTATCTTCTTATGGGAAATTGGCTGAAAAAATCGGCAACTCCAAAGCAGGCCGGGCGGTAGGGATGGCGAATCATCGAAATCCAATTGCCATCGTTGTTCCATGCCACAGGGTAATTGGCAGCAACGGCAAGCTGGTCGGCTATGCGGGAGGACTGGATAAAAAAGAATGGCTGCTTGCAATGGAAAAGAAATATAAATAAAAAAGTGTGTGCCCTGGCACACACTCGCGCCGAGCGCGATGCCGTCAGGCAATAGTTACCGGCAATCTCTGATTGCCTGTGTGCTGAGTGCGCATCCACAGCGGAGCATATAAAGGAAGACAAAATTAAAGCGAGTGAGTGTAAAAGAGAAAGTTTCGTTTACATTCGCTCGCTTTTAGCATGCATGGATAATGGATAGAGGCAGCTGCTTTTTAGGACAAAGGCATTTCTTTAGAAACGGGGAGAAAGGCGATTTGCACTTGGCCTCCGCATATCATTCCGAGTTCTGCGCTCTCTGAGGAGGAGACATCATAAGTTTTAAATTCCACAGAGGAAACAGGTAAAAAGTCGTTCTGACTGTGGAAAAGATTTTGAAATTCCGGAAACTTGGTGGATATTTGATCAGGGAAAATCTTTGTGAGCAAATGATAAGGAATCTGTCCATCAAAAGGAAGAGAGTTTAGCATTTGGCGCATTTTTTTAAGCACATGATTTTCAAGATTTCCGCCGCCGACAGTTCCGGTGGCAGTGCCGTCAGAAGATAAAAACATCATGCTTCCACAGCCTCGCGGTGCAGAACCTTTTTTATCCACAATGACAGCCAGTATTCCACAAAGATTCTTTTGTTTTTCCAACTGCTGCAGTTCTTCGGAGAAAGAAGACACACAGGTTTGATTTCGCACTTGCACAAGTTCTGCGGCGATACTGATGGCAATTTCAGCCGGGGTCTGTCCTCCAATCTTAAGTCCTATAGGAGCGTGGATAGACGAAAGCTGCTGCTTGGAAAAACCTTCCTGGATAAGTGACTCAAAAGTAGCAGCCACCTTAGCCCGGCTTCCAATCATTCCCAGATAGCCATAGTCCGGACATTCCTTCAAAATTGTTGAGACGCAAAGTTTATCCCAGGCATGTCCCCTTGTCAGCACGGCGTAAAAACAACCGGGCTCTTTGGGGATAATTTCTGACAGGGATTCAAAGGAATGGGTGTAAACGACTGCCTCGGGGAAATTTTGGGAATTGGAGAAATCCGGACGATCATCAATCACAGTGACCTGATAATCCAAAATTCTGGCAGTCTGGTATAGGGCCTTTGATACATGGCCTGCACCTAAAAGGACAAGGTGGGGCTGAGGAGAGAACCAGGAGGAAGGAAAAAGAGAGGCAGAAAGATTCTGCTCCAATACGGCAGCTGCAGCATATTCATAAAAACTGTTTTTCTGACAGCAGTAAAGCTGTATGGGAATATGGGGATATTTTTCCTTCAGAGGTTCCAGGTAACCTCCTTTTATCAGTTTTTGAGCCCGGGAAAGAGTTAAAAGATCATTGCAGGTTACAGGAGAAGTGGATTTTTCTTCTTCTGTAAGATCATTTTCTGTGAGAAAGGAAGCGGCAAGGTATGCCCGGTGGCAAACTTCCACCAGCGGTCTGTTCAGGGCAGACATGCCGAAAACAACAAGGATCCTGTCTGTGTTGGCGGGAATAACAGGTTCGTGGGCGGCAGGAAACTTGGCAGGAAGATGTTTGGAGCCATCTCCCTCCACAAGAACAAAGTCGGCAAGTGTGCAGGCTTTTTCGTAGACGCTTTCCGGCAGTGAAGTTATTTTGACAGGCAAAGCAGATGAAGTTTCCGGAGCGCTGTCGGAGGGAAGAGTATCTTCCGGGATAGCCGAAGTACCTGCAATGCAGATGCCCTGTGAATTGAGCATTTCTTCTATGCGGGAGAGCAGCAAACGATTGTCTGTCTCACAGACCCCGTGCTCTTTCGGATAGTACATATGAGTGGTTGTGGTGATCAGCACCCGTTTCCCTCTGGAATGCAAAAAAGAAGCAAGGGAATAAATGGAGGAGGTTTTTCCTCCGCTTCCCACAAAAGTGATGACCATATTTTCTCCTTTCACGCGGCAAAGCCGTCAGATGTTTTCAATAAATGGATTGGAAGAGGGAAGGCTGTCCTGCTGCAGTTCATCGGAAAGTATTTTGAGCGCATGCAGAATCTGATCGATTTCTTCCTTTGTGGTTGTGTAGGAAAAGCTGAAACGAACCATTCCCTGATTTTTGGTGTGATAGTGTTCATGGACAAGGGGAGCACAATGAGCTCCTGTCCGGACGGCAATATGAAATCTGTCCCAAAGCAGCATGCCGATTCTGGAAGAGTCCTGATGGGACAGGTTCACAGAAAGAACAGGCGCGTGCAGGAAAGTATTCGGATTTCCATAACACTGCAGCAACGGAATTTTCTGTACCTGCCGGGCAAAATACCGGTAAAGTTCTTCTTCTCTTTTCTGGATTTTTTCCACTCCGGTTTCCAGAAGAAAGGAAACAGAGGCAAGCAGGCCGGCGATTCCTGTAACGTTAGGCGTTCCGGCTTCCAAAGCTTCCGGTAGATTTTGCGGATGACGTCGCTCAAAGGATAAAAAGCCGCTTCCTCCGGTTTTCATCGGTGAGGGCAGAATTCTTTTTTTCAGGCACATTCCGCCGGTTCCCTGAGGTCCTCCCAGCCCTTTGTGACCGGTAAAAATAAGAACATCTATGTTGCTTTTTTCCATATCGATGGGAAAGATCCCTGCAGTCTGGGAAGCATCCAGCAGAAAAAGAATATTTTTTTCCCGGCATAGCGCGCCGATTTCAGAGACAGGCAGCACATTGCCGGTAACGTTGGAGGCATGAGTACATACAATAGCCCTTGTATCTTCGCGTATGGCGGCGGCAAAATCCTGAACGGTCAGGCTTCCATCCTCATTACACGGAAGAATCGTAAGAGAAAGTCCCCTTTCTTCCAGTTCATACAGAGGACGCAGGACGCTGTTGTGTTCAAGGACGGTAGTGATTACATGTCCGCTGGCCTGGCCGTGGGGGGAGAGAAGTCCTTTTATGGCGATATTCAGGGCTTCTGTGGCATTGGAACAAAAAACCACTTGTTCAGGGCCGGGAGCATGGAAAAGGCGTGCCAGCAGGAGACGGCATTCGAAGACGGTCTGGGAAGCTTTTAAAGCTGCGGGATAAGCCCCTCTGGATACATTGCCGCAGGTAAAAAGAGCCTGTTCCATAGCGGAAGCTGCAGACAGAGGCTTGTGAATATTGGTGGCAGCATAATCTGCATAAATAAAATCTTCTTCCCGCAGCCAGGTGCACCAGGTCTGGCCTTTGCGGACGCATTGACCCTGCTTTAACACAAGGACTTCTTTTCCAAGAAGAAAAGCTTCTTCCGGTTCTCTCACAGCAACGATCAGTGAGCCGGGGAAATCTTTCAGCAAATCCTGAATTTTTTTGATCACGTTTCTTTTCTGAGTCCGTGTAAGATGAAAAAAAGGCTCATCCACAAGTAAAAGTTCCGTGTCTGCTTTCAGACAGCGGAAAATATTTTCGGACAGACTCTGTTCAGGAAAAGCAAGGCAGTCCGGAGAAAGGAAACGAAACCTTTCCCCGCTGGTACCGGTAAGAGCCTTTTGCTTAGCAATAGCCTTTAAAAGGGCGGTTTTTCCGCTTCCGGATTCGCCTAAAAGGGCCAGACAGCCTTTTGGAGCTTCAAAGGAAACGTGAAGAGGAGGGGAGCTGTCTTCTTTTTGAATAGTAAAATACAAGGTAATTCCTCCCGGATATGGCTTATTTGGGAATAAACTGTTCCAGATAAAGATTTTGTAAAATCGCTTCCAGAACACCGCCTGCAATGCAGCGGGCCTTGTCTGAAATCGTAAAACAATTTTCATATTCGGACAGTCTGGGATCGATATCTGCAATTTTAAAGCCTTTGGAAACAGGATAACCGTCTCTTAACAGTCCCCGCAAAAGTCCGTCAATGGAAGCGATGACAGGTATATTTCCCTGTTCGGTTTCGATATGAGCAATCTGCTGACCGGCTTTTACCGTGCTGGTGATTGCTGCATCCGCACGGAAGGTTCCGCAGGCGGGAGAGTGGATGACTCTTTCTTTGGAAAAGCCCGCAATAGGCCCCGGAATTCCGGTGTTTGGCAGGGCGCTTCCCCGGTAAATAAGTCTGCCCAGATTGTGGCCGCGCATCGTTTCGATTACCACATCCACATCTTTTCCGGCTTCAAAGCCAGGACCAAGACCGATGGTGACAGGAGCCATATCTATATGGGTTCCAAGATTTTTTTTGGCGATCGCGGCGTCCACAAAGGCCAGGGGGGAAAAGGATTTCAGGCAGGAGGCCTCAGGATCAACCAGCATGGCTGCCTGCCCCTTTTCCATAATTTTTTCGGCTTCCTCCGGATTTTGAGCCAGAACACAGGTGACTCCTTCTACAGTGGCTTTTCCCTCGTATACGGCTTCGGAAAAAGCTGCTTTCCGGCGTATAGCTGACGGTTTATCTGTCTCGAGGACGAGGACGGAAAAGCCGCACTGCATCAGTTTATGGATGGTGCCGGTGGCGATATCTCCGCCGCCGCGTACAATAATCAGATTTTTCATAATGTTTCTCATTCTTTTTAAGGTTTTAGTATAGTGTCTGCAAGAAGCTGTTTTTCTACAATTTCATACATGTTGGAAATTCCTCCCACCGCCAGCTTTTCTTTCAGATGGTAATAGTCAAGGCAAGTGCCGCAGGTGAGAATCTCCACGCCCTGTTTTTCCAGTGTGCGAATGTCATTGAGACATTCGGAATCCTGGCAGGTGAGAAAAGCTCCCCGATTATAGAAAAGTATGGCCAGGGGGAGAACATCCTGTTTTGTCAGGGCAAAGAAAAAGGATTTTATGAGAACTTTTCCCAGCTCTTTATCTCCGTCTCCCATAGTATCCGAGGAGATGACCACAACCTTCGCCGGGCGGGAAGGTGTTGTGGAAAGAAACGGTGAAGATGAAAAGAGCACGGAGGCGTCGCCGGTGCTTCCGGAAGTTTTTTTGGTGGAAGCAGGAGTCTGTACAGAAGCGGCATTTTCAGAGTTTTCATCCTGTGGGTGAGGAATGGCAGAGAAAAGTTTGTTTTGAATACGTACGGTAAAATTGCCGTCTTCCGTGTGCTCGCAAGAAGCTTCCAGTCCTTTATGGGCAGCCAGCTTTAATACATTTTGAGAAGCAATTTCATTGTCAACAACCACCTGGACCATACCGCTTTCAGTCATGGATTCCAGGGCTTTTTTCGTTTCAATAACGGGAAGGGGACATTCTTTTTTTCTTGCATCAATAGTCAGATTCATAGTTTCCTCCATTTCTGTGCGAGCGATTAGGAACGGGAGGGAAGAACACGGATTTTTTCCGTGCTGTCTTTTGCCTCACGTTGTATTACAGTGCCGATGATATTTCCCTTTAAACCAAATCCTTCCAGAGAAGGGAGAATGCGAAGGGCGTCTTCTTCCGGGAGACTTACAAGAAGTCCGCCGGAGGTCTGCGGATCGTATAGGATTTCCTCCAGAGAAAAGTCGGAAGTCAGGAAAGCAACACGGTTCTGTCCATGGTTGCGGTTGCGCTGTCCTCCGGCCGTCAGGTAAAATTCCTCTGCACAGTCTTTGGCACCGGGCAGAATAGGAATCTGGTCTGCATAAAGATCTGCGCAGTTTTCCTCTCCAAGCATTTCCAGAAGATGACCGATCAGACCAAAACCTGTCACGTCGGTGCAGGCATGTACCTGGCAGGAAGCAAGAGCTTCGGCCGCGTATTTGTTTAAAGTAGTCATACTTTTTACGGCAGACTGGAACTGTTCCGAAGAGACTGCCTTTAATCTGGCAGCAGTACACAAAATGCCGGTTCCCAAAGGCTTGGTGAGAAGAAGAACGTCCCCGGGCTTGCAGCCACAGTTTGAAAGAATGCGGTCCGGGTGAATCGTTCCGGTAACGGAAAGGCCGTATTTGATATCACTGTCCTGAATCGAATGGCCTCCTGCCAGCACTCCGCCGGCCTCCGTCACTTTATCATTTCCACCCTGCAGTATGGCTCCTAAAATGTTCAGATCCATATGTTCGGGGAAACATACGATGTTCAGAGCAGTTTTCACTTCGCCGCCCATCGCATAAATATCGCTTAAGGCATTAGCGGCAGCTATCTGACCGAAAGTATAGGGATCTTCGACCATAGGAGGGAAAAAATCCAGTGTCTGCACGATGGCAAGGTCGTCGCGCAGACGGTATACAGCGGCATCTTCATTGTGATCAAAGCCTGACAACAGATTGGGATCATAAGCCTTTGGAAGTTTTTCCAGTACTTTTTTTAAGACGCCGGGCCCCAGTTTGGCTGTGCAGCCTCCGCCACGGCAGAATGTGATGGTATCCGTCATAATAGAACTCCTTTCCTGATTCAAAGAGTGATAGTATAAGTTTTTTCGTAAGAAAAATGGTGCAGGCTGCAAAGCGTGCTCCATTGCTGCTGCAGCGTGTGGGGAGCGGCGAAAGCAAGTCCGCAGCCGGCGGCTACGGTGCCAGGGAGAGGGATAAGGCGTCCCGGTATGCCTTCCTGCCTGCTCAAAGCATCAAAAGCCATGGCCTGCGTTGTGGATGAGAAGGTAATCAGAAAATAAAGTTCACGTTCCGCCATATTACCATCCCTTTCCGAATCCGCAGTTGGGATAGGTGCATACCGGACAGTTTAAACAAAGACCTCCTTCACCCAGACGTGCCAGTTCCTCCGGCTGTATTTTGTCATCGGCCATAAGGCGGGGCAGAATGAGGTCAAAAACGGTACGTTTTGCGTACATGACACAGCCGGGGAGACCGCATACAGGTATCGTTTCATTCAGATAAGAGAGCAAAAACATGGCTCCCGGGAGGACCGGGGCTCCGTAGGATACGATCTGAGCGCCTGTGTTTTTGATGGCAAGGGGTGTTTTATCATCCGGGTCTACACTCATGCCTCCGGTACAAAAAACTAAATCGGCCTCTTTTTCACGGACGGCTTGTAAGATGGCTTCGGTGATTTCGGAGGGCTGATCGGAAAGGATACGGTATTCCACAATCTCAGCGTTATATTCTTTCAGTTTTTCCATAACTACCGGGCCGAAGGTATCGGAAATCAGTCCTTTGGAAACTTCACTTCCCGTCACAAGCACAGCCGCCTTTTTTGGCTGAAAAGGCAGGAGGGAAAAAATAGGTTCCGTCCCTGCCAGCTGTTTTGCCTGTTCCATTTTTTCTTTTTCGATAACCAGGGGGATGATGCGGGTTCCTGCCAGCTTATCCCCTTTTTTTACAGGAGCGTTGCCGTGACGGGAGGCAATCATCATCTGTCCGAAGCTGTTGATTTCAAAAAGTCTTTTTTTATCGACTTTAAAAAGTCCGTCACAGGAGGCGGTAATTTCTATTTTTCCTTCTTTGACTTTGCTTCTGTCCATATTTTCGTTCAGACAGATGGAGCAGAGAACTTCTGCAGCGTCGTTTTCGTGCATAATGGAATCATCCGGTTCCCACACATAAAGGTGTTCCTTTCCCATGGATAAAAGAAGGGGAATGTCTTCCTCCGTGACGATATGGCCTTTTCGAAAAGCAGGCCCCTTGGATTCCCCTTTGACAATGCGGGTGAGATCGTGACAGAGAATACAGCCCTGTGCGTGTATGGTTTCAATCAGTTTCATGAGTTAAACTCCTTTCGGAATTGCTTTGACAGTTACGGTTTTATCGATGTCCCAAAGAGGGGATTTCGGTGGAAGCGCACTCTCCATCCAGATTAAGAAGAATGCGGATTCCGTGTTCCAGCTGCGGAAGAATATAGGAAAGAGATTCTTTCACAGCTTTGGGGCTTCCGGGAAGATTTACGATGAGAGTCCGGTTTCGTATCACGCAGACACCGCGGCTTAACATGGCGCGGCCGGTGATCTGCATGGAATAAGCACGCATGGCCTCGGCGATGCCCGGTACGTTTCGATGGGCCACTTCCAAAGTAGCCTCCGGGGTCTGATCTCTTAGGGAAAATCCGGTTCCTCCTGTTGTGACGACCAGATTTACCTGCCTGCTGTCGCTTAACCGGATCAGGTGGTGTTTTAAAAGAGAAGGCTCATCAGGCAGCAGAAGATTTTCCTGCACATCATAGCCGGCTTCATCAAGAAGCGCCTGGGCAGCAGGACCGCTGAGGTCTTCGCGCTCCCCTGCGGCTCCTTTATCGCTTAAGGTGATAACGGCGGCAGTGAGAGGACGGTCAGGAGAAGGAGGAAGAACGGTCATCACATCTCCTGCGGAGATGGTTCCTCCTTTTTTTACAACAGCAAAGATTCCTTCCCTTGGCATAATACAGTCCCCTACCCGGTGATAGATCTGGCAGTGACTGTGGCATTCTTTTCCAATCTGTGACACTTCCAGAAGACAGCCGCTGCAGGAAAGTCTGGATCCTACAGGGAGACGGCGCAGATCAATGCCTTCCACAATAATGTTTTCCCCGAAGGCTCCCTCATGAGCATCGCCGCCCTTTTCATTAAATTCGCGGATTTTGTCAGCGGAAAGAAGGCTGACCTGCCGATGCCATTTTCCGGCATGAGCATCCCCCTTAATGCCAAAATCTTCGAGCAGTTCCACCGAGTCCACCGGTTTCTTTTCGGTTCCCTTTTTTTCGCTGATGCAGACAGCCCGGACAATTCCGAATTCGGAAAAGGGCTGGCTTTTCTTAACAGGAAGGGCATTTGTCGGTGAGGCGGTTTCCACAAAGCGGAAGTCTCCGCTTTTTCCTCCGGTTTTTTCAAGCAGATGAATGTCGCTTATTACCATGGACTTGTCCACAGCCTTGCACATATCGTAGATTGTCAAAAGAGCGGTACTGACTCCGGTGAGCGCCTCCATCTCCACTCCGGTTTTGCTGGATGTTTTGGCAGTACACACAGCCTGTATCGTGCAGGAAGATTCCTCCAGCTTAAAATCCACAATGCATTTGTCAAGCCCTATGGGATGACAGAGCGGAATCAGGCTGCTTGTTTTTTTGGCGCCGGTGATTCCGGCTATGCGAGCTGTCTGAAGCACATCTCCTTTGGCAATACTACCGGATTTTATGCGTTCAAAAATTTCGCGGCAGACCTGTATGCTGCCTACCGCCACAGCGGTGCGGTTTGTAATCGCTTTTTCGGTCACATCCACCATGACGGCGTTTCCGTTTTTGTCAAAATGAGTCAGTTCCATGTAAATTCCTTTCTTGTGTCAGCCAGGGCATAAAATCACAATCCAATTTCTTCCCTGTATACAATGCTATTCTGATTTATGAAAAGAGAGAAAGTTCTGCACTTTTGCAAATCATCCTCCGATTTGGTTCATGAAATGTTTTTCCCGGGCATCCCCTTTCACGGGTTTTTCAAAATGATGGCAGGAAGGTTTTTCATAGGCAGCCTGCCATATTCTGGCCCGAAGGCTTTCGTCGTCACAGCCCTTTCTCAACAGCTCCTTTAAAGGGTACGAGTCGGAATAATACAGACAGGGCTTTAAATTTCCGTCTGCGGTCAGACGGATGCGGTTGCAGGAAGAACAGAATTTTTTGTGCATGGCATCAATTTCGCCAAGACATCCTGCAAAGCCGGGAATATGAAAATAGGACGCAGGTCCGTTTCCTTTTCTGGAAGAATCCGGAATCAGGGAAAGGCCCTTTTTCTCACAGAAAGCTGCCACCTGGGCAAACGTGGAAAAACGCCCGTCTTCCTTTAAAGGGGCGTCCATATTTTTTCCAATATCCATTCGGGTAATAAAGCGGAGCGCTAAAGGAAGCTCTTTAATCAGACAAAGAAATTTTTCGATATCTTCTTCTTTCGTTTCGGGCAAAAGAACCGTATTGATTTTAAGGGGAAGTCCCAGCGCACATCCTGTTTTTATGGCTTGCATGACAGCGGGAAAACTGTCAGAACCTGTAATCTGGCAAAAACGCTGCCGGTTCAGAGTATCCAAGCTGATGTTGGTGCCGTCAATCGATATTTCTTTCAGGAAGTGCAGGGTTTCCTCTGTCAGAAGCGTGCCGTTTGTGGTAATGGTCACCTGAGGGTTAAAGTCCTGGTTTTTTAATTCTGAGAGAAAAGGAAGAAGGCCGGGACGAACGAAGGGCTCTCCTCCTGTAATTTTAAAATGACGGATGCCAATACAGGAGCTGACGCGGCATATGCGAAGCAGTTCTTCGAAAGTTAAAAGAGAATCGGAAGGAAGAAAGGAAGGATCCGAAGGCATGCAGTAACGGCAGCGCAGGTTGCAGCTGTCGGTAACGGAAATGCGCATATAGTTGATAGTACGGTTCAGGCAATCTTGCATACTCTGTTCTTTTCTCCTTTCATTTCCGGAATATGGGGTGCAGAAAAAATCAGGAACGCTGCTGCGTAGCCTGATTTCTTTTTTATTTAGTATATCATGAATTTTTAAAAGAAACCAGAAGGGATTGCCAGTAGTTTCTTGCAATTATAGGTAATTTGGTGTTATAATAATACCGATTCTTTAGGCCTTGCTTTTTGCAAAATAAAGAGACGAAAAGAAGTGTGTTTGGCTCCTGCAGCAATCCCGCGCAATTTTCCCTTTGGGTGTTGTCTTTGCCGGGCACAGGGCAAACAGGAGAGGAAAAGAGTTTTCATGAATTACGGCACACAGGATTCTTTATTGGAAAAGCTGCAGGCGTACGCAGATATGGATTATTATCCTTTCCATATGCCTGGACACAAGCGCAGGATGCCCTGCGGACCGGAGGAGTACCGGGGAGTTTCCAGGATGGATATTACAGAGATTGACGGCTTTGATAATCTGCACGACGCGGAAGGCATTTTAAAAAAGTCCATGGAACAGGCGGCAGAAGTATTTGGCGCCAGGCATGCGTTGTTTTCAGTGAACGGAAGCAGCGCCGGTATCCTGACTGCTGTTTCCGCGGCGATTCCCTTTGGCGGAACAATTCTCACGGCCAGGAACTGTCACAAGGCAGTTTACCATGCGATTTATCTGCGGCGGTTAAAACCGGTATTTCTGTATCCGGATACCGTAGATCACTTTGGAATTGCGGATGCCATTAGGCCGGAGCAGGTCAAAGAAGCGCTTATCCGGCATCCGGACATAAAAGCGGTGCTCCTTACTTCGCCCACTTATGACGGGATCGTATCGGATGTAGAGGCTATTGCACAGATTGCTCACGAAAAGGGAATTCCCTGTATTGTGGATGCAGCCCATGGCGCACATTTCGGATTTCATCCAGGATTTCCTGAAAGTGTAAACAGACAGGGAGCGGATCTGGTAATTGCAAGCCTTCACAAGACGCTGCCGGCACTGACACAGACAGCGATGGTGTTTGCAAACAGCGACCGGGTTTCGTGGGAGGAAGTGGAAAGATTCAGCCGGATTTATCAGACAAGCAGTCCGTCTTATCTTCTGATGGGAAGTATAGATGCCTGCACAGCGTATCTGAAAGAACAGGGAGAAAACCTGTGGGACGAAATGTTCCTGGCGCTGGATGATTTTTTCCAAAAAACAAAAAAGCTGTATTTTTTTGAAATTATCACAAAAGACAAACTGATACAGGCAGGCAGCTGTATGAAAGATTTCGATGTGGGAAAACTGCTGATATCCACCAAAAAGGCGGGAATCAGCGGACACGCTCTTTATCGCCGGCTGCTTGAGAATGCACATCTGCAGATGGAAATGGCTGCGGATACTTATGTGACAGCGATTTTAAGTTGCTGTGACAAAAAAGAAGGACTTGACAGACTGGCATCAGCACTGATACAAATAGAATCGAAGCTTGATGCAGAAGGCTCTTTTTTTGAAGAAGAAGAGAGGATAAAACAGATGCCGGCGGAAGTATATCCGCAGCCGGAGGAAGCAATTCCCATGGCAGAGGCTCTGGATGGAGCGAAAGAAAAAGTCCCGTTCTCAGATGCCGAAGGAAGAATATCAGGGACCTGGATAAATCTTTATCCGCCGGGCATACCCCTTATCCTGCCCGGGGAGCGGATTTCAAAGCAGGTTTTAACTCTGATAGATAGTTACAGAAGGCAGGGGCTTTCTGTACAAGGGATAGGGGATGGAGATTTTTCCATAATAGTTTTAGAAGGAGAAAAAAGATGAGAAGAACAAAAATTATTTGTACCATTGGTCCGGCTTCCCAGAGTGAAGAAAAATTAAGAGAACTCATGTTAGCTGGTATGAACGTTGCGAGATTTAACTTCTCCCACGGTGACCATGCAGAACAGAACGGCAAACTGGATGCTGTAAGAAAAGTAAGTAAGGAACTGGGACTTCCTGTTGCAGCACTGCTGGATACAAAAGGACCGGAAATCCGTCTGCGTGACTTCGCAAACAAAAAAGAAGAGCTGGTTGCAGGTCAGAAATTTACTCTGACAACAGAAGAAATCATGGGTACAAACGAAAAAGTTACCGTATCCTACAAAGGTCTGGTTAACGACGTAAAAGCAGGCGGAACAATCCTGTTAGACGACGGCTTAATCGAACTGAGAGTAGACGAAGTGACAGCAACAGACATTATCTGTACTGTTATGAACGGCGGACCGATCTCCAACCACAAAGGTGTTAACGTACCTGGAACATCCCTGACAATGCCTTACTTAAGCGAGCAGGACAGAGCAGATATCTTAAACGGTATTGAAAAAGGATATGATATCATTGCTGCTTCTTTCGTAAGAAACAAAGAAGACGTTCTGGAAATCCGCAAATTATTAAATGAGCACAACTGCAAGATGCAGATCATCTCTAAAATCGAAAACATGGAAGGTATCAACAACCTGGATGATATCCTGGAAGTATCCGATGGTATCATGGTAGCACGTGGTGACATGGGTGTTGAAATTCCGCTGGAAGACGTTCCGGTTATCCAGAAGATGCTGATCCAGAGAGCAAATGCAAAAGGAAAACTGGTTGTAACAGCTACACAGATGTTAGAATCTATGATGAAAAATCCCAGACCTACACGTGCAGAGACCACAGATATCGCTAACGCTATCTACGATGGTACAAGCGCTATCATGCTTTCCGGTGAAAGTGCAAACGGTATGTATCCGGTAGAAGCTGTTAAGACAATGGCTAAGATTGCTGAGAGAACAGAAAGAGACATCAACTACAAGAAACGTTTAAGAAAACGTGAAGATATCTACGCTAACGATGTTCCGACAGCTATTTCTCATGCTACCTGTACAATCGCAGCAGACCTGGATGCAGCAGCTATCGTTACTGTAACTATGTCCGGCTTCACAAGCAGCCAGATTTCCCGTTACAAACCGAACTGCCCGATCGTTGGATGTACAGTAAGCGACATGGTATGGCGCCAGATGAACTTACAGTGGGGCGTAACACCTCTGCTGTTAGAGAAAGCAAACGATGCAGAAGCACTGTTTGACGCAGCTGTAAAAGCAGCAAAAGAAACTGGAATTGTTAAAACTGGTGACAAAGTTGTTATCACAGCAGGTGTACCTCTTGGTGTATCCGGAACAACAAACCAGATTCGTGTTGTAGAAGCTTAAATTTAAAGCAGAAAAGAATAAGTTTTGAAATTACCGGGCGGCAGTGCGACAGCACCCCGCCCGGTAGTAGTATACGGGGAAATTTATGCCTGGGGCTGACGGAGAGGTATGTTAAAAAAGCCTGAGGCAGAGATTTGGGGAAGGACAGCATTATTTATGAAAAAGTATGTGATGGCACTGGATCAGGGAACTACCAGTTCCCGCTGCATTTTGTTTGACAAAGGCGGACAGGTATGTTCGTTGGCTCAGAAAGAGTTTGCACAGTATTATCCAAAGCCCGGATGGGTGGAACACGATCCGCTTGAAATATGGTCTTCTCAGCTGAGCGTAGCGGTGGAAGCCATGGGAAAGATCGGGGCGGATGTGTCGGAGATTGCGTCCATAGGCATCACAAACCAGAGAGAGACAACAATCTGTTTTTCCAAAAAAACAGGTAAGCCGGTGTATCCGGCCATAGTCTGGCAGTGCAGGCGCACTGCGGACATGATAGATAAAATGAAGGAAGACGGTTTTGATAAAGTAATCCGGAAAAAAACGGGACTGATTCCGGATGCGTATTTCAGCGGCACCAAGATTAAGTGGATTCTTGACCATGTGCAGGGTGCAAGGCAGATGGCGGAGAGCGGGGAGCTTTTATTCGGAACGGTTGATACGTGGCTGATCTGGAATCTGACAAAGGGAAAGGTTTTTGTCACAGACTACACCAATGCCTCAAGAACGATGCTGTTTGATATTTATGAGAAGAAATGGGATCGGGAAATCCTGGAATATCTGGGAATTCCGGAAACTATGCTCCCGGATGTAAAGCCATCCAGCTGTATTTACGGCATGACGGACGAGACGGTGATCGGCGGGAAAATTCCTATTGCAGCGGCCGCAGGAGATCAGCAGTCTGCCCTGTTCGGACAGTGCTGTTTTGAAGAGGGGGAAGCTAAAAACACTTACGGAACCGGATGTTTTCTTCTGATGAATACGGGAGAGAACCCTATTCCTTCTGAAAACGGACTGCTGACGACCATTGCGGCCAGCGGGCCGGATGAAACCCGCTATGCGCTTGAAGGGAGCGTGTTTGTGGCGGGAGCGGCGATTCAGTGGCTGCGGGATGAAATGGGCATGTTAAAATCATCTGCCCAGTCGGAAGAGTACGCCAAAGCAGTGGAAGATACCGCCGGTGTTTATGTAGTTCCGGCATTTACAGGTCTGGGAGCCCCCTACTGGAATCCTTATGCGAGAGGGATGGTCACCGGGCTGACAAGGGGAAGCGGCAGGGAGCATTTTATCCGGGCGACCCTGGAATCACTTGCCTACCAGACAGAAGATGTGATTTTCGCTATGGAAAAAGACGCCGGGACAGCGCTGAAGAGTCTCCGTGTGGACGGAGGAGCCAGCGCCAATGATTTTCTGATGCAGTTCCAGGCTGATATTTTAGGAAAAGAAGTCATAAGACCTAAATGTATTGAAACTACGGCTATGGGAGCCGCATTTCTTGCGGGTCTGGCAGTGGGATTCTGGAAAGACAAGGATGAAATCAAGAGCAGCTGGAATCTGGAACGCACATTTTTGCCTTCCATGACGGAAGAGGTGAGAAAGAAGCGCCTGGCCGGATGGAAAAAAGCAGTACGCTGCGCACTGATGTGGGCAGAGGAAGAATAGATACGGAGCAGAACCTGACATGGGAAAATTGTTTTATATTATGGGAAAAAGTTCCAGCGGGAAGGACACGATTTTCAAATCTCTGATGCAGGATAAGGAATTTTCTTTTCGTCCGCTGATCTTATATACTACCCGCCCCATCAGAGAAGGGGAGACAGACGGAGTAGAGTATTATTTTACAGATGATGCGCAGCTGGAACAGATCCGGACGCAGGGCAGGCTGATTGAGCTTCGCTCTTATCAGACGGTACACGGAGTGTGGAATTATTTTACGGCAGATGACGGACAGCTTTCGGCGGAAGATACGGATTATCTGGCAATCGGCACTCTGGAATCTTATCAGGCGATGCGCAATTATTATGGAAAAGAAAAGGTAATTCCTGTTCTGATCACTCTCGAAGACGGAGAACGTTTGCAGCGGGCTCTGGATCGGGAACGGCAGCAGGAAGAACCCAGATATGAGGAAATGTGCCGCAGATTTCTTGCGGACGCAAAAGATTTTTCAAAAGAGAATATAAAGAAGGCAGGAATTACGGAAAGCTTTGAGAATACGGAACTTTCCGCATGTCTTGACCGAATTAGAGAATATATCCGAAAGAATCGGTAAAGGAGGGCAGCCATGGCAAAATTTTCTGATATTATTGGCCAGGAACAGCTGAAGGAACATCTGCAGAATGCAATCAAAATGAAGAAAGTGTCGCATGCCTACATAATCAATGGGGAAAGGAATTCGGGAAAGGAATTTATTTCCAGAATCTTTGCCATGACGCTGCAGTGTGAAAAGCAGGATATCGAACCCTGCGGGGTATGCCATTCCTGCAAACAGGCCTTATCCAAAAATCAGCCGGATATTATCCGGGTGATGCATGAGAAACCCAATACCATTGGCGTGGAAGATATTCGTACACAGATTAACTCGGATGTGGCCATCAAACCCTATTCCAGTCCCAGGAAGATTTATATCATAAACGAAGGGGAAAAGATGACAGTGCAGGCGCAGAACGCATTGTTAAAGACCTTGGAGGAGCCGCCGGAATATGCGGTTATTCTCATACTGACAACCAATGCGGATCTGCTGCTTCCTACCATCAGGAGCCGGTGTGTGCTGCTTAATATGAAACCGGTAAGAGACGAGCTGGTAAAAAAATATCTGATGGAGGAGCTTCAGATTCCGGATTACAAGGCAAATATCTGTACAGCTTTTGCCAGAGGCAATGTGGGAAGAGCAAAACAGCTTGCGGTCAGCGAAGAGTTCGATCAGGTCAAAGAGGAAGCGGTGATGCTTTTAAAATACATCAAAGAGATGGAACTTTCCGAGATTGTGGCGGCTATAAAGAAAATTACGGAGCATCAGTTCGATGTGACGGATTATCTGGATATTTTATCCATCTGGTATCGGGATGTGTTAATGTTTAAGGCAACAAACGATGCAAACTACTTGATTTTCCGGGAGGAGATACCTTATATTAGAAAAGTGGCGGATAAAACATCCTACGAGGGGATTGAGACTATTTTGGAAGCCCTGGAAAAGGCGAAGTCAAGGCTGAACGCCAACGTAAATTTCGACCTGACTATGGAGCTTTTGCTTCTCACCATACAGGAAAATATGTGAGGGTGAAAAGTTCTCGAAACAGTTTTGACAACAGGATGGAATTTCTTTAAACTTCACCAAATGGAGCGAATAGAACCGGGAAGACCCGGATAACCTTGAAAAAGGCTTGGAGGTTTATAAATTATGAGAGTAATCGGAGTAAGATTTCGGACGGCCGGCAAAGTATATTTTTTTGACCCGCTGAAATTTCAGATAAAAAGGGGAGATCATGTAATTGTTGAGACTGCCCGGGGAGTGGAATACGGAACCGTGGTCAGCGCCCCCAGGGATGTGGATGACGACAAAGTGGTACAGCCGTTAAAACCGGTGCTTCGTATTGCCAATGAAAGAGATGACAAACAGGAGGCGGACAACAAGATAAAAGAAAAGGAAGCCTTTAAAATCTGTCTGGAAAAAATACAAAAACACGGCCTGGAGATGAAGCTGATAGATGCGGAATATACCTTTGACAATAACAAGGTATTGTTCTATTTTACCGCGGATGGACGTATTGATTTCAGGGAACTTGTCAAAGACCTGGCCAGTGTATTTAAGACACGTATCGAACTTCGCCAGATCGGTGTGAGAGACGAGACGAAAATCCTGGGAGGCATCGGTATCTGCGGGCGTCCTCTCTGCTGTCATACCCACTTGTCAGAGTTTGTTCCGGTATCCATAAAAATGGCAAAAGAACAAAATCTCTCCTTAAATCCCACAAAGATTTCAGGCGTATGCGGCAGACTGATGTGCTGTTTGAAACACGAGGAAGAAACCTACGAAGAATTAAACCGCAGACTGCCAAACACAGGAGACTATGTGACTACCGATGACGGCTTTAAGGGAGAAGTCTGTGCAGTGAATGTACTGCGTCAGCTGGTGAAGGTGATTGTGGACGTGAACGATGAGAAAGAGATTCGTGAATATCGGGCCGAGCAGCTGAAATTCAAGCGGAAACACAAGAACAAAAAGATGGATGTAGACGATAAAGAACTGAAAGAGCTGGAAAAGCTTGAGCGAAAAGAAAAGCAGGAAGGAAAATCAAAACTGGATGATAATTAAACTGAAAGAAGGAGAGCGTCTGGACGATTTGCAGCGCAACGGCTATCAGATCATACAGGATCCGGCAAGGTTCTGTTTCGGCATGGATGCGGTTCTTCTCTCTGGTTTTGCCAGAGTGAAAGACGGAAGCACGGTTCTTGACATGGGGACAGGTACGGGGATTATCCCTATACTTCTGGAGGCAAGGACCGGAGCGGCTCATCTGACCGGCCTGGAGATTCAGCCGGACAGCGCAGACATGGCAAGGCGCAGTGTGGCTCTGAATCATCTGGAGGAAAAAATTGACATTTGTGTGGGAGACATCAAAGAAGCAGGCACTCTTTTTAAGGCTGCTTCTTTTGACGTTGTAACCTGTAATCCGCCCTATATGATCGGACAGCATGGTCTGACTAATCCGGATGCTCCAAAGGCCATTGCCCGGCATGAAATTCTCTGTACCCTGGAAGATGTGATCTCTCAGGCTGCGAAGGTGTTAAAACCGGGCGGGAACTTTTACATGGTGCACAGACCGTTCCGACTGGCAGAGATTATGACTCTGCTTGTAAAATATCGTCTGGAACCTAAAAGGATGCAGCTTGTGTATCCTTTTGTGGATAAGGAACCAAACATGGTATTGCTGGAAGCGAACCGGGGAGGAAAATCCAGGCTTACGGTGGAAAAACCTCTGATCATTTATGAAAAACCGGGCGTTTATACAAGAGAAATTTATGACATTTACGGTTACTGAAATGTTTGTAAACAACCGGGGTAAAGAAATATTGTGTAGTGATAACACAGACAGGAGAAAACATGAAAAGACAGGCAAAAACAGCTGTGGGCATGGTCATACTGGCCTTGGGGATGGTGCTGTCTGCCGGCTGCGGTGAGGAGGAAATCACCCCGGCGATCCATATGACAGAGACCGGGAAGGAAACAACGGCTCACTCTGAGACAGAAGAAGAGACAACGGTGCAGCAGGAAACGGAAACCCAGACAGACGAAACAGCGGAAAAAGAAACGGAGACAGAGCAGATTCCTGAAAAAGAGGCGGTAAAAGTCAAAGGAATCTATGTGACAGGGCCTATGGCTGGTACTTCCGGCATGGATGATCTGACAGCGCTTGTGGATGAGACAGAACTGAATACGCTGGTAATCGATATCAAAAATGATGACGGAAGAATCACGTATGATATGCAGATACCCCAAGTGCAGGAGATTGGAGCTTCCAAAGCTTACGTGAAAGATATGTCGGCTCTGGTACAGAAATGTAAGGAAAAGGGAATTTATCTTATCGCCAGAGTGGTAGCTTTCAAGGATCCGTATCTGGCAGAGCAGAAACCGGAATGGAGCCTTCATAAGGCAGACGGTTCCGTCTTTTATGACAAGAGCGGACTTGCCTGGGTAAATCCTTATAAAAAAGAAGTGTGGGACTATCTGGTTGAGATCGGGAAAGAGGCCGGACGAATCGGGTTTGATGAGGTGCAGTACGATTACATCCGCTTTTCCACAGACAGCGGCATGAAGCAGGTGGACTTTGGGGAATATGCAGATGTTCCCAAAGAGGAGGCGATCAGTGCTTTTTCCAGATACGCCTGCGAAGAGCTGCACAAAGAAGGAATCCGTGTTTCCGCTGATGTATACGGCGTTGTGATTGACAGTAAGCTGGATGCGCAGATCGTAGGCCAGGATTATGTGGAAATGGCAAGCTGCTTCGATGCTATAAGCCCTATGGTATATCCGTCTCATTACGGACCTTATAATTACAATATTCCGATTCCGGACGCAGACCCTTACGGCACCGTGCTGGCGGCTATGCAGTCATCCAAGCGGGTGTTGGCAGGATTTGACATGGAGACGGCAAGAAGCGGGAAATTAAAGGATGCTGATCCGGGCGAGAGTGCCGCGCAGGTTTCCGGAAACGGAACCGCTTCAGAGGCAGAGGATCAGACCGTTTCTTCCAATTCTGCAGAAAGTGAAAAAACAGAAGGGGAAGTGGACGAAGGAACACTCTCTTCCGATCAGGTTTCCGAAAATACGGCAGAGCCTGTAAGAAAAATTTCGGTAAACGGTCAGATGATGGAGGAAAAGGAAGCGATTCTGGCAGATACAAAGCAGCTGGATGATATGCCCGGTATTACGGCCAGTGTTCGTCCCTGGCTTCAGGATTTTACGGCAACCTGGGTAAGCGGTCATATTCAGTACGGACCGGAACAGATCAGACAGCAGATTCAGGCAGTCTATGATGCGGGCTATGAAGAATGGATCTTATGGAATGCCTCCAATCGTTACACAGAAGGCGGTCTTTTGCCGGAGGAAAGTGCCCAGGAGACAGAGGGAACGGATGCAGTACAGCAGACAATGGACGGAGAGGAGACAGAATAAGAAAATGTCAGGAATGTTATTTTTATGTGCCACCCCCATAGGAAATCTGCAGGATATGACGCCAAGGGTGATAGAGACGCTGCGGCAGGTGGATCTGATTGCGGCGGAAGATACGAGAAACAGCAGAAAACTGTTGACTCATTTTGAAATTTCTACGCCCATGACAAGCTATCATGAATACAATAAGGTAGAAAAAGCTTATGTGCTGATTGAGAAGATGAGGCAGGGAAAAAATATCGCATTGATCACAGATGCAGGAACTCCCGCTATTTCAGATCCGGGAGAGGTTCTTGTGAGAATGTGTCAGGAAGCGGGAATCAAAGTTACCAGCCTTCCGGGACCGGCGGCTCTTATTACAGCGCTGACTCTTTCCGGCCTTTCTACAAGAAGATTCTGTTTTGAAGGTTTTCTGCCCGCAGACAAAAAAGAGAAGCGGGAAGTGCTTCAAAGCATGGAAAATGAACACAGAACTATGATTTTTTATGAAGCTCCTCATCATCTGGTGCGCACGCTTGAGGAATTTTATGAAGTTGTGGGTGACAGAAAGATTACGCTCTGTCGGGAACTGACCAAAAAATTCGAGACTGTGATGCCTACAACGCTGGCAAAAGCGCTGGAATACTACAAAGAGGAGACTCCGCGGGGAGAATATGTTCTTGTACTGGAAGGAAAGAGCAGGGAGGAGACCCTTCAGGAGGAAAGAGAGAGCTGGCAGACTATGAGCCTTGAAGAGCACATGCAGTTTTACGAAGAAAAAGGAATGGATCGGAAGGCAGCTATGAAGCAGGTGGCCAAAGACAGAGGGGTATCCAAAAGGGAAATTTATCAGGAACTTTTACAGAAGGATGAAAATTAGTAGCGGTAAGAGGAAAATTAGTATTGTCATTCTAGAATTGTCATGTTAGAATCGGCATGAGAGGATAGGAACGGCACATTTCCCGATCAGCCAGAATACTTTAAAATCCCGTAAAAGTTACGGTTGACAAACATCATAGCAGATAATATACTTTGAGTGTCAAACTATCTGAGAATTGAAAAAAGGAGATAAATTGAAATGTTAGAAAAAATCGCAGAAATTATCCAGGAACAGTTAAATCTGGAAGGTGTGGAAATCACAGAAGAAACTTCTTTTAAAGACGATCTGGGAGCAGACTCTTTAGACTTATTCGAGCTGGTTATGGCTTTCGAAGAAGAATACGGCATTGAAATTCCGTCTGAAGATCTGGAACAGCTGACAACAGTTGGTTCTGTAGTTGAATATATCAAAAACAAAGGCATCGAAGGATAATTTCGTCAGTAAGAGCAGCATACGGAAAGAAATTCCGGATTATAAAGAAAGCATAATATTTTTTGCAGATAGAAGAGGGTGTCGCAAAAGTCAACAGGAAGGCGTCTGTTTTATTATATTTTGTGAAATACAGTTGATGTTCACAGGATATAATAAGACAGGCACAGCCCTTTGATTTTTGCGTCACCCTTAAAATTCAATTATATACTTTGAATATCAAAATTTTTCATGGAAGAATTGAGAGGATTGGAAATGAGCAGAAGGGTAGTAGTAACAGGAATGGGAGCGATCACACCCATTGGACTTTCCGTAGAGGAGTTCTGGAACAGTGTGAAAGAGGGAAAAACAGGTTTTGGACCGATCACCCGTTTTGACACGGAAAATTATAAATGCAAACTGGCAGCAGAAGTGAAAGGATTTGAAGGAAAAAATTATATGGATCCCAGAACTGCCAGAAGAATGGAATTATTCAGCCAGTACGCAGTTGCAGCCACAAAGGAAGCCATAGAAGACAGCGGACTGAATATGGAAGAAGAAGATCCTTTCCGCGTGGGTACTTCCGTAGGTTCCGGAATCGGTTCCCTGCAGACCGTGGAGAGAGAATATTCCAAACTGCTTGAAAAGGGACCGGGAAGAGTAAACCCTCTGATGGTTCCGATGATGATTTCCAACATGGCGGCAGGAAATGTTTCCATTCAGTTTGGTCTGAAGGGAAAAAGCATTAACGTAGTTACCGCATGTGCCACAGGAACCAACTCCATCGGCGAGGCTTTCCGCAGCATTCAGCATGGAGAGGCTGAGGTTATGATCGCAGGAGGAACGGAAAGCAGCATCACCCCTATCGGAGTATCAGGCTTTACCGCTCTTACCGCTCTTTCTACCTGTGAGGATCCCAAACGCTGCTCCATTCCCTTTGATAAGGAGAGAAGCGGATTTGTCATGGGAGAAGGCTCAGCGATCGTCGTACTGGAAGAGCTGGAGCACGCTAAGAAAAGAGGGGCAAAGATCTATGCGGAAGTGATAGGCTATGGCTGTACTTCTGATGCTTACCATATCACTTCCCCTGCAGAAGATGGGGAAGGCGCAGCAAAAGCAATGGAATATGCGATGCAGGACGGCGGCGTAAAACCGGAAGACGTTACCTACATCAATGCTCATGGTACAAGTACTCACCATAATGATTTGTTTGAGACAAGAGCAATCCATAAAGCGTTCGGCGAGCATGCAAAAGATCTGAAAATCAATTCCACCAAATCCATGGTAGGTCATCTTCTGGGTGCAGCAGGAGCTATCGAGTTTGTGACCTGTGTAAAAGAGCTGCAGGATCATTACATTCACGCTACAGTAGGATATCAGGTGCCGGATGAGGAATGCGACCTGGATTACTGCAAGGAGCCTGTGGAAGGCGAGTTCACTTATGCACTCAGTAATTCCCTGGGATTCGGCGGTCACAACGCAAGTATCTTAATCCGCAAATACGAGGATGAAACAGAGTAGAAAAGAGGCTTATTATGTCATTATTAAATACCAAACAGATTATGGAAATTATTCCTCACCGTCAGCCGTTTCTGCTGATCGATACGGTGGAGGAGCTGGAGCCCGGAGTTAAGGCAGTTGCCAGAAAATGTGTTACTTATAACGAGCCGTTTTTTGCAGGACATTTTCCCGCAGAGCCGGTTATGCCGGGCGTTCTTATTATTGAAGCACTGGCTCAGACCGGAGCGGTGGCAATTCTTTCCAAACCGGAAAATAAAGGAAAGATCGCTTTTTTTGGCGGAATCAGTCAGGCGAAATTTAAACGGAAAGTTGTGCCGGGGGATGTGCTTACTCTGGAAACTGAAATCATCAAGGCAAAGGGACCTATTGGCGTGGGCAGTGCAAAAGCTTATGTAGACGGAAAACTTGCCGTATCGGCAGAACTTACCTTCGCTGTAAGTGATGCGGAGGGAAGCAAATGACAGTTAGAATAATAGGAACCGGAAGCTGCCTTCCCGCCCAGGTAGTAACCAATGACGATTTGGCACAGTTTGTGGATACCTCGGACGAATGGATTAAGAGCCGTACCGGCATCCGGGAAAGAAGAGTGGCAAAAGAAGAAACCACAGCAGGAATGTGTATAGAAGCTGCTAAAAAGGCTATGGAAGAGGCGGGAGTTTCTGCAGAGGAAATCGACCTGATCATAGTCGGAACCATCACTGGGGATTATGTGACGCCATCTACCGCCTGCCAGATACAGGCAGGAATTCATGCGGTCAATGCCACTGCGTTTGACATCAGTGCCGCATGTTCAGGTTTCCTGTTTGCATTAAATACTGCCCATGCTTTTATACAGACGGGAAAATACCGCACGGCTCTGATACTGGGAGCGGAAACTCTTTCCAGAATTGTAGACTGGAAGGACAGAAGCACCTGTGTATTATTCGGCGACGGTGCAGGAGCGGCCGTAGTTCGGGCGGAGGAAACCGGACTGATCGCCTACGATCAGGGAAGCGACGGGGCAAGAGGAATGTGTCTGGCATGTCCGGGACGGGAAAACAACAATATTCTTGTAGAAGGCAAGAAAGAACTTGGCTATGTGTCCATGGACGGACAGGAGGTTTACAAGTTTGCGGTAAGCACCGTGCCGGCTTCCATCCAAAAGGTTTTAGATGAGGCAGGCTGCAGTGCCGACGATATCAAGTATTTTGTTCTTCATCAGGCAAACTTAAGAATTCTTCAGTCTGTGTCCAAAAGACTTCATGTGCCTATGGAAAGATTTCCGGTGGCAATCGACCACTATGCCAACATATCGGCGGGAACTGTGCCGATTCTTTTAGATGAGATGAATCGGAAGGGAATGCTTGAAAGAGGAGACAAGATTATTCTCTCCGGCTTTGGAGCAGGACTTACATGGGGAACCGCTCTTTTAGAGTGGTAAAATAATCAGTAATGAAACAGCAGGCGCCCTGAAAGCAAAGGAAGCGGTGTCCGGCATACTATATTTGCTGCAAAACAGCGGCTGTTTGTAAAATATAGTGTGACAGACTTAACGTTTCGGGCTTTCAGGGCCCTTTTTTTGTGCTTTCAGGCGAGGAATGTTCGCCGGCATACAGGGAAAAACGGCTAGAAAACAAATGGTTTAACATAGATTTAACAAAAATGCGGTAATGGATTTAACTTACGGTTTTTATAATAACCCCTGTAAGAACGAAAGAAAAATACAAATGCATAGAAAAGATGCAAAGAAAAGAAGGAGAGTATTTCATGAAAAAGTTATCTTGTTTGTTACTTGCAGGAATTTTAACCTTTGGTCTGGCAGCATGCGGAAACTCTGCAGCTGAGACTACAACAGCATCCAGCCAGGCAGCTGAGGCAACAACAGCAGAAAGCACAGCGGCAGCTGAAACTACAGCAGCTGAGACTACAGCGGCAGAAAGCAGCGAGGCAGCTGAAGCAGAAGTTACAGATCTGTCCGGAAGTGTTACTATGTCAGGTTCCACTTCTATGGAAAAACTGGCAAACGCAGCAGCAGAAAGCTTTATGGCAAAATATCCGGATGTTACAGTGACAGCAGAATTCACCGGTTCTTCCGCAGGTATCGAAGCTGTTCAGGCAGGAAGTGTTGATATCGGAAATGCATCCAGAGCTTTAAAAGATTCTGAAAAAGAAGCTGGCATCGTAGAAAACATTGTAGCAATCGACGGTATCGCAGTAGTAACAGATCCGGCAAACACAGTAGCAGATCTGACAAAAGATCAGCTGGTTTCCATCTACACAGGTGAAACCAACAACTGGAGTGAACTGGGCGGCGCTGATCAGCCGATCGTAGTAGTAGGAAGAGAAGCTGGTTCCGGTACAAGAAGCGCATTTGAAGAAATTCTTGAAGTAGAAGATGCATGCGCTTACGCAAACGAACTGGATTCCACAGGTGCAGTTATGGCAAAAGTTGCTTCCACACCTGGTGCAATCGGATATGTTTCTCTGGACGTTATCGATGATACTGTAAGCGTAAAAACACTGGATGGTGTAGAACCTACAGAAGAAAACATCAAAGCAGGCAACTACTTCCTGTCCAGACCTTTCGTAATGGCAACCAACGGTGAAATTTCTGAACAGAGACCGGAAGTACAGGAGTTCTTCAACTGGCTGCAGTCTGACGAAGGAAAAGAACTGGTTAAAACAGTTGGTCTGATCACTGTAGACTGATTTCAGTAAAGTTATTTAACAGGGTTTGGGGATGAAAGAGCCGCCCATGCGGACAAAAAAGAGGAAATGATGACAAACGTTATAAGGAAAGTTCCTGATAGGGGCTTTCCTTATGGCGGTACATGGAAATCAAATCTAAGGTGATTTGCCAGGAGGTTGTGAAACAAATGCAGAAGAATACAATTTTGGGAGGGAAAAAAGCCAGATCAGCGGTGGAAAGAAGTGCGGAAGTAATATTTACCATCTGTGCTTTTTTTGCGGTGCTGGCAGTTTTCTCCATTACCATATATATGTTTGTAAATGGTCTGCCTGCCCTTGGACAGGTAGGGGTTTTGGAACTGTTGTTTGGCACAGTCTGGAAACCTACGGCGGCTGACCCTTCCTATGGAATTTTATACATTATTTTGACATCCATCGTGGGAACCAGTCTTGCGATCATACTGGGAGTGCCCATCGGTGTGCTGACAGCCATTTTTCTGGCGGAGACAGCGCCCAAAAAAGTTTCAGCAGTTATCAGACCTGCGGTAGAACTTCTGGCGGGAATTCCGTCGGTTATTTACGGACTTCTGGGAATTCTGATTCTCTGTCCGCTTATGTATGAACTGGAACAGTTTATTTTCAAAAATTCCGAAACTCATCAGTACACCGGGGGAGCCAATCTGATTTCAGCGGTTCTGGTACTGGCAATTATGATTCTTCCCACTGTGATCAATATCAGTGAATCTGCACTCAGAGCAGTTCCTCAAAACTTAAGAGCAGCTTCTCTTGCCATGGGAGCAAGCAAGATTCAGACTATTTTTAAGGTAGTGCTTCCTGCAGCAAAGTCAGGTATCGTGACAGCGGTAGTTCTGGGAGTGGGAAGAGCTATCGGTGAAGCTATGGCAATCAGCCTGGTATCCGGAAGCAGCGTAAATGCACCTCTTCCGTTTAACTCCGTGCGTTTCCTTACCACAGCTATTGTAAGCGAAATGGGATATGCTGCGGATTTGCACAGACAGGTTCTGTTTACTATCGGACTGGTACTGTTTGTGTTCATTATGGTGATCAATCTGGTACTGACCAGAATATTGAAGGGAGGATCCGCACGTGAAAAATAGTATTTGCCAGAAAAAGATAAGGGTGTCGGATTACATACTTCACGGACTGATTATCGTATCTGCCGCTGTAACTACCCTGCTTTTGGTGGGAATCATGTGTTATGTATTTGTGCGGGGCGTAGGCCAGGTAAACTGGCAGTTTTTGACAACAGTGCCCAGTACCATAAAAGGAACTTTCGGTATTGCCGGAAATATTGTAAATACTCTCTATATTATAGTTATCACTCTTCTGATCGCCACTCCGATCGGCGTGGGAAGTGCCATTTATCTGAATGAATATGCAAAGCCGGGAAAACTGGTGCGTCTTATTGAGTTTACGACAGAGACTCTTTCCGGTATTCCTTCCATTCTGTTTGGTTTGTTTGGTATGGTGTTTTTCGGAAGAACACTCCATCTGGATTATTCCATACTGACAGGTTCTTTGACACTGACTCTTATGATCCTGCCTCTGATTACAAGAAATACCCAGGAGGCGTTAAAGACTGTGCCGGATTCCTACAGAAGCGGTGCGCTGGGAATAGGAGCTACCAAATGGTATATGATAAGAACAATTCTGCTTCCTTCCGCTATGCCCGGAATCATCACCGGCATTATTCTGGCAATAGGAAGAATTGTAGGTGAATCTGCAGCCCTTCTCTTCACAGCGGGAAGCGGTTATCTTCTGCCCAAGGACGGCCTGGGATATTTGGAGAAAATCATGGAATCCGGAGGAACCATGACCATTCAGCTTTATTTAAGTATGTCCAAGGCACAGTATGATGTGGCATTCGGAATAGCTCTGGTACTTTTGGTCATTGTGCTTGTCATCAATATTTTGACCAGATTTCTTTCCAGAAAGTTTGATGTAAACAGAATTTAATTCGTATGGAGGCTTTCATGAGCGATATCAGAATAAGTACAAAAGATTTGAATTTATATTATGGAACAAACCATGCTCTCAAAAATGTCAGCATGGAAATGAAAGACGGGGCGATTACCGCCTTTATCGGACCGTCCGGATGCGGAAAATCTACTTTTTTAAAGACCTTAAACCGCATGAACGACCTGGTGGACGGAGTAAAAATAACAGGGGAAGTAAAAATTGACGGGGAAGATATCTATGCACCGGAAGTGGATGTAACGCTGCTTCGTAAAAAAGCCGGCATGGTTTTCCAGCAGCCCAATCCGTTTCCCATGAGCATTTATGACAATATTGCCTATGGTCCCAGAATCCATGGCATTAAAAATAAAGTAAAGCTGGACGAAATCGTGGAAACCAGTCTCAGAAATGCAGCAATTTTTGATGAGGTAAAAGACAGACTCAAAAAATCTGCGCTGGGTCTTTCCGGAGGTCAGCAGCAGCGTCTGTGTATTGCCAGAGCGTTGGCTGTGGAACCGGAAATTCTTCTTATGGATGAGCCCACCTCCGCGCTGGACCCTATTTCCACAATGAAAATTGAGGATTTGATGTCCGAACTGAAAAAGAAATATACGGTTGTTATCGTTACTCACAACATGCAGCAGGCAGCCAGAATTTCAGACGATATTGCATTCTTCCTTCACGGGGAAATGGTAGAATTTGGAAATACCAAAGATATTTTCAGTAAACCTACCGACAAACGTACCGAAGATTACATAACAGGACGTTTTGGCTGAAAAGAGAATAAGAAAAAGCAATGGAAAAAGAGGAACGTATTGTTTATACTGAAGATATCTGTAAGGATATCAGGTAAGAGGGCGGCACGGAGCAGATACTCTGTCCCGGTGGGGATGCTTTAAACCGGAAGCCATACCCACATACGTAAATTATGATTAGTAAGCGGGAAAGCGAGGGCATAAAAAAGAATGAGAAATTATTTTGACAGGCAGCTTGGCACGCTGCATGTAGAACTGATTAAAATGGGAAGTCTGTGCGAAGAGGCCATTACTCTCTCCACACAGGCGCTGAACGAAAAAGACCGTACTCTCAGAGAAAAGGTTTTTCTGACAGACTCCGAGATTGACCAGAAGGAAAGGGAGATCGAAGATCTGTGCATGCGTCTTCTGCTTCAGCAGCAGCCGGTAGCGGGAGATTTAAGAACGGTATCTGCGGCGATGAAGATGATATCAGACATGGAAAGAATTGGAGACCAGGCAGCAGATATCGCCGAACTTTCCAGATATATCGTTCCCTACGAATCCAAAAATAAGAAAACTTTGCTGAAGATGGCAGAAGCAGCCGTACATATGGTAACCGAGAGCGTCAATGCTTTCGTAAAAAATGATCAGGATCTGGCACAGAAAGTCATCAACGATGACGATGCTGTGGACCAGCTTTTTGAAGATGTGAAAAAAGAACTGATGAATCAGATTCAGGCAGGGGAAGTGGATGCTGGACTCTCTCTGGATCTGCTGATGGTAGCAAAATATCTGGAGCGTATTGCAGATCATGCGGTAAACATTGCCGAGTGGGTCATTTATTCCATTACAGGCGTACATATCAGCAATGAACATCGTTTCCTGTAAGGGACGAATCTGCAGGCGTAAGGAGTGAGAGATATTGATTTATTTGGTAGAAGATGATACCAACATCAGAGAACTGGTTTTATATACACTGCATACACAGGGGATGGAAGCGGAAGGATTTTCCAGACCTTCTCTGTTTTGGGAAGCTATGAATAAAAGCAAACCGGACTTGATTCTTCTGGACATTATGCTTCCGGAAGAAGACGGACTTTCTATCCTCAAAAAAATACGTTCCGGTGCCATGAGCCGAACGATTCCCGTTATTATGCTGACTGCAAAGGGAAGCGAATACGATACTGTCTTAGGGCTCGACAGCGGTGCGGACGATTATATTGCAAAACCGTTCCGCATGATGGAGCTGCTTTCAAGAATCAAGGCGCTTTTAAGAAGAAGTACCGAGATGAACCAGGTTCAGGAATACAGACTGGGGGAAATCCTTGTAGTACCATCGAAGCATCTGGTCCAGGTTTCCGGAGAAGATGTCGTTCTTACTCTCAAAGAGTTCGAGCTGCTCTGCCTTCTGATGGAATCCAAAGGTCAGGTCCTTACAAGGGCACAGCTTTTAGACAGAATCTGGGGCTATGAGTTTGACGGGGAAAGCCGGACGGTAGATGTTCATGTGCGTACGTTGAGACAGAAGCTGAAAGATGCGGGAAAATATATTGAGACCGTCAGAGGAATCGGTTATAAGATCGGAAAAGAAGATACCGCCGTCAGAAATCTGTAAAAAGGAGAAAATAAAATGACCAGAAAGATATTCCGTTATATTCTTTTTGTATCTTCCGTGGTACTGGCAGTGGGAATTGCCCTGACTATGGTGGTACAATATCATTATTTTGGAGATCAGCTGGAGGAAGAGCTGGAAAGAGAAGCCTCTTATCTGGAAGTGGTTGTGAAAAACCAGGGAGTCGAAGGATTAAAAGAGGTGGCAGACAACAGCGAAAGAATTACGCTGATCGATGCAGAAGGTGCGGTGCTCTACGATAACCGGGCAGATGAGAGTTCCATGGAAAATCATGCGGACAGGGAAGAGTTTGTGGAAGCTAAGAGTCTTGGCAGGGGAAAGGCTGTCAGACAATCCGAAACGATGGCGGAAAGGACGATTTACTTTGCAATCAGGCTTGAGAGCGGAGAAATTTTGAGAGTTTCCAGTACCCAGTACAATATCCTGGCGCTGATCGGCGGTATGGTACAGCCGGTAGTCATTGTTCTGGTGATCATGATCATTCTTGCAGCAGTTTTTGCAGATAAGGTAGCGGCAAGGATCGTGGAGCCTATCAATAAGCTGGATCTGGAACATCCGGAAGACAATGATAATTCTTACGAAGAGATTACCCCTCTTCTTACAAAAATCCATAAACAGCAAAGACAGATCGGACAGCAGCTGGCAGAAGCTGTACACAGACAGGAAGAGTTTCAGGTGATCACAGACAATATGCAGGAAGGTCTTCTGGTGATTGGAAGGCAGACGGAGCTGCTTTCCTGCAACCGGAGCGCTCTGAAGCTTTTGGGCGTGAAAGAGGCGGAAGAAAAAGACAGTGTGCTGGCTTTAAACCGCAGCGAACCTTTCCGAAAAAGTGTGGAGGCTGTGCTCAGCGGAAAACATGAGAGCATTATGATGCAGATTCAGGACAGAGTCTGCAGTGTGATTGTCAATCCGGTTTTCCAGGACGGCAAAGTAACGGGAGGCGTTCTTCTTTTACTGGACGTGACGGAAAAAATGGAAAGAGAACGTCTCAGAAGAGAATTTACAGCCAATGTTTCACATGAACTGAAAACACCGCTCACATCCATACAGGGCTATGCGGAAATTATGAAAGAGGGAATTGTGGCTTCGGCAGATGTTCCCAAGTTTTCAGAAAAGATTTTCGAAGAAGCGGGAAGAATGATCACCCTTGTGGAAGACATTCTTAAAATTTCCAGGCTGGATGAAGGGTGCCTTCCTTACGAGGATGAGGATACTGATATTTATGAATGTGTGGAAAATGTGTTTGCACACCTGCAGAGCTCAGCGCAGAGGAAAAATGTGGAGCTTTCTCTGACAGGAGAACACTGCCATATCATGACCAAGAAAACCATCTTCGAGGAAATGATCTATAACCTTTGTGACAATGGGATCAAATACAACCGCGAAGGCGGAAAACTTTCGGTTTCCATTGATGAGACAGCAGAAAAGATTGAAGTGAAGGTAGAAGATACCGGCATCGGAATTCCTGCCGGAGATTTGGAAAAAATCTTTGAGCGTTTCTACCGGGTGGATAAGAGCCATTCCAGAGAAATCGGAGGTACCGGACTGGGACTTTCCATTGTCAAACATGCGGCTGCATGCCTGAATATGAATGTGGATGTAACCAGTCAGGAAGGGACAGGATCTGTATTTAAAATCCTTATCAAAAAATAGCAGAAAAAGAACACAGCTGTACAGAAGCGCATGGGGATGCGTCTGAACATGGAAGCATGTGCGACGGCATGGGGAATGCTGCAAAATAATCCGGAAGATTTTGCGGCATTCCCTATTTTTATGCAATAAAAAATTCCTTTTTCAATCGCATAAAAATCGACACTCGCTGTGGATGCGCTGAATATTCCTGCAGGTATGAAATTTCTTTCCTTTTTCTCCTGATATCCTGGCAAACAATCAAATAAACGGAAAAAAAGGGGAATTTGAAGAAAACAGAGGGAAATATTCAAAATATTTCTGAATTTGAGGATAGTTTTTCGATAAGATTTGTGATATTTACCATTTGGCAGACATGAAAAAAAACGATATACTTTAGAATAGCGGTTAAAGAGCTTCTTGACAAACAGAAAGATTATCTGTAATGTGTGCTGTATAGTTGTTTATGCGCTAATCAATTAACTTGAGAAAGGGAGACGCCCGTATGAATGTTTTATTGGAAAAATTCACACTTCCAAAAGAGCTTGAACTGGTTTTGAGCAACAGTCCAAGTGTTGTTATTCCGGAATCCAAAGAAATGTTATATGAGTTGATTTTCGGAAATGAAACTACAAATAAGATAGATGTCCTTTATGATGTGAACGGCACTCCGGTAAAAGAAGCGGATGTGGTACGCTGCAAAAACGGTGCAGTAGTGAACTTTGTAGAAGACTATATGCGCCGCAGAGATCCCGACTGTATGAGAATTGCGGACGGACAGCCTACGGACAAGCCGCGTTTTAAGGATGTATATGGTTATGACTTTGATGTATTGAAAAAAGATACTTATGCCTGGCTTGCAAAACAGGAACTGATCATGGTTCCGTTTATGGCAGGCGGAACGGAATACGGATACGAAGCGGTTTTGGTATGCCCGAGAAATACTGCATTTTTTGCCTTTGCTCTGGCACAGCTTCAGGCCTTTGTAAATGCAAAGACAGTTTCCGATTTTAAACCGAGAGCAATCGTTTATGTAGCACCGCCTTTCCGTCATACTCACTTTAAAGGAAAACAGGTCTGCGTACATAATCGTCTGGAGGACAGACATGAAATTTTTGCATACAACCTGTATCCGGGCCCGTCTGCAAAAAAAGGTATTTACAGTGTACTGCTTGACATCGGCGAGCAGGAAGGATGGGTGACAGCTCACGCTTCTGCAGCAAGAATTGTAACACCTTATGAAAACGAGATGGTCATGATGCACGAAGGCGCTTCCGGCGGCGGAAAGAGCGAGCTTCTGCAGGATGTTCCCCGTGTGGCAGACGGACGTGTACTGTTGGGAACTAACATACAGACCGGTGAAAAGAACTACATCAATATGAGCGATACCTGTACCATCAACCCGGTTACGGACGACATGGCAATCTGTCATCCGAAATTCCAGTCAGGCAGCGGCAAACTTGGCCTGTATGACGGTGAAGACGGATGGTTTCTGCGTGTGGATGGTATTACGGAGTATGGATGTGAGCCCATGTATGAAAGAATCACAATCCATACAGAAGAGCCGCTGATTTTCTTCAATATCGAAGGACATCCCCGTGCAACCTGTCTGATTTGGGAGCACACACCGGATTCCAACGGAAAACCCTGTCCAAATCCCCGTGTTATCGTTCCCCGTAAGATGGTAGATAACATTGTGACCAAGCCCGTTGAGGTAGACGTACGAAGCTTCGGCGTTCGCATGCCTCCCACAACAGCTAAAAATCCCGACTATGGTATTATGGGTCTGATGCATATTATTCCTCCGGCGCTGGCATGGCTGTGGCGTCTGGTGGCACCCCGCGGATTTAAAAATCCCAGCATCAGCGGAAATTCCCCGCTGGCAAGTGAAGGTGTAGGTTCTTACTGGCCTTTTGCTACAGGCCTTAAAGTAAAACAGGCAAACCTTCTGTTAGAGCAGATCTTAGCCTGCCCTAACACCAAATATGTACTGATCCCCAACCAGCACATCGGTGTATACAAAATCGGTTTCGCTGCAGAATGGATTTCCAGAGAATATCTGGCAAGACGCGGCGGCGTTAACATGAAAATGGATCGTCTGACCCCTGCACGCTGTGCTTTGATGGGTTACACCTTAAAAGAAATGAAGGTGGACGGACAGTATATCAGAAGAAAATTCCTGCATCCGGAAACACAGGAAACACTGGGAACGGAAGGCTATGATAAGGGCGCACAGATTCTCTATGATTTCTTTGCAAAAGAATTGGCAGCCTACGATGTGGAAGAACTGCATCCGGTTGGAAAACAGATTCTGGAATGCTTTAAGAGAAACGGAAGTATTGAAGAATACTGCGATATCATCCCTCTGGGACTGGAATAAAAAAGAAGTGACGAAAGCTGTAAAAGCTGAGGCAGAAAGCTGCCTGCTTTTACAGCTTTTTTGCTTCATAACAGGAGATGTTATTGATAGGCACACTTTTTATAAGTATAAAATTAAAATTTATGCAATTTTCCCCTTGATTTTTCGGGATAGTATGGTAATATATCAGGGAGTTGATGCATAAATATGCAGTTATAGAGTGAAAAGCAGACCATAGGGAGGAAACAGTTATGAGAAAGAAATTTGCAGCGGCTGCACTGGCAGCCATGATGACAGTATCTCTTGCAGCATGCGGAGGAGTACCTGCTAATACGGTAAACAGTTCCGCAGATCTGCCGGGAAAGACAATCGGCGTTCAGCTTGGAACAACAGGCGATGTGACAATCGCTACCGAATATGAAAAAAATAACGGTTCTACCGTAGAGCGCTACAATAAAGGAGCAGATGCCATCCAGGCTTTGAAACAGGGCAAGATCGACTGCGTAATCATAGATCAGCAGCCGGCAGAGGCATTTGTTGAGAAAAACCCGGACCTTAAGATTTTAGATGAAACCTTGTCTTCCGAAGAGTATGCAATTTGCTTAAAGAAAGAAGACACCGCGCTGAAAGAAGAAATCAACGGTGCGCTGGCTGAGCTGAAAGAGGAAGGAACTCTGGACGAAATCGTATTAAATTACATCGGCGATGAAATCGGTGAACATCCTTATACTTCTCCGGAAGGTGTGGATCGTTCCAAAGGAACACTGGTTATGGCTACCAATGCACAGTTTGAGCCGTATGAATACTATGAAGATCAGAAAATCGTAGGTATTGATGTAGATATGGCGCAGGCTGTATGCGATAAGCTGGGATATGAACTGCAGATTGAAGATATGGAATTTGATGCTATCATCAATGCAGTTGTTTCAGGAAAGGCTGATATGGGCGTTGCAGGAATCACTGTGACCGAAGACCGTAAGATGAGTGTGGATTTCTCAGATCCTTACACCACATCCAGCCAGGTGATCGTAGTTCGCGCTGAGTAAAAAAAATAAAATCCGATAAAAAACCAGGAGGAGAGTGTGTTCCAAACAGCTGGGATTCGTGATAGAATCACAGATAGAAGGAGCGCACTCCCTTTTGGCGCGTATGGAAAAGACGAGACTGCTTTTCAGTGAATTTTCAGGAGGGAAAGAGCGGGAAAAAAAGTCCGCCGCAGGGCGGCAGAACGGAGGAAAAAGTGGAAGATTTTAAAACAAGGTTTATTGCCAATTTTATTACGGATGACCGTTGGAAATACTTCACCGACGGTATCAGCACTACCTTTACAGTCAGTTTTTTTGCTGTAATTTTGGGACTGGTGCTGGGACTTGTCATTGCGATCATCCGTTCTTCGGCAGAAAAAGCAGATCATCCGTCCTGGTGGCTGAAGGGACTGAATGTAATCTGCAAGCTCTATTTAACCATCATTCGAGGCACACCGGCCATGATCCAGCTGTTGATCATGTACTACGCTATTTTTGGATCTGTGGCTATCGATAAAAGAATTGTTGCAATCCTGACTTTCGGTATCAACTCCGGAGCTTATGTTGCGGAAATTTTCCGTTCCGGAATCATGTCTGTAGATCAGGGACAGTTTGAAGCCGGCAGAAGCCTGGGACTGAATTATGTGCAGACTATGTGGCACATTATCATCCCTCAGGCATTTAAAAATGTGCTTCCGGCTTTAGGCAACGAGTTTATCACTTTGTTAAAGGAAACATCCATCTGTGGTTACATAGCGCTGACGGATATCACCCACGGCGCCAACACAGTCAGAAGCCAGACTTACGATGCGTTTATGCCCCTGTTCGGAGCAGCGGCAATCTATCTGGTGTGTGTCAGCGTATTGTCTAATCTGGTAGGACGTTTGGAAAGGAGGCTGCGTGTCAGTGAGCGCTAAGGAACAGACTTTATTTGAAATCAAAGATCTGTGCAAATCATTTGGAGACCTTCAAGTTTTAAAAGGAATCAGCACAGAAATAAAAAAAGGAGAAGTGGTTGCCATTATCGGACCTTCCGGTTCCGGAAAATCCACATTCTTACGTTCTTTGAATTTGTTGGAAGTCCCTACACAGGGTCAGATTTTCTTTGAAGGACTGGATATCACAGATCCAAAGTGTAATATCAATCTGTACCGTCAGAAAATCGGAATGGTATTTCAGCACTTTAACCTGTTTCCCAATATGACAATCCTCCAGAATATGACGCTGGCTCCCATCAAAGTTTTGAAAAAGGACAAGGCGGAAGCGGAAAAAGAAGCAATACAGCTTTTAAAGAGAGTAGGACTTGAGGAAAAGGCCAATGCCTATCCGTCACAGCTTTCCGGCGGGCAGAAGCAGCGTATTGCCATTGTGCGCGCTATGTGTATGCATCCTGATGTAATGCTTTTTGATGAACCTACCAGTGCGCTGGATCCGGAAATGGTAGGAGAAGTTCTTAACGTTATGGCGGACCTGGCAAAAGCAGGCATGACAATGGTGATTGTAACTCACGAGATGGGATTTGCCAGAGAGGTAGCCACCAGAGTAGTCTTTGTAGATGAAGGACAGATAAAAGAAGAAAATACTCCTGCGGAATTTTTCGATCACCCGAAAAATCCTCGTCTGAAAGAGTTTTTATCCAAAGTAATTTAATATTCCCGGGCCGGAAGGCCTGAGGAAACAGAAATGAGAAGAACGTCTTAAAGTCAAAAGACGTTCTTTTTTTATGCGATAGGAAATTCCTTTTCCTATCGCATAAAAAAAGATGCTCCGCTGCGGATGCGCACTCCGGGACTTTTGTACATAGAAAAGTGTTATTACATTTTGTTTTCGGTCATTGCCCATCTTTGGATGGATAGGTATAATGGGATTAGAAAAAGCTGCAAAAAGCGGCGGAACGGAGGAAATAATGAGAGCAAGCGGTATTTTACTTCCGGTGTTTTGCATCCCCTCTCCACATGGAATCGGATGCTTTTCAAAGGAAGCTTACAGAATAGTGGATTTTTTGGAAAAAGCAGGACAGAAATACTGGCAGATCCTTCCGTTGGGACCCACCAGTTACGGGGACTCTCCCTACCAGTCTTTTTCTACTTATGCAGGAAATCCCTATTTTATTGATCTGGAAGAACTGATAAAAGAAAAAGTACTCACAAGGGCAGAGGTAAATCACTGTGACTGCGGCGATGACCCGCAGGAGATTGATTACGGAAAGCTGTACAAAAACCGTATGGCATTGCTTCGGAAAGCTTATGAAAGAAGCAACATAGGAGAGGATGGGGAATTCCGTAAATTTCAGGAAAAAAACGGATACTGGCTGAAGGATTATGCTATTTTCATGGCAGTCAAAAAAGTCTTTGGAGACGTGTGCTGGGAAGAGTGGGCGGATGATATCAAATACCGCTACGACAATGCCATGGACTATTATCAGAGAGAATATTATTATGAAATTGAGTTTTATGAATACCTTCAGTACATATTCATGAAACAGTGGAGCAGGCTGAAAAAATATGCAAACGATAAAGGTATTCGTATTATCGGAGATATTCCTATTTATGTGGCTTACGACAGCGCTGATGTGTGGGCGCATCCGGAGCTGTTTTTGTTGGATGAAAACAGAAAGCCGTCAGCAGTGGCAGGCTGTCCGCCGGACGGTTTTTCCGCGGACGGCCAGCTTTGGGGAAATCCGTTGTACCGCTGGGATTATCACAAGCAGACCGGCTATGACTGGTGGGTAAGCCGGATTGCTTATTGCTACGAGTTGTATGACTGTATCCGGATTGACCATTTCCGGGGATTTGACGAATATTTTTCGATTCCTGCGGGGGATACAACAGCCAAAAACGGACACTGGGAGAAAGGACCGGGCATTGACCTGTTCTACACAATAAAAGCCCGTCTTGGCGAAAAGGAGATTATTGCAGAGGACTTAGGATATATGACGGAGAGCGTAAAGGAGATGGTGAGACTTTCCGGATATCCCGGTATGAAAGTGCTGGAATTTGCTTTTGACTCCAGAGATTCCAGCGATGCCAGCGATTATCTTCCTCATAATTATGTAAGAAACTGTGTGGTTTATACAGGAACCCACGATAATGAAACAGCAAAGGGATGGCTGGGAAGCATCACGAAAAAAGAGAAAAAAGCAGTCAGGGATTATTTCGGCCGTCAGAAGGAGACGGACGAGGAACTGGTGACTGAGCTTGTGCGCGCTGCCCAGTCCAGTGTGGCAGATCTTTGCGTGATTCCTATTCAGGATTATTTAAAGCTTGGAAACGAAGCCAGAATCAATTTTCCCTCCACGCTTGGAATCAACTGGAAATGGCGTCTGAAAAAGGGCGAATTAACCGCTTCTCTGGCGAAGGAAATCCTGGACATGACCAAAAGGTATGGCAGATAAAAAAGTATAGGATAGTGTCAGGAAAAGCAGTTTTTCTGTTAGAATCTTTTAGATTTTTGTTATAAGATGAAAAATACAGAGAAAGAAAAACAGGAGAGCCGCTTTGGCGGCAGAAAAGAGGCCAAAATGAAAGCATTTGGAAAAATCATTTCCCATAAGACAGAGGGAAAGAAAATTCTGTTTCAGTTTGAAAACGGCTGCGGCCGTCTGGAAGTTCTTACGGACAAAATTATCAATGTGTTTTCCGGTTTTGACTGCGATTATCATCGTTCCAGAGCAATTGAAGGGGACAAGGCAGTGCCTACGGAGATATCTGTGTCTACAGAGGGAGAAAGCGTAGTCGTAAAAACCGCTTCTCTCACCGCAAAGGTTTTTGATAATTTTTATGTGGACTTTTACGATGAAAAAAATCAGGTGCTTTGCCGGGATTACCGCGGGGAGCGCTGCATTCGCGGAAAAATTACGGAAGAGATGCGTGTGCTGGCTGCTTCAGAAGGACACAGCCTGGATGAGGGCGCTAAAGAAAAGAAGATCCAGGTAGTAAAGCAGATGGAAGGCGATGAGTGCTTCTATGGTCTGGGCGATAAAACAGGCTTTTTAAACAAGCGCGGCTATGAATATGAGATGTGGAACACAGACGAACCGGCTCCTCAGGTGGACAGTTTTAAGAGCCTTTATAAGAGCATTCCGTTCTTTGTGACACTGAGAAAAAATGTGGTGTATGGTCTGTTTTTTGACAATTCCTATCGTTCTGTTTTCGATATGGGAAAGGAATCGGATGATTACTTCTGGTTTGGCTGCGAGGAAGGAAATCTGGATTATTATTTTATTGCAGGGGAAGATATGCCCCAGGTACTGGGAGGCTACACCTATCTGACTGGTACGGTTCCGCTTCCGCAGATGTGGACACTGGGCTATCAGCAGTCCCGCTGGGGGTATGTGACAGAGGAAGACATTATGGAAGTGGCCGAAAATATGCGCCGTAATCAGATTCCCTGCGATGTTATTCACTTGGATATCGACTATATGGAACGCTATAAGGTGTTTACCTGGAATAAAGAGCGCTATCAGGATCAGAAAAAGACCATTCGTGATTTAAAAGAAGATGGCTTTAAGATTGTCACAATCATTGACCCCGGCGTAAAAGTGGAAGAAGGCTATGACATTTATGACACAGGTGTGAAAGAGGGATATTTCGCAACAACACCGGAGGGAGAAATTTATGTCAATGCGGTATGGCCCGGCGATGCGGTTTATCCGGATTTTGGCAAAGAGGAAGTGAGAAAATGGTGGGGAGATAACCAGAAATTCCTGTTGGAACAGGGCGTTTCCGGCGTATGGAACGACATGAATGAGCCGGCATCTTTCCGCGGAGAACTTCCGGCAGACGTAGTGTTTACCGATGAGGATGAAATCAGCAATCACGCAAGAATGCATAATTTATATGGTCATAATATGGCAAAGGCGACTTATGAAGGCCTGAAGAAGCATGATGGAAAGCGTCCGTTTGTCATTACAAGAGCCTGCTTTGCAGGAACTCAGAAATACAGCACGGCATGGACCGGCGACAATCACAGTATCTGGGCGCATCTTCAGATGGCTATCCCCCAGCTTTGCAATCTGGGTATGAGCGGCATGTCCTTTGTGGGAACGGATGTAGGCGGTTTTGGCTCCGATACGACCAAAGAGCTGCTGATCCGCTGGGTACAGACAGGTTGCTTCTCTCCGCTTTTCAGAAATCATTCTGCAATCGGAACGAGACGTCAGGAACCCTGGACCTTCGATAAGGAGACCATGGATATTTATCGCAAGTATGTAAAACTGCGTTACCGGTTGATTCCGTATTACTACGATCTGTTTTTTGAGGGAGAAACATCAGGCCTTCCGATCATGCGTCCTCTTGTGCTTCACTATGAAAAGGACGAGAATGTGAAAAATAATAACAACGAATTCCTGGTTGGAGAAAATCTTCTTGTGGCTCCGGTAACGGAGCAGGGAGTGACTTGCCGCACGGTATATCTGCCGGCTGGAGAGTGGTATGATTACTGGACAGGAGAAAAAATAGAGGGAGAGAGTTACATTTTAGCGAAAGCTCCTCTTGATACTTGCCTGATGTATGTAAAGGCCGGAAGTATCATTCCCAATTTCCCGGAACAGGAATTTGTGGGCGAAAAAGAAATAGATACGCTGATTCTGGATGTCTATGCCGGACAGGGAAGCTATGAGCATTACCAGGACAATGGCACAGACTTTGCTTATCGCCAGGGCGAGTATAACCAGTATCATATAGAACAAAAAGAAAACGTTTTGAAAATTTCGCTGGCACATAAGGGATATGAGAAAATTTATAAAAAAGTCCTTGTAAAATTTGCAGGAAAACAATGGGAAGCAGATTTTGCGGACGGAATGGAAATGATTCTAAAATAATGAGATGATTCTGAAATAAAGAAAGGCCTTCTGTCATACTTTTTTCTAAAAGGTATGACAGGAGGTTTTTTTATGCTTAACTTTATATGGGCAGCGATGATTTTGATTGGCGTCCTCTATGGCGCTCTGAGCGGAAATATAGCCGCAGTGGCGGATGCGGCTCTTAATTCTGCCAGGGAAGCGGTGGAGCTGTGTATTACTATGGTAGGAGTGATGGGATTATGGGTAGGTCTGATGGAAATCGCCAGAAATTCCGGGCTGATTGCCAGAATGACGAAAGGAATCCAGCCTTTTATCAGTTTTCTGTTTCCCAGGATACCCAAAGGACATCCGGCCAGAGAATACATTTCCACGAATATTATTGCCAATGTGCTGGGGCTTGGCTGGGCGTGTACCCCCGCCGGCCTGAAAGCCATGGAAGAATTGGAAAAGCTGAACGTGGAGGAATGCAGACAACTTGGCTTTCAGGAGGAAACGGAGGATGGAAAAGGAAAAAACGGGATTTTACGCTCCTCAAAAAGGAAAAGAAAGAATAAGAAGCGTGCACCGCATATTGCCACCAATGAAATGTGTACCTTCCTTATTTTGAATATATCCTCCCTCCAGCTGATTCCGGTAAATATCATCGCCTACAGAAGTCAGTACGGAAGTGTGAATCCGACTGCAGTGATCGTGCCGGCAATTATTGCCACATCCATAAGCACTCTGGTAGGGATTCTTTTTGCTAAGATCATGGACCGCAGGTGAATGCGGTCCTTTATTATTTGACACAAAATTTATTTTCAACTGAATAATAAAAAAACATTGAGTATGATGTGCGAGGAAAAATGTTGTGGGAAATCGCTGTTTACGGTTCTCTCGAGGAACAAAATGATATAAATGATATATTTTATATAATTATTATGAAAATGATTGACGAATCATCATTTTGATAGTATTATGTGTACATAATAACAAGAAAAGAAAATAAAAATAGCGAATAGATTGGAAAATATTACAATAATTGAGGCAATTTTGTGCGTAAACAAAGCAAATGATATAAATGATATAAAGGAGTGGATGAGCAATGCCGAAAAAAAAGAAACAAAAGCAGAAAGAAGTGGAACTGGTTATCGGTAAACAAAATCGAATGGGGCAGCTTTTTGTGGCACCGCCCGTCATTTTGTTTTTGGCTTTTACCTTGATCCCTATGATTATGGCCATTGGTATGAGCTTCACAAAGTATGACGTCATCAATCCGCCCAGCTTTGTTGGTCTGGATAATTTCCGAAAAATGATTCATGACGAATTTTTCTGGATTGCTATGAAAAATACATGTGTTTATACGCTTCTCTATGTTCCGTTGGGGCTTTTGCTTTCTTTGGGAGCTGCACTGTTTCTGAATGCAAATGAGAAATTTGTAGGACTTTTTCGAACACTGTTTTATCTTCCGGTTCTTTCTTCGACAGTAGCCACTGCGACTTTATGGTTTTGGATTTTAAATCCGCAGTTAGGACTTTTGAACGGTATTCTGAAAATATTTGGTATTCCTCCTCAGGCGTGGCTTTATGACTCCAAACTGGCCATGATTTCGATTGTTATGATGAGCTTGTGGGCTGGATTTGGAGGGAATATGATGATTTTTCTGGCAGGTTTAAAAGGAATCTCGCCGGTTTACTATGAGGCCGCAAAGATTGAAGGAGCGACCAGGTGGCAAATGTTTACAAAAATTACTATGCCTTCCATTACCAAAACAACATTTCTGGTTTCGACCATGCTTATAATTGGGACTTTCCAGGTGTTTGATCAGGCGTATGTGTTGACTAAAGGCGGTCCTGGAAATGCTACTATTACCTTAGTTTATTATATTTACAATAATGGATTTAAAAATTTAAATATGGGATATGCTTCCAGTATTTCGTTAGTGCTCTTTGTTATTATCCTTCTTATGACTGCTCTTAACACTAAGATTAATAAGGCGGACATTTAAACACACTAAGAAAATTTCAGAAAGCAAAGATTCTTTAATCCAGTATAGAAAAGTGCAGAATAACAAAAAAGCAGAAAAGAGAAACTGCTAGGATTTTAGGAAACGGAGGAAAGTTATGGGAATAAGAAAAACAAAAAAAGTGAGGAGCTTTTTCTGGTATGTGGGAGCAATCATTATTTCCCTGATTACGGTGTATCCGTTTTTGTGGATGATTGCAACATCATTTAAACCGGAGGCGGAAATTTACAGTAATTCATTGTCGCTTTTTTCGGACAAGTTTTCATTGGTAAATTACAAAAAAGCTTTTGAAGTCATACCTTTTGGAAGATACTTTTTGAATTCATTTTATATTGCAGGTATGGGAGTGCTTACGAATGTATTTCTTGGAGCTCTGGCTGGCTATTCCTTTGCCAAGTTGAAATTCAGAGGGAGAAAAACAGTGTTTAAGCTGTTGTTATCATCCATGATGATTCCAGGAGTTATCACAATGATTCCGCAGTTTTTGGTTTTGAAAAACTTTCCCCTTGTAGGAGGAAATGATATTTTCGGACAGGGCGGACAGGGTTTAATTAATCACTACGCAGCAATTATTCTGCCTGGCGCAGTAGGGGCATATGCAGTATTTTTTATGAAACAGTTTTTTGAAACGCTGCCGGATGACCTGGCGGAAGCGGCGCGAGTGGATGGATGTAGTGAATTTAGGATTTTCTGGAATATTTATCTTCCGCTTATTCTTCCGGCTGCAATAACACTTGGAATTATGACGTTCCAGAGCGGTTGGAACAGTTTTATGTGGCCGATGATTGTTTTGAATTCGAAAGATATGATGACTGTACAAGTGGGACTGGCAGCTTTTCAGTATCAATATAATACGCAATATGGCCCGTTGATGGCGGGAACTGTACTTTCTACTATACCTACTTTGCTTTTGTTTATATTTGCACAGAAATATTATATCCAGGGTATTGCTTTCAGTGGAGGAAAAGAGTAACAGCGTAAACGTGAAAATGTTCAGATTAGAGCAAAAAATATGTGGAATTGGAATAAGCAATGTGGAAGGGAGAGATTAAAAAACAGGAAAAGAATGAGATTTGAGCGAAAAGGGAAAAGAAAAACTTGATTTCGTAGGAAAACGAAGAAAAAACAAAAGAAAAAGGAGAATGAAAATGAAAAGAAAAATTTTATCATTGACACTGGCATCTGTACTGACTGTATCTATGCTTGCAGGTTGCTCCTCTGGAGAATCTGCTCAGGAAACTACCGGCGGATCGCAAGAGACTTCTTCAGCAGCATCTGAGGAGACAAATGGAGAAAAAGTTGAACTGACTATGTGGGGAGGCTGGAATGGAGATCAAATAGGACAGTTGGAAGAACAACTGGAAAAATTCAATAGCTCTCAGGATAGAATTCATGTTACTTATACAGCTCAGGATACTATGGAACAGAAGCTTCTGACAGCTATTGCATCCGGTGATGTTCCAGATATCGTACTTTGGGACCGTTTTAATACAAGCCTTTATGCACCTAAAGGAGCCTTGATGCCTTTAGATGACTATGTGGCAAAGGATAATCTGGATTTAGGTCAGTTCTATGAACCGGCAGTAGATGAACTGACATCTGGTGGGAAGTTATATGGAATTCCGCTTACGGTAGATACGAGAGTTCTTTTCTATAATAAAGATATGTTTGAAGAAGCGGGAGTAGATCCGGCATCTATTACAGATTGGAATTCTTTGGAAGAAGCAGCTGTAAAATTGACTAAATGGGAAGGCGATGTCCTGACACAGGCAGGATTCTCTTTGAAAGATACAGGTTTGTTCAGCACCTGGATTGGACAGGCAGGCGGAAGTATGGTAGATGAGACCCAGAATCCGCCGGTAACAACTTTTAATTCAGAGGAAGGACTGGAAGTTATTAATTTCTGGGATAAATTGTTAAATGAAGATAAAGTATATCAGCTGGGATTCGAAGATGGATTTGGCGGAGACGGTTTTAAGGCTGGAAAGGTAGCTATGACTTTTAATGGACCTTGGGTATTGGAACAGTATAAAGAAGCGGGAATCAATTTCGGAGTTATTGAACCGCCTGCAGGTCCTAACGGCGACAAGCATGTTATGATGGGAGGATTTGGACTGGCAATTCCCAACCAGGCAAAACATCCTGATGAGGCATGGGAGTTTATCAAATGGTGGACAACACAACCTGAAAATGGCGTAGAATTCTGCAAAATCAGTGGAAATATGCCTGCAAACAAGGAAGCAGCTGCAGACCCGTACTTTGCAGAAGATGAATACTTCCCGGTATTTAATGCGGCATTTGAATATGCGGATATTCGTTCCAAAGCATTTGGTTATGCAGATCTGGAAACACTGGCATTGATTCCTCAGCTGCAGAAATTCCAGGCTGGAGAAGTGTCAGCTGAAGAGGCTTTGGCAAATGCTCAGTCTCAGGGAGATAGTATTTTGGCAGAGGCTGCGCAGCAGTAAAATTGATTGAAAAGATTATGTTAGAAAAATAAAATAAATGGAAGCAGCAAAATGCCCCGGCAATCCGGAAGGCTCTGCGTACCGTACTTCCCGAAGTGGAAAAGGATGCGCAGGTCGGTTTACCGGATGCCGGGGATTTTGCATAAAAAGGAAAAAGGTTTATTAAAAAGAGGAGAGAATAAAATGGGGAAATGGAAGAAAAGCTGTGAAAAAGCTCAGGAAGCTTTGTGGAAAAAATTTTGGAACGATGCGGAAGGGATTATGGAAAATCATGCACCGGTAAGAAAGGAAGAAAATTGGATTTACTGGTGGCATGCTCATGTTTTGGATGTTCTGTTAGATGGTTTGGCAAGAAATGGAGAAGAAAAATATAAAGAGCGTTTTTGTGCAGAGTATGAGGGAACGTGGAAAAAGAACGGAAATACTTTTCTTCATAACTGGTATGATGATATGGAATGGATGACCTTGGCACTTATAAGGGCTTTTGATATTACCGGGGAAAGAAGTTATATGGAGCAGGCTGAAAAAATATGGGAAGACATAAAGACGGCCTGGAATGATTTTTGCGGAGGGGGAATGGCATGGAGAAAAGACCAGTTAGATTATAAAAATACTCCGGCCAATGCTCCGGCAGCTATCATTGCTTTTCGTCTTTACGAGAGAAATGGAAAAGAAGAAGATTTGCAGTGGGGAAAAAGAATTTTCGACTGGAATAAAGATAATCTTATGGACAAAGAAACATGCTTTGTGTGGGATGGAATGAATCGCGAAGGTGATGGAAAGATTGACAAAGACTGGAAATTTACTTACTGCCAGGGAGTAATGATGGGAGCCGCTTTGGAATATTACCGGATAACAGAAGATAAAAAATTGCTTGAATTGGCTGAGAAAATTGCTGTGGAAGCAGTTGAAGAATTAACAGGAGAAGACGGTATATTCAATTATGAAGGAAAAGATGATTGCGGATTGTTCCGTGGAATTTATTTCCGCTACCTGTATGAACTTGTTACGGAACTTTCAGAGCCGGAAAAATTAAAAGAGGTTATTCGTATAAATGCTGATGCAGTGGAAAAGGCCATGAGAGAAGATGGACTTATTGGAGGAGAATGGCGAGAGAAAGAAGTTGGAGAAATTGATTTGGCACAGCACTTGAGCGGAATAATGGTGCTTGAAATGGCTGAAAAAATTTCCTGAAAAACTGCTTAAGCAAAAGGAGAAGAATATGAAAAAAATACATTTAATCTGTAATGCACATCTGGATCCGGTATGGCTTTGGCGGTGGCAGGAGGGGTGTACGGAGGCATTATCTACATTCCGAACAGCAGAAGCTTTTACGGATGAGTTTCCTGAATTTTCATTTAATCATAACGAAGCTGTGCTTTACCAGTGGGTAAAGGAAAATGAACCGGATTTGTTTGAAAGAATTCAAAAGAAAGTGAAAGAAGGGAAATGGCATATTATGGGGGGATGGTATATACAGCCTGATTGCAATATGCCGTCCGGGGAATCTATAATTCGCAATATCAGTACTGGCAGGAAATTCTTTCGGGATGAGTTTGGAGTAGAACCAAAAACAGCTATTAATTTTGACTCTTTTGGACACTCTGTGGGTTTAGTACAGATTCTTAATCAGGCGGGATATGATTCCTACGTGGTATGCCGTCCGGCAAAAGATAATTTTGATTTTAAGGAACAAAATTATCGTTGGAAAGGGTTTAATGGATCAGAAGTGATAGTTCATCGTTCGGATGAAAACTATAATTCGGTTCATGGACATGCTGCGGCAGAACTGGCGCAGTTTTTAAAGGAAACAAAAGAAGAAAAAGTTTCATTGTTCCTTTGGGGAGTTGGAGATCATGGCGGTGGTGCTTCCAGAGAAGATTTGGAAGGCCTTAAGGAATTGATTGAGGAAAATAAGGAAGAGTATATTATTATACATTCGGATGTAGAAACTTTTTTTCGAGAGTTGAGAGATTTTTCTCCGGAACTTCCTGTTGTGGAAAGAGGACTGAATCCGGTGGCAGAAGGATGTTATACTTCTCAGATACGGGTAAAACAGAAGCATCGTCTCTTGGAAAGTGAAATTTATACCGGTGAAAAAATGGCAAGTGCAGCGTCTTTGCTGTATGGAAAAGAATATCCGAAAAAGGCTTTTGAGGAAGCTGTCAGGGATTTGTTGTTTGCGGAGTTTCACGATGCACTTCCTGGTTCGGGAACACAACTTGTGGAAGAAGATACGCTTAGGATTCTTGATCATGGGTTGGAAATCATGTCTAGAGAAAAAATGAAAGCAGCCATAGCTCTTTGCGCGGGGGAGGAAAAAATAAAGGATGGCTCTTCCTGTGTATTTATTTACAACCCGCATCCTATAGAAATAACTGGACAGTTTGTGTTTGAAACTGGACTTCCTAAACAGAATTGGGAAAATGTTTTCTATTATCCAAAAGCATTTTTGAATGGGGAGAGTGTTCCTACACAGTCTGAGATGGAATCTAGCCATTTTTGTATAGATTGGCGCAAAAAAATAGTAATTGAAGGAACGTTGAAACCATCAAGTATGAATCGTGTGGATGTTTTCTTTGAACCTATTGCCAAAAGGCCTACATTTAAATCGATTGTTGCAGAACCGGAATATATATTTGATAATGGCAGTTTAAGAGTAGTTATCAATACATGCACAGGCTTGATTGATTCCTGGAAAATAGATGGCGTAGAATACTTGAAGAAAGGAAGCTTTAAACTGACAGCGGTAGACGGAACTTATAATTCTTGGGGACTTTGGACAAACGAAAGCCGGCAGGAACGCGATTTTACGCTGCTTACCCCTCATGAAGGAAGCGAATTTTCTGGACTGAAAGATAAAGTAGTGCCTTCAGTGAAAATCATTGAAGACGGAGAGGTGCGGACGGTGATAGAAGCGCTGTTTGGATGGCATCATTCAAGAATCTATCAAAGATATATTCTGCCTAAAAAGGGAAACCATATGGATATAGAAACGGGAGTATACTGGAATGAGCAGGATATGGTCTTGAAGATGCAGATACCTCAGACCAAGGAAAAAGGAAAATACTATGGTCAAGTCATGTTTGGGCGGGAAGAGCTGGCCCAGGAGGGGCAGGAGACAGTAGCTCAAAAATGGAATGCTTTTGTGGGCAATGAAAAGGCAGTGGCTCTAATTAATACCGGAACCCATGGAAGTTGTGTGAAAGATGGAGTGATAGGGATTACACTCCTGCATTCTGCTGGATATTCGGCAGCAGATGGAGATTTTGAACGCAGTTTGAGAGAAGAACGTCATACAGTCAGAATGGAACAGGGAGAACGTGTCTTCCACTTCCGTTTTATTGCGGGAGATGAAAAAATTCTGGATACTCTTGACTGGCAGTCTCAGGTTTTGAATGAAGAACCATATGCTTTTGCGTTCTCTCCTTCTGGACTTGGAGAAAAGAAAGAAGAACTTGTACAGAGTGAAAACGAAGGTATTTTGATATCTGCATTTAAACAGGCAGAGTCGGGAGATGGATATACTGTGCGTGTTTATGAGGGGACTGGAAAAAATAATGATGGTATATTAAAGTTTCCGGCTCTTCATATGGAAATGGCAGTATCTTTACATCCGTATGAGATAAAAACTTTTCATCTGAATCCGAAAGAAAAAACGATTCAGGAAACCCATATATTAGACTAAACAGTCTCTTATAACTAAAATAGTATCGGTGTATGGGATGCCTTAGGTACTTGTACACCGATACTTTTTGCTGCGAGAAACTGCGAGAAACAGAGTCCGTTTTCAGGATTTGGAAAGCGGAAAGAGGACAATATTTTTATGTTTTGTGCCGGGCGTAGGCTTGGTTGCGGGAAAGAGTGCAGTATGGTAATATTATCCAAAAGAGATAAGAAGACGGGGAAATAAGGCAGAAGAGGTCTCTGGATTGGGAAAGGGGCACGGGAAAATGGTATGAAACAGGCACCACTTTACGAACAGATATATAAAGAAATCTGGAATAAAATACAAAGCGTTGAATTTAAGGAGGGGGATAAGATTCCTTCAGAAAAGGAGCTTTCCGAAAAATATCACGTAAGCAGAATAACGAGCAAAAAAGCGGTGGATATGCTGGCTGAGGCTGGGATGGTTATAAGGATGCCTGGAAAGGGAACTTTTGTGATAGGAAATGAGGAAAGAAGGGCGAAGGAAAAAGAAACGGAAACTAAGGAGGAAAAAGTATCAGAAAGAGTAATTGGCGTTATTCTTGATGGGTTTGGCCCTAGTTTTGGCTGCCAGATGCTGGGAGGAATCGAAGCAGAATGTCATAGGCAAGGATGCGAAATGGTTTTTCATTGCTCCTATGGTTCTATTGAGGAAGAAACAAAAGCGATAGACAAGTTGTTGGCTTTGGGAGTCGCAGGTATTTTGATTATGTGTGTCCATGATGAAAACTATAACTCCCGTATTTTGCAATTGGTAGTAGAACATTTTCCGGTAGTGACTTTAGACAGGCAAATGAAAGGTATTCCGGTTTCCTTTGTGGGAACAGACAATGAAGCGGCGGCCAGGGAGTTGACGGCATGCCTTTTAGAAGATGGATATAGAAAAATTTGTTTTGCCAAGCCTTATGCGGCAGAAACACCGACAATTCAGGAGCGCATGACTGGTTTTCGAATGGCTTTTCATGATTATGGTATTGTCCCGGATGAAGAAATTTGGCTGACGGATTTAAAGGCCACACTTCCCAGGCACTATTCTGAAGAACAAGTTGAAAAAGATATGGGAAAGGTGGTTCGGTTTGTAAAAGATCATCCTCAAATCGAAGCTTTTGTGGCCGTGGAATATAGTATCGCCAGAATCATATATCGATGCTTGTGGCAACTTGGACTTCATAAAAAATGTCCTGTTTTTTGTTTTGACAGCAGTGATAATATTATGAATGAAGCAATGTTTACGCATGTAAAGCAGTCGGAAGAAAAAATAGGGCAACTTGGCGTGCGGATTTTGATGGATGAAATAAATGGTAAGAAGGAAAAACAGCATGTACTGGTACCTTACCAGATTGTAGAGGCCACAGAAGTGGGGTGGGACTGAAATTTCAGTTTTCTCTGCAGGATTTGCGGTAGGCACTGGCAGTCATGTGACAGTGCTTTAAAAAGCACTGTGAAAAATAGCTCTGCGAGGAAAAGCCTGAAGACTGTGCGATCTCTGTGATGCTGTAGTCTGTAGTTGCGAGCAGTTCCTTGCTGGCATTTATTCTTACCTCGCACAGATAGTTCATGGGGGAACAGCCAAAGCGCTTGGTAAAAGTATGGACCAGATAAAATTTGTTTAGGCAGGAGATTTCCGAAAGCAGATCCAGTGTGATATTGTGCGTATAATTGGCTTCAATATATTTTTTGATTTTCGTACATTCACGGCTGGATTTCTCTGTGGGAACGGTTTCGAATGTCAAATTAGTATGGCGTTCAAGGAGGATAATGAGCACTTCCAGAAGATTCTGGCAGACCAGCTCATAGTCCTCCTTTTTTTCTTCCATTTCGTAGAGAAGGGAATCCATATAAAAGGAAAAGTCTGTATGGGAGCGGCTGCCATCCAGGATAATGTGCCGATTATTTCCGTGAAAGGAAAAATCCAGACCCTCCACGCCGAGGATGATATATTCTAAAGGAACGCTGCCTGTGGAAGTTTCCGTGTGCGTAATATTGGCGTTGATAATGACAAAATCTCCCTTTTTTACCGGGAAAAGTTCGCCGTCAATCAGGTAACTTCCCTCTCCCTTTTTTATATAACACAGCTCAGTAAAATAGTGGGAGTGCGGAAGACTGGGCCAGTCGTGCTCGTATTTGGAATATGTAACATAAAGAAGTTTGGACTTCAGGGATTTGTTATCATTTTTGCCTAGCTGGTAGCGGGAAATAGCCATAATAGCAGAAGACTCCTTTCATATTGTCTGTTTTTAGTTTTTTTGCGTTAGTAAAATTATCTCAGGACAAAAAGATGGCGGAAAATAAAAAATAATGTAATAAAATGACGAAAAAGTTCGATATATAAATGAATAAATAAAACAATATGGCAAATAAAAAGTTTATATTTTTCTTTTAGCCTGGAATTCTTTTGCCATTATTTTACTAAAATAATCATAAAAAAGCAATATTTCTAAAAAATAAAGCAAGATATGGATTGTGCAGAATGCCTAGAAAAGGTATCATAAACCTATCAGATACAGGGAAACATGTAATGATTAAAGGAGGACAACTATGAAAAAGAAATTAATTAGTTTATTGTTAGTTTCTGCTATGGCTACGACAATGATCGCAGGCTGCGGAAGCAGCACAGAAACAACAACAGAAAGTGCAGCTTCTACTACAGCTGAGACAACAGCTGAAAGTACAGCAGAGACTACAGCTTCCACAACAGAAGAAACTACAGCTGATACAGCAGCTGCAGAGACAGGCGAACTTCCGGATTACAGCGGTGTTGAACTTACATACTGGTCTATGTGGAACTCTGCAGAACCTCAGGGACAGGTGCTTCAGGAAGCAGCAGATGCTTTCTCAGAGCAGACCGGAGCAAAGATCAATATCGAATGGAAAGGCCGTGACATCAAGACAATCGTAATGGCTGCTCTGGAATCCGGCGAAAAGATCGATATGTTCGAAGACAGCGATTCCAACATGGCAACCGTATACAAAGATTATCTGTATGATTTGACTGATATGGCAGCAGCTGCTGATTATGAAAATCACAGCTTCAAATGTCTGACAGATTATCTGGTAAACAAAGCAGGATTCCTGTGTGCAATTCCTGAGCAGCCTCAGGTAGGCGGTGTCTTCTACAACAAAGACATCTTTGAAGCTTGCGGAATTACCGAAGTTCCTGCTACATGGGAAGATTATCTGGCAGCTTGCCAGACAATGGTAGACAACGGCTATCAGCCTCTGGCTCTGGACAGCACCTATGCAGACTTCCTGTTTACTTATCACCTTGACAGAGTGATCGGAACAGAAGCAATTTCTGATCTGGCTGTTAACGGCGGCTGGTCCGAAAACGAAGGAGTTATCCAGGCAGCTCAGCAGCAGATTGACTTTATCAATGCCGGATATCTTGCAGACGGCGCTCCGGATGAATATCCTGCAAGCCAGAACAAGATTGGTCTGACAGGAGAAGTTGCTATGGTTGTTTGTGCAAACTATGTAGCTTCCGAAGTTAACAACAATACCGGAACAGAAGTTAACTGGGGAATGTTCAACTATCCTGAAGTTGAAGGCGGTGTAGACCCGAGCAATGCTTATGCAGGTTCCAACGCTATTGGTATTACATCTTATTCTGAAAATCCTCAGGCAGCATTTGACTTTGCAATGTTCTTAACAACAGGCGAATACGATCAGAAGATGGCTGATACAGCTTCTCAGATTCCTGCTGACCCGAGCAACACAGCACCCGCTATGTTAGACGGAACAATCGAAACACTGCAGGCAACTGTAAATCCTCTTACATGGAACGCAGGTCTGAATGACAATGCAGATCTGAAAACAAGTCTTAAAGATGTTATCATCGGCTTATATGAAGGAAGATATGCTACCGGTGAAGAGTTCGCCGCTGCAATGGACGCATTATATTAAAACCGGTGAATGAATGAAAGAAGGAAGGCGGCACTGTCCGAGTGCCGCCTTTTTTGTCAGAAGAGGTGAAAAAAATGAAGAAAAACAAAGCTATGATTGTAGGGTTCATACTGCCCTGTGCGCTGACTTTGCTTGTTATGTATCTGTATCCGGTACTGAGAACAATTTTAATGAGTTTCTTTGCCATAGACAGCGTGACGGCGGATGTGGGCACATGGAGCTTTAACGGATTCGGGAATTATGCGAGAATATTTGGAAGCGCCACCTTTTTGACCTCTCTTTCCAATATGCTGAAAATCTGGCTGGTAGGCGGTATTCTGGTTCTGACAATTGCACTGCTGTTTGCGGTAATTCTTACCAGCGGCATTCGGTTTAAGAAATTTTTCCGTGCTGCAATCTATCTGCCCAACGTTATCAGTGCCGTTGCTTTGGCTACTATGTGGATTCAGTACATATACAATCAGGATTACGGTCTTTTAAACAGCATGCTGGAAATGGTAGGCCTTGAGGGCGTAAAATGGCTGGGAACTGATACGAAGTTTTGGGCAATGCTGGCTGCTTTCGTGTTCGGAGCTGTAGGATACTACATGCTTATTTTTATCAGCGGTATTGAGAGAATTCCTCAGGATCTGTATGAAGCAGCTACCATTGACGGTGCGAACAAGTTTCATCAGTTCTTTAGAATTACTCTTCCTTTGTTAAAGGGAATTATCAAGACAAACCTTACTTTTTGGAGTATCAACACCATTACTTTCTTCTTATGGTCTAAGATGTTCTCCCCGATTTCATCGGAAGCATCTACGATTGTCCCTGTTGTTTATTTGTATGATACTGTGTTCGGTTCAACAGGAAATGCAGAGCGTGACGCCGGAGCGGGTGCTGCAGTAGGTGTAGTTCTGGCAATCTTCGTAGGAATCATTTACTTAATTACAAGCAAATTCCTCAAAGATGATGACCTGGAATTCTAAGAGAAACGCGGCGGTATTTATTCTGAGACAAGCAGATTGGCTGTAGTTTGGCTGTCTGCCTGCGAACGGAGGGAATCATGAGAAAAAAAGAAAAAATTGTCTATAAAGAAAAAGTGAACTGGAGAAGAGAGCTGTCCTTACTGCCGGGATATCTGATTGTCAGCATATGGGTCCTGTTTACAGCAGTATTCCTGGTATGGATTTTAGCGGCCAGCCTTTCCACTTCCAGAGAAATCTTTTCCGGTTCTGTATTTAAATTTGAAACAGGACTGCATTTTGAAAACTATGCGACAGCCTGGAAAACCCAGAATGTATCCGTATTCTTTGCAAACTCCCTGTTGTATGCGGTAGTTTCCTGTTTCTTTGTTATCTTAATTTCCGCACCTGCGGCTTATGTGCTGTCCAGGTTCGGCTTTAAGGGAAGCAAACAGATCAGAGGAGGCCTGATTCTGGCGATGAGTATTCCGGAGGTAATGATCGTCCTTCCTATTTTCTCCCTGACAACACAGTGGGGAATCAAGGGAAGAATCCTTCTGATCCTTTTGTATATTTTCTTAAGAGTGCCGTATACAACCACATACCTGCTTAACTTCTTCGCTACTTTATCCAAGACTTACGAAGAAGCAGCAGCAATCGATGGCTGTCCTCCCGGAAAGACGTTCTGGGTGATTATGCTTCCGCTGGTACAGCCTGCAATTGTTACGGTAACAATTTTCAACTTCTTGAGCGTATGGAACGAATTCTTCATGGCATTGATTTTTGCAAGTTCCGCAGACATGACACCTGTAGGTGTAGGACTGCTTCAGATCGTAAACTCCATGAAGTATACCGGAAACTATGGCGGATTGTTTGCAGCGGTTGTTATCGTATTCCTGCCTACCTTCCTGTTATACATCTTCCTGTCTGAAAAGATTATCGCAGGTGTTACAGGCGGCGGTATCAAAGGATAATTTCTGTACGTTTAACGGATGGAAGAGCAGTTTAAAATTAAATTGGAGGAACAGCTGAATGAGCGAAAAAAAAGGACGGGTAACAATACCCACCGATATTGACGTAATAAAAGAAACTCTGGAACTGTCAGAGAGATGGGGAGCGGATGCTGTACGAGACTGCGACGGAACAGATTTTCCTGTGGAATTAAAGGATGCAGGCATGAAAGTGTATTCTACTTACTATACCACAAGAAAAGACAATGCCTGGGCAAAGGCTAATCCGGATGAAATTCAGCAGATGTATGTAATGACGCCGTTCTACACAGCATCTGAGGATATTTTGAGAGTTCCTCTTATGAAAGGCCTGTATCCGGATATGCTTACCCCGAATAACAGGGATGATATCAAGCGCTGGTGGGAAGTAATTGACAGGAGCACAGGAGAGGTTGTGCCGGTTTCTGATTGGGACTACGAGGAAGAAACGGGAGAGGTTGTGTTAAAGAGCGTGCCTTTCCATGATTATACGGTAAGCTTTTTGGCTTATATCATGTGGGATCCGGTACATATGTACAATGCAGTCGTAAATGACTGGAAGGATGTGGAGCATCAGATTACTTTTGATGTAAGACAGCCTAAGACTCACGAATACACCATGAAGCGTCTGCGGAAGTTCATCGAGGAACATCCGTATGTAAATGTGCTTCGATTCACGACTTTCTTCCATCAGTTTACATTGATGTTTGATGAACTTGCCAGAGAGAAGTATGTGGAATGGTACGGCTATTCCGCATCGGTAAGTCCTTATATTCTGGAGCAGTTTGAGAAAGAAGTGGGATATCCTTTCCGTGCGGAGTATATTATAGATCAGGGTTACTATAACAATCAGTACAGAATTCCCACCAAGGAGTTTAAGGACTTCCAGGCTTTCCAGAGAAGAGAAGTGGCCAAAATTGCCAAAGAGATGGTAGATATCTGCCATGAATGCGGCAAGGAAGCTATGATGTTTTTGGGAGATCACTGGATTGGAACAGAGCCGTTCATGGATGAATTCAAGACAATCGGTCTGGATGCAGTGGTAGGAAGTGTAGGAAATGGAGCGACTCTGCGTCTTATCAGCGATATCGAAGGAGTAAAATATACAGAAGGACGTCTTCTTCCTTATTTCTTCCCGGATACTTTCCATGAAGGCGGAGATCCTGTGAAAGAGGCCAAAATTAACTGGGTAACAGCAAGACGTGCTATTTTAAGAAAGCCTATCGACCGTATCGGTTATGGCGGATACTTAAAACTGGCAGTTCAGTTCCCTGATTTTGTGGACTATGTGGAATCTGTATGCGCAGAATTCAGAGAGTTGTATGAAAACATCAAGGGAACAACACCTTACTGTGTTAAAAAGGTGGCAGTGCTCAACTGCTGGGGCAAAATGAGAGCCTGGGGTAACCATATGGTGCACCATGCACTGTATTATAAACAGAATTATTCTTACTCCGGCATTATCGAAGCTTTGTCCGGCGCACCGTTTGATGTAAAATTCATCAGCTTTGATGATATTCTGGAAAATCCGGATATTCTCAAAGACATTGATGTAATTCTCAACGTAGGTGACGCAGATACAGCTCAGACAGGCGGCGAATGGTGGTGCAACCCTGTAATTTCTTCCGCAATTAAAGAATTTGTGTATAATGGCGGCGGAATTATCGGTGTGGGAGAACCCAGCGGTCATCAGGCAAACGGACATTTCATCCAGCTTGCAAATGTATTCGGCGTAGAGGAAGAAAGAGACTTTACCATCGGCTATGATAAATATAACTGGGAAAACCACAGCCACTTTATCACAGAAGATGTGAAGGATAAGATTGACTTCGGCGAGACACGCAAATATATGTATGCTCTGGAGGATGCAAAGGTACTCGTATCTGAGGATCAGGAAGTTCGTCTGGCTGTCAATGAATTCGGCAAAGGACGTGCGGTTTACATCAGCGGTCTGCCGTACAGCTTTGAGAACAGCAGACTTCTCTACCGTGCAATCCTGTGGAGTGCAGGAGATGAGGCTGACATTCATAAATGGTTTTCCAGCAACTACAATGTGGAAGTACACGCCTATATTAAAAATGGCAAGTACTGCGTGGTAAACAATACTTATGAACCGCAGCATACCACAGTATACAGAGGAGACGGAAGCAGCTTCGAGCTGGATATGGAAGCAAACCAGATCATCTGGTATGAAATTTAGTCTCATTCTTAAACATAAAAAGAATCCCATGCCGTGGGATTCTTTTTATGCATTTCAAGGCAGATTGGCAGAATAAAGGCGGGAAGATGTATCTCCGGCACCCATATAGCTCATTCCAATTACCGGGTAATGCCAATCTGCGCAAACATGGGGCAGGCAGCCGGTATCGCGGCAGCTCTGTGCGTTTCTCATGGAATACAGCCCCGGGAACTTCCGGTGAAATGGCTTCAGGAACGGCTGTGCAGTGTGGGAGCAGGACCGAAAGACGACTAGAAAAAAACAGAGAATTGGCAAGAGAAAACCCCTGCAGACTTCCGGAAAATATCCGGAGTTTCAGGGGTTTGTCAGTTTTTGCATTGATGAAATTTATATCGCTTCTTTATATCGTTTCTTATACCGCTTTTTCATGGTTCTTTAAGTAAGGCGTCAATCAAGGTCGTCCCATTTCTGTTTGCGGAACTGGATGGTTCCTGTCTTTTCATCCATGCCGTCCACAATAGCCAGAGACTCCAGATGAATTCCTTTGGAGCGGATAATTTCACCGCCTACCTGGAATCCTTTTTCGATGACGATTCCGGCGCCTACCAGAGTAGCTCCGGATAACTGAACAAGATCAGCGAGTCCTTCCAGAGCTTTTCCGTTTGCAAGAAAATCATCGATAAGAAGAACACGGTCATCTTTGGTCAAAAATTCTTTGGACACGATAATGTCATAGACACGTCCGTGAGTGAAGGATTCTACTTTGCTGGTATAAACATCTCCGGCGATGTTTTTGGTTTTTGTCTTTTTGGCGAAAACAACCGGAACATCGAAAGATTCTGCTACAACACAGGCAATACCGATTCCGGAGGCTTCAATTGTAAGAATTTTGTTGATTTCCTCTCCTGCAAAACGGCGCTTGAATTCTTTTCCGATTTCCTTGAATAACTTAATATCCATCTGATGATTCAGAAAACTGTCCACTTTCAGGACGTTTCCTTCTTTGATTACGCCGTCCCTGCGTATTCTTTCTTCCAGCAACTGCATGTTTTATCCTCCTGAATACTTTTTTTATTGACGCTATCTTTGGTTTAGATACATTTTACTCAGTTATGTGCGTCTGTGCAAGAGTGTTTTCTGAAAAAATAACAGAAACACCTGGAAACTTAAGGAATCGTTTCAGCCCGGAGATATGACAGGATAATGTGAAGATTGCTATACCTGTTTACGCCTCTTAATCCCCAAAGAAATCCGGGGTATCCGCATCTGCCAGTTCCAGCGCCTCTGTCACGGGGAAAAAAAGACAGCTGCCAGGGTATTTTTTCAGAATACTTTTTCCTCCTTTATCTCCCTTCAGAGAAAGCAGATCGGGCAGATGAATGCGGTCAAAGTAGACAGGATTTCCCGTGCGTTCTCCAAAACATACGCATCCGGTACTTTTGGAGGAGAAAGCGGCGGCATATAAAAAGGAAAGCAGGGTGCTTTCTTTCAGATAAGGCTGATCAGCTACCAGAAAGAGAAACCGATCTCTGCTGCATTCGTCCTGGCGGCAAGCTGCCGTGATACCTGTCCGTATGGAATAGGAGATACCTTTTTGGCTGTCAGGACTGAACACCGGCTGAAAAGAGAATCGTTTCTCAATAGAGGCGGGAAGGACATCCCTGTTGTTTTCAGGAAAGGCAAGCTGCCTTAGAATTTCCTCATGCTGTGTAACCACATAAAGGTGGATACATACATTGGAAAAAGGGCACTGTCCGTCCGCATCTTTTCCGCCTGAAATTGCAGATCCTTCGGCAGAGGAACTGTCCGTTCCTTCCAATTTGTCCCATAAACAACTGTCAGCAGAAGGGATTTCCCCTTTGAGAAACCGCAGAGCGGCTGATCTTAGCTTATCCAGAGTATGAAGATAAAGGGGTTTTCCTTCAAGCGGATAGAGAAGTTTGTTGGTGCCAAAACGGCGGCTGTTGCCAGCCGCCAGCAGAATCAGATGAAGCGCGATGGTATCATCCCTGTTCATAGTCATTCTCCATAAAACAAAACTGCTAAAAAAATATTTTGGTCATGGCCTTAATCTGCCATGGCAATTTTTTCACTGGTGATGGGAAGCTCCCGGAACCAGTGACCGGTAGCGTTAAAGATTGCGTGAGCCAGAGCGGGAGCCGGTGTGTTGATGACAATCTCTCCGATAGATTTGGCGCCGAAAGGACCGGTAGGTTCGTAACTGCTCTCGAATTCTACACGAAGTTTTCCCATATCTAAACGGGTAGGAATTTTGTACTGCATGAAGGAGTTTTCAGCAAGACGACCTTTGGAATCGTACTGAATGTCTTCATAAAGTGCCATACCGATTCCCTGTACCAGACCGCCTTCTGTCTGAACCCTTGCCAGATTCGGATTGACGGGAGTTCCGCAGTCCACTACAGCCACATAGTCTAAAATGTCCACATGTCCGGTTTCCCTGTCAAGTTCAATTTCTACCATACCAACCATGAAAGGCGGGGGAGAAACCGGTGAACTATGAGATTCTGTGACTTCCAAAGCCTCGGTGTTTCCGCACATAGAGCGGGTGGCGATATCTTCCAGAGAAATAAAGGAACCGGAAGTAAGGCAGGTGACGCCTTTGCCGTTAAATTCCGCTTCATCGGGGGAACAGCCGAGAGCCTGGCAGGCAACCTTTACGATTTTTTCCTTCAGTTTTTCGCAGGCTTTTTCCACTGCCTTTCCGGTTACATAGGTAGTGCTGGATGCATAGGACCCGGAATCATAAGGGGAGGCGTCGGTGTCCGCGCCGAATACGCTGATGGAATCAACGGGGCATTCCATGCATTCCGCCATCATCTGGGCCAGAATGGTGTCGCAGCCGGTACCCATATCTGCTGCGCCGATGGTGAGAGTATAGATGCCCTGGTCATTGAGTTTCACAGTGGCGGAACCAACATCCACGCCGGAAATGCCGGAACCCTGCATAGCCATGGCAACGCCCACGGAACGCACTTTTCCGTTTCCCATATCTGTGCACGGATATTTTTTGTCCCATCCGATCATGTCTTTGGCGCGTGCAAGGCAGCGGTCCAGAGCACAGCTGTTTGCAGTTTCTCCATAGTAAGAAGGCATCACATCCCCTTCTTTTACCATATTTTTCTCGCGGAGAGCCACCGGATCCATATGGAGTTTGGCGGCTAATTCGTTGACAGCGCTTTCCACTGCGAAAAGTCCCTGGGTAGCGCCGTAACCGCGGTAAGCGCCTGCAGACATAACGTTTGTATAAACCACATCATAAGTAAAACGATAAGCGTTAAGTCTCGGATAGAGAGGAATGGATTTGTGTCCGGAAAGGCCTACTGTGGTAGGCCCGTGCTCTCCGTACGCCCCGGTATTGGAAAGGGTGTAAACGTCGATGGCGCGGATCGTTCCGGCTTTGTCTGCACCGATGCGCACACTGACTTCCATTTCATGACGGGGAGTGGAGGCAATCTGGCATTCTTCCCTGGTGAAGATCATTTTGGAAGGCTTTCCGGTTTTCCAGGTAACAAAAGCCGGGAAAACTTCTGCAACTACCGTCTGCTTTGCGCCGAAACCGCCGCCAATACGGGGCTTGCTGACACGGATTTTGGACGGAGAAATATTCAGTGCGTGGGACAGAATACGGCGTACATGAAAGACGATCTGGGTGGAGCTTACCACATTCAGATGACCGTACATATCCATAAAGCAGTAGGTGCGGAAAGTTTCCATCATAGCCTGCTGGTTAGCTTTTGTGTGATAGGTGGAATTTACTACCACATCGCAGTCAGCCAGAACTTTCTCCACATCTCCGTCCTGGCAGCTGTCATGGGCGCACAGATTTCTTTTATTGTCAGCGCCTACCGGACAGAGGGATCGCCAGTTTTCTTCCGGGTGAACCAGAATCTTATTGTCTTTTGCTTTGCGGAAATCAAGGAGCGGTTCCAACACCTGATAAGTTACTTTGATCAGTTTCATTGCCTTGTTTACACAGGCTTCATCAGCGCCTGCAATGATGGCAACGGGATCGCCTACATAACGGACATGCTGATCCAGTATCAGTCTGTCATAAGGGCTTGGCTCCGGGTAAGTCTGTCCGGCCATGGTAAAACGCTGATTGGGTACGTCTTCCCAGGTAAAAATGGCTTCGATGCCGGGAACCTTCATGGCAATATCTTTGTTTATAGATTCTATGATGGCGTTGGCATGGGGACTTCTCAGAACTTTGACCACCAGACAACCGGCAGGTGCAATATCGTCTACATAAACGGGCTTTCCGGTGACAAGAGCCATGGCGTCTTTTTTGCGCACAGGCTTATTTACATATTGGTAGGATTTTTCCTGATTCATGAGCGGCTCCTTTCCTGTCTGTAGTCAATAAATGCACGGATGCCGCGCAGCTGTCCTTCGTATCCGGAGCAGCGACACAGATTTCCGGCCAGATATTCACGGATTTCGTCGTCGGTAGGGGAAGGATTTTCCCGCAGAAGAGCGATGGCATTCATGATAAATCCCGGGTTGCAGAAGCCGCACTGCTCTGCTCCCTGGTCGGCGATGAAAGCGCCGAATTCTTCCGCTTCGTCCTGAAGTCCTTCCAGTGTGGTGACAGTTTGTCCGTCAGCGCGGGCTGCCAGCATGGAGCAGGAGAGGACGGGGACGTCATTTAAAAATACGGTGCAAAGACCGCAGTTTGAAGTTTCACACCCTCGTTTTACGCTTAAGGCGCCGTGAGAGCGCAGAAAATCAATCAGCAGACAGTCTGCTGAAATCTGATCGGTTATTTTTTTTCCATTTAAAGTCAAAGTGATAGTCATACGTTTTTCCCTCCTGCCTGCAGCAGAGCACGTTTTAAAAGTACCCGGGACAGATGTCTCCGGTATTCTCCGCTTGCTCTTGTATTTGTTCCTGTTACCAGCTTTTCATCCACATCGTTCCAGAAAGCTTCGATGCTTTCTTCGCTGATTTCTCTGGCAAGGCGGGAAGCCTCATCGGTGAACAGCACGCTTCTGTGAGGTCTTGCTCCAAAGCAGACTCTCACGGGCTGTGTAACAAAAGTTTTTTGCAAGTTTCTCTCTCCGGCAAAGGAAGCGTCCGGAACATCAAGGGAAGCGGATGCCGTCTGAGAAAAAGGCTCTCCTTTCAGAAGGGAAACCGCACAGGTTATCACCGGAAAATCGGTGCGGGTATTCCGGTGTGACAGATAGGCAAAGCTCCGGGGTGTTTTCTTTACGAGGATGCGTACAAGAATGTCACGGTCGTAAGGCATTGCGGCAAATTCTTCCATGGAAACGATTCCTGCACGGTACAGTTCCACATAAGAGTCCATGGCCATAAACATGGTCAGCACATCGGAAAACCCGTAACGGCCGAAAAGGCTGCCGCCTACGGTTGCCAGATTGCGGAACTGAACACCCACAATATGCCGCAGAGATTCCTTCATAGCTCCCTGTGTGTAGGCATTCAGACCCTCATGGAGTTCCAGAGAACGCAGAGAAGTCATGGCGCCTATGGAAAATTCGTCTTCGGTTTCTGTGATAAAATCAAGCCCGAGTCCTGATAAGTCAATGGCTGCATTGATCTGGGTATTCTGCATTTTGAGCCAAAGCATACCGCCTAAGAGACGATTGACTTTTTTCTGGTTCAGTTCGTAAGCCTGCGCGAGGCTTTCTGCTTTTACATATTCTTTGATAGTAAGCACGTTAATTCCTCCGAATCATGGTGTATTGCATGGTACTGCGTGTGATGCCTGTACATCAACATTGCTATTCTAAGTTTATTATAAAGGATAAAGATATCTGTGCCAAGGAAAGAAAAGGAAAATGCCTAAAATAAGGCATTTTCAAAGACATAAGAAAAGACAAGAGAGAGCGGGAAGTTTTGAAAGCACAAGAATTTCAAACTTCCCGGTCACCCTCTTGCCTCATACAGCCTTATCTCTTCTCAGAAAATTATCAGTCATTTTCTTTCGGAAGAACGATATTTAATAAGATGGCAACCAGCGCAGCCGGAACAATACCGGATTCACCGCACAGAAGCTGAACAGCCTGAGGCAGGTTAGCCAGCAGTGCTGTGTTGGCGCCGATGCCGTATCCTAAACCGAGTGCTACAGATACAATGGTTATGTTTCTTACAGTGAGCGGATTCTTGGTAATAAGCTGAATACCGCTTACTACGATGGAAGAAAACATCATGACAGCAGCTCCGCCCAGAACACTCTGGGGCATGATGGAGATCAGGGCAGCCAGTTTCGGGAACAGACCGCACAGGATCAGGAAAATAGCACCGGTAGCCAGGGCAAAACGGTTTACGATTTTTGTCATGGTGACAAGACCTACGTTCTGGCTGAAGGAGGTGTTCGGAAGTACACCGAAAAGAGCTGCAAAAGAAGAACCAAGACCGTCACATACAATGCCGCCGGAAAGTTCTTTGTCAGTAGCTTCTCTTCCCATGCCGCCTTCCATAACGCCGGAAATATCGCCGACTGTTTCCACTGCAGTTACAATAAACATGATCATGATCGGAACAATGGCTCTCCAGTCAAAGACAAGCTTTACAGGCATAATGGCAGGAAGGGAAAACCAGCTTGCTTGTGCAACTTTGCTCCAGTCCAGCACCCAGGCTTTCAGATAAGTGCTTCCGTCCGCACCCACTGCCTCCTGAGGGAGAAAAAGTCCCATAAGGAAAGCCACAACATAACCTACTACAATACCGATCAGGATAGAAGAAGAACTGGTAAATCCTTTGGTAAAGTGCTTGAAAATAACGATGACGATCAGTACGATCGCTCCTAAAAACAGATTTTCCAGGGAACCGAAGTCCTGAGCGGTATTTCCTCCGCCGAAGGAATTTACACCGACAGCAATCAGAGAAAGACCGATGGAGAGAACAACGGTGCCTGTGACAACAGGCGGGAAAAAGCGTCTTAAGGGCTTTAAGCAAAAACCAAGAACGGTTTCGAACAGACCGCCGATGATGGAGGCACACATGATGGCCCCATAAGCTAAAATACCGCCGCCCATGGCGCTTGCCACGGAGTTGAAAACACCGATGAAACCGGAGCTGGTACCCATAATGATCGGCACTTTTCCGCCTACCGGTCCGATGGCATAAAGCTGAACTAACGTAACAATACCTGCCACCAGCATAGCATTCTGGAGAAGGGCTACCTGGATATCGGCAAATTCACTGCCGGCTCCGATGCCGCATGCACCGGTGATGATCAGGATAGGTGTCAGGTTTCCGACAAACATGGCAAGAACATGCTGAAGTCCCAACGGGATGGCTTGTTTTAAGGGAAGCTTACCGTAAAAATCGTAAGCAGCATTGGATGTGGATTTACTCTCTTTTTCCATGACGACTCCTTTGTAAGTTTCCGCCTGCGGCGTGTCGCGAAGCGACAGATTCCGCTTGACCGCAGTGCGATTTCACATATTTTTATGCGATAGCAAACGAAGTTTGCTATCGCATAAAAAGTATAACTTTTTTATAAAGAAAAGTACATTGTACAATTTTCTGAAAATTTTTTATCCCGGGAGTTGATGATGTGCAGTTAGTCTAACCTACCGGGAAAACTTTTGTACATACCCCATCACGAAGATGAATAAAACAATGAAAGGGAGTATGTAGGAAACATAAAAGCGAGCCCATTTGGGAAACTTGACGCCTTTGCCGGTGTCTGCCTCTTTGATGAAATTTTTCCATCCCCATCCGTAACGGCTGGTACAAAAGAGAAGGTAGACAAGGCTGCCAAGGGGAAGAAGATTGTTGGATACAATAAAATCTTCCAGGTCCTGAATGGTAGTTCCGGCACCCAGAGGTGCGAAGGAAGAGAAAACATTAAAACCAAGTACGCAGGGCATGGAGAGAAGGATGATGGCAATCAGATTGACGAGAACTGCCTTTTTGCGCTCCCATCCAAACAGATCCCTGGAAAAACTGATAATGTTTTCGAAGACGGCAATGATACTGGAAAGAGCGGCGAAACTCATGAAGACAAAGAACAGTGTTCCGAAAATCCTTCCGCCTGCCATCTGGTTAAAAATGTTGGGGAGTGTGACAAAGACAAGCCCCGGTCCCTCGCCGGGATCAACGCCGAAAGCGAAGCAGGCAGGGAAAATGACAAGACCTGCCATAATCGCAACAAGAGTATCCAGACAGCAGATGCTGATGGATTCTCCGGTGAGAGTGCGCTCTTTGCTCAGATAACTTCCGAAAATAGCCATAGCGCCGATTCCCAGACTCAATGTGAAGAAAGACTGGCCCATGGCGGCAAAGACTACTTCGAAAATACCGTACTCTGCAATTTTTCCAAAATCAGGAACCAGATAAAATTTCAGTCCTTCTATGGCACCGTCTAAGGTGACGCTGCGGATACAGAGAATGATCAGTATGACAAACAGGAATCCCATCATAATTTTGGTGATGCGCTCTACACCGTTTTGAAGGCCGAGACTGCATATGAAAAAACTTAAAAGAACAGTGATGACCATCCATACCGTCATGTATACGGGCTGTGCCAGCATGCCGTTAAAAACGCCGCCTACTTCTTCCGGGGAGAGTCCGGTAAATTCTCCGGAAATGTTTTTAAATACATAGGCGATCATCCAGCCGCCCACTGTCGTGTAAAACATCATAAGCAAATAGTTGCCCGCCATGGCAAAATAACTTTCAATATGCCATTTTGTGCCTTTTGGCTCCAGAACATGAAAACTTCGCGCCGCGGACTTCTGGCTGGCGCGACCCACGGAAAATTCCATAATCATAATCGGAAGACCAAGAATAACCAGAAAGATAAGATAGATAAGAACAAAAGCAGCGCCGCCGTATTTGCCGGTAATGTAAGGAAATCTCCACACATTGCCGAGCCCTACAGCACAGCCGGCCGAGATTAAAATAAACCCAAGCCGGGATGAAAATTTTTCTCTTTTTTCCATAGTAGCTTCCTCACTTTTTAAAAGATTATCTCTTTAAAACGATAGCAGAAAAAAGTCCCTCTGACAAGGAAGAAAGGATAGGTGACAGTTAGAAAAAAACAATGAAAATTTGGGAATTTTTTATGAAATAGACGCCGTTTATATTTACCCCGGTCTGTATTTCAGCTATACTGAAACTATAGAAAGAAAACAGACGGACAGATAAAACAGAAAAGGAAAAGTACTGTCGACAGTACGGGAAAGGCAGCGATGGAAGATAAGACAACGATATGGATTGGCGTGGCGGCGGCAGTGATCGTGCTGTTGTTTGTCATTGCCGTTTTTTTGCTTGCAAGAAAGCTCTGGCTTGCCAGAAAAGGAAGAAGTATGGACGAGATGGAAGGGTACGAATTTGAATACTTCTGTGCGGATATACTGGTTCAGAACGATTTCCACGGTGTGGAAGTGACAAGGGCGAGCGGAGATTACGGTGTGGATATTCTGGCGGAAAAGGACGGAATTTCCTATGCGGTACAGTGCAAATGCCATAATGCACCGGTGGGAATCAAAGCGGTTCAGGAAATTTATGCGGGAAGAGATTATTATGACTGCATGGTAGGTGTGGTGATGACCAACCAGCATTTTACCAAAGCCGCCATGGAGGTGGCCGGGAAACTTAAAATTCTGCTCTGGGACAGAGAGTATCTGGAGGAAATGATGGAGGAGGAATCCTGAAGACACAAGAAAGAATCTCGCAACGCGAGATTCTCCGCCTGCGGCGAGGCGCTTTGCGACACTTTCCACTCCGCCGCAGTGCGATTTTTCGTTTTTTCTTATATGTATGACAGGAAACTTAATTTCCTGTCATACATATAAGAAAAAACCGGAGACGGCTGATAGAAGAAAGGAGCGTCATTCATATGGGTGCTTTTGTTGAATTTCGGAATGTAAAAAAGACGTATCATATGGGGGAAGTGGATATTGAGGCTTTAAGGAATGTGAACTTTGAAGTGGAAAAGGGCGAATTCTGTGTCATCGTCGGGGCGTCCGGAGCCGGAAAGACCACCATACTTAATATTCTGGGAGGTATGGATACCTTAAGTGACGGACAGGTTTTTCTGGATGGAAAAGAAATATCAGCTTTTAAGAAAAGACAGCTGACCGAATACCGGCGTTATGATGTGGGATTCGTTTTTCAGTTTTATAACCTGGTACAGAATCTGACGGCCCTTGAAAATGTGGAATTGGCGTCCCAGATTTGCAAAAATCCCCTGGATGCCGCAACAGTGCTTGAAGAAGTGGGATTAAAGGACAGAGCCAAAAACTTTCCGGCACAGCTTTCCGGCGGGGAACAGCAGAGAGTGGCCATTGCCAGAGCCCTTGCCAAAAATCCGAAGCTTCTTCTCTGTGACGAACCTACGGGAGCTTTGGATTACAATACCGGAAAAGCGGTATTAAAGCTTTTGCAGGATACCTGCAGAAACAGCGGTGTGACGGTGATCGTAATCACTCATAATCAGGCGATCACAGCCATGGCTGACCGGGTGATCACAGTTAAGAACGGCACCGTTATAAGTATGGTTAAAAATGAGAAGGTAACACCGGTAGAAGAAATAGAATGGTAAGGAGGGAGTATGATGAGCCGAAGGATGGGAAAATCATCGATGCGGAAGACAACGCTGCGTGAAATCAGACAAAGCTTCGGACGTTATATGGCGATTCTTGCTATTGTAGCCCTGGGAGTAGGATTTTTTTCCGGACTGCAGGCAGCGACTCCGGATATGCTGGAAAGTGCAGATGCCTATCTGCAGGAACAGGAGCTGTTCGATTTTCGCCTGGTATCCACGCTGGGTTTTGATAAGGATGCAGCAGAATATTTTGAAGGAGAAGAAGGCGTACGGGCAGCAGAGGGAGCCTATACCAGCGATGTGCTTGTGACCGTGGAAGACGGAGAGGAAAGTGTGCTCACGGCTCACACATTGCTGGAAGTGCAGAATCAGCCGGTCCTTACGGAAGGCAGAATGCCGGAAAACGGACAGGAATGCGTGGTGGATGCCACTGCTTTTTCTGATGCAGATATCGGAAAGACACTGAAAATATCTGTCAACAATGAGGAAGACACCTCGGACAGCTTTGCCCATAAAGAATATACGATAGTAGGTCTTGTCAATTCCCCTTACTACATCAATTACGAAAGAGGAACGACTTCACTGGGAACCGGAAAAGTGGCAGGATTTTTTTACCTGCTTCCGGAAGGCTTTGATACCGATTATTACACCGAGATTTTTGTGCGTCTATCAGACAATGCCCTGATATACAGCGATGAATACGAGCAGCTGGCTGACAAAGCGGAGGCGGTTCTTGAACCTTTGACAGAGGAGGCGGCAAACGCACGTTACGACAGGCTCCTTGATGAAGCGCAGAGTGAAATTGCAGATGCAGAGGCGGAGCTTTCAGAAGAGACGGCCAAGGCGGAAGAAGAACTTGCAGATGCTAAAAAAGAGCTGGATGATGCCAGAACGGAACTTGAGGAAGGACAAAGACAGATTGAAGACGGAGAGGCACAGATTGCAGAAGCCAGACAGGAAATTTCCGAAAGAGAAAGCCAGCTGGCTGACTTAAGGACGCAGCTTGAGGAGGCAAGAGCCCAGCTTGAGCAGGGAAGAGCATCTCTTTCGGCTATGGCAGGCCAGGCAGAGGGAGATGCCGCCCTGGCAGAAACTCTGGCAGCCCAGGAGGCGGCTCTGATGCAAAGAGAGGCCGAACTGGATGCGGCATGGCAGCAGCTTCTTGACGGAGAGGCGCAGATCGCAGCAGGCAGGGAAGAACTGGACGCAAGAAGCAGGCAGCTGGAGGAAAGCCGGCAGGAAATTTTCGACGGACAGAAAGAACTTGCCGACGGCGAGAAGGAATATGAAGACGGAAGAAAAGAACTGGCTGAGGAAACGGCAGATGCCCGGAAGAAGATCGACGATGTCAAAAAAGATCTGGAAGATCTGAAAGTACCGGATACCTATGTGTTGGGAAGGGACACCAACATAGGATACGCGTGCTTTGAAAACGATTCGGCCATTGTAAGGGAAGTTGCCAGCGTCTTTCCGCTGTTTTTCTTCCTGGTGGCAGCGCTTGTGTGTGTGACAACCATGAACCGCATGGTGGAAGAGCAAAGAACACAGATTGGTGTGTTAAAAGCTCTTGGATATGAAGAAAGTACGATCATGGGAAAATACCTTTTCTACTCCGGAAGCGCAGCGGGAGTGGGAGGAATTCTGGGATTTATTGCAGGTTCCATTATTTTCCCTACGGTAATCTGGGAAGCTTATAAAATAATGTATACGATGGGAGATATGACCATTCATTTTGACCTGGTAACGGCAGTCATTTCCATGGCGGCAGCCCTTCTTTGTTCTATGGGTACTACTTATCTTACCTGCCGCTATGAACTGCACAGCACAGCGGCGGAGCTGATCAGGCCAAAATCTCCGGCAGCAGGAAAGCGGATTATTTTTGAGCGGATTCCCTTTTTATGGAATCGTTTTTCCTTCCTTGTAAAGGTATCTATCCGCAATGTGTTCCGCTATAAGAAGCGGTTTTTCATGATGATTGTGGGAATCGGGGGCTGCACAGCTCTTCTTCTCACAGGCTTTGGCATTAAAGACTCCATCGCCGACGTGGCTTCTCAGCAGTTTGAAGAAATCCAGACTTACGATTTGTCTGTAACCTTAAAGGAAGATATCAGCCAGACAGAGGAGGAAGAGATTGATAAAATTTTGTCCGAGGATGCGCAGGGGTATGTGAAAGCGGCGGAGAGCACGATGGATGTGGTTAATGAAGGCAGCAGAAAATCTGTCACAGTGGTAATTCCGGAAAGTGAAGAAGCCATTGCTGATTATGTGAAACTGTATCAGGAAGACGAAATCCCATTGGCATGGCCCGGGACAGGAAGCGGAGTGCTTACACAAAAGGTAGCACAACAGCTTGGACTTGGAAACGGAGATACCATTACAGCGGAAAACGAGGACGGTTATCATCTTGAACTGACATTATCGGGAAGCAGTAAAAACTTTCTCTATAATTATCTTTATCTCAACAAAGAAAGCTGGACGGCGCAAAACGGAGAAGAACCGGAGTTTAACTGTATTTATGTAAAGGCTGGGGAAAGCGTGGATATGCACGAATTTTCAGCACGGCTGATGAACTGTGATGGTGTCACAAATGTTACGGTAAATCAGGATACGATGGAACGCTTTGAAAATATGATGACAAGCCTTAACTATATTGTGGCTCTGATCATTATCTGTGCCGGAGCGCTCGCCTTTATCGTTTTATACAACCTGACAAATATCAATATTACAGAGCGAATTCGGGAGATCGCTACCATAAAAGTGCTGGGATTTTATCCTTTTGAGACAGCTTCCTATGTTTTCCGGGAAAATTTTGTTCTGACAGGAATCGGCGCTGTGCTGGGGCTCGGTCTTGGAATCCTGCTGCACTGGTTTGTAATGACAAAAATCAATGTGGATATGGTTGCCTTTGATATGAGAATTCTTCCGGCAAGTTATTTATACAGCATTCTTTTCACCTTTGCCTTTGCTGTCATTGTAAACCTTGTCATGTATGTAAAACTTGAAAGAATCAATATGGCAGAATCCTTAAAGTCGATTGAATAAAATCCGGGATTGGGATATAATAAATGCCAGATAAGAAAGGCAAGAGGGGAAGAATTGTGGACATCAATGAGACATTGAATGACCTGTTGGTGAAACTGTTCCGAAATATAAACAATATAGAAGAACAGGCGATACGCACGGAAGAATATAAAGATGTGACCGCCAATGACATGCATGTCATTGAGGCTATCGATATGCAGGAACCGAAAAATATGACAGCTGTGGCCAAACTTTTGGGTGTCACCACCGGGACGCTTACCATATCCATGAACAGCCTGGTGAAAAAGGGATATGTGCAGCGGGGACGCAGCGAGGAGGACCGGAGAGTGGTGCTCGTCAGTCTGACAGAAAAAGGGAAAAAAGCGTTTTTGCATCACAAAAAATTTCATGAAGATATGATCAAGGCTGTGGTGGCTTCTCTGGATGATACGGAAAAGGTTGTTCTGGAAAAGTCACTGAAAAGTTTGTATCGTTTTTTCACCGATCTTGCCCGAAAGCAGGACTTTTGAAAAAGGGGCTGTCGCACTAAGTGATTAGTGCGATGCCCCTCTTTTCTTTCCCAATAAACCAAATGCCGGGCTAAAC
>CALWLY010000019.1 GCA_944381635.1 uncultured Lachnospiraceae bacterium
GGCCTGGCAGAAGTTCTGCTTTCCGAAGGTTTTACCGTTTCCGGCTGTGACTGGAAAAGTTCTCCTTTGACCAGTCATCTGGAAGAAAGCGGCGCCGTCATTCACTATGGTCCTCAGAAAGCGGAAAATATCACGGATGATATTGATGTGGTAGTCTACACAGCTGCCGTGCATCCGGACAATCCGGAATTAAAGGCTGCTTTATCCCGAAACATTCCTACCCTGACAAGAGCGCAGCTCCTGGGTAAGATGATGCGCAACTACGATATGCCCATCGCGGTTTCCGGAACCCACGGAAAAACCACTACCACCTCCATGATTTCAGAGATACTTCTGAAAGCCGAAAAAGATCCGACTCTCTCCATCGGGGGCATTTTAAATTCCATCCACGGAAACATACGTATCGGTCAGTCCGAGCTTTTTGTGACGGAAGCCTGCGAATATACCAACAGTTTTTTAAGTTTTTTCCCGAAAATAGGTATTATCTTAAACATCGAAGAAGATCATATGGACTTCTTTAAAGACCTGGCACAGATCCGCGACTCCTTTCATCGTTTCGCCGGGCTTATCCCAAAAGACGGCGCCCTCATCATAAACGGTGCGATTGAAAATCTTTCCGAAATCACTGCCGATCTGCCCTGCCGCGTTGTCACCTTCGGCCTGTCCCATGACTGCGACTACTATCCCTCCGAAATCTCCTGGGATGATATGGGCAACGCTTCCTTTGTTCTGAAAAGAAAAAATGGCTCTGATATTCCCGTACATCTGGGCGTTCCCGGAGAGCACAATGTGTTAAATGCTCTGGCATCTTTGGCTCTCGCCGATCTTCTGGATATCGACCTTAATCTAAGTGCCCTTGCTCTTCAGTCCTTTACCGGCACCAAACGCCGTTTTGAATACAAAGGTACTTTAAACGGAGTTGTCATAATAGATGATTATGCACACCACCCCACAGAAATTACCGCAACTTTAAAGGCCTGCGACAACTATCCCCACAAAAAACTCTGGTGCATTTTCCAGCCTCATACCTACAGCCGTACCAAAGCCTTTCTGCCGGAATTTGCCCAGGCTCTTTCTCTGGCAGACCATGTGATCTTAGCGGATATTTATGCAGCCAGAGAGACCGATACCCTGGGAATCAGCTCCAGGGATCTGCAGCGGGAGATTCAAAAGCATGGAAAAGAGTGTGAGTATTTCCCTTCTTTTGAAGAAATTGAGAATTACGTCCGTCAAAATTGTATCAACGGGGATATGTTGATAACTATGGGCGCGGGAGACGTGGTAAATATTGGAGAAGAGCTTCTCTCTAAATAAGTTATCCACATTATCCACATGCAGACGGTGGAAAACTTTCCCCACATGCATGTGGATATTTTTTTGTCGAAAAATGGCTTTTTTGTGCCGGTTTTCCTCTGCCTGTCCACATTTTCCACATTTTCCACATTTTTGAAAAATCCCAGTATTTACAAGGGGTTTGGGCATTTTGACTGTTTCCTTTTTTTAAGGGGTATGCTATAATTCGGAGTACTCAGAAACGAAATGATTTACAGGGAGGTAACTATGAGCGGTCTGCATTTATTCACAGAAGATTCTTTCGGCGTCACTGCTGTTTCCAACTGCTTTATCGACGAATACATGAAAGATGCCAATGACGCCCAGCTGAAGATCTATCTTTATCTGCTGCGCCGCGTAAACGCAGGACTTTCTGTCAGCATCGGAGAGATTGCCGATTATTTCAATCATATGGAAAAAGATGTGATCCGCGCGCTTGTCTACTGGGAAAAACGAGGTATCCTCTCTTTACAGCGCGGGGAGGACGGGACTATCACAGGTATCTGCTTTCTGACACCTGTCTCCTCCCATGCCAAAAAAGAAACCTCTTCCCCTGACAGGGAGCATAGGGACTTTAAAAATCCGGCCGTCTCCTCCTCTCCCCTGCCGGCTTCCGCCGACAAGGATCCAGACGGTTTTGCCTCCCGCTTTACTTATACCCAGGCAGACAGCCACGAGCAGAAATTTACCAAGCCGTCCTATTCTCTGGATGAGCTGAAGACCTTTAAGGAACAGGAAAATACCGCCCAGATTCTCTTTATTGCCGAGCAGTATCTGGGCCGGACTTTGAGTCCGTCAGACGTGACCTCCCTTCTTTTCTTCTCCGACAAACTGCATTTTTCCGATGATCTGATCGATTATCTTTTGCAGTATTGCGTGGAGCGCGGCAAGAAAGACTTCCGCTATATTGAAAAAGTAGCTCTTTCCTGGGCAGAAGCAGGGGTTTCCACTGTTCAGGACGCCCAGAATCACTCCAGCCGCTACGACAAAACGGTTTATTCTGTCATGAACTCCCTGGGAAAAAGCCACGCCCCCACGCCAAGGGAAGTGGATTACATACGCCGCTGGAGCCAGGAGTTCGGTTTTTCCTTAGACATTATCCTGGAAGCCTGCCAGCGCACTGTGATGGCTACGGACCGTCACCGCTTTGAATACGCGGACAAGATACTGCGCGCATGGAAAGACGCAGGAGTGCACCACCTTTCCGATGTCAGCCGCATGGATGCTTCCTTTAAGAAGGACAGGCCTGCCGCCAACAGGCAGCCCCGCACTTCCGCTGAAAAATACAACCGCTTTATGCAAAACAGCTATGATTTTGATGCTCTGGAAAAAGAACTGCTCAAAAACTGATTCTGACAGACACGGAATTTACAAGGAGGTTTTACTGTGTCACTGACAACATCACAATACAATTCCATTATGCGTATTTATGAAGAAAGACAGACCAAAAACCGCCATACCCGCGAGGAACGTCTGCGCTATGTCTACACCCACGTCACAGGATATCAGGAGCTGGATGAATCCGTCGCTTCCGTTTCTGTGGCTCAGGGCAAAAAAATGCTCAGCGGAGACGAAAATGCACTGGCAGAGTTAAAGCAAAAACTCCATGACCTTGCAAAAGAGCGCACCCGCCTGCTTCTTTCAAGCGGTCTTCCTGTGGATTATCTGAATCCGGTCTATGACTGCCCGGAATGTAAGGACACCGGTTATGTGGGCGGAAAAAAATGCCATTGCTTCCGTCAGGCAGAGATTTCTCTTTTGTATGAGCAGTCCAATCTCAGTGACATTTTGGAAAAAGAAAACTTTTCCACCTTATCCTACAGCTACTATGAAGGCAATGATCTGGCTTTTTTTCAAAACGCTGTAGAAAAATGTCGAAAATTTATAAATAATTTTAATTCTGACTACCAAAATATATTTTTTTATGGTACAGTGGGTACGGGCAAAACCTTCCTGTCAAATTGTGTTGCCAGAGAATGCATTGAAAGAGGTCATTCCGTTATCTATTTCAGTGCCTCGAACCTGTTTGATACCTTATCCAGAAATGTCTTTCATTTTGGAAATCAGGATGAATTTGCCGATTTATGCAGCGACCTTTATACTTGTGATTTACTTATCATTGATGACCTGGGAACGGAACAGACAACTGCGTTCACCCTTTCTCAGTTATTTACGTGCTTAAATGAACGTCTGCTGCGTAAAAAATCTGTTATCATTTCCACAAATCTTTCTCTGGAAGAATTCCAGAACAGATATCAGGACAGAATCTTTTCCAGAATCACCAGCAATTTTGAATTCTGTAAGCTGACCGGTCCTGATATACGCATGTACAAGAAAAAATTAGTTGGCAGAAAGTGAGGTTCTTTCATGACTGAACGTGAAGAAACAAGAAATCTGGAGACAATTCCTGTAGGTTCTCTGGGAATTATCCCTTTAAGGGGCTGTGAAGAAATGGCAGAAAATATCAATCATTATCTTGCCAAATGGAGAAAACAAAGAGAAAGCGAACACAAAAACAGTCTTGCTTTCTCCGGCTATCAGAGAGATTCCTACATTGTCAAGAGCAAAGTGCCGCGTTTTGGCTCAGGCGAAGGAAAAGGTATGATTTTGGAATCTGTGCGTGGTATGGACCTTTACCTTCTGGTAGATATCACCAATTACAGCCTGACCTATTCATTAGCCGGAAAAGAAAACCATATGTCTCCGGATGACCACTATCAGGATTTGAAACGAATTATCTCCGCTGTAGGCGGAAAGGCAAGAAGAATTACGGTTATTATGCCTTTCCTTTACGAAAGCAGACAGCACAAACGTACTTCCAGAGAATCCCTGGACTGTGCCCTGGCACTGCAGGAGCTGGTAAAAATGGGCGTTGACAATATCATTACCTTTGATGCCCACGATCCCCGTGTGCAGAATGCGATTCCGTTAAATGGATTCGAAACTGTACAGGCTTCCTACCAGTTCATCAAAGATCTGCTCAGAAACCAGCCGGATCTGAAAATCGATTCCGATCACATGATGGTGATCAGCCCTGATGAAGGCGGTATGAGCCGTGCTATCTATATGGCAAACGTTATGGGGCTTGATATGGGTATGTTCTACAAACGCCGTGACTATACTACCATCGTAAACGGAAGAAACCCTATTGTAGCTCACGAATTCCTTGGAACCGATGTGGAAGGAAAAGATATGATCATCGTTGACGATATGATTTCCTCCGGTGAAAGTGTAATTGAAGTTGCCGCTGCTTTAAAACAGCGCAAAGCAAACCGCATCTTCGTCTGCACCACCTTCGGTCTGTTCACAAACGGCCTGGCAAAATTCGACAAGGCTTACGAAGAAGGCATCATCCACCGCGTCCTGACTACCAACCTGGTATATCAGACACCGGAGCTTCTCTCCAGAGAATGGTATGTAAACTGCAATATGAATAAATATATCGCTTACCTGATTGACACCTTAAATCACGATACTTCCATCAGTGATCTGCTCAATCCAAGCGAAAAAATTCAGAACGTTTTAAAACAGTACAGAGCAGGAAAATAAACCTGTCTTTGAATCAAATATGTTTTAACGAAAGTTATTTTAAACGGACTGTTATTTAGGATTGTTATTTCGGACTGCCGGAACCTTCCACAGGTTTTGGCAGTCTTTTTATTTCCCGGCAAAATATCAGGTTCAAAAGTATTCCCCATGATACCTGAAGCAATGCAAATATGCGGCAAAGCCGCTGTCCGCAGGCGGAAATCTCACAGTGCCAGGTTCCGCCTGCCCGCTTTGTTTTCCTTACAGAGAAAACAGCATTCCAAAAAGCGGCGAGAGAACAATCATAACAATGGAAAAGCACAGGGAGGAAACGGAAAGCAAAGTCGCTCTCTGCCCGGAAGGCACCATCTCATTCAGCTTCACATCGCAGCGTATCTGAAGAAAATCATCGAACATCGAAGCGCAAAATCCGCTGACAATCATGACCGCCGGGATTTCACAAAGAGAAATCATCAGGCACGCGCAGACTGCGACGGATGCTGTTTTAAATGCTTTTTCAAAGCTGCGGCCCGGGAATAACGTCACAAGCTTTGCACCGGCCACGCCTCCCATTCCCATAAAAAACAGAGCAGGTCCAAGCGCCGCTTCCGAAAGTCCGCATTCGGGAAGTCTGGCCTGCAGAAAGAATTGAAGCAAAGTAGCCACTGCCCCTACCCCGGCATTAAAGAAGATTGGTTTTAACACCCTTCTTTCCGTTTTCAAAAAGTATACGCTTTCCCGGAAACAGGTTCTGATCCTTTCCAATACTCCTTCTTTTTTCCAATGGGATTCATCGTTCTCTTCTTTAGAACAAGAAGTAAAATTTTCTGTTTTATAAAAGGCCTCCGTCTCCCTGAGGCGAAATGTAAATACAAGGCAAAAAGCAGCCAGAACAATATCCACCAGATAAGCTCTCTGATACCCCACAAACAAAGCAAGACCGGCGCAGAGGATGGCAGCACATCCTCCAATCCGATAGACCATCAAATCTGTGGCAGAATAGGCAGCATAGTCCTCTTCTCTTCCCGCTTCCTTTAAACTGTCATAAGCCAGTGCTTCTCTGGCTCCCGATTCAAAATTATAGCCCAGCGCCGAAAACATCATACCGAGTAAAATTCCCGGCATGCTTTCGGACAACAGCATCACAAGGGCAGATAAAAGCGCCATGCAGTGGCTCATAATCATCGATCTTTTTCTGCCGAATACATCGGAGATCACTCCGGAAGGTACCTCAAACAGCAGACTGGTCAAATGGAATACACTTTCTGCCAGACCAATCTGCACCAGGGAAAAACCTCGGGAGGCAAGCAGCGCCACCCAGGAGGCCTGGGCAAACCGAAAAGCTCCAAATGCTGAGTTCAAATATAAAGTATGAATCTGCTTTTTGATATCAAGTGTGCAGGATGCTCTCCTGCTTTTTAATCCATAAATTGGTTTCTTATTTTCAGACATAAAAAAACTCCTTTTCCATCACATAATGTAGAAAAGGAGATAATGCTTCAATCTTAAAATGGAAAACTGCAAGACAGGTATCTGTGTCAAAACACCGCCTTTTTACGCCGTATTTCCCTAAAAAAGAGCGCACTATCCCCTTCAGAACAAAATCCGTTTCCTTTTTTCAGTTTAAGATTCACGTTCTTCCAGAACATAACTTGTGGCTCCTTTCCGATTACTTTCAAAATAACCGCCTTGTTTTCAAAAGATCAGCAGCTGTCTTTGCATCTGTCTTCTCAAAAACAGCCGTCTTCAGACAGCTCAGTTCGTTCTGATTTTACCATCCGCCCGCCCTTTTTTCAACCTTTCCGTCAAATAAATTTTCAAGTCACACCAAAAATCGAATCCTGCTCTTGACTTTTCCCTGTTTTCCCGATAAACTAAAAAGTCGGATTGCCTTTATTTACATGGCTTTCCGGCTTTTTAACCCGTGTGTTCGAGACCTTCCACACGTAAAACAAAACTAAAGGAGAAAAGAAAATGAAAAACAAATCTGTAACCTATCTTACCCAGGCAGCCATGATCGCTGCTCTCTATGTTGTGCTCACTTTTATCGCCAACGCTTTCGGTCTTGCCAATTATGCAGTCCAGGTACGCTTCTCAGAAGCTTTGACCATCCTGCCGTTTTTTACCCCGGCTGCCATTCCCGGTCTTTTTGTGGGCTGTCTGTTAAGCAACGTCTTAACCGGATGCGCTATGCCTGACATTGTTTTCGGTTCTCTGGCGACCCTGATTGGCGCTGTCGCTACCTATAAGCTGAAAGATGTAAATAAATGGCTTGCTCCTCTTCCCCCGATCGCAGCCAACGCTGTCATTGTACCCCTTGTATTAAAATATGCCTACGGCATAGAACCGCTGTGGTTTTCCTTTGTGACTGTCACTGCGGGAGAAATCATTTCCTGCGGCGTGCTGGGAATGCTGCTCTTATTTGCTCTTTCCAAATATCGCAAAGTATTATTCCCCGGCAGCAAAGCGGAAGCCTGAAAAGTCAGAATTTTTGCACAGGAATCTTTTCCTTTCCTGTATGAGTATAAAAATAAGTCATCAAAATCTTAAACAATTTTTATCATAAAAATAAGGTCTATGCTCGCACAGCCCCGGCGTTTTCTGCCATAGCTGTGCGCAAAAGGGCGCTGCATCCATCAGAAAAAATGCCGTATCCCGTTTTGTAAACAGCCTCAGCTTTTTATCAAAACAGGATACGGCAGCTACAAATTTTCTGATTTCGCAGCGCTCTTTTTTACTGGCTGGTATTTACATAAGTGATAAATCGATTGCCGTTTTCCTCGAACCACTGGGCAGAGTCGTTTCTGCCTTTTTTGTATACAGTTCCTGTGGAAGGATCCATAAGAACAACATTCTGTTCGTTAAAGCCTGTGATCAGTACCGCACTGCCGTCGCCTAAAATGGCAAGCACCGGTATCTCTCTGTCCGGATAATAGAGCACTGCCTCCAGACTGCAGCCTTTTAAATCCAGAACCTGGCTGTCTCTGAGGTTTTCCTCCAGTATTTCCAGAACGCTCTTTCCCTGATCCAGCATAGAGCCTGAGCTTACGGAAGCTGCGGCAAAACTCATCATACTGTCCAGACAGATCTCCAGAGAATCTCTTTGTCCTTCCGCCTTTTCACCTGTGATCGCCATGATCTGATTGGAAGTGTGAAGACGATCTCTTTTAAACACGTAAGTGCCTCCATCCATCGTCACACTGCCTGCCTCCTGGTAGGCCTGCTCTATAGCTTTGCCGGGAGATGAATAAATATCCACAACCCCATTTTTCCCATATACATAGTATCGGATCGGCTTTTCTTTCTGCTGTGGTATTTCAATATTTCTGCTGCCCTCAAACAGTACTTCTCTGGGAGTCTGCAGCTTTACTTTCTGAGGATCTACCTCCTCTTTCACCTGCAGGATCACAATCTTTTCCCGATCCTGGGTCGTTTCCTGCACAATGCTGTTTTTCCTGGTCAATTCTTTTTCGTTGTTAACAATCTGATCTTCCTCGCACACCGAATAAGTGTTTCCATTTCTCTCCACTCTTTCCAGCGCGATCTGATTATTTTCGATGCGGCATCCTGTCACATAAATGTTGTCTCTATGGTACTCGATCAGCACCGTGCCATTTTCATTTTGAATATACACCGTATGCATAGGGAAGATCATTTCGCCTGCTTCATCCCTTGCCAGACTGTCTTCCATAGCAATACCATAAATCAGATCATCTCCCATAAATCCCAGAGGCATAATATAATTTCCCTCCGGGGCGGCTATTTCCGTCACCTTTCCGCTGTTTAAGTTCATAAGAACCAGGGACGAACTGGAATATTTCTCATTCTGTTTCTGCCAGGAAACCATATGGTTATCTTCTGATACCCGGTAGCTGTCCTCCGTCAGATTCTGAGCAATGATCTCACAGCTCTGGGAATCCAGATTGATATGATAAATGTTGCCGTCCAGCATCAGGAAAAGATCGTTTTTCGTATTGATGTAGGACAGGTTCTCTATGTCTGCCCTCAGGATATCTGCAGATTTGTCCCATGGAATAAACGCAAGTTCCTCCACTGTATTCAGGGTACTTCCATAATGACACACCATAATTCCAGATTCTCCCTCATGCCTTCCCCTGTTCATATAGCCGTAGACAAGAAAAGTTACGTTTCCGCTTTCATCTGTCTGAAGAATTTTAAAATCGTGGTTGTTATAAGTTTCCCTCAGATCAAGATAGCTGTCCCTGTAAAAGGAAAAGAGACGGGCGAATTTCTGCTCTGCGCAGTGATACGTATAAAGGGTGCCGCAGTGAGTAAACGCCACTACATTTCCGTCATCGCTTTCCATTTTCTCCACATCCGCATCTGTAATCCCCAGGTTGATGCCATCTGTCCGGAAAGAGGATGCCTTTTCTTCCAGATATTGATTCATGGTTCTCTCATAATCCAGAAGATAATTTCTGTCCGCCGTGTAGCGAACTCTGAAATATTCTTCCACCGCTGCATAGGCTGTCCGTCCATCCGCCGGATAACTTACCAGATATTCCAGTATGACAGACGCTGTTTGCGGCGCCGCCTCCTTAATGGAAATCACCGGCTCGGTTTCCCTTTTTACTTCCATTCCTCCCCATCCAAGCTGATTTAAATTGCTGTGAATCGTCACTTTGGATAAGGTGGTATTGTCTGCCTCAGAATCAGGTTCCAGATATCTGCTCAGTTCACTGACCATTTCCGAGTCAAAGGTGGCCAGGTGAAAATCATTGATAAAATTCAGTTTTTCCTGCATGTCGTAGTCCGCCTGAATGACTCTTGTATAATAGCGGACCTCTCTGTCTTCTTCCAAAGTCAGTATCAGTATCAGGTTGTATTCCTCTCCCGGAGTCATCAGATCTTTGGGCGCAAACTTTGCAGTAATCGTGTCTTCCTGCTGCGTATAATCCGTAATCTCCGTGTTCTCCACCAGACGGTTCCCGTCCAGGCTTCGTATCTCGAAACTCATCCCGTCAACAGTCTGGCCAAACAGATCCACTTTGATCTCTATCTCTCTGTTCTCTCCCATGGGAGTGATAGTTTCCCGCATGGATCCTTCATCCATCTCCTGAAGATACCCATGCATCAGATTCACTTCATAATCCCCCAGCATGACCGAAACAAGAGGTAAGGAGGCTTCCGCCATTTCCGCAGTCATATCTGTGTTTCCCTTATTCATAAACAGACTGAAAAAAATCAGCGAGAGCAGAAAAACTCCGGCAAAGCTTCCCAGCTTGATGATCAGTTTTTTCATACTAACTTTTGTTCCTTTCCAAAATAAAACATCAAAATCCTTTTGCTGCAAAAACCCGCTTTCTCTTTATTTTCCCAGCAGTTCCTGCAGCGTTGTGTGGATATGCAGATGCTCTGACAGCTCTTTTGCTCCGCAGTCTTTACTGCTTTTGTCTTTTCTTTTCACTGCCCTCAAAAGAATATTTTTAGGCGTATGTTCCATATCGATAAATTCCAGAATCTGGGTCTCATATCCTTCTTCCTCCAGAAGGTCTGCCCGAAGAGCATCTGTCATAAGCGCGGAGAGACGTTCTTTGATCAGTCCATAGCGCAGAGCACCCTGTAAAGGCTCACAGGAAATCTGCCCGTTCACCTCATGCTGACAGCAGGGAACAGAAAGGATCACTCTGGCATCCCAGCGTATCGCTTTGTACAGGGCATAATCCGTGGCGGTATCGCAGGCATGCAGCGTCACAACCATATCTGCCCGGTCAGTTCCCGTATAGTCCGCAATATCTCCGTGCAGAAACTTTAAATGTTCGTATCCATACTTTTCCGCCAGCCTGCTGCATGTCCTGATCACATCTTCTTTCAAATCCAGTCCGGTCACTTCAATTTCCAGTCCGTTTAACACATGAAGATAATAATACATGGCAAACGTCAGATAGGATTTCCCGCAGCCAAAATCAATAATATGCACAGGCCTGTCTTTTGGAAGTATAGGCAAAATATCTTCGATAAATTCCAGAAAACGGTTAATCTGCCGGAATTTATCATAACGGCTTTTTACAATTTTCCCGTCCGCCGTCTGCACTCCCAGATCCATCAGAAAGGGAACCGGTTTTCCTTCTTCCAAAATATATTTTTTACTGCGGTTGTGAGACAGATCAATCTTTCTTTCCACCTCGTTCTTTTTCTTCTTGATCGTCATTTTTCCTTTTTTGCTTACCAGAACCACCGCCTTGAATTCCCTGGTTTCTATCTCCAACTGCCTGAAATTTTCCTGCATGTCCCTGCAAATGCTTTCCTCCAGCTCTTCAGGCGTAAAATTTGCATGAAATACCTTTGTCCCTTCCGTACTTGTCTGCTGAAAAACAAGCTGTCCTTTTACCATTACAGGACGTATTTTTCTTTTGCTTACTTTATCGTTTCTGGAATTGCTCAGAATCATCTGATACAGATTCTTATCTATGCTCTCCTGCAGCAATTTCTTTAATTCATCCATAACTGTTTCCTTTCCACAACAGACGAAATCTGTTTCTTGTCATGAATAATATAACACAAACCCGGGATTCATGCTTTATTTTATTCTTAAAATTTCCTGTTGCATAAAAAAATGTGTGCGCTGGCACACACTCACGCCGAGCGCGATGCCGTCAGGCAATGGTTCCCGGCAATCTCTGATTGCCTGTGCGCTGAGTGCGCATCCTCAGCGGAGCGTCCTTTTTTATACGATAGGAAATGAAGTTTCCTATCGTATAAAAAAGATTTGCTCCGCAGTTTCTTTCTGCCCGCAGAGCAAATCTTTTCCGCCGAAAACTAAAAGCGCAGATATCCCCCTCTTTTTTCATGTCTTCGTTTATAAATCTCATAGCATAACAAAAGCTGCACCATCTGCTGTATCCAGTTCCATTTTTCCTCTGAGATCTGTTCCTCTCCCTGTTCCCTTCTGAGCACAGCCATAATGTCCCCCGTCATTTTATAAATAGCCCATCTGTCCGGATATTCATCATAAATTATGCTGCCGTCATAATCAAACTTATCTAACACTGAAGAAACCTTTTTCTGATATTTCCTCGCTTCCGCCGGATACATATCCTGCAGATATTCCAGGTCTTTTCTTATGCAATCCTCTTCCTCATAAAACATGGGAAGGGGGTATGTCATGTAAAAAGGCAGTATTTTCGGGCGCTTCATATCAGTTATTATCCTTTTTCGCAGCTTTCTTACGTTTATGATATGCAGACTTTACCAAAAAGTTTCCGGATGGCCCTTTCGTCTTAAAATCAGTGTCCTGATCTTTTGTCTCCTTTTTTCTGTCCACAGACAGCTTCCGGAGCTGTCTACGCAGCAGCCCCTGATACAAGAGCGCTTCTCTCACCTTTTCTTTGTCCACAGCCTCCTTTCCATACCTTGCCTGCTCATACAGCGCTGACAATCCTCTCCAGCCTCTTTTCCAGTCTTTCTTTTCGCTTTCTTCCCGGAAAATGGCCGCCTCCCGCATGGTTTCTTCAATTTCTTCCACCGTCAAAGGAGAAAGCTTCTGTTTTTCAAATTCCAGTTTTTCTGCTGCCGACGCCACGCTTTTTTCATAAATATAACGGACTTTCTCCTGGCTGTTTCCCGTAAAGCGCCGAAACAGCTTTCTGTCTTTTTTTCGGTCCCGCGTAATCTTTTCGGCCCATTCCTCAAATAACGCCTCTTCCTTCTCTTCCCCCGGCTTTTCTTTGTAAAATTCGTGGATCAGCCAGCGGATCAAACGGAACAGAAGATATACTGCTGCAATCACAAGCGCTGCCTGCACCAGGTACAGGAGCAGATTCTGAAGCAGCACCAGCCATTCCGGCGGCGGAGAATACTCTCCCGGCATAACGGGAGCGGCTCCTTCTGCCGCAGGCTGCCCGGTTATCTCCTGAGGAACTTCTTCCGTATCCTGTGCCAAAAGTTTCCCTATGATCCTGGCAATTCCCCAAAGCAGGCTCTTCATACCTTCTGTCAACACATCAAACAAGCCGCTTCCCGCTGCCAGAAAGATCAAAAGACCGGTTCCCAATGAGAAAAACACCATAAGCACCGCGCCGTTTTGAAACATATTTTTCTCCGGGATTTTTCCGGAAGATCTTCTGTTTACATCCAGAAAACCAAGATAGTTCTCCAGATACTGATACAGAAATAAAAGAAAAATATAAAAAATTACAATCCACAGTATCCGATCCTGCCCATATTTCCAGTCAAAATGGCCGCAGAGCACGAAAGCTCCGGCAGCCGAAGCTGCGGCGAAGGGAATATAAAAAACCCCTTCCGCGCTCCATCTGCTTTTGATTCTCACCTTCAGAGAATGTCCCTCATAAATGACTGCCAGCAGGGCTGCTGTACAAAGCCATACTATATCTTCTCTCACCGGCCACAGGTAAAGGACAAATATTCCCGCGTGAAGCAAAAGGAAAAGCAGAAACTTCCGGCAGTACCTTCGGCACACATACAGTGCCGCTGCCAGAAAAAACATATAGAAATAGTGCCATCCCAGCTCTTCCCTTCGTCCGCTTGCCCCCTGAACAGCCAGCTCCAGGCAGAGAACCACACAGAAATTCAGAATGATTTCCATCACTTCGCTGATCGTATCAAGCCGTTTATTGTTCATAAATTCCCTGTCCCTTCTGTTTTCACATATTCTCCTCTGCTTTTTTACCTCATTGTTTTTCGATTGGAAATCGATAAAAATTTTCCATAAGTTCAGGCCTTACCTTCACTTCCATATCCGGATAAAGAGGCGCGATCCATGCCACATCCATATGCTCTTTCCGGCATTCTCCCAAAAGTTCCTGAAAGCCATCACTGGCGCTTGCGGAAATAAAAATCGTATACACGTCTCTCTCCCCGGATAATACGTCTTCTTTCATTACTTTTTCAAAGTCCTGTGCCTTCTTTGACAAATCTATTCTGGCCAGCATTCTGTTCACCGTTTCCATCTGGCCGCTGCCTGCGCTGGCCCTCACCACACTTCTGTTGCCGCTTATTCTATCACAGCCGTTGGAATACAGCGATATCTGAATTCCCTGCTGTAAAAAGAAAAGCGCACAGCCTGCCGCCATGGAAATGGATTCCTCCAGCAGTTCTTCCCGACGCCAGATTCCCCCATCTTCCAGGTTGATAAACAGTCTCACTGTTTTCAGAGCCGTATAATTTTTCTGATTCACTCTCAGATCTCCGCTTCTGGCCGATGCTTTCCAGTTGATGGATTTCATCTCATCTCCCGGCATATATTCCCGGATCCCCCGATATTCAAAAGGATCTTCCAAAAGGTGCCTCTTTGTCAAAACCTCTCCGTTTAACTTCTGAAGGGCAGATAAAAATCCCGGAATTTCCGAAGGTTTGGGATATACATACAAAAAAATGTTGCTGCTGCGGCTTTCATTCATCTCTTTTGAGAAAAACAGATCCCCGCCCACCAGGTCAATTCCGTTTACCTGATAATATCCCCGCTTTTTGCAGACAAACTCCAGCTTTCTTGTGACTCGCTGCCAGGAAAACACCGTCAGAACGTCATTACGGTAAAACTGATCGGTGACGCTGCTGCCGTCGTCATCTGGAAAACGGAGGTTTCTTGACATTTGGAACTTCACTTTCAGCATAATAAGGGGCAGCCATTTTCTGTTTTCCACCAGCTCGCTCAAATAGCATTTTTCTCCCTGCATCACACTTTTTTCCGAAAAAGAAAGCGTTACATCCAGATTTTTATTCCAGTATTTTTCATAGAAATGAGTCTCTGCCAGGTAAAAGACAAGAGCTCCCAAAATCACCCAAACAATTACCATATTCTGCTCTCACTCTTTTCTGAAATCATTTTACACAGAAATCTTCTGTGGGCACCGGAACCTGCTGAAGAATTTCCTTTACAACAGCCGCAGTTTCCCGATAGCCATTCTGCCCATAGGACAGTACCAGTCTGTGCGCCAGCACCGGAACTGCCAAAGCTTTGATATCGTCCGGTACACAGTAATCTCTTCCTTCCAGACAGGCGTAGGCGCGGGCGCATCGCATTAATGCCAGTGTTCCTCTGGGGCTGACGCCCATACGTATCTTATCGTTTCCGTAAGGCGCTTCTCCTCTGGTGGCTCTCACAATATCCACCAGATACTCTTCCACCGCGGGGTGGATAAAAACTTCCTTTGCCTTTTTTCGCAAAAGGAAAATATCCTCCGCATTTACCACAGCGCTCAGACTCTCCAGCGGATCTTCTTTCTTGTAGGTATGTAAAATAGCCAGTTCCTCGTCGCGCTCCGGCATTCCCATAGAGATTCTCATCAGGAAGCGATCCATCTGTGCTTCCGGAAGCGGAAAGGTTCCCGCTGTCTCCACCGGATTCTGCGTGGCAATGACAAAGAAAAGTTCCGATAACGGCAGCGTTTTCCCGTCGATGGTCACCTGTCTTTCCTCCATGCATTCCAGCAAACCCGCCTGCGTCCTTGGCGTAGCGCGATTTATCTCATCCGCCAGCAGAATGTTTGTAAATACAGGTCCTTTTTTCAATTCAAAATCGCCGGTTTCCCGGTTAAAAACATGCAGTCCCGTAATATCTGCAGGCAGCATATCCGGAGTAAACTGTATTCTGCCGAAATCCACACCCAAAGATACTGCCAGAGATTTGGCCAGTTTTGTCTTTCCGGTTCCCGGCACATCCTCCAAAAGCACATGACCGTCAGCCAACACGACTGTCAGCACCTGTTTTATCACCGTTTCTTTTCCGATAATAACCTTTTTGATATTTTTTATAATTTTTTCTGTCTGTTCCATATCCTGTCCCTTCTCTCTTCCCGGCGTCTTTTCTCACATTTTCATTCCATGCAGCGATACCGAAATCTTTCAGTCCCCTCCACAAGAAAGAATCTCGCGTTGCGAGATTCCCCGCCTGCGGCGAATCGCCTTGCGATACTTTCCCTTCCGCCGCAGTGCGATTTGTCGCATTTTTTATGTGACAGGAAATGAAATTTCCTGTCACATAAAAAATGCCGAAAACGCAGGTAAGCTTGTACTTCCCACATTTCCGGCATAACCGCGCAAAAGATAAACTTTGCTCAGCTTCTTTTACGGTATTTTGTTCTGAAGAACTTCCTGTCCGCTATTTCTTTAACACTTCGATACGGGCCATAGCACGGTAAAGAGCTGTCTGAGCTCTTGCCATATCTGTGTTTGGCTCATGTCTTCTAAGCCGCTCCTCAGCCCGCTCCTTGGCAGCCAATGCTCTCGCCTCATCGATCTCTTCCGGCCATTCTGCCTCTTCTGCCATAATCGTGATCCTATCCTGCAGAATTTCCGCAAAACCGGTATGAAGCGCAGCCTCCTTTATGCCATCTTCCGTGGTGATACGCAGCACACCGGGCTTTAAAATCACAGTCATGGGCACGTGCATTTTATAAACACCAATCTGCCCTTCCTGTGTATTAAATTCGGCCATAACCGCGTTATCATCATAAAAGGTCCGCTCAGGAGTCATGATCTTCAGTCTGAAATTTCTATCCTCTGCCATACCGTCACCTCTATTTCATGCGGGCAACCACATCATCGATGCTGCCGGCATTCAGGAAGTAACTTTCCGGAATGTTGTCGTGCTTTCCTTCCAGAATTTCGCGGAATCCGCGGATCGTCTCCTGAATAGGCACATATTTTCCGGGAAGTCCGGTAAACTGGCCTGCAACGAAGAACGGCTGAGAAAGGAATCTTTGTACCTTTCTTGCCCGGGATACCACCAGCTTGTCCTCTTCGGAAAGTTCATCCATACCGAGAATTGCGATAATGTCCTGAAGTTCTTTATAACGCTGCAAAATTTCCTGTACACCGCGGGCAATGTCGTAATGCTCCTGTCCCACGATACGAGGGTCCAGAATTCTGGAAGTAGATTCCAGCGGGTCTACAGCAGGGTAAATACCCAGCTCCACAATCGAACGGGAAAGAACCGTAGTTGCATCCAGGTGCGCAAACGTAGTTGCCGGCGCCGGGTCAGTAAGGTCGTCGGCCGGCACATAAACAGCCTGCACGGATGTGATGGAACCGTTCTTTGTGGAAGTGATACGCTCCTGAAGAGCACCCATTTCTGTCTGAAGAGTAGGCTGGTAACCTACCGCAGAAGGCATACGTCCAAGAAGCGCGGAAACTTCGGAACCAGCCTGCGTAAAGCGGAAAATATTGTCAATAAACAAAAGTACATCTTTTCCGCCCTTGTCACGGAAATATTCTGCCATAGTAAGTCCGGTAAGCCCTACTCTCATACGCGCTCCCGGAGGCTCATTCATCTGTCCGAATACCATGGTGGTCTTGTCAATAACACCGGATTCTATCATCTCGTGGTACAGGTCATTTCCCTCTCTGGTACGCTCTCCAACACCGGTAAACACGGAATAGCCTCCGTGTTCGGTAGCAATGTTACGGATAAGTTCCTGAATCAGAACTGTTTTTCCAACACCTGCACCGCCGAACAGACCGATTTTACCGCCTTTCTGGTAAGGACATAAAAGGTCAACGACCTTAATGCCTGTTTCCAGCAATTCCGCCTGTGTGGACTGCTCTTCAAAGCTGGGTGCCGGACGGTGAATGGGTTCATAATCCACGCCTTCCGGACTGGGTTTGTTGTCAATCGGCTGACCCAAAACGTTGAACATACGTCCCAGTGTATTTTCTCCTACCGGTACGGAAATGGGAGCTCCTGTTGCCTCAGCCTCCATTCCTCTTACCAGTCCGTCCGTGGAACCCATGGCAATACATCTTACCACATCATCGCCCAGATGCTGGGATACCTCCACCACAAGCTCTCCGCCATCTCTGGTGGCAATACGGATTGCTTCGTTGATCTCCGGAAGTCCGCCTTCCGGGAAACGGATATCCAGGACAGCACCGATAATCTGGGTAATTTTTCCAATTTTTCCCTTTGCCATCTATTTGTCCCTTTCTTTTTGTTAATAAGTTTAGCTGATTGCTTCCGCACCTGCGATGATCTCTGTCAGCTCCTGCGTGATAGAGCCCTGACGAGCCCTGTTGTAAAGAAGCGTCAGATCAGAAATCATCTCTTCTGCATTGTTGGTCGCGGAATCCATAGCCTGCATTCTGGCCCCATTCTCACTGGCTGCCGCCTCTAACAGCGCGCCGAAAAGCAGACTTGTCACATAGCCGGGAATCAGCATGGAAAGCACATCCTCCGGTTCCGCTTCAAAGTTCATCGGAATCGTAACGATGTTTTTTTCTTCCCCTTCTGCTGCATCATGGCTGTTTTCTTTTGCAGATGTCTCTGCAGATAATTCTTTTTCCACCGGAAGCAGCTTTTTCAGCTGCGGTTCATGTACCACTGTATTTTTAAACCTGGTACATGCCAGATAAATCTCACCAATTTTTCCGTCCTTAAAATCCTGCAAAACCCTGCGGCTTATTGTCACCGCGTCGGCGTACTCGGGATTTTCACAAAAATCAGAATAATCTTCGGCAATTTCATAACCCTTGCGGGCGAGAGCATCCTTGCCCTTCTTTCCCACAGCGTAGATCACCAGTTCCTCCATGGGAAGGCCGCTCTGTGTGATAAGCTTTACCACATTGGAATTATAGCCGCCTGCCAGTCCGCGGTTGGATGTCAGGACAATCACTGCCTTTTTGCCCTTTCCTCCTCCTGTCACAAACGGATGGGTAATTCCCTGCGTATGCGCCAGGATGGACTGTACCGTCGCATACATGGTGTCTGAATAAGGTCTTGTCTCCTCAGCTCTCGTCCTTGATTTCTGAAGTTTTACCGTGGAGACCAATTTCATTGCCTTGGTAATCTGTCCGGTGCTCTGGATACTGGCTTTACGCCGTTTGATATCTCTCATGGAAGCCATAACCAATCACCTTTTCCTTCCTACCTGAAAGAAGCCTTGAATTCTCCGATGGCCTTTTTCAGTTTTTCTTCCGTTTCCTCGGAAATCACTTTTTCTTCACGGATAGCAGAAGGAATCTCCGGATATTTGGTATCAAGGAACTCAAACAGTTGGCTTTCAAACCGGGTAATATCTTCCACTTTTACATCCAAAAGATGTTTGTTTGTCGCTGTATATATAATGATAACCTGATACTCTACCGGCATGGGTTTGTACTGAGGCTGCTTGAGAACTTCTCTGATACGCTCTCCCTGTGCCAGCTTCTCTTTGGTATCGGCGTCAAGTTCGGAGCCAAACTGTGAAAAAGCTGCCAGTTCTCTGTACTGTGCCAGTTCCACACGGATAGGAGCTGCAATCTTTTTCATAGCCTTGATCTGTGCTGCACCGCCTACACGGGATACAGAAAGTCCGGCGTTTACCGCAGGACGGAACCCTGCGTTGAACATTTCCGTCTCCAGATAAATCTGACCGTCTGTGATGGAAATAACGTTGGTCGGAATATAAGCGGATACATCGCCTGCCTGAGTCTCTATGATCGGAAGTGCCGTTAAAGATCCGCCGCCGTATTCTTCGCTCATGCGAGCTGCACGCTCCAAGAGTCTGGAGTGAAGATAGAATACGTCACCTGGATATGCTTCACGTCCCGGCGGTCTTTTCAGAAGCAGTGAAAGGGTACGGTAAGCAGCCGCATGTTTACTCAAGTCATCGTAAACAACTAAAACATCTTCGCCGTTTTCCATCCACTCCTCGCCGATTGCACAGCCTGAATAAGGAGCAATATACTGCAGCGGCGCCAGCTCACTGGCTGTGGATGCCACAACCGTGGTGTAGCTCATGGCACCGTACTCTTCCAGTGTCTTTACGATAGAAGCCACAGTGGAAGCCTTCTGGCCGATGGCAACGTAAATACATTTTACGCCCTGGCCTTTCTGGTTGATAATTGTATCGATGGCAATCGCCGTCTTTCCTGTCTGGCGGTCACCGATGATCAGCTCACGCTGTCCTCTTCCGATAGGCACCATGGAGTCAATCGCTTTGATACCTGTCTGAAGGGGTGTATCTACGGACTTTCTGGTGATAACACCGGAAGCCACTCTCTCAATTCTGCGGAATTTGTCTGTCTGGATCGGCCCTTTGCCGTCAATCGGCTGTCCCAGGGCATTGACTACACGTCCTGTCATAGCATCGCCTACCGGCACCTCCACAACCCTTCCGGTTGTTTTTACAAGGTCGCCTTCATTGATATTGCGATGGCTGCCTAAAAGTACCGCACCGACGTTGTCCTCCTCCAGGTTCAGTACCATGCCGTACACCTCTCCCGGAAATTCCAGCAGTTCTCCCTGCATGGCATTTTCCAGTCCGTGCACACGTGCAATACCGTCTGCTACCTGGATAACCGTTCCCACATCGGATACTTCCAGTTTGGATGCGTAACGTTTAATCTGATCCTTTATGACTGAACTAATCTCTTCTGGTCTTAAATTCATGGATCATTGTCACCTTTCTTTTTCATCAGGAAGCTGCACCTTCAATAATTTGCTGCGCATGTCTTCCAGTTTTGTGCGGATGCTGCTGTCCACTACCCTGTCTCCGATGCGGATGACAAGTCCTCCGATCAGACTCTCGTCTTCTCTGTAATGCATCTGCATGGACTGATAATCGGTAGTTTCCAGAAGTCTCTGCTCAATTTTTTCTTTTTGCTCTCCGCTTAAAGTTACTGCGCTGGTCACGTAAGCTACGCCGATTTTCTGATACTCCAGTACCTTATCCTGAAAATAACGAAGTACCTCATCCAGCTTCTTAAAGCGGCTTTTTTCTGCCATAATACGGAAAAAGCCTGTCAGTTCTTCACTGACTCTGCCATCAAACACCTGTTCCAGCACATCCAGTTTTTCTTCCTTGCTGATATGCGGATGGTTCATGAGACGGGAAAAGTCCGGATTTTCATCCAGAATTTTCTGGATAACTTTCACTTCATCTGACAGTTCCTGCACTTTCCCCTCTTCCAGGGCCAGCTCAAACAAAGCCTCTCCGTAGACCGCGGATACTAGCTTTGCCATGTGCTCTCTCCTATTTCTTTTAATGTCTCATTGATAATCTCATCCTGTACCTTGCTGTCAATGGAAGCGCTGACAACTTTGCCTGCCATTAAAGAAGCTAAGGTTACCATCTCTTTCTTCACATCGTCAGCCACTTTTTTCTTTTCGAGCAAAGCCTCCGTATTGGCTCTGGCAATAATCCTTGCAGCTTCTTCTTTGGCTTCCGCCACAATACGCGCTTCATTTGCCATAGCCTTTTTTCTGGCTTCTGTCAAAATGCTGTCTGCTTCCACCTGAATCTGCGCAAGTTTTTGCTCGTACTCTTCTTTTAATTTAGCAGCCTCTTCCTCACTTGTTTTTGCATTTGCAAGTTCTGACGCGATTCTTTCCTGTCTTTTGGCCATAAATTCTCTGGCCGGGTTAAACAGAAAATAAGACAAGGCAAGAAACAGCGCGAAAACCGCAATAATAGAAAGCGTGGCATCTGCCAGAAGCTGAAAGTCCAGATCAAACAGCCTTGGTTCCATCTCCTGACTTAAAAGTACTGCTTTCGCACATAATGTATGCAAGATTCTGCCTCCTTTCTTTCTCTTTTTTCAGAGGCATATTTTATACCAAAGGTTTTACAAATAACAGAATCATTCCGATAAGCAATCCGTAAAGACCTGTTGTCTCAGCAACAGCCTGTCCTAAAAGCATGGTGGAAGTGATCTCAGATTTTGCTCCGGGGTTACGTCCAACTGCTGCAGCCGCATGTCCTGCTGCAATACCCTGTCCTACACCAGGTCCGATACCGGCAATAAGTGCCAGACCTGCGCCAATTGCTGAACATCCTAAGACAAAGTTTTCATTAAATTCCATAGATTCCTCTCTTTCTGCCTCTTCAGGCTTTCACATAAATAATTTTGTCATATTTGGGTGCATGTTTATGCTTCATCGTCACCGATCGCATCCGTGATATACGTCATAGTCAGCATACAGAACACATAGGTCTGAATCGCTCCTGAGAACAGGTCAAAGTATACATGCAGGGCTGCCGGCCACACAATGGCAACCGCCCTGAGCAGTCCGTATACCAGAGCCATCATAACGGTTCCGGAAAGCACATTGGCAAACAGACGCAGTGACAATGATATAGGCACTGCGATATCACCGATTATATTAATCGGCGCCCAGATCGGCCAGGGAGAACACAACCCTTTCAGCACCCCTTTTACTTTCTGATGTTTAAACTTGTTGTAATGAATAATAGTAAACGTCAGAAGTCCAAGCGGCAGTGTTACTCCGTAATCCGCCGTAGGCGGACGAAGACCGAACAGACCGGAGATATTGCATATCAGGATAAAAATGAAAATCGTTCCGATATAGTTTAAAAACTTGGCTGCATTTTTACCCATAACGCCTTTCACGACGTTATCAAGCATCTCCACTATCATCTCCACCAGATTTTGAAATTTACCCGGCACTTCCGTTGCTCTTTTCATCGCAATGCGGGCTGCTATTGCAAAACCGATCAGTACCAAAAGCACAATCAGAAGACAGATATGCGTCGTGGTAATCCACACAGTATGCCCGAAAAACTGATACGGAAATATTCCGTGCACCATAAAGTCAACATCGGCCACAGATGACAGTAAAATTCCGTTTGTCATTTCTTCACCTCCTTCGGGTTTTGCCCCGTTTTTTCTCCATGACTTTCCGCCGCTCCGCGTTCTTTGCGGTGCAGCAATTTATACAGGAAAGGCTGCAGATAAGCCCCAGCCTTTAACCCCATGATTCCTAAAAATGCAGACAATGGGTTTGCCACGTCTGTCACACATAAGATTGCAAACGCCGCCACAATAAAAATGTAGCGTACCATACTGTGGGCAGTAATCACTTTTTCCGCCGTCTGCCCGGGAGAAAGCGCCCGGTCAAGAGCCCACCACATATGAACGGCGGCTGCAGCCGCAATCAGACATCCGGCCAGCACACCCAGACTGTAATACGTCTTTTCTTTTACAAACCAAACCCCCACCAGTTCACAGAGTACGCCCCAGAGACCTATTCCTAAAATCAGCTCCAGCAGTGTCTCATCTATTTTTTTCAGAATTTTTATCATCTTTATCCTTGCTTTTGTCCTTGCTTTTGTCCTTGCTTTCGTATATTTTCCTGGCCATGGCATAGATATTCCGGTATCCTGCCAACGCCCCTGCAAAAAAGAAAATGACCACAAGAAAGGAGGTTCCCAGTTTCCGATCCAGATAGATTCCCAGAAAAGAGCATAAAAAAACCGGCACCAATATATTGATTCCAAACTGCGAGACAAGCGCCAGGCTCTGGTAAACACTGCGGTGATATCCTTTTTTTCTCATGTCATTCCTCTCTGTTTCCGCAGTATCCTTTTTCCTGTGATTTCGATGAAATTTCATCTATTTTCAGATAATTATCCTCTGCGGGAAAACTCTTTCAAAACAGTTGTTCATCTACGATTATATCGTTTTTTTCCCTGTCTGTCTATAATCTGCCCGCCATTTATCTCCTTCTGTTTTCTATCCTTCCCTATTTTTAAAAATATTTTCACCAATTTACATAACGAAAAATTTTAAGCACCCTTTTTGCACTTTTATGCGGCACAGTCTTTCCTGTGAAATCAAAAAAGCATATCTCTGTACGCGGTTTCTTTCTGCCCCATAAGGATATGCTTTTTCTCTTTTCACTTTATTTTTTACTTTTATTTCACGATATTAGAGCCAAAAACATTTGCCCTGTGATACCTGATATTTTTCACGTAAGTATAAAGTCCACGCCCTTTGGCCCCTGGCATCATTTAGATTTAATAGAAAATATGACCGCCTATCCGCTGCCCGGTAAGTCCCGGAATCGGTGTTCGGAAAAATACGCAGCGCCCTACATTTGTATAGCCGCTCATAGCCTCATCAGCTGCCCGATAGCAGCTTTCGGTGGCCCGGTTTTCTGCCAGCGCCAGCGCCAGTCTGCCGGTTGACACCGGTTCAAACTGTCTGCTCTGATAGATAACTCCTGAGACCGTGTTTGGAAATACAGAACTGAGCACACGGTTGATGACAACCGCCCCTACTGCCACCTGTCCCTCATAAGGTTCTCCTCCTGCCTCGCAGTAGATCAGATTCGCCAGAAGGTAGCGGTCTCCTTCCGAAAAAGTTACCTCGGAAATATCTCTCCACACAGAATTTGCCGCCTGTCTGGACTTTGCCAGTTCTTCCTCATACTGCTTCTGGAGAGCCGCAATGTTCTTTTCCTGTTCTCTAAGCTGTGCTTCCTTTGCCTCCACTTCCGCTTCCGCAGCAGATATCTGGGAGGCATATCCTGCAATATTGCTCTGCGTGGAACTTACCTGGCTGGAAATCTGTGCTTTATCTTCCTCTGCTTCTGCGTGCAGAGCGTCCAGCTCTTCCTTCTGCTTCTGCAGCTCGGCCTCTTTTGCTTCTATTTCCTGTCTGCTGGCAATATACTCGTTGAGCATTTTCCGATCGTATTCTGCCAGTTTCTCAATATACTCGCTTTCGTTCAGAAATTCTCCGAAACTGCCGCTTGCCAGAAGAATCTCCAGGTAGGAAGAATCTCTTTTTTCATACATGAAGCGAATCCGCTTTTTCATGCATTCATACTGCCACTCTTCGGTTTCTTTGGCCTCCGCCAGCGCCTGCTGTGTCTGCTCAATCTCCTCGTTTTTGGCTGTAATATTCGCTTCCACTTCCTCCAGATGTCTGCTGATTTTTGTCAGCTCGCTGGTAAGGTTGTCAAGTTCTCCCTGCAGAGAATCCTTTGCCCCTTCCATGCTGTCGATCTGACCTTCCAGGGCATCCTTCTGCTGCTCAGTCTGTTCTTTTTCTTCTTTGGCTTTGTCAAGTTTTTCCTTGGTTGTCTCTGCAGATACTACGACGGGCGGCTGTGCTGCTGCCAGATAACAGGATGCCAAAACTGCACACAGCGCCCTCTTTTTCCACCTGCTTTTTTCCGTCCTTATCAAAATTCCATCCTCACTACGCGGCCTGTCCTGCTGTACGCTCTATATGCCACGCCCGCCGCGCGCATCAGGCGTTTTGACGCTTTCACAGAAAGTGTCTCCGCATACTTATCACAATCATAAATCACTTCTTTGATGCCGCTTTGAATGATCGCTTTGGCACATTCATTGCACGGAAAAAGCGTCACATAAAGCTTTGCCCCTGCAAGACTTCCTCCCCGATAATTCAAAATGGCATTCAGTTCACTGTGAGTCACATAGGGATATTTCGTGTCAAATTCATCTTCCGCTTCTCTTTCCCAGGGAAATTCATCGTCGGAGCAGCCGATGGGAAACCCATTATATCCCATGGACAAAATCTTATTATCTGCGCTTACTATACACGCTCCCACCTGTGTCCCCGGATCTTTGGAGCGCATGCCGGCAAGCTTTGCCACTCCCATAAAATATTCATCCCAGGACAAATAATCTTTCCTTTTCATCTCCGAGTTTCTTCTCCCTTCCATCTCTCCGGTTCAAAAGCTTTGTCCATCCCCCGGATTCAAAACAAAAGTCCTTTTATTTGGTACCGAAAATACGGTCTCCCGCGTCTCCCAGTCCCGGAATAATGTAGCCGTGATCGTTTAATTTTTCATCCAGCGCACCGATGTAAATGTCCACATCCGGATGCTCCTTCTGCATTCTTTCCACCCCTTCCGGCGCGGCAAGGATACACATAAAATGAATTTTTTTGCATCCTTTTTCCTTTAACATCTGAATCGCTGCCGCAGAAGATCCCCCGGTAGCCAGCATGGGATCTACTACAAACACTTCCCTTTCTGCACAGTCTGCCGGAAGCTTGCAGTAATATTCTACCGGCTCCAGTGTCTCCGGATCACGATACAGTCCGATGTGTCCGATTTTAGCTGCAGGTATCAGTTCTAAAACACCATCCACCATGCCAAGACCTGCACGCAGGATAGGAACGATCGCCATTTTTTTTCCTTTCAGCTCTTTAACCGTAGTTTCGCAGATCGGTGTTGTTATCTTTACATCGGTCAGCGGAAGATCTCTGGTTGCCTCATAACAGATCAGCATTGCGATTTCTTTTATTGTCTGTCTGAAATCCTTGGTTCCTGTCTCAATTCTTCGAATATACCCGATTTTGTGCTGAATCAGCGGGTGATCCATAACTACTGTTTTTGCCATTGTTGACCTCCTGTTTCTGTTTTCCCTTTTGTTTCAGGTTTTATTTATTTTTTTCCTCAATAACAGAAATTTTTTCCACACGTCTTGCATGCTTTTCCAGATTGGAAAATTCTGTTCCGAGAAAAGTATCCACGATACTGAGTGCCAGATTGGGCCCCACAATTCCTGCTCCCATGGCAAGCATGTTTGCATTATTATGTTCTCTTGTCAGCTTTGCAGACAAAGTATCCGCACAGAGTGCACAGCGAATTCCTCTCACCTTATTGGCTGCGATGGAAATTCCGATTCCTGTGGTGCAAATTACAATTCCTTTTTCGCACTGACCGTCAGCCACCGCCATTGCCGCTGCCTCCGCAAACTCCGGATAGTCACAGGATTCCTTGTCAAAGCAGCCAAAATCCCTGCATGTTATCCCCTGCTTTTCCAGGTGTTTCTTTACCAGTTCCTTCAGTTCGTATCCTCCATGGTCACATCCTAATGCTATCATTTTTTCCTCCTGAATCTTTTCTTTTTTGTTTATTGCTCAAAGTTTTTCCGAATCCGGCGCTTTTCTCTTCAGTTTTTTATCAAACCATTATTTTGTGATGTCCCGCCGCTTTTAACAGACGGTTCATGACAGCCTGTCCGATACCGTCTGCCGGAAAAGCCTCCGAGTAGATGACGGTAATTCCCTCTTCATCGAATTCCCGCAAAATACGATACAGATTTTGGGCGATGGTCTCTTCCTTCTCCCTGTCTCCTGCATTTTTAATACTATCCGCTGCATATAATTCCGCTGTTTTTTCTGTGGCAATGATGCCTGTCTTCTCCCCTGCTGCCTTTTTTTCAGCACACAGACGATTGATTTCCCGGATTACATCTTCCTGTTTTCCTTCTACGATCGTCAGATCCCCTTTCGGTGCATAATGCCTGTATTTCATTCCCGGTGCTTTCGGTTTTCCGGCAGCATCTCCCTGCAGGATCGTTCGGTCCACTTCCACCTGTCCTGCAACCTTGGTCAGCATCTCCTTTGTCACATAACCCGGGCGCAAAATCACAGGTTCCTTATCGGTCAGATCTACAATGGTGGATTCCACCCCGATTCCTACCGCTCCTCCGTCCAGAATCATTTCAATTCTTCCTTCCATGTCCTCTTTTACATGGGATGCCAGCGTCGGGCTTGGTTTTCCTGAAATATTTGCGCTGGGAGCCGCAACAAATCCCCCTGCTGCCTCAATAAAAAGTCTGGCTGCCGGATGGGAAGGGAAGCGGACTGCCACAGTTTCAAGTCCTCCTGTTGTCTCTTCAGGCACGATGGACTTCTTTTTTAAAATCATCGTGAGAGGGCCGGGCCAGAATGCCTCCGCCAATTTTACTGCCAGTTCAGGCACCGGGTCCGCAATGCGATACAAATCTTCCATACGGCTTATGTGAACGATCAAAGGATTGTCCGACGGACGGCCTTTGGCTGCATAGATTTTTTTGGAAGATTCCGGATTAAGTGCATCCCCTCCAAGTCCATAAACTGTTTCCGTGGGAAATGCCACCAGTCCTCCCTTTTTTATGATCTCTCCGGCTTTTTTGATTTGTTCCATATCCGGATTTTTTTCATCTATCACTGCATACAGTGTTTCCATATTTTAAATCTCGCTCCTCTGAATGTAAGGCATAAAAAATTACAAAGCGTCAAAATAGCTGCCCGAACCTGGGCATCCGTCTCGTGTTTTTTCATGACAGACGCTGTACTTTTCTTAGCCTAGTATAGCATAAGAGAGGTTGTTAGAAAACCCCCTGTACACCGACGCTACTTTTATTGTCTGGAAAATAAAATTTCCAGCGTGAAAGAAAAACGCAGAAGCGATATGTTTCTTTTCACACCGCTTCTGCGCCTTTTTCATGAATTTCCTATCTGTGTTACATGATTTTGTGCATTCAGATATTGTATCACTGCCATATGGATCTGCCATGCCAGCTGTTCCTGATAGATTTCCTCACATAATCTGACTGCTTCCTGCGCATTGCTCAAAAAACCGCACTCACAGATCACAATAGGCTTATCTGTCTTTTTCAGCAGGTAGTAACTGTCATTGGCTTTTGTTCCCCTAGTATTTCCCGGATCCAAATTCTGCACCAATCGATTTTGTATGTACTCGGCCAGTTCTTTTCCCTTTTCACTGTCTTTATAATAAAAAACCTGTGCTCCTTTTACATACTCTTCTCCATAGCTGTTCTGATGAATACTGACTACCACATCCGGCTGTGCCTCCTCGATCAGCTCAATCCTTTTCTTCATATCCTGAACTTTTTTATTGGAAACATTTCTGTCATACAAGCCGTCCTGATCTTCCCTTGTCATAACTACTTTTACATCAGAGGCTTCCAAAAATTTCTGAAGTTTCTGGGCGATCTGCAGATTCAGATCTCTTTCTATGGCACCGTTGATCCCCACTTTTCCGGGATCGTCTCCGCCGTGTCCTGCATCAACCACCACGCAATACTCTTCCTTCTCCTGCACGGCATCAGAGTCCACAGCCTTCGCCGCTTCTCTTCCCACGAAATAGACCGATACCAGAAGAATAAATGTCATGACGATCCTCAGCATGCGTTCCTGTTCTTTTCCCATACAACCGCCTGCACATCCATTTTCTCTGTAAAGTCTATGCAGGTTTTCGTTAAAATAGTTGCAGGCAGTGTGAAATTCAGCCGCCGCTTACAAAACGACTGATCGCCTCCCAGACACCGGGTTCTCCTTTTTCAAATCCCAGCTTCCATTCAGCCACACCGGCGATTCCGGCATTTTGCATGACACTCAGCTTAGCCTCTAAAGATTCCGCATCTTCCAGCCATACCTGATAAAGGATGCCGTCCTGCTCAAATTCTCCATAATTCTGTCCGGTACTGTCATCCCATTCCGCGCTTACGCCGTTGTTTGCCAGAAAATCTTTTGCGCTCTTCATGCCCACCGCTTCGCTTTCCAGCGTACCGTTTCCGGATTTCCATATTCTTGTGTAAAAAGGCACTGCATTGATGATTTTCTCTGCAGGCACATATTCCAGCATCGTGTTGATTCCCTTTGTGACAAAATCAAGGGATGCCACAGAACCTGCTTCTTCACTTCCCGCATAGTGCTCGTCGTATCCCATGATCACTACATAGTCCGCGATAACACCCTGTTCCTCCCATCCATAATGGGAGTTATAGCTTTCCGGAGCATAGTTGTCCACAGACAGCACAATGCCGTTCTTTCGGCACTCGATGGAAAGTTCTCTTAAAAACTCCACATAGTGCTCTCCCGTCTGAGTATCTAATTCCTCAAAGTCCATATTGATACCGTCAATATCATACTCCAGGATGATGTTCATCAGGTTTTGAATGATCATCTGTCTCTTGCTGGTGTAGGAGAGAACCTCATGAGTATCTACGCCGTCATAATTAAAATTATTGAAAAGTGCCCACACCTCAAGTCCCATGGCATGAGCTTTCTCCACATATTCTTTGCTTGCTATGCTTTCAAAGCTGCCGTTATTGTCATAGAGGAAAAACCAGGTAGGCGAAATAACATTTAATCCCTGTGTTTCCGCCACAGCACTTTCAAAAGTACTGTTTCCCGCCTCCGAAGAGATCTGGTGCCATCCCATGTTGATTTTGTAATCCCTATGGATACTGGTGTATTCCGGTTCCGTATAAGGTTTTTGGGCTGCAGTCGTCACGGCAAAAGGATCGGAAAGTCGTTTTTTCTCCACGTATCCGATAAACCCATCCTCCGTCATAACCTTATCCCAGGTTTCCATCTCTTCCAGCAAATACAGCTGACTGTCTTTTGTGACATCCGTAAGGATACTGCTCTTAATGCCGCCCTTTTCCCGGACCTGAGTATCTTTTTTTACAGAAACTGCCTGTTTTTCCCCGAACTGTGTCTCAATCACTGCCCGGTTGGGATTTTCGTAAATGACAAAGTTCATATTGGTAAACTCCTGAACATAATCCAGGGCCACATAAACTTCCGTTCCTTCCTCACCTGTCACTTCCACAGCCTGTACATAGCCGTCTTCGCCGCTCTGTCCCACAGACACGCTTACAAGCTCTTCCGGAAGAGCATACAACAGCAGTTTTTCATTGGTATCGGCATAAAAACGGTCATTAAAGTAATTGTGGACTACATCCATGGAAACATAACAATGTCCGTCCTGCCAGATTCCCTTCTCTTCCAGAATTTCCTGATCATATACCAGTGCCATCTGGGCGTCATCCGAAAGATTATAATAAGAAGAAAGGTCTGCCCGCTCATCCGAATAGGAAAACCTGTCTATCAGTTTCATACCAAATGTAATTGCAATCACTGCAAAAATAAGGACGATCGCAATGATTGCCGGCATTATTTTTTTCATAAAACCAGCACCTCCTGACCGTCCCTATTATACCAGACTATCGACACAGCGTCATTATGAAATTTTCGTAAATATTACAAAATCTGACATCCTCCTGCGTACACAGTTACGGGGTCCTTTCCGACATTCCGATGTCACTTTCAGATAGAAGACTTCTGTGACTATATCTTTCTGTTTTGTTTATTCACATTTGACCTTATCATACCGCAGCTCTTTTAAAAGTCCTTTTTCATCCAGCACGAAATCGGCCATGTAACTGGACTCTTCCTTCACGCACGCTTTCACGATTTCACCGGGAGTGGACGGCCTGCCTTCCAGATACAGGCTGACGCCCTGTCTTTTCATTGTGCCAAGCCTCTTTTCCCACACTTTCTGACTCTTTAAATCTCCAGCGGCAATGTAATGGTTTTCCCCTGTATGCTTTCTATTCATAGTTTCTGAATCCCCCTTTTATTTTGCGGTGCCAAACACCAAAAGCTCTATTCCATGACATATATTCCTTCTCCGCACTCTGCGGGATTCTCCGCCTGCAGCAGGTCGCTTTGCGGCAAAATTATTTTCCGCCGCGGTGCGGTTTCCTGTTTTTTCTCTATGATAGCTCTATGATAGGAAACAAACATTCCTTTGCAAAATACTGTGCCAACAGAATATGAGATGCCCGAACGCGTATCAAAATAAGCGATATTGCTATCGCAGCTCACGTGAAATTTGAATTATAAGTAAAAATTTTGAAACACAATCACAGACAGACACGCCTGTAAGACATCACTGTCTCCTTTCAAAGAATTCACACAGGAAACAGATGATAAGAAATTTATTTTTCTAAAAAAATTTGACTTGTTTATGATTTGAATGATGAATATTTGAATTGTAAATAGTAAATATAAATATTTAGATACAAGAGAATCATCAATTCTATCTATTATGATACTTCCCTCCTCCTGATACCGACTGTTCAGGAGCATCTCACGTGAAGATTATATCAAAATTTCGTTTATAAAGCAAGAAGAATTCTTAAAAAAAATGAAACTATCGCCTTGTACCCTTGACTTCCCCCTTTCCCGGAGTATAATATAATTTCACAGGCAGATTTGTTCATTTTACAGCATTTTCAGTCACACGCAATCATTTTTGAAGTATCTTATTTATTATAGTAAGGATGTGAGCATATGAAAATTGAAAAAGTAAGTGACCACCAGATCCGTTGTACTCTCACAAAAGCCGATCTGGCTGCCAGAGAACTGAAAATCAGCGAGCTCGCATACGGAACAGAAAAAGCCAAAAATCTTTTCCGTGATATGATGCAGCAGGCTTCCCAGAAATTTGGTTTTGAGGCAGAAGATATTCCCCTTATGATAGAAGCAATTCCCATGAGTGCAGACTGTATCGTACTCATTATCACAAAAGTGGAGGATCCGGAGGAGCTGGATACGCGTTTTTCCAAATTTGCCCCTTCTTTAAAGGAAGACGGACAGGAAAACGATGAACTGATTCCCGAACTGGGAGAAGGTTCCGATGAAGTGCTTGATCTTTTCAAGAGAATCCACGAGGGCAGACTTGCCGGAATTGCAGCAGCATCTTCTGAAAGCCAGAAGCAGACCGACAGTCCTTCTTCCGCACAGCCGGAGAAAAGGACCGAGCAGAAAGCTGCGGATTCTTTCCGTACTTTCTCTTTCGCATCTCTTCATGAGGTTATCAGACTTGCCCATGTTGTATCATCTTTCTATGATGGACGCAACTCTTTTTATAAAGATGAAAATAACAACCGCTATCTGCTTGTTTTAAGTGAATATGCTGTGAGTCCCGAAGATTTTAATCGTATCTGCAACATTGCTTCCGAATACGGTAAATTCGAGAAAACAACATCTACAAGCGAAGCCTATTTCAAAGAACACTATGAGCTGATTCTTACAGACAGAGCTCTTCAGACTCTGGCAACTCTTTAAAATCGGGAAATGCGGCAGGGAAATTCCTTTCCTGCCGTACAAAAAAATCTCGCTTTGCGGCATATGGTATTTTGCCGCAAAGCGAGATTTTTCTTTTCTGCTGTCAACGGAGAAAACTGGCTTCTTACAGAGCGTTCAGCTTTTCCATCAGAGCTTCCACCGGAATGCCGTGCACCATAGCTGCTTCCTCCAGGCTTTCTCCCTGTGCGGAAGGGCAGCCCAGACAGTGCATACCGATTTCCATCAGAACAGGAGCTGCGTTCATATCTATTCTCAGAACTTCTCCGATTGTCATTTCTTTGGTAAATTTAGCCATTCTATAAAAACCTCCTTTTTTCAATCATTCGTTCACCTCAGTATAATACATTCTCCTTTATCTGACAACCTTATACCTGCCTTTTCTTCTTTCTTTTCCTAAACTTTTTATAAACTCGGATTATGTACTTCAAAAAGTACACATACTGTATCTCAAAAAATACAACTGTTATCTTGACTTGTTATATTTTTGTCAATTATAATGGGGGCACAGGATTGGCACTCTTACATGCGCTCCAAAACGCGCATTGCCACAATTAACTTTTCACTCACAATTTTTTAGGAGGCTAATAGCAAATGAGACCAGAATGGACAGATTTTGTAGGCGGAAAATGGGTCAGCGAAGTAAATGTTCGTGACTTCATCCAGAAGAACTATACTCCCTATGACGGAGATGATTCTTTCTTAGCTGAAGCTACTCAGAACACAAAGGATTTATGGAATCAGGTCCTTGATTTACAGAAACAGGAACGTGAAGCCGGCGGTGTACTGGATATGGATACCAAAGTTGTATCTACCATCACATCCCACGGACCGGGCTATCTGGATAAATCCAAAGAAACTATCGTTGGATTCCAGACAGACAAACCGTTCAAACGTTCCCTTCAGCCTTACGGCGGTATCCGCATGGCAGAAAAAGCCTGCGCAGACAACGGTTACACTGTGGACCCTGAAATCTCCGAATTCTTCTCCACACATAGAAAAACACACAACGCAGGATGCTTCGATGCATACAACCCGGAAATGAGAGCATGCCGTTCTTCCCATATCATTACAGGTCTTCCGGATGCATACGGACGCGGACGTATCATCGGTGACTACAGACGTGTTGCTCTCTACGGTATTGACAGACTGATCGAAGATAAAGAAGAGCAGAAAGCTTCCACAGGACGCGTTATGACAGACGATGTTATCCGTCTTCGCGAAGAACTGTCCGAACAGATTACTGCATTAAAAATGATGAAAGTAATGGCTGCTTCCTACGGATGCGATATTTCCAAACCCGCTTCCAACGTACAGGAAGCAATCCAGGCTACCTACTTCGGTTATCTGTGCGCTGTCAAAGAACAGAACGGAGCAGCTATGTCCCTGGGACGTACTTCTACCTTCCTTGACTGCTACGCACAGAGAGATTTAAAGAACGGAACTTTCACTGAAGAGCAGATTCAGGAATTTGTAGACCACTTCATCATGAAACTGCGCTGCGTAAGATTCGCACGTACACCTGAATACAACCAGATCTTTGCAGGCGATCCGGTATGGATCACAGAATCCCTGGGCGGTGTAGGCATCGACGGCCGTCACATGGTAACCAAAATGTCCTTCCGTTACCTGCACACACTGACAAACTTAGGACCTTCTCCGGAACCGAACCTGACTGTTTTATGGTCCACAAGACTTCCGGAAAACTGGAAAAAATACTGTGCTAAGATGTCTATCTTAACATCTTCCATCCAGTACGAAAACGACGATCTGATGAGAGTAACTCACGGCGATGACTATGCAATTGCATGCTGTGTATCTTCTATGAGAGTCGGCAAGGAAATGCAGTTCTTCGGAGCCCGCGCTAACCTGGCTAAATGTCTGTTATACGCACTGAACGGCGGTGTGGACGAAGTGACCAAGAAACAGGTTGGACCGAAATACCGTCCTGTAGCAGGCGATGTTTTAGATTACGAAGATGTACTGGCTAAATTCAAAGACATGATGGAATGGCAGGCTGATGTTTATGTAAACACTCTGAACATCATCCACTATATGCACGACAAATACTGCTACGAAAGAGCACAGATGGCTCTGCATGACAGAGATGTCCGCCGCTATTTCGCAACCGGTATTGCAGGTCTTTCTATCGTAGCTGACTCACTGTCCGCAATCAAATATGCAAAAGTGGAACCGATCCGTGATGAAGACGGCATTATTATTGATTTCAAAACAACCGGAGATTTCCCGAAATACGGAAACGACGATGACCGCGTAGACGAAATCGCTCAGCACATCGTAAGCTTCTTCATGACAGCGCTGAGAAGACATCACACCTACAGAGACGGTTTCCCGACTATGTCCGTACTGACAATTACTTCCAACGTAACCTACGGTAAAGCTACCGGAAATACTCCGGACGGACGTAAGAAAGGACAGCCTTTTGCTCCCGGTGCCAACCCGATGCACGGACGCGACACTCACGGTGCAGTCGCTTCCTTATCTTCCGTAGCAAAACTTCCTTTCATGGATGCTCAGGACGGTATCTCCAATACCTTCACAATCATCCCCGGCGCTCTCGGCAAGGAAGACAAAGTATTTGCAGGCGACATTGATATGGAACTGGATCTTGGTCTGGACAAATAATCCGATAAGAGTCAGATAAAAACGGGCGGAAGATTTTTCCCCATGAACGGCGAAAAATCTCTTAAAGCCAAAGACCGGACCTTCACCACAATAAGGACTGATAAATATGGATCAAAAAGATATGATCGATGACATTGTTAAAATGCTGGATTCCGGCATGGCTAACGGTGTCGGCCACATAAATGTGGAAGTAAACACAGAGGATTCCTCACACAGAAATGTACAGACAATGGGATGTACAGACTGTTCCAGAACTCCTCTGGCATGCAATGTTCCTACTCTCCACGACGGACTGGACGGAATCGAAGATTATAAATAACAGGAGGAATTACCATGGAAACAAATCAGGCACAGGTAGACAATCTCGTAGCTTTATTAGATGGATACGCAGAAAAAGGCGGCCATCACTTAAATGTAAATGTTCTCAACAGAGATACTTTGCTGGATGCTCAGAAACATCCTGAAAAATACCCTCAGCTGACAATCCGTGTATCCGGATACGCTGTTAACTTCATCAAACTGACACCTGAACAGCAGGCTGACGTTATCTCCAGAACCTTCCACGAAGGAATCTGATTCTCTGCCTGACAGGCAGGTTCAAAACCCGGCTGAGAATTCTCGGCCGGGTTTTTTATACAGCAGAAAAGTTTCTTTTCTGCTGTATAAAAAATGATAACAAATCATACTGCGGCGGAGAAGAAATAAGTCGCAGCGCGACCCGCCGCAGGCGAAGAATCTCGCGTTGCGAGATTCTTATTTATCATCAATCATATTGGAGGAGAGAAGTATGACACAGGGAAGAATACATTCCATTGAAACTTTTGGCACGGTTGACGGCCCCGGCGTGCGGTTTGTCGTGTTCGTACAGGGCTGCCCTATGAGATGTGCCTATTGCCACAATCCTGACACCTGGGCTATGGAAGGCGGCACAATGATGGAGCCTTCCGAAATTATAGAACAATATGAACGAAACAAGGGCTTTTACCGGGGCGGCGGCATTACTGTCACAGGCGGAGAGCCTCTCATGCAGATAGATTTTCTTATCGACCTGTTTACTTTGGCGAAACAGAAAGAAATTCACACCTGTATCGACAGCTCCGGAATCGCCTATAAGCCTGATGCCAATCCGCAGTGGCTTGAAAAATTGGATCATCTTTTAACACTGACTGATCTTGTCATGCTGGATATCAAGCATATCAACCCGGAAAAGCACAAAAAACTTACCGAGCAGCCTAACGAAGGTATCCTGGCCTTCTGCTCTTATTTAAACGAAAAAAAAGTTCCTATGTGGATTCGCCATGTAGTGGTTCCAACCATCACAGATGATGACGAATCTTTGTATCAGCTGGGCTATTTTATCGGCCAGTTCACCAATTTGAAGGCACTTGACCTGCTGCCCTATCATACCATGGGAAAAGTAAAATATGAAAAACTTGGCATGAAATATCCTCTGGAAGGCGTTCCGGCCATGGACAAAAATAAAATAATCCAAAAGAAAAAAACAGTTCTTGAAGGCGTCCGCGCCCGCCGCCTTGAGATGGGCCTTATCAAATAAAAACTTTACAGTTTCAGCTGGTTTCCTATCTCAGAATCATACAATTTTTTCCTCTCTGTTTGGCAACATTCTTCCCGGAAAGACTTGTATAAAATCTTGTTTTGTATTAAAATAAGGTGAGCAAAAAGATAAGGAGGATGTTAACTATGGCATATGTTATTAATGACGGCTGCGTAAGTTGTGGAGCTTGCGAAGCACAGTGCCCGGTTGGAGCAATCAGTATGGGAGATGGCAAATTCGAAATCGACGCTACTAAATGTGTTGATTGCGGTTCCTGTGCAGGTGCTTGCCCTACAGGTTCTATCGAACAGGCTTAATTGAATTTACATCATTGCTCCGGTTTTCCGGACACAAAAAAGCATCCCCCGCGGATGCTTTTTTGATTTTCCGATTCTTTCTTATTTCCTTCACTGTGCCTGTTCTGTCTGCATATTTTTTGTTTCTTCCATCCGGGATGCTTTTCGTTTTCCAAACAAGAATCCTCCCATCCTGGAAGCTCGTTCTTTTTCTTTCATCTCCGCTTTCTCCTGCTTCCTTCTTTTTTCCTGCTCCTCTCTTTCCATTTTCTCGATTCGTTCTCTCTCTGCCTTTTCCTGACGTTCTCTTTTTTCTCTGGCCGCTTTTTCTTCTCTTTCTTTCTTTTCCTGCTCCGCCTTCTCTTTTTTCTCCTGCTTTATTTTCTCAGCGCGTTCTCTGCGCTGGGCCTCTTCTTTTTCCTGTCTTTCTCTTTTTTCTCTCGCTTCCCGCTCTTTCCTCTCACGCCTTCCTTCCACATTTCTTTTCTGGCGAAGAAGCTCGTCCAGTTTCCGATAATGTTCCTCCTCTTTCTGTAGTCTCCTTTCCTCTCTCTCCTCTGCCAGCTCCTCCTGCTGCCTGAACTGAAAATCCAGCTCTTTTAAAACAACCTCCCGGATATCTTCCTTCAGCTCTCTGTTATTTTCTCTCACTGCCTCAGACACCAGATTATGCAGCATCAGCTGAAGACGATAGGTTTTTTCCTGCATGCCGGTCTCCTCTACTCTGGAAAGAGAATAGGTATCCTTTTCCCCTTTGTCATGCTCCCCGCCTCTTTCCTGTCCTTGTTTTACCTCTTCTTCCGTCTCACTTTTTTCGTCTTTCGCTCTGTTATTTTCTCCGGCCCCGGCAAAATCTTTCCTCTGTTTCTGAGAAAGGACGCAAGTTTCATCCGCTGTTTCCCTGCCGGCTATGTCCTTCGCCTTCTCTTCTCTGTTTTCCTTCAGCGCCAGTGCTTCTTTGATGACCTCCTGAGGCACTGACAGTTTAATGCCATCCTCCGAAAGCATAAGCCGTATCGCTTTCAGCTGCAATCCCTGCTCCTTCCATTTTTTGATCCTTTTCAGCTGCTCGATATCTTCCCTGCTGTATGCTCTGTATCCCATCTCATTTCTTGTGATCGGCAGCTTTAATTCCTCTTCCCAGTACCGCAGCACATGAGCCTCCACCTGTACCATTTTTGCCGCATCTGAAATCGTATAAAACTCCTGTGTCATAATTTCAAAAATCCCCTTTCTTCGTTGCCTGTCCTATAAAAATGTGCACCTCGGTGCACACTCGCGCCGAGCGCGGCTGCCATCAGGCAGCGTACTGTTTTTCGCGCGAGTGCGCATCCTCAGCGGAGCGTTTTTTATACGATAGGAAATGAGATTTCCTATCGTATAAAAAAAGAGAACCTGCCTGTTTATGCACACAGGCCTGTTCTCTTTTGTATATTTGCTATTCTGTTTTTCTGCCTCACGGCTTTTATTTCTGCATATTTGCAAACTTCGTATAGTCGGGCAGCCACACAAGCTCCACGGTTCCAATGGGACCGTTTCTCTGCTTGGCAATGATAATCTCCGCGATTCCTTTCTTATCCGTATCATGGTTATAATAATCATCACGATAGATAAACATAACTACGTCCGCATCCTGCTCAATAGCTCCGGACTCACGCAGGTCCGAAAGCATCGGTCTGTGATCCGGTCTCTGTTCCACCGCACGGCTTAGCTGAGACAGTGCTATGACCGGCACAGATAACTCTCTGGCAAGTGCCTTTAAGGAACGGGATATATCTGAAATCTCCTGCTGTCTGGAATCGTTTCTTCCTTTTCCGCTGCCGCTCATCAGCTGCAGGTAGTCGATGATAATCATGGAAAGGTTGTGTTCCAATTTGTATTTCCTGCATTTCGAGCGCATTTCCGCTATACTGATACCCGGCGTATCATCGATGATCAGATTGGATTTGCCGATAACCCCTGCGCTTTCTATCAGTTTTTCCCATTCGTCATCGGACAGATTTCCGGTTCTTAAATGTTGGGAATCCACTTTTGACTCCAGGGAGAACAGACGGTTTACCAGCTGCTCCTTACTCATTTCCAGACTGAAAATAGCCACAGTCTGGTTTTGTTTAAATGCCACGTGCTGAGCAATATTCAGCACAAATGCTGTTTTACCCATGGAAGGTCTTGCCGCTACAAGAATAAGGTCTGAAGGCTGCATTCCCGCCGTTCTGTAATCCAAATCGATAAACCCCGTAGGGATTCCGGTTACATTTCCTTTGTTTCGGGATGCTTTTTCAATCTTATCCATGGCGTTCATGACAACTTCCCGGATCGGCACATAATCACCGGTATTTCTCTTTTGTACCAGATCAAAAACCTTCTTCTCTGTCTCCTCCAGAATGACATCCAGGCTCTCATTGCCCGCATAGCAGATATTGGCAATCTCTTCATTTAAGCGTATCAATTTGCGCAGTGTGGATTTTTCAGCCACAATGTTAGCATAATATTTAATGTTTGCAGATGTGGGAACCGCCGTTATCAAATCTCTGATAAATTCCAGACTGCTGACCTCCGGAGGAACTCCCTTTTCTCTCAGTCTTTCCTGCAGTGTGACCAGATCCACCGGTTTGGCCTCATCATTCAGCTCCACCATGGAATCGAACAGCACGCCGTACTGTTTGTTATAAAAATCATCTCCATGTATGATTTCAGAGGCTACTACAATTGCTTCCCGATCCATGATCATGGAACCGATAACGGATTGCTCTGCTTCTATGCTGTGGGGCAAAACCCTTTTTAAAATCGCCTCTTCCATTGCTGCCATTGTATCTTAGTCCTTTCCGGATTTCTTTGCCTCTCCTAGGCCTCCTGAACCTTTACATGTAAAGTTCCCACTACCTGAGGATGAAGTTTTACAGGAACCTCGTGAACCCCAAAAGTTTTAATAGCCTCAGGAAGCTGAATTTTCTTCTTGTCGATGTCAATACCGCACTGTGCCTTGTATTCAGCGGCAATTTCCTTTGTGGATACGGATCCGAAAGCTCTTCCGCCTTCTCCCGCTTTGATCTTCACAGTCACGGATTTTTCTTTCAGTACTTCTGCCAGCTCTTTTGCTGCATCCAGCTGCTCCTGAGCAATTTTGGCTTCGTTTGCTTTCTGAAGCTTCAGATCATTCATATTTTTTCCGCTGGCTTCCACACCCAGTTTTTTCTTCAGGATAAAGTTGCGGGCATAACCCTCGCTGACTTCTACTACCTGTCCTTTTTTTCCAAGTGCCTTTACGTCTTCCAATAAAATAACTTTCATTGCTGCCTCCATTCCGCCGGGAAAATAGCCTTTCGCCGGCTCTCTGTCATTTATTTTCAAAATTGAAACTTGTCATTTGTCTATTAGATCAAACACTTTTTCTGTGTCGGAAAATGTCTTTTTGTTCTATCCGATTTCCCCCTCTTCTATCATTCTGTCAAGCGTTCTTTTCAAAATTCTGATTCCCTCATCCACAGAGGTGTTTTCCATCTGACATCCTGCAATATTCAGATGACCGCCGCCGCCCATGCGTTCCATAATAACCTGTACATTCACTTCATCAATGGAACGGGCGCTGAAGAAAATCTTTCCCTGATAGGATGTCAATACAAAACTTGCCTTGATGCCTCTGATATTTAAAAGTTCATTGGCCGCCTGCGCTCCCATAATTGTGGGACTTTCCAGGCCTTCGCTGCTGCATACTGAAATAGCAAAATCATTGCGGTAAATCTCCGCCTGACTGACGGCATCCGCCTTGGCTTTATACTCTGCCGCATTCTCTCGGAACAGTTTCCGTACACGGGTGACGTCTGCCCCGCTTCTTCTTAAAAATGCCGCCGCCTCAAAGGTTCTTACACCGGTTTTGCTCATAAAGTTATTGGTATCAATCACCATACCGGCATACATGGCATCGGCTTCCTCTGTCTTAATCCGGACTCCATCGTTGACATACTGAAGAATTTCGGAAACCATCTCGCAGGTGGAGGATGCGTAAGTCTCCACATAGGAAAGAATCGCATTCTCAATGGTTTCTGTTCCCTGTCTGTGGTGATCCAGTACAACAATCGATTTGCAGATTTTCAAAAGCTCCGGACATTCCGTAATACTGGGTTTGTTTACGTCTACAACTACTAAAACCGCATTGCTTTCAGCCTCTTCAATGGCCTGCTGGCTGTTTAAGAACATGTCCTCCTCGTATTCCGGATTATTTTTAAACATATCCATCAGAGGCTGAACAGAGGTGGTTACGTTGTTTATGACAATCTGGGCTTTTCTCTCCAGAGAACGGGCTACCCGGTAAATACCGATAGCCGCTCCAAAGCTGTCCACATCCGCCATATTGTGTCCCATGATCAAAACCCGGTCTTTTGACGTGATGATCTCTTTGAGCGCATGAGCCTTAACCCTTGCCTTTACTCTTGTATTCTTTTCTACCTGCTGGCTCTTTCCGCCATAATAGTGAATCTGATCCGGCATCTTGACTACCGTCTGATCGCCGCCGCGTCCTAATGCCAAATCTATGGCAGTTCTTGCAAATTCGTAATTCTGGGCATAAGTAAGCCCGTCCACACCTACACCTATGCTGAGGGTCACTGCCATTTCATTTCCGATATTGACCGTTTTTACATCCTCAAGCAAATCAAACCGCTGTTCCTGCATCTGCATGACAGCACGTTTTCTTAAAATAATCAGGTATTTGTCTTTTTCAATTTTCTGGCAGATCCCGTCAAAACCTGAAATATATTTATTGACTTTCCTGTCAATAAGCGCCGTCAGAAGAGAACGCCGCACCTCCTCAACGCTGGCCAGCGCTTCCTCGTAATTGTCAAGATAAATAAGTCCCACGCACAGGGACTGCGCATCATTTTCCCGAAGTGCAATTTTCAGAGCCGTCTCGTCAAACAGATAAACCGCATACAGACATCCCTCATAATCTTTTTCACTGATGATGTCGCTGTCCTCCACCACACCCTTCAGCGAAATTCTTATGATGTGCGCTACATAATCGTTTTCTTCAAAGGAAATGGCAATTTCTGCCTCCTGCTCTCCCTCCGGCAGCTTATCTTTCGTAATGCTGGGAAATACATAGGTAATGGACTTGCGAAATCCTTTTTCACTGTGAATGGCCGCCCTGAAAGCCGTATTGCTCCATATCACCTTGGCGTCTTCGTCCAAAAGCGCATAAGGTATTGCCATATCACGCAAAAGCGTTTTCTGTATCTGTCCATACTGGGTAGCAAAGCTTACCAGTTCATGAATAATAACCGGACGATTATACAGCATAAGCAATACTATCATAGCAAAATAGAAAAGCAGAAAGCATGTGAGCAGAAATCCTGCTCTAACATCCAGAAAATATACTCCCACGTCCACCAGGACCAGCAAAATTCCCATATAAAGAGAAGTCTGCATGTATATTTTCAGCCTGCCTTTCAGCTTCATTCTTTTTTTCATATCCTCAACTACTCCTTTAAAGTCTGGACAACCGGCATGAATCCCAGTCTTTCGGAGAATCCCCCTTTTCAGGCTGGTTTACTTATTGAGATATTATATCATTTATCTTTTTTAAAAACCAGTCCCAGATTCACTGCCCACCCTGCAATCCTCGCAAAGGGCTTTATAATTCTTTGTTTTCCGACGGCATTCTTGTCAAAAATTTCTGCTGCCTGCATCACGTTTCGCTATTTCACACGCTATGCCGATTTTTTCTTTTATTTCCCCGCCCGCAATGCTCTCTGTTTCCAGAAAAAAGTGCTGCAAAATTTCCCAAAGACTGTTTTCCCCTTTTTACAATTTGCCGCCTCCCTGCGCCAAACTGCTTTGGAGGAAAACAGTGCCTTGATTTTGCAGCACCATCTATCCTTTTTATTGTTTCCATTTCAATGGATCATTTTTCGATCCCTGCGCGCCAAACCTACACGCTTTCTCTTTCAAGAAGCTCTGCTTCCAATATCAAATGCTGATGTTCTTTCTCGCCTGACATCACTTTAAAGAGAAGATTTATCGTTTCCCTGGCTATTTTTTCAGCCGGCTGACGAATCGTTGTCAATGCCGGTATAAAATAGCCTGACATTTTCAATCCGTCAAATCCTGCCAGAGCATAATCCTCAGGAATATTCTTCCCCGCTTCATACAATGCTCTCGCCGCTCCGATGGCCATTACGTCAGCAAAAGCATACAAGGCCGTGAATTCTTTTCCGGAATTCAGCAGTTCCTTGGTTCGGTTATAACCGCTTTCCATCGTATAACCATCCTCATCTTCCCTCATAAGACATACCAGCCCTTCGTCGTAGGGAATGCCATTCTCCTGTAATGCCCTGCAGTATCCGTCCAATCTTAATTTTCCTACGCTCACATCGCTTTGAGAAGCGGCCAGTACAGCAATTTTTCGATGCCCTTTCCCAATGAGATATTCTGTCATACGATAACTTTCTTTTTCATCGTCCACCGAGATCGACGAATACATATCTCTGGAAAGATTATGAGGCGCACATCCTACTGTACTTAAAACAAATGGAACCGGAAGCTTCTCCAGCTTTTCCTTGGCATGATAAAAATAACCTCCCAGAAATATAATGCCTCTCAGCCTTTTTTCTTTCACCAGCTCCATGGCAACATCCACTTCATCTTCGTAATGTTCCACATGTCTTAATACCATGGCATATTTTTTATGGCGAATACCATCTTCCAGAATCCTTATCATATCCAGAAAAAGTGGATTATCCACTCCTTTTACCATCACTGCAATGCATCTGGCATCCGTACGTTTCAGATTGCGTGCACTGTTGTTGGGAATATATCCGTATTTTTCAATAACCTGCAGAATTTTCTGCTTTGTTTCCGGGTTGATATCCGGATGATTATTGATCGCTCTGGAAACAGTACTGACTCCTACGTGACAGATACGGGCAATATCTTTAATTGTAATCTCTTCCATTTTTCCCCGCTTTCCGGAAAATGATGCAGAGTCATATGTTCCTGTCTCTTTTTGCTGACACAGCCAGGAAAACTGTTGGGCCTTTCCTGAAACTTTTTACAGAAACACAGACTCTGTATGCATATCCTTAAAACTCTTCGGTTATTATAACAGGGCTTCTAAGTATCTGCCAAATATTTTTTATCCTTTTACCGCTCCTGCAACAACCCCTTCGATAATATATTTTTGACAGAACAGATAAAAAACAATAATCGGTATGATCGACAATACCAGAACGCCCATCATAGCTCCCATATCTACAGAGCCATAGCCGCCTTTGAGGTACTGAACCGCAATGGGAATGGTTTTATATTTTTTAATATCCAGCACCAGATACGGAAGCAGGTAGTCGTTCCAAATCCACATTGTCTGCAGTATAGCTACGGTAATGCAGGTAGGCTTCATAATCGGAAGCACAATGCGGAAAAATGTCTGAAGCGGATTACATCCGTCCATCATAGCCGCCTCTTCAATTTCCAGAGGAATACTTTTGCAAAAACCGCAGAACATGAATACGGCAAGTCCTGCTCCGAATCCCAGATAAACAAAAATCAATCCCACCGGGTTTCCCAGATGCATCATATTTGCCAGCTTTGATAAAGTAAACATTACCATCTGGAAAGGAACGATCATGGAAAACAGGCACAGATAATAGATGCCTTTTGTCACACTGTTTTTTACTCTCGTAATATACCATGCACACATGGAAGTACAGATGACAATCACAAGAACAGAAAAGACCGTTACAAACAAGGACACGCCAAAGGCCTCAAAAAATCCTGTTCTTTCAATACCTTTGATATAGTTTTCAAGTTCAACGAACATTTTCCCCGTAGGAATCTCGAAAGGTCGTCTGCTGATATAAGCCTTCTTTTTAAAAGAGTTTATGACTACCAGAAAAATCGGAAACATATAAGCGATGGATAACAGAGTAAAAATGACTGTCAAAATGCCGCCATGTTTACTTTTTCTGCTGCTTTCGGAGTACTTTTCTTTTTTCATCACTGCTGTACCTCCTTCCTTCTGGTCAGCCAGTTCTGTGTCAGTGCAATCAAAGCAACCAGTATAAAGAATATAACTGCTTTAGCCTGACCTACGCCCTCCCAGCCTGTTCTTCCATAGAAAGTGTTGAAAATATTCAGCGCCAGCATTTCAGACATATTGGAAGGTTCTCCGTTGGTCAGCGCCAGGTTCTGATCGAACAGCTTAAAGGAATTTGTCAGTGTCAGGAATGTACAGATCGTAATAGACGGCATGATCATAGGAAGCGTTACCCGCCTTAAAATCTGTCTGGAATTTGCACCGTCTATTTTGGCTGCCTCAATCAGCTCACCGGGGATGTTCTGTATGCCTGCGATATAAATGATCATCATATATCCCACCTGCTGCCAGCACATCAAAATGACAAGTCCCCAGAATCCATACACAGAGGAATAGGTGAGTGTACGGTCAAACTGAAGAAGGATACCATTCAATAACAGCTGCCATATGTAGCCAAGTATGATACCACCGATCAGGTTGGGCATAAAAAATACCGTACGGAATATATTCGTTCCTCGAATTCCTTTTGTCAAAAACCATGCTACCGCAAATGCCAGTACATTTATCAGCACAACACTCACTACCGTAAATGCCGCTGTATACCAGAGAGCATGCAGGAATGTCTCATCCGTAAAGACTTTGAGATAATTATCAAATCCTATGAATTTTGCATCTGTTACCGTGGTGAATTTGCAGAAGGAAAGATAAATTCCCATTACAAACGGGGCAATGAAACCAAATATAAATGCCACGAATGTAGGGAGAACAAAAATAGGGAAATATCGTTTTATCGCCTTTTCCATACTGCTTCTCCTTTCTTCCTATACCAATTTACTCTTTTATGTTCACTTCTTTAATCGTGCTTTGTTCTTCGATAGGAAATGAAATTCCCTCTGAAATAATACAGGGGTGGGCAAGTGAAGCCCACCCCTTCTGCTTTTTGTGTATTTCTGATTTTAATGCTCCGTCTTGAGAAGCAGCAAACAGCTTTCACTTCGCTCTAGTTTACGGGTACCTTCGCTCAAGTTGTTCTTCACTCTTCAGCGTGAGCTGCGGCATATTCTGTAGCCCATCCGTCTACGAATGCTGTTACAACTGCATCCCATTCTCCTGTTCCCTGTGCATATTCAAGCAGTGCAGAGCCTACACCGTTTTTCCATTCTTCAGAAGGCATGGTAGTGAAGTTCCAGGAAACGGATTCTTTTCCGGATTCAATGTATTCGTTTGCAGCCTGTACCAGCGGGTTTGCCGGAAGGTAATCTGCCATGGTCTTGAAAGGAGTTACAAATCCCATTTCATTAGCCAGTGCATCACGGCCTTCATCGCTTGTGATAACCCATGTAAGGAAATCCAGTGTAGCCTGAATGTCTTCAGGAGCTGCATTTTTATTTACACACCAATAGTTTTCAGATCCTGTGCAGAGTCCCTGGTTTTCTTCGCCTTCCACACCAATGTAAATAGGAAGGATTCCCAGATCTTCATCTGCTACATCATTTCCTGTGATTTCTGAGTAAGCCCATGTACCATTCTGGTAAAATACAGCTTCTCCCAATGCAAATTCAGAAGTTGCATCCTCACCGGTTTTGCTGGAAAGAAGAGTAGGTTCGCAGGTTGCATTGTTGATATAAAGATCCCAAATCTGTTTGTAGTTGTCCAGATAGGTTCCTTCGATCGCATCTGTAGACTCGATTCCTTTATCTTTATATTCATAATAGATCGGAAGGTTTGCCAGGTGTGTTTTGAATCTCCAGTCACTGGAGGAGTCCATACCTGCACTTGTAAATGCGCCTTCGATTCCCAGCTCATCCTTCTTGGACTGGATATCCTCAGCAACTGCCTTTAATGTTTCAAAGTTATTGATTTCATCTGCGCTGGTGATCAGAGCGCCATCCATGTTGATGTAATCGTTGAGCAAAGCTTTGTTGTAAATGATGCCGTAAGTTTCGATAACATAGGCAACAGCAGGAACTGAACCGTCTTCATTGATAAGTGCAAATTCATCGCTGGTCAGGTTTTTATAAATTTCAGTATCTTTCAGGTCATAGCAGTAATCTTTCCATGATGCCAATCCTACCGGTCCGTTTACCTGGAACAAAGTAGGTGCATCTGTCTTAGCCATTTCAGATTTCAGTGTAGACTCATAAGTACCGGAAGCTGCAGTTACAACGGTTACAGGCACCCCTGTCTGCTCTGTATATACAGCTGCCAGATCTACCCACTGGTCAGCCTGTTCCGGTTTGAAGTTCAGATAGTATACACTTCCCTCACCGGAAGATGTTCCTGCGGATGCCTCTTCTGTGGTTTCCTGTGTAGTCTCCGCGTCACTGCTTTCTACTGCAGCCGCTGTGTCCTGTGTTGTTGCTGCTGTATCCGTATCTGTTGTTTCTCCGCCGCAGCCTGCCAGCAGGGAAGATACCATGGCAACACCGAGTACTAAACTCAACATTTTCTTCTTCATAACATATTCTCCTTCCTTTAAACCGAAAAACAAAAGTTGTGTTTTTCGCGTTCTGATGAAACAGTGACAGAATGTTATTTTCTGTCCATAATCCTGGGCACAGAGCCCTCCGTCGGTTGCTCCGGTAACGTTTTCGGTAACGTTTCCGGTTTTGATAGTTTCATATTATCACTGTCCATACTTATTTGCAACATGTTTTTGCATCTTTGTTATTTTATACAAATTTTAAGCGTCTGTTTTTGTATATTATATCCAATAAAGAAAGAGGAACTGATTTCCCACAGACCTGTTTCATTGTTAAATTGTCATATTTTGTCGTTACTCCTTACAGCCGGCATCCCCTTATAAAAAGTGTGCGCTTTGGAACACACTCGCGGCGAGTGCGATTTCCGTCAGGCTATATCTCATTTCTGCACGCTGAGTGCGCATCCACAGCGGAGCGTATTTTTTTATACGATAGGAAATGAAGTTTCCTATTGTATAAAATAAATTTTCCAATTGCACAAATAAAAACCGGAACAGGCATTTTCGTCTGTTCCGGTTTCTTTTTATGACTTATTCTGCTACGTAAGGCATCAAAGATAAGTGACGTGCACGTTTGATTGCTACTGTCAGAGCTCTCTGATGTTTTGCACAGTTTCCTGTGATTCTTCTGGGAAGGATTTTACCTCTCTCAGATACGTATCTTTTTAACTTATTTACATCTTTGTAATCGATTACGTTATCTTTTCCACAGAATACACAAACTTTTTTTCTTCTGCGCATTCCGCCTCTTCTCTTCATCGGAGAATCAGATTTTTCTGCTTTATTGTAAGCCATAATATTGCCTCCTATCTGAAAACTATTATGGAAACAGTGACGTTTTGCGTCAGTCTCCTGTCACATTTTTACTGAATACGGTTTCACTGCCCTTCTATCCGCAGTGCTGCCTAGTTAAATGGCAATTCTTCATCAATTCCGTCCGGAATGTTCATGAATCCATCACCAGCTGCTGCAGGTTCCGGTCTGGACATCATCGGCGCCCCTGTATAACCCCCGTCGTTATGCTGTGCGGCGCTGTTTTTGCTCTCTGCAAATTCCTGATCTTCCACTACTACATCGGTGGTGTATACTTTCACACCATCTTTGTTGGTATAGCTTCCGGTCTGGATACGTCCTGTTACTACCAGTTTGGTACCTTTGCGCAGATAGCGCTCTGCAAATTCAGCGCTTCTGCCGAATGCTACGCATCCGATAAAATCTGCGGAAGATTCGTCACCGTTTCGGTTGAATCTTCTGTCTACAGCAAGTGTATATCTGGCAATCGCCATCGCGTTCTCTCCGCCCTGAGAATATCTCACTTCAGGATCGCGTGTCAAACGCCCCATAAGAATAACTTTATTCATTGTTTATCCTACTTTCTTTTACGCTTCGTCCTGTTTTACGCATAAAAATCTGATTACGTTGTCCATGATACGAACGCGGCTTTCGATTTCTGCCGGTGCAGAAGTCTCAGCTTCGAACTGGATGAAATAGTAGAAAGCTTCTCTCATTTTCTGAATTTCGTAAGCGAGTTTTCTCTTACCCCATTCATCAACGTTTGTAACTGTTCCACCGAATCTTTCGATCAGAGCTTTGCATTTTTCAATTACTGCCGCTCTTTCTTCATCCTCGATTTTCGCACTAACAACAACAGCTAATTCATATTTGCTCATGCTAGTTACCTCCTTTTGGTCTCTGGCCCCTCTTTTCTCAGTAAAAAGGAGCAAGGAATTATTTATACATCACGGGTTACAATGATAACACAAAAATCCTGCTTTAGCAAGGCTTTTTCTTGATTTCCCGGACATTTTTTTCAACAAGCTTCCGGGCAATCATAATCTGATGACCACAGCCCGCACACTTTAAGCGAAAGTCCGCTCCGATCCGAAGGACTTCCCATTCCTTGGAACCGCAGGGATGCTGCTTTTTCAGAATAACCCGATCTCCTACCTGAATATCCATATTTTCTCGCTTTCTCTCTTTTAAGTCAGGGATCTACTCTCCCATGCTCTCAAAAATCTGTCCGATACTTCCCTTGACCGTCAAATCTGCCGCCGCGTCTTTAGGCGTGGGAGTTTTGTTGACAAGCACCAGCTTATGCCCTCTGTAATAATCCAGAAGTCCGGCTGCCGGATAAACCGCCAGCGAAGTGCCTCCTACGATCAGCACATCCGCCCGGCTGATAAAAGCCACCGCCTCGTTCAGCACATCATAATTCAGAGATTCCTCATACAAAACCACATCCGGTTTGATGATACCTCCGCAGCTGCATCTGGGGATTCCCTCCAAATTCTGTATCGCTTCCGACCCATAAAAGGTTTTGCATTTTTCACAGTAATTGCGATGAATGCTCCCGTGCAGCTCCAGTACTTTCCTGCTTCCCGCAGCCTGGTGCAGACCGTCTATATTCTGTGTGATGACAGCCTTGAGCTTTCCGGCCTTTTCCCATTGCGCCAGCCTTATATGCGCCATATTCGGCTTTGCATCCAGGCAGAGCATTTTGTCCCGGTAAAAACGGAAAAATTCTTCCGGATGCCTCTTATAAAAAGTATGACTCAGAATCGTTTCCGGCGGGTAATCGTACTTCTGATGGTACAACCCGTCCACGCTGCGGAAATCCGGAATCCCGCTTTCCGTGGAAACGCCTGCTCCTCCGAAAAATACGATATTATCGCTTTCCTGTATCCATTCCTTCAACTGTTCTGATGCGTCCACGCTATCATCCCCTTTTTGTGTACGCCTTTATTTCACGGAATATTTCATATCTTCCTGTTTAATATGTACCTGAAGCCAGTTCTGAAGATACTGGAACAGTTCCAGGATCATATCGTCCTGTGTTCCCAGTGACAACTGAGAAACTCTATCCATAAATTCTTTCAGTTTGGCCTCAAACTGTGCGTGTGCCGCCTTCTGCTTATCCAGCTCCGCATAGCCTATTTTTTCAAGATATTCCTCTTCATCCGCAAAGTGGCCTGTGCAGTAATCCAGAAGTTTTCCTAAAAGCTTGCGGATATCGGCGCATTTGAAAAGCATATTTTCGTCCTTAAACAACTGCTCCACCTGTTCCGTCAGCTCCAAAAGCACTGCATGCTCTTCATCCAGTAACTGAACTCCTGTACGATATTCTTCGCTGATCTGTTTCATGAAATAATTTCCTTTCTTCTGTTTTCCGTGGGATAAGCAAGGAAGATTTCCGTGCTTAAAACCGCCCTGTTTCTGTGTTTAGTATACCATATTTCCGTTTGTTCTGCCTACCTTATTCTTGTTCAAATTTACGTACATTAAGCCCTTTGCTTCTGTTCCTTTTCCTGTCTATTTCTCTGTACGTCCGGATATTTCCTCCCGTATGCGTATGCCCGTAGGCGTCGCTGCAAGTCCGCCCATTCCGGTCTCCCGAATACAGGATGGAAGCTCCAATCCTACGCTTCTCATGGCATCGATAACTTCATCCGGCGGAATTTTGCTGCGTATTCCCGCAAGAGCCATATCGGCGCTGGAAAGAGCGTTGACCGCTCCCACAACATTTCTCTTGACACAGGGAACTTCCACAAGACCGGCCACCGGATCGCAGGCAAGGCCTAAAAGGTTTTTCATAGCCATTGCCGCCGCATGCACAATGGCTTCCTCGCCGCCGCCCCGCAAAAATACAGCTCCTCCGGCCGCCATACTGGAAGCAGATCCTATTTCTGCCTGGCACCCTCCCTGGGCGCCTGCAATAAATGCCCTGGAGGCGATCACTCCTCCGATTCCTGCTGCCACATAGAGGGCCTGCACCATTTTTTCATCCGTGTATCCGTAGGCTTCCTGCATGCTTAAAAACACGGCAGGCACTACGCCGCAGGCTCCCGCCGTAGGCGCCGCCACAATACGTTTCATGCATGCGTTGGATTCCCCCATCTTTACAGCCTTTTCCATTACTGTTCCTAAAAAATCTCCGCAGATTGTCTGTTTGTTCTTCACTGCCTCGTGAAGCTTTGCCCCATCGCTGCCCACAAGCTTACTGGATGAATATCTTTCCGCCTCATAGGATGCGTCCGCTTCCTTCATGGCCTGATACATACCAAGCATGGCAGCAAAAGAGCTTTCCCTTTCCACCTGTCTTTCCTCGCAGTCGTCTTCCAGAATCAGTTCCCAGAATTCTTTGTTCCTTCTCTTTGCTTCCCTGCAGATTTCCTCCAGCGATTTATACATAATCCTTTTCCTCCTGGCTTAAATAGGTTACTTTTTCTATCCCTTCCTGTTCCTTTAACCAGTCAAGAAAACCTTCCGGAATTTCCTGATCCAGTTCGATCACCATGACTGCATGCCCGCCGCGGATATCCCGGTATAACTGCATGGTTGCAATGTTGATCCCTTTTTCTCCAAGCAGCGAAGTGACCTTTACCACATGTCCCGGCTTATCCTGATTGCGCACCACCAGGGTGGGAAGGTCTCCGTAAAAATTGGCTTTCAGTCCGTCTATCTCACAGACACGGATTCTTCCTCCGCCGATAGATGCAGCCACCATCTCTGTCTCCTTGCCGCTCTCCCCCCAAAGAAGCATCTTCACGGAATTGGGATGGGCATCCTGCAGCACAATACTGTGGAAAGAAAATTCCAGTCCCTCCTGTCCGGCAATTTCAAAACTTGCGGGAATCCTTTTATCATCCACAGCCATGCCCAAAAGACCTGCTACCAGTGCTTTATCCGTGCCGTGTCCTTTTCCGGTTGCCAAAAAAGAACCGTGCAGATAAATATCTGCCTTTTTCACTCTTTCTCCCAACAGTTTACGTCCGATTTGCCCGATTTTTACTGCCCCCGCCGTATGAGAACTGGAAGGCCCTACCATTACCGGTCCGATAATATCAAAAATATTCATCTTCTTTTTTCCTTTTTCTCTTGTCCTTTGTGAACCATTTTGTATTTCTTTACATATTCTTCCTTAAGAATACCATCCCTATTCCTTCTTGAAAAGAGATTTTGCAAACCATTTCCGTCGGAAAGGAGCCCCTATGAAAAAACATATTTTAATTGCCGGACGCCCGGAGCAGACTGCAAACTATGAAGCCGCTCTTACCTCACTTTCTCTTTCCTATACTGTTTCCCTTAAGGAACAAGACGCTGCCGAATGTCTGGCTCTTCTTCTTCCGGGCGGCGGAGATATCTCACCCGCTTTTTTTCATGAAGCTCCCTGCGGCTCCCATCCGCCCGATATCACACTGGATCAGGCGCAGTTTCACCTTCTGTCGCTCTTTGTCCACGCTCATCTTCCGGTTCTTGGCATATGCCGGGGCATGCAGATTATCAACGTATTTTTCGGGGGTACTCTGATTCAGCATATGCCTTTGCATCTTTTGGACCGCCACAGCGATTCTCAGGGCCGCGACGCTTACCACCGCATTCTTTCGCTACCTTCTCCCTTTTGTCCCTGGCTTTCTTCCCTTTGTCCGGAAAAGAGCTGCGTAAACAGCGCCCATCATCAGTGTATAAAAGATCTGGGGCAAGATCTCTCTATCCTGCAGATAAGCCCTGACGGCGTTCCGGAAGCGATCTGTCACAAGTCGCTCCCCATCCTGGGCCTTCAATGGCATCCGGAACGACTTTTTTTCACACAAAATTCTTTTCCATGTGTGGACGGCCGAAAGATTCTGACAGAATTTTTCACGGCAAACGGTCTGCTTCCTTAATTTTCAAACAAAAAACAAAGGCTCCGTGAAACTCCGGATAGTTTTTCCTTTCATAGAAAGCAGACTATCCGGGATTTTCGTGGCCTTTGTCTTTTTACTTTTCTCATCTTCCCTCTATAACCTGACTCCAATCTGAAATTCCGATCAGGTCTTTTGCGAAAGCCGTATATTGTTCGGACTGCTCCGTGTCAATATACTTGAACACGTCATAAATATATTTTCTGGCGCCGCTTTGCGTGCACAGTCCCAGCGCCAGTCCCTGGGCTACTTCTTCGGCCGCATCCGTCTGCCTTGACAAAATCAGTCCATGGATATACGGATTGCTTTCCGCTATGTAGTAAGCGTAGGCAAAGGCTGCCGCCTGGGCCGCTTCCCCTTTCAGGGAAGAGTAGCCCATCTCGCTTAGAATCACAGAGCGCACTTGTCCGTCAGGATTCAGCAATTCTTCCTTTTGCATGTAATCTGTGACTACATGAATGTTTTCAATCGTGACAATGGAAGTTTCTTCATGATCCAGAATCAGCTCCCTGTACTTGGAAGACACATTCCAAAACTCCGTAGCTGTCATGGGATACGCATAAGGATGATGTGCCAGTCCCCAGTCAATATTCCCCTCCCGGCAGATCCATTCATTAAAAGCATCAATCAGATCTTTGGAGTCATAAATGTTGTTGGTAGCCAGATTCCGGTTCCACTGCTGGTCCAGCGAAATATAAACCTTGGCGTTGGCGTTCATGCTCTTGATGCTGTTATAAAAAACTCTCACGGCATCCGCATATTCTTTCGCGTAAGTAGTAAGGTCCGTATACTGCATATAATTCCAGTCAGAGCGCACGTTAACCTCGTTTCCCACAACCCAGTTCATAACGATTCCGTGCTCCGTATCACGATATCTGGAAGACAGAAAGGCACCGATCGCCGCCATATACTCGATTCCCTCTTCTTCCGCGGCATTGAATGCATAATAATGCCCGCTTCCGCCGCTTCTGGACAAAGGATGAATCAGCTGCGGATAAGCCGAAGACTTATTGTTTAACAGTATGGCTGTAATGACGATCCCTTTCTGTGTCAGCGTACGGAACACATAGTCGTATTCCGACACGATCTGTCCGTTAAACGCGTAGGTTCTGCCATTGTAGTTATAATAAATAGTGGGATAATGTACGTTTGTGGTCTCCCCTAAAAGCCTTGCCACCGGAATGTTGTACACCGCCTGTTTGACTCCCAGATCATCCAGTTCATTGCTGGAAAGCTTCAGGGGGTCTACCAAAAGCCCCTTGATGGATTCCGCCTCCGGATAAGGATCCTGATACATGGCGAGCGCCTCCGGATTGGTGATATACTGCGGATTGCAAAGAGCCACATAGCTTCCGTCAATCAGCACTGCTGCCACAAATTTGGAATACAGCTTGCTTTCCGGAGAATTTTCAAGTACCGGAGCGGTAAGTGTAAACGCATAGTCAATGGAAGCCTCTGCCAGCGGCTCTCTTTCCTGCACCACTTCATCCTCGTACATTTTCATCTCCAACAGATAAATCTTCCCGTCATCCGTCACGGGTTTTTGCTCCATGCTTCCCCTGAAAGAAAAATCTCTGCTGTCATCCTCCACTCTGCAGGAAATTACCTGTACAAAATCTTCCCTGTTTTCCTCCGTTATCTCCACATATTGTTCTGTTTCCGTCTCGGGCTCTGTTTCCGTTTCTATCTCTTCCGTTTCGGTCTGTATCTCTGTCTCGCTCTCTGTTTCCACTGGCTTTATGGTCGGCTCTTTTCGCTTATTGTCCCCTCGAAAAGCAATAAATAAGGCGATTGCCATAGCAAGCAAAGCCACCAGTACAATAACCATGGCACCGAGGATTATCCTTTCTTTCTTCCTTCTTTGCCGGTTTCTTCTGGAAAGTTTTCTCCGACGCTTCTCGCTCTTTTGATTCCAAACTTCCATTCCCTTTTATATTCTCCCTGCTTTATTATCTCCTCTGTCAGTTCCCTCGCTGTCTTACTCTCTATCTCCTATTATATAAATAAGGACCTCGCAGTACGCATCCTCAGCGGAACGTCTTTTTTTATACGGCAGGAAATGAAGTTTCCTGCCGTATAAAAAAGAGCCCCTTCCATCCTGCAGAATTTCCGCGGACAGCGAAAAGGCTCTTCTCTGCTCTTTTTCTTTTGTTATGCCTTGTAGATTATTGTATCATTGAAACTGTCAGACTCGCAAGTCCTTCCCTCGAATGTTTTTCAAAAAAATTACTCATTTTTTACAATTGTATGAACTTTTTTGTCTGATTTTGCTTTCACTCAAAAGAACGCCCGAGGCTGTGCAAACTGCAAAGCCCCGGGCTGTAACTTTTTGTTTATTTGATGTCATAAACACTTCTTAATCTTAAGTTATCTGTGCAGCCGGATAAGATTTTTACTCTCTTTTCATCTGCGTTCAGGTCGAAGTAGTTATCGGACAGAACCAGATCTTCGTTTTCATTTAAAATCTCAACGCTCTTAGCATAAGTCTTAGCGGAAACTACCAGTTCATCGCCTTCGATTCTGTAAGAAAGCTGCGGATCTTCGTAACGGAAGTATTTCGGATAGGAGAAGTTTACGGTTCCTCCGGAAATTACTTCGCCGTCGCGGATCAGTTCATAGCTTACATAATGATTGAAGATGTCTGCATCCGGGAATTCCTTCTTATCTAACCATACGCTTGTCAGAGCCGGTACATGCAGGGTTTCTTCTCCGCTTTCCAGAATTTCTGCTTTGGGGTTGCGCAGCGCCCATCTTACGGTCACATCTGCGTCTTCCATCATTTCGTTTGCCACATTCAGGCGGATGGATTTTTCAAATACGAAATGTTCACGGTTCATGTTGGCTTCTGCGCTCATCATACCCTGCTCTTCACAGGAAAGCATCAGCGGTGCGAAGAAACGTTTTGCATAATAGTGCAGTGCCTTCAGTCTTCCGGAGTAATCTACCGAAGACCAGGAGATTACCGGCCAGCAGTCGTTTAACTGCCAGTAAACCGCACCCATGCAGCGTCCTCTGTTTCTTCTGAAATGCTCTACGCCGTAGCGGATACCATCTGCCTGAAGCAGCTGAGAAGCATAGACAAAGGTCGGGAAGCTGTTGGGATATTTGTAAGTCTGCTGCATATATCCCATGATCTTTCCGTTTGCGCTGTACTGTCTCTGATGTTTCTCCATAATATAGGAGAACGGGTTCATATCATCCGGATTGTCCGTAAAGGTTTCGATTGTTTTTACAGACGGGAATGCCTGGAAACCGAATTCTGACAGATAACGGAAATAGAATTTACGATACTCTGAAAACGGTCTGTTTCCATGCCATACTTTCCAGTAATGAACATCACCGCGGTTCGGATCATTCGGATCATCCAGAGATCCGCCTGAAGATGGGCTGGCCGGCCAGTAGAAGGTCTGAGGATCGTATTCATGTACAATCTCAGGAATGATGCGTTCAAACATCAGGAAATAATCTCTCACTTCACTGGGTTTTGTCAGCCAGGAATTGCGTTCGAATACGAACTGTTCCATTTCGTTGTTGCCGCACCACAGTCCAAGGGAAGCATGATGACGGATTCTCTTCACATTTTCGATGAACTCCTGGCGAATATTTGCTTCAAATTCCGGTGTCAGTTCATAAACCGCACATGCAAACATAAAGTCCTGCCATACCATGAATCCCATCTCATCGCAGATGTCATAGAACCAGTCAGACGGATAGTATCCGCCGCCCCACACACGGATGGAGTTGAAGTTTGCAAATTTTGCTTTTTCCAGAAGCTTTCTTGTTGTCTCCGGTGTCACTCTTCCAAGCAGGTTGTCTTCCGGAATGTAGTCTGCACCCATTGCAAACACAGCAACGCCGTTTACTTCGTGTGCAAAGCATTCTCCCCACTGGTCTTTTTCAATTTTCATGGTCATGGTTCTAAGACCGATGCGTTTTTCCCATGTATCAATTTCTGTTCCGTCAGAGAACAGTGTAACTTTTACATTATAAAGGTTCTGATCGCCATAGCCGTTGGGCCACCACAGCATCGGATTTTCCACTTTGATGCTTACCGGAGAATTTTCGTATACTTTCTTTTCTCCGTCAGGAGCAGTAATTTCCACTGTATAGCTGATATTCTGACCACATCCGTGCAGTGTCTTTCCTCCTGTTACATTTACAAGACGGGGCTTTCCGCTGTGAACTCCCGCTGTTTCCTCTGTCACATCAAAAGTCAGCGTTACGCTCTTTACGATCGGACGTTTGTTTCCGGGTTCTGTCTCACCTGTGCGCTCGTGTTCCTGTGTGATATAAACGCCGTCAATTCTTCCCTTATTGATTCCCAGAAGAGAAACAGGGCGGAAAATACCGGCATCCGGGAGATGTGCGCCCCAGTCCCAGCCGAACATATAATGAGCTTTTCTTAAATGTACAAATCCTTCGAAAGTATCATCATTTCCCAGAGTACGGCATTTTTTAAAAGCCTCTCTGATCCATTTGTTCGGAGAATGAAGCACTACCCTCAGTTCATTGCCTTCCGGTTTCGCGATTTCCTTTACATCGTATTCCCAGATGCGGTGCATGCTCAAGGGACTTCCCAGATGTTTACCGTTTAAATAAACATCGGCTACCGTGTCAAGACCGTCAAAACGCAGTACCACGCGGTCACTGTCTAAAATGCCGTCTTCGCAGTCGAAGGTTTCCACATATTCATAGTCTTCCTCCATCAGCTCACAGACTTCATTTTCATTATCCTTCCAGAAAGGATCTTTCATTTCTCCCTGTGCCAGTAAATCGCCGTAAACACTGCCGGGCACAGAAGCGTCAAGCCAGCCCTCTTTTCCAACCTGACGCATTTTCCAGTTTTGATGTAAAAACTGCTGTCTCATGTCTTTTCCTCCATTCCAAAGCGCTAGGGGCTTTTGTAAAAATTGATTGCGGAAGTTCATCTCATCCGCTTTTGAGATATGTTCTGAAATCCGCCGCGCTTCCAGGCGGATTTCCCATTATTACCCTTTCTAAAATTCTATCGAATTTCTTTCACACTTGCAAACCTTTTATTGTAAAATCTGAATATATCTGCTTTATTTTGTTTGTTTTTTTTCTCCGTGATCTCTCAGGTAATCTCCATAGAAACAGATCATTTCCTGCATGCGGTAAAGTTCGGATTCTTTACTGATTTTGCGGAAGCATTCTTTGTAATGGTAAAACCACACTTCAAGCCTCTCGGCAAGCTCCCAGGTATCAGGCATATGCTTAAATGTCATGCCGCAGTATTCATGATAAACCACTTTTCCTATCTCATTAAAAATGAGCATCGCCTGGGCAGCAACCAGATACGGCTTTATCAGTTCTTTCGTCTCACCGGCAAAAGAAGCCGAAAGAGCATAAAGCTGATCTTCCACCGCCTTGATCTTTTCGGATTTTGCTATCACATCTTCCATGGCTGCTTTGTGTGCCTCCATATATTCTCTGTGATTTTCCTCAAACTCTTTAAGTCCTTTGCAAAGCTCCATATAACGCACGGCGCCTTCCCACTCAAATGCAGAGTTATCCGGCAATTTCGCTACTGTATTCAGGAAGTTCTCCGATGCGTCCTTAAATTCCATTCTTCCGATTCTCTGATTCATCTCCTCAAAAGACGGAATATCTTTGGTATTCCAGGAGAAAGATGCTCCGTAAATCATACCTGTACGGCTGAAATCCGGATGATTCATATGTGCAAAATCACCCCAGTCGGTGTTCAGAAGGCCAATTGCTCCGTATTTCATGGCATAGCTTGCCAGACGCTTGTTGTTTTCATAAGCGTTCCAGTTTAAGTTTACAAACTGGTTCCAGCCGCACACTCCGGGACAGCAATACTGTGTAGCTCCCGCCTCTTTCATCCACTTCGTCTCTTCTTCTCTCTGATCCCAAAGGTATCCCCAGTTTAAGCAGACAATTTCTTTGGGCAGTTCCCGAATCATTTCCGGAAATCCCCACATAATGTCTCCCCAGAACATAGGGGTTCTTCCATTGTCTACAAGAAACTGGGCCAGCTCTCTCACATAGCCGATGTAAACGTGGGATTTTCCTTTTTCTTCCACTTCTTTTTTGCTTTTTCCCGTTCCCAGGTCAAACGTTTCATCCGCGCAGATATTAAACTTTCTGCTGGTAAAAAGCTCCATATATTCGGTAATCATACGCTTGATCAAAGCGGCGCTTTCCGGGTCCGTAGCGTTGATGGTATGATGGTGCATTCTTGCGCGGTAGGAAAAGGGCTGTTTTTCGGAATCTTCCAGTTCGCACAGATGGCAGTACTGTTTGGAAGAAAGCAGCTTGTGAAGATGTCCAAAACTTGACAGAGACGGAACCAGCTCGATTCCTCTGTCTTTGCAGTAGCTGTCCAGTTCCATAATCTCTGCTGCCGTAAGAGGCGTGTCATCTCTCCAAAGTTCACTGAAGTCCCGGAACAAGAAAGAATGCTCTATGTAAAGCTGAAGCTGGTTCATTTTATAATAAGCCATACGGTCCGCCAGCTGCTTTAACCAGGAAAGTTTGGGAACACGGCCTCTTGCACAGTCAAAATAGTAGCCGCGATTAGGCAGATCCGGCTTGTCGCTGATATTTACAGACGGCCATCTGCCTCCTTTTTGCGCAGCAATCTGCAAAATAGTCTGCATTCCGTGCCAGATTCCGCTCTCTTCTCCCGTGAGCACAACGCCGTCTTCGCTGATGATAAGCGTATAGCTTTCTTTTTCCATGGAATCGTCCTGTTTTACCAGAATATCCCCTTTTCTGCCTTTTCCTCTGGTAAGCAAAAGCTCATAGCCCAGATTTTTTTCCAGAGATTTCTGAAAAAGCCCTGCCTGTCTTTTTACCTGTTCGCTGCAGGAAACATCCAGAGTGATCCAGGTGGTAAAGCGCACCAGAAAACTTCCTGCCGTTCTTTCTAATTTTTGTGGTGCTGGTATGATGTACATAATGTAAGTTCTCCCTTCCAGATTGACTTTCCTTTATCGGACAGCTCCAGGATGAATTTTCCCGGCTCTGCCACAAATTCCATCTCTTCATTGTAAAGAGACAAATCTTCTCCTGATAATGTCAGTTCCACCTCTTTGCTCTCTCCGGGCGCAAGCAAAACTTTTTTGAAATCTTTCAGCTCTTTCACCCTTCTCACCGTGGATGCTGCCACATCTGTCACATAAAGCAGGGGCACTGCAAAGCCTTCCCTGTCTCCGGTATTTGTCACACGGAAACGGACTTTGATCGCTCCTTCCTTTTCCTCCTGATTTCCATTCTTCGCATTTTGCGGCTCAAAAAGTGCCTCCATGGAAATCTCCGTCTTGTTCAGGCCTATATTTTCATAAGCATAGTCTGTGTAATCCAGACCATATCCGAAAGAATAAAGGGGACCTTCCTGCTTATCCATATATTTGACAGCGCGATAGGAAGCTTTGTAATTATAGTAAACCGGAAGCTGGCCGCTGCTCTCCGGAAGAGATGCCGGCAGACGTCCTGAAGGATTTACAATTCCTTTCAGAATCTCAGCCAATGCCAGTCCTCCCACCGGTCCCGGATAGAAGCTGTAAATAAGGGCATCGGATAATTTCACCGCCTTTTTCACCGCTAACGGACGTCCGGCAATCACAATGACCACCACCGGCTTTCCGATTTTTTTCACTTTTTTCAGCAAGGACAGCTGGGCCTTCGGAAGGTTTAAATCCGCTACATCCATTCCTTCTCCGCAGTCCATGGCATTCCCGTTGCCTGAGACAGCCGCACCGTTATCCATAAAGGTCACCTCGCCGAAACGGCTGGAAGAGCCTCCCAGCACACAGACAACCGCATCGCTTTGTTCACAGACTTTTTCAACCTCTTTCAGAAGAATCTCGTTTTCTTCTCTTAAAAAGCTTCCCTGGGCATAGAGTACATTTTCTTCCCCAAAAATTTCCCGGATTCCTTTTAACGGTGTATAAGTATCCTCAATCTTAACGGGAGGTGTGTAATCTCCCAGCTGATGATAAACCGCATCCGCATTGGGTCCTACTACCGCAATTTTCTTTATCTTCTCGGAAAAAGGAAGCACTCCCTCATCATTTTTTAACAAAACTGCAGACTCCCTTGCAATCTCAAGAGAAGCTGTCTCTGTCTCGTAATCGAAATGACTAAATTCTTTATCTTCCTCCAGATAAGGATTTTCAAAAAGTCCTGTTTCAAACTTCTGAGTCAGCACTCTTAACACTGCCTGATCCAACTCTTCTTCCGTGATAAGTCCTCTTTCGAGCGCCTTATCAAGACTGTCGAAAGCATTTCCCCAAAGTCCGATGTCTACTCCGGCCTTTAAGGCAAGAGCCTGGGAAACCACATTGTCGCCGGTCATCTCATCCAGCTGGTCAATGGCACAGCCGTCACTCATGACGGTTCCGTCAAATCCTATTTCCTCTCTCAAAATTTTTGTCAGAAGCTTTTTATTCACGTGGCAGTAGATGCCGTCAATCTCGTTGTAGGCTGCCATCACACCGCCTGCGCCGGCCGAAGCACATGCTTTCATAGGCGGAAGATGAATCTCGCGAAGTTCTCTCTCACCGATTCTCGCTGCACTGGCATTCACTCCTCCGGTGCCTTCTCCCTGAGCCGCAAAATGTTTTGCAACACAGATCACTCCCTGCTCCTGAATTCCTTTCACTGCAGCCTCCGCCATGCGGGAAGCCAGATACGGATCTTCCCCGTAACACTCCTCACTGCGGCCCCATCTGGGATCTCGCAATACATCCAGCATGGAAACAAGAGCCATCTGCACTCCCATTTCCTTAAGCTGTCTGGCGCAGGTTTCATATCCCTTTTTCAAAAGCTCCGGATGAAAAGTAGCTCCTGCTGCCAGATTGACCGGGAGAAGATAGCCGTCCAGAGCCTGATGTCCATGAGGACATTCGCTGCTCATCATCATAGGAATGCCAAATCTGGAATGCTCGATCACATACTTCTGTATTTTGTTGTAAGTTTCCCTGGCCAGTCTGCCGGAAAGCCCGGTCTCATAATTTTTGTCCGCCCAGGGGTCTGCCCGGTACAGACCGTAAAGTACGCCCAGGCCTTGGCTTTTTTCCACTTCCTCATAAAATTCTTTGGAAAACTCAACAGTTTCTCCATCTTCCGTCTTTTTTCTTTCAAAAATACGGAATCCATATAACTTTTCGTTGAGCTGTCCCACTTTTTCCTGCACATTCAGCCTGGCAAGCAGTGCTTTGGCCCTCTCTTTGTATGTAAGTGTCGTATCCATCCATTTCTCAGCTGTCATAAATTTTCCCCTTTCTGAATTCCTCATTTTGGAAAACAGTTCCTCTCACAAAAACTTTTCTATTCTATTGTTTTTTGATATCTTCCGCATACTTTTCTTTCAGAAGTTCAATACCATATTCTCTGGGGGTTCCCTTCAGCCTTTCCATATAATTTTCCAGCTGTCCCCTGCAATGCTCCGGACCATCCTCGCGCATTACAGTCCACATAGGATCCACATCGTAATGAGAAGTTTTCATCATGGCGTCGTTCCAGTCCAGGATCATCTTTGCGCCCTTAGCGCATAAATCCGGTCTTTCCTCAGCCAGATTATGCTGCTCGTGAGGATCCTCTTTGATGTTAAACAGCATCTCATCCGGAAGGATATGATAGCCGCCATGTACCGTGCGGATATAAACATACTCGTCAAAACGCACGCTCCTCTGGCACACATGGGCACACTGCGTCAAAACAACGTAAGGTTTGGAACAGTCTTTTCCATTTTTCAAAGTTTCCGCAAAAGATACCCCGTCATAATGATAGCGGTTTAAAAACATAGGTGTTCCCAGCAATTCCTGAATAGTGGGAACCAGATCTACATTGTCATGGAACCCTTTCACCGCTGTCCCCTTCTGCATGCCCGGCCATTTGATAATAAGCGGAATTCGGCATACCGGTTCATCTGCCATGCCATGTTCACCATAAACTCCAAATTCCCCTAAATCTTCTCCATGGTCAGAGGTAATAATAATGGCAAGGTCATCGTCATACAGACCTTTTTTCTTTAAAAGATCTAAAATCATGCCAATGTTGTCATCCGTATAGCGAACGCCGTCATCGTACAGATTGATAAAATGATCCGCATCCGCCTTGGTTCTCAGATGGCCCGGATGTTTTGGCCACGTAGCATTGGAGTCATCGTTCCACATGTTGATCTCATTGGCTCCATGAGGGCCGATGTGAAGAAGATGCTCTTTAAAAATATCCTCGGAGATCCAATCATCCGGAAGAGGCGTTCCATCAAACGAATTTTCATAATTTTCCGGAGTACGGTAAGGCGTATGGGGATCCCAATAGTGAATGTGAAGCATCCAGTTGTCCTTCTCTGCGTTTCTCTCCAACCAATCCAGCACATGCGGAGTTACCATCTCAGCACTCTCTCCGCCGCGGTTTCCCACGTTAAAGCACTCATGAAAACCGGAATTAAACCACCACGCAGAATGTCTTTCCGCAAACGTGGAAAACGATACCGTGTGAAATCCTGCCCGTTTAAACTGCATAAACAGACCGTTCTCCGACATATCGTCCGTAAAGCTTCTGGTTGTTCCCTGAAGCCTCATATCTGCAGCTGTTCCTCCATGTCCCACAATCCCGTTGTGAATTCCATACTGTCCGCTGATCATAGATGCCCTTGAAGGCAGGCAGGGTGCATTGGGACAATAATAATCGTCAAAACGCACTCCTTCTCTGGCAACCTGATCCATCACCGGCGTGGTGTTCCTCTGGTAACCATAACACCCCATATGGTCCGCACGAAGCGTATCAATGTCAAACATTAAAACTCTCATAGTTTCCTCCATTTTCTTCTCTTTATAACAAAGTTCTGCCGGTCCCCGGATATTTCCGAACTTTCCCGCTCATTCACATCCTGACAGACCGGAGGACTCTATTCTCTGTTTTTTGCACGCATCTCTGAAGGCGTAATATTGTAGTAATTGTGGAAATGCTGGTAAAAATAATTCATATTGGAATATCCCACATCTGCCGCAATCGCTGATATTTTTTCGTCGGTATTTAAAATTTTCTGCCTTGCCACATACATACGGTACGCCATCAGGTACTCGGAAAACTTCATGTCCGTTTCCTTGATAAAAATCTGCCCCAGATAAGTGGCATTCATCCGAAAACGGTCCGCAATGCTTTTTAAGGAAATATGCTGTCCGTATTCCATCCCCACAATCATCACAATTTTTCGAATCAAAGGGGACATTTTTTCATATTCTCTGTCAAGGATCGGATCCCCGTTTTTCTTCTCTTCCTTTTGAAGTGTCCCGTGAAGCTTTTCCACAATAATTTTTTCAATCCTGCTTTGAAGCTGTTCGCGCTCAATCGGCTTAAGCAGATAATCCTGTGCCCCGCAGCGAAGCGCTTCACAGGCATATTTAAAATCATCATAACCGCTCATCATAATGTAGTTTGATTTAATTCCGATCCCATTCAGACAATTGATCAGCTCGTAACCGTATTCATTTCCTATTTTCACATCTACCAAACATACGTCCGGCTTCCAGTCCACCACATGAGAAATGACCTCAAAACAGCTTTTTGCCGTCTTAATCCTCTCAAATCCCAATGCTTTCCAATCCAGCAGTCTGCTGACTCCCTCCAAAATGTTAGGTTCATCATCTACAATCACTAATGTGTACATTCTATCCCTGCCTTTCCTGGTATAAAGATGGATATTCCCACACCGCTTTCTGCGTTATTATCAATCTCCATGGAAAACCCTTCCGGATAAAAGTAACTCAGACGCATATAAACATTTCTCAGCCCAATATCCGCCTCCGGATCGTCATTTCCCTCATACATATTTTTCCGAATCGTGCCCATCTCTTCCGGCTTAATGCCTTTTCCGTTGTCCACAATCTTAATTCTTACCCCATTTCCTTCTTTATGACCGGTTACGATCAGCAGATTAAATTCGCTTTCCCTGTCATAACCGTGGGTAAAAAAGTTTTCTGCCAAAGGCTGCAGCCAGAAATTCAGTGTTTCTACTTCCTCCACTTCCTTCTCCAGCTCTACCTGATAAAGGAAACTGTCTCCAAAACGAAGCTGCATAATCTGCAGATATAACTTAAGAAAATGAAATTCCTCTTTCAGGCTGATGCTCTTTCGCTTGTTCATTCTTGCGCGGTAAAGAGCTCCCAGCATTTCAATGGCATCTGCTGTTTTCCAGTCTCCGCTGACTAAAGCCTGAGAGCGGATACTTTCCAGTGTATTATATAAAAAGTGCGGATTAATCTGATGCTGCAATGCCCGCATCTCCGTTTCCTGTTCTTTCAATTTTAAAATATATTCTGTCTTGATATAGTTTTCCAGTTCCAGGCCCACATCTTTTAATGCTATAGCAATCATGCCATATTCATTTTCTTTCTGACGCATGGGCAGCTCCATCTTTCGGATTCTGGAAAAATCCCCCTCTTCCATAGTCGTAAGAATCTGCATAATGTAAGTCAAAAATATTTCATCCTGCCGTATTCCCATATAACTGAATACGATCACTCCCACTGCAATCAATATCAGTGCCGCTCCCATCACGAGAATCGTATAGACATTGTCCGCCAACAAAGAATCTCTGTCAATTGCCGCCAGATACGCATAATCCGCCTGAGAAGATTCCAGTCGAAAAAGTGCCACGGAATCAATGGTCAGATTTCCCGAAGTTTCCCTGTCACTTCCAATTTTTTTTGCATTCTCTATCCATATTTCCTCTTCATCCGACAGTTCGCTGTGGATCAATACTCTATCCTGGGAAACGATCTCCCACACTCTGTCTGTTTCTCTCTCCGGAATAAAAACATCCTCGCTTCTTACCCAGAAATTAAGTTCGCCGAAAACATTGCCTATATCCTCAGGATCTCTTATCTGATAGGAGGCTACGATCAGATCGCCAAATTGAGGCAGGGCTTCTACATCCTCCCGCTTTTTTAAATCAAAACTGATCTCCATGCTCCCTGACACCTGATCCATCCAGACTGCCTTTACGCCGGAATCATTTTCCAGCGTTACCCCTCTTATTTTTACCCTGTTATTTAAAAACAGCCTTTTCAGGTCATTGGGCAGATAAGCTATCTGTGCCGCATGACTCAGACTGTTTTCTCTTCTTTCCTGCAAATACTGAAGATGGTTTGTAGACTCAAACAGCGCCTGTGCATCCTCCATAACTCCTCTGTTTCCGTACAAATCTTCTATATATACGTTTGTCCAGGATTGTATATCTCCTATTTTTCTCTCATAGTCCAAAAACTGTGCCTGAACTCTTTGATAGTATTCATTCTGCCATGTATTCAGGAAGAAAAACAGCATTCCCAAAAACATTATGGTACACAACCCTACGACGACCAAAACTGTAAATAAAAATTTTCTTTTATGAATTCCGTATTCTAAAAATGCTGACCGTTTTTTTTTCATTCTGTCTTCCTCTTTTGTTCCCATCAACACTATTATATCTTCCCCTTACTTATTCTACAAGAATCCTTCCAGATTAAAATTTTTATCCTGCATTTTGGACTCTGCTCTGTATGTAAAAACAACCCTCCGGCGTGAACACGCTCGGAGGGTTGCATTTGTCTTATTTCACCGCAAGTGCACGACTTTCAAGCTGATTAATTTGCTGCAAAGAACTCGTCAATCTGTTTCTGTGCTTCAGCGATAATTGTGTCGAGACCAGCTGCTTTCAGTTCTTCAATACATTTCGGAACTACTGTTGCAGGGTCAGAAGCACCTGTTAACATATCGTATTTGTATTTGTCCCAAACAGTCTTGCAGTTTGCCATTTCATTCTGAACCGGCTCGATATCCAGCGCGAAACCTAAGCATGTAGAAGGTGTTGCTTCTTCGTTCTGCTGTTTGATCTGTTCGTACTGATTCGGATCTGCGTCAGACAGGTTGGACAGGTTGAAGTAAGTTCCGACAGAGTAGTTACCAATAGGCCATGTATCTGTTGTTTTTGTTACTGTGCCGTCTTCTTCATAGTTGAATGTTACGCCTTCTACGCCGAATGCCAGCATATCGCGCAGTGTCTTATCTGTGTTTACTAACTCTAACAGTTTCAGAGCCTCTTCTTTGTAGTTAGAGTTTGCAGAGATTGCGTTGATGGAACCCTGGATGGATTCTGTTGTGTAGATCGGTCCGAATACTTTCCATGCATCATATTTTTCAATGCCCTGCAGTGTCTGCCACTGAGAAACAGCTGCCGGCCATCCCTGAGCATTACCAAAGATATGACCTTTTCCGCTTTCTGTTAATACGTTAGCATCCGGATTGATCAAACCATCTGTATACCACTGATGAAGCAGTTCCAGGTTGTGAAGAACATCTTCCTGTTCCAGAACATTTACAACTGTACGGCTTTCGTCGTCGATTCTTACACCCATAGGCTGCAGACCTGCTGCAAGTCCGTCATAATCGTTGAAGAAACCATTCCACAGAGCGCCCTGATCTAACTGACAGGGATAGAAGGAAGCTCCTTCGCCTTCTTTAATAGTGTAGAAAATCTCTCCCAGTTCATCTAAAGTATCAACGCCTTCATAGTTGATATTGTATTTCTGTACCATCTGATCATCCAAATACCAGAACTGTGTCAGAGAAGAATCTTTATAAGAAGGAACGCCGTAAACGGAACCTTTGATAGTAACGCCTTCCCATAATTCCTGAGGAATGAAGCTGTACAGCTCGGGAGCTGTAGTCTGAACGCTTTCTGTAATATTTTCCAGAGCACCCAGGTTTACAAATTTGCTGTAGTTTGTGTTGTTCACAAACATGATATCGAAGTATTCGCCAGAGTTAACGATGGTATTCATTTTAGAATCATAATCACCATATCCGGCAATTTTGATATCCAGTCTTACACCGATTTTTTCTTCTGTGTAGTCGCTGATCGTCTCAACATTCTGCTCAAAGTCATCCGGAACCGTTCCGCCGATCAACCACCAAACCAGAGTAGGAACTTCGCCTGATTCTGCAGATGCTGAATCAGAACTTCCTGTGCTGCCTGCATCGTTTGAAGATCCACAGCCAGCCAACATGGAAACTGTCATTGCTCCAACTAATCCCAGAGCAAGCAGCTTCTGTAAGCTTTTCTTTTTCATAATACTTTTCCTCCTAAAACTATCTATATTGAACGGCTAAAGCCGAATCAATATCACCTGAAAAGAGTGCTGCAAATCAGAGATTCTATGTTAGTTATACCACATTTTGCTCAAAATCAAACCCGAAATCCTTCACAAAATATGGTATAACCCACATCTTCTCTGAAGCTTTGCAACACCCCATCAATGCATAAGCATCAGCCTTTTACAGCGCCTACTGTAAGACCGGAAATAAAGTATTTCTGGAAATACGGATATGCACAGGCGATCGGAAGTACAATGATAACAACGATAGCCATACGTGCAGCCTCCTGAGGCATATTGGCAATAATTTCTGCCGCGCTGCCGCCCATTGCCGCCGCATTTCTTGCAAGCATCTGAATATTGGTCAGGATACCATTCAGCAGAGCCTGCAGAGAATATAACTTGGAATCGTCAATATAAAGCATGGACTGATACCAGTCATTCCAATATGCGAAGCAAAGGAACAGACCGATTGTCGCCAGAACCGGAAGGGAAATCGGAAGTACAATCTTAAAGAAAATCTTTAACTGGCTTGCACCGTCCATTTTCGCAGACTCAATCAGAGATTCCGGAACTGTGGTTTTAAAGAACGTACGGCAGATAACTACGTTGAAAGAAGATACACACAGCGGCAAAATCAAAGCCCAAACTGTATTTTTCAATCCCAGTAACTGAGTGTTTACTGCGTATGTAGAAACCAGACCACCGTTAAATACCATAGGAATGAATACAACCATGGTAAGGAAATTATTCAGTTTATAAGTAGTTCTGGAAAGAACATATCCCATAAGTGTTGTAAGCAGAACACCAATGACCGTACCTACAATTGTTACAAAAAGGGAAATACCCAATGCTCTTAAAATCATTGTGCTCTGTGAAGCCAGGTAGGAATAACCTTCAAAAGACACAATCTTAGGGATAAAACGATATCCATATTCTGTGATTGACGACTCTGCAGAGAAGGAAATAGCTACAACCAGCAATACCGGAACAACGCAGACAAGAGCTGCAAGAATAAATATAATGTTTAATATTACATTCATCGGAGTGGATATCTGGTTAAATCTTTCGAATCCATCCGGCTGATTTTTTCTTTTCTTTTTTGTCGATACCATACTGCTCTGCCTCCTTAAATCATTGCACTTTCACGGTCTATCTTACGTACAATCGCATTTGCAGTAAGAATTGTGATACATCCTGCCACAGACTGAACAAGCGCCGCTGCAGCTGCCATACCTGTTGTAGATGTTCTCAACTGTTTGTAAACATATACATCCAAAGTGTAAACCACGTCATACAGGGAGTTGGAGTCACGAGGTACCTGATAGAACAAACCGAAATCGGAGTAGAAGATACGTCCTACTGCCATGATGAACATCATGATAATAACAGTTTTCATCAAAGGTAAAGTAATGTATCTGATCTGCTGCCAGATAGTTGCACCGTCAATACAAGCTGCCTCGTAATAAGTCTTGTCGATACCGGTAATTGTTGCCAGGTAAACAACCATTCCGTATCCAACGCCTTTCCAAAGATTCATAAATACCAGGAACGGAGGCCACATTTCGGGTTTCATGTACCACTGCTGTCTCTCTCCGCCCATTCCGGCAATAATACCATTGATAAGACCTTTATCAAAGCTTAAGAATGCCCATACAAGCGCGCTTACAACAACCCAGGACAGGAAGTAAGGCATGAACATTGCCGTCTGGTAAACCTTTGCCGCTCTCTTATTATGAATATATCCAATTGCAATTGCTGCAGCAACCGGAACAACAATATTCAGAATAATAAACACAATATTGTACAACAGGGTGTTTCTGATGATCATCCAGATATCATTAGATGAAAACAGGAACTTGAAGTTATCCAGTCCGCACCATGCGCTGGAAAAGACACTGTTAAGAAATCCGCCACTGATTTTGTAGTTCTTAAACGCGATGATAACACCAAACATCGGCACAAAACAGAACAGAAAATACCAGATTGTGGTGGGCAGTGCAAGAAGGGTCAGCTCTGTATCGTCACGGCCCCAGCGCCGCTTCTTGCCTTTTACTTTTACTTTTTCCTTAGCCATTCTAACAACCTCCTTATTTGTCAACATGCCTCACAAATTCGTACTGTTCGGTATGTCTGTTAAAAATATTATAATATAGACACTTTTATCCGTCCACCTAAAATTTCTTATATAGTAGTATAAAAACATGATATCTCTTTGTCAAAAATTCCGATCTCATTTTATGCATTTTTTACAATGATATTCTTTATTATCCCCGTCGAAACTTGTCCTCTTCTGTCTAATATTTATAGTTATACATCTAACGTTTCTAGTATAGACAGGACTTTCTTTTTATGCTTATATGATTTTAAAGATTGTCTAAAAAGGCGAACTTCTATCTGTTTTTCACTGTTTTGATACAGCATTTTATATAGAGAAGTTTTATCTATAAAAAGCAGTGTCAAACACATATCTTAGGGTACCGGCATGCAATGCCTGCCAGCCTGATCCTGAGATTTAAAAACTTAAAGAAAGGATTCCGAAAATGCCAAGAGATAACATTTTACTTATCACAACTGACCAGCAGCGTTTTGATACGTTAAACGCCTGGGGAAACAAAAGTATTTTCACACCGCACCTTAATTATATGGCTGCTATGGGAATCAGTTTTACCAACTGCTATGCCAGCTGTCCCATCTGTGTTCCTTCCCGTACCACAATTATGACCGGAAGACAGGGATTTGAAAGCGGTGTTGTCAGCAATGAAACTCATGAATCCTTCATGAGACAATGTACCGAAGAACGCACAACCCTTCCTGCAGTTCTCACCGACGCCGGTTATCAGACCTGCGCCAAAGGAAAAATGCATTTTGAACCTGCACGGGCTCATTATGGTTTTGAACACATGAGACTTCCTCTTGATTATATGAGAGACTATGATAAGAAACAAAATCTTGCCCGTCCCAAAGTTCATGGAATTGGGGAATGCGAAATGGAACCTGTCATTTCCACTGTGGACGTAAAAGACAGTATTACCACATGGATTGCTGATGAGGCGATTGATTTCCTCGAAACCAGGGACACCACCCGTCCTTTCTTCCTATGGACCAGCTTTACAAAACTCATCCGCCTTTTGATCCCTGCCGTGATTTCTGGGAATTATATGATAAAATCCCTATGCCCGCTCCGGTTACCGGCGACTGGTCTGAAACCGTTGAAACCACTCCTCAGGGATTCCTTGCAGGAGCTTATGAAAACACGAATATGCATCTTCTCGGAGATGAACAAAAACTGGCATCCCGACGCGCATACTATGCCTGCATTACACAGGTTGACTATGAGCTCGGACGTATCTTCGGCGCCTTGAGAGAACACGATCTTTTTAAAAACACCTGGATCATCTTTACTTCCGACCATGGAGAAATGTTGGGAGACCACCATATGTCGCAAAAAAATCTGTTTTTTGAAGGCTCTGCACATGTGCCCCTTCTCATCATGCCTCCGCAGGGAAGAAATCTTCCTCATAATTATTCGGAAGAGGCTCTCACTGATTTGGCAGATATTTATCCGACAATTCTGGCTATGGCAGGTGTCAAGTCTCCGATTCAGGGAAGTGGCTGCAACCTTTTGGAGCCGGTTCCGAAAAACAGACTTTTCTTTGGCAACAGCCTGAATAAAAATTTCTGTGTAATGAAAGACAAAATGAAACTGGTGTACTCTGCAGTAGGAGATCACAAACTTCTTTTTGATCTGAATAAAGATCCTATGGAACAACATGATCTTTCCAAAGATCCCGCTTACCAGGATATTTTCCGTGAACTCTGGAACATGCTTCTGGAACATACCAGAAATCACACCCCGAAAGCCCTGGATGAAAATGGTTCTTTCATTACTTATGATGCTCCTAAATTCCCCGGTGATATGCCCGGCAGATGGTTTGGTTTCCATTATCATGATTACAGTGTGGATACCTTCCATTAAAAATATTTCGAAAAAGCATTCTAAACATTTATGTTTTTAACATTTATGATTTTTATATTTGTGATCGTTTAACTGCAAACAGAAAACAGGCATCCTTTTTATGCAGCAATCTCTTTTGCTGTGCCTTCTGAAAAGGGTGCCTGTTTTATTAGTTTTCGCTGAAGACAGAAAAATTTGCGTGCCGCCATAATCTGCACCATAATATAAGGAAGCAAAATTCTTTCCTGTCTGTACTTTTTCTACATCACAATGTGATTTATTGTATCTGTCCGGAAATAGGTTTGGTTTCTAACTTAAACTACACAAAAAGCCTCAGAAATTATGATTTCTGAGGCTTGAAGAGGCGCAGACCGGATTTGAACCGGTGGATACTGGTGTTGCAGACCATTGCCTTACCACTTGGCTACTGCGCCGTATAAATACTGCTAAATGACTCCAACGGGAATCGAACCCGTGTTACCGCCGTGAAAGGGCGATGTCTTAACCGCTTGACCATGGAGCCTTATATTGTTCCCAGATGTATTCCATCTGCCCTTGCACGATGTAACTCGTACAGCTCCCCCTGTTGGACTCGAACCAACGACACTGCGGTTAACAGCCGCATGCTCTACCGACTGAGCTAAGGAGGAT
>CALWLY010000020.1 GCA_944381635.1 uncultured Lachnospiraceae bacterium
CAAACCCCCTAAATATCGAATTTAGTCTTCAGTATGGAATTTAACTTTACATGCGGCATTTACTTTTTCACTCAACCTTTATTTCCGCAGAAACCGGGTGTAGTTACATGCTTTTTTCCCAAGTGTATTTCTCTTTTTGAAAAACAGAGCGGATCGGGGAGCGGCTCCCCTATCCGGCACGATAACGTGTACATCTCACAGCATTAGCTGTTCGTTGTACGTTACCCGGCAAATGTCTGCCCGTGCAAGCACAGCAGCCGCTTGCCGGGCATATCGCGCAAAAAACCTGCTGCCCTGAAAATATCATAAGGCAGCAGGTTCCTAAAAGCAACGATTCTGTTTTTACTTGTCTTTTCTTGCCAGTACTTCCAGAATAAATTTCCACATGCGCTCTACGGAAGAGATGCTGAGTCTTTCCTCTGTAGTATGAATGTCGTGCATTTCCGGTCCAATAGAAACACAGTCCAGATCTTTGATTTTTCCTGCCAGGATGCCACATTCCAGTCCTGCATGGATGGCCTCGATCCGGGGCATTTCTCCAAACATTTCCTGATAAACCGCAATCATCTTTTCTCTTAAAACAGAGTCCTTTTTGTATTCCCATGCCGGATAATCGCCGCTGACCTCACTGCTTCCGCCGGCAAAGGCAATCAGCTCGCTTACCTTATCCAAAAGCATTTCCTTTTCACTCTGAAGAGAGCTTCTCACGGAATAGTCCAGATGCATCTCTTTTCCGTCCAGTTTTAAAATTCCCAGGTTCAAAGAAGTCTGCACCAGTCCGGGAATGTCCGCGCTCATAGACTGTACCCCTGCAGGGAGAAGGAATAAAAGCAGAGCTGCCTTTTTGGTGCTGTCCTCTGTGAGCACCTGGAATTTTCCCTTCTTCTCCTCTTTTATTGTGACTTTCACTTCTTTGTCTTTTACTGCCAGTTCATTTTTCACAATTTCATCGAACCGTGCCACAGCGTTTTTCAATGTAGAAAGGTCTTTTTCTTCCACAAAAAAGTCTGCCGAAGCTTCCCGGGGAATGGCATTGTCCGCCACGCCGCCTTTCATGGAAACGGCGCGCACATCCGCATCTTTTCGTGCATAGGAAAGGAATCTTCCCATCAGGCAGTTTGCATTTCCGCGTTCTTTATCAATTTCCGCTCCGGAATGTCCTCCGGCAAGGCCTTCTACGGACACAGAAACAAGCACACCCTCTTTTTCTTCTGTTTCCACCGGAAGAATTCCGTGAATTCTGGCACCCCCTGCGCAGCTGGTCAGGAAAATACCCTCTTCCTCGGAATCCAGATTCAGCAGTCTTTTTCCTTTGCACACGGACAGATCGATGGCGTTTGCACCTTCCATCCCTGTCTCTTCATCTACCGTGATCACCACTTCCAGACGGGGATGGGGAATAGAATCGGAATCAAGCAAAGCCAGCGCATATGCCACTGCAATGCCATCGTCCCCTCCCAGTGTTGTGTCCCTGGCGGAAAGGTAATCTCCGTCAATCTCCAGATCCAGTCCCTCTTTTGTCATATCTTTGGTGCATCCGGGAGTCTTTACCGCAACCATATCCATATGCCCCTGGATCAAAACAGGTTCTTCGTTTTCATAACCTTCTGTGGCCTCTTTGATGATAATGATGTTTTTCACTTCATCCTGTATGCAGAAAAGGTTTCTTTCTTTTGCAAAATCCGCAAGATAGTTGCTGATCTGCTCTATATTTCCCGAACCGTGAGGAATACCGCAGATTTCTTCAAAAAAGCGGAAAACTTCTTTCGGTTCTTTCTGACTTAAAATACTCATAAACGCCTCCTCAAAACAAAGGGAGTGCTGTCAGACAACACCCCTCTTACTGTTTCCCTTAAAAATTTTCTTCATCTTCGCTTGCGGCTACGGCAGAGACAACAGAAGACACTGCTGCAATAATCACCGCAACTATTATAATCAATAATCCACCGCCTAATAAAAGCAACATTTCCATAGCTGCTCCTCCTTTACCGTGCTGACAATGATACGACACCGGGTCAAACACTTTTTGAGCCCAATATCAATTTTATCTTAGTATACCACGTAAACCGTATTTTCACAAGATTCTGAATAAAAAAGTGTGCGCATCCACCGCAAGGCGTCTTTTTCATACGATAGGCGAATCCCTTTTTACTGTATCAAAAAACGGATACCACTTTCGTGATATCCGTCTGTAAGCTTGTCTGCGATTAAGCCAGTTTGGATTTTGCAACTTCTGCTAAAGTTTTGAATCCTTCTGCATCGTTAACTGCCATTTCAGCCAGCATTTTTCTGTTCATTTCAACACCAGCCAGTTTCAGGCCGTACATAAATTTGCTGTAAGATAAGCCGTTCAGTCTTGCTGCTGCGTTGATACGAGCGATCCACAGCTGTCTGAACTGACGTTTTCTTTCTTTACGTCCTGCATAAGAGGATGTTAAAGCTCTCATAACAGACTGTTTTGCAACTCTGTACTGTTTGGAACGAGCTCCTCTGTAACCTTTTGCAAGTTTTAATACTTTATTATGTTTTCTTCTGGCATTCATGCCGCCTTTAATTCTTGCCATCTCTTAAACTCCTCCTTACGAATTATAAATACGGTAAAATCTTTTTCATATTCTTAACATTGGTAGCATCTACCATAGCTGCTTTTCTTAAATTTCTCTTTGTCTTCGTGGATTTTTTTGTTAAGATATGGCGTTTATACGCTTTACTTCTTTTTAATTTACCTGTTCCTGTTACTTTGAAACGTTTTGCAGCTGCTCTGCTGGTTTTCATTTTGGGCATATCAAAATCCTCCTATACATCATTCTCTGATACTATATTTTAACTGTACGGTTTAGCGTTTTTCAGTTAAAAACATGGTCATGCTTCTTCCTTCTACTTTAGGCTGTTTTTCGATAACAGCTACATCGGAAAGCATCTGAGCAAAATCATCCAGGATGTGTTTGCTGTTTGCCATATGTGCCATTTCACGTCCGCGGAAACGAAGCGTCACTTTTACTTTATCACCTTTGGTCAGGAATTTTCTGGCCGCATTCACCTTTGTATTCAGGTCGTTGGTATCGATATTGGGAGACATACGAATCTCTTTCACATCGATGGTCTTCTGTTTTTTCTTTGCTTCCTTTTCCTTGCGGGCCTGTTCATATCTGTACTTACCGTAATCTACAATCTTACAAACAGGCGGCTTTGCTGTCGGTGCAATTTTTACAAGATCCAGTCCTGCTTCCTCTGCTAAGCGCATAGCCTCTCTCGGAGACATAATTCCAAGCTGTGCCCCGTCCTCTCCGATTAAACGGATTTCCTTGTCTCTGATCTGTTCGTTGATAAATAAGTCGCTAATGGTCGTGCCCTCCATAAGATTAAAAATAAAAAAGTGGATAGTCAGACTATCCACCTAATTCTCTGTCTCTGCACTACTTTTGCAGTCATTGAACTATAAACACCTATAAGCCCAATCGCCATAGGGTGAGAGCGGATACTCTGCTTGGTTGTTCCTGACGCAGTTTCTGCGTTCTTAGGTATACTACCATAACACCTCCGCCCTGTCAACACCCTTTTCAGATTTTTTTATTTTTCCTTAAATGTGGCACATGCGGTCTCCCGGCAGTTTCCTGCACCGCTTCCCTTGATATCCACATGATCTGCGCTGCATTTGTAATTGGTGTTATAAACACATTTTACAGCTTCGCAGTCGATGCTGATCGTCTTGCTGGGATGATTCAAAGCATTGGAAAAAGAATCTCCCTTTCTCTCATGAAAGCTCTCGCAGCAGGTTTCATCACAGGTACATGCCCGGATTCCGCCTACCATGATATCGCCTTTGCAGCAGCAGGAATCGCTGTTGTAAGTACAGCTGTCTACTTTACATTTTAATTCTGCCATTTCCATGTCCTCCTGAAATACTATGCAAAATTTAGGTTGCATCAGGTAGTATTTCCGAAGGAAAATTTTTTATACCGCAGCCTGCAAATAAAAAGCCAATAGAAAATGGAATATTTTTCAAAGGTTTTAAGCAGAAATTTTGCAAAAACCTGTCCTAGGCTTCTATCAGCTCATAGAGGGTAATCCAGTATTGTTCCAACAGATACGTATCCTGCTGAACGGATTGGATGCCATATTCTGCAAATTCGTTCACAAAGCCTTCCGTATTCTGTCCGCTTCCCAAAAACCATACCTTTCTTCCCTCGTCCAGCCACTTCCGGATCTGCTCCGCCCGCTGGTCCGGTTCCAGAACCATTCCCTTCGCATTGGGATACATGTTTGCAATCAAAGGTTCCGGTTCTCCTCCCAGAAGATAAATATCCTGGGCAAGATAATAGCTGCAGACTCCCTGCACATGGTTAAAGTTGGTGACAATGATATCTTCTTCCCCCAATGTCTGAAATTGGCTCTCCAGCCTTTCCATCTCGTTGGCTTTCCATTGCTCTGCGCCTGAGATTCCCTTGAAATTTACGATTCCCGTAAATACGATCAGAAGAAGCACCGCCGCGCAGGCAACATTTTTTGTGCGGACTTTTTTCTCTCTTTCCATGAAAATACCGTTTTCAGCGCAAAACATTTTTTCAATCAGAAAAGCTCCGCCAAACCAGAAGCATCCCGCAGCAGGAATCAGGTAACGGTACACAAAAATGGGCCGCATCAAAAACGAGACTGCGATTCCAAACAAAGCTGTCATAACAAGGATCAGAATTCCGCCCCATGCAAAAGAAACTTTTTCGGTAAAATGTTTTAGCACTACATGTTTTTCCCTGGAAAGTTTTTCTTCACAACGGTTTCCGTCGGGTACTTTCTTCCGCTTTTCCTTTCTGAAATCTCCCGCCAGCGAAAGAAGCGGAAAGAGCAACGCCGCAGCCAGAACCACAAACAGCAGCACAGCCAGCAACACATTCAGCCAGCCGGCATGAAGAACAAGAAAATCATATCCCAGCTCCGGTTTTAAAAGAAACCGGGCACAGCCTCCGAAAACCGTCCAGGTAAGCGGCAAAATCCAATAATCTTTTTTTACCGCATCTACCTGAGAAAGCAGTATAAAAATCCAGGGCAGATAGGCAAGTACAGATAAACCAGCACAGACTGCCCAGGGCAAAAAGCTTTTTTTCAAAAAACTTTCCTGCTTTCCTTCTTCTTTAAAGTCCTGCCTGTTTTTTTCCCCATACTGCTGCCCTGCCAGAAAAACAAGGAGCCACAGATAAATAAAGAAGACGGCTGCTGCGGCAAAATAGTGAGTGTAGGCTGTCGCCAACCCCCACAGAAAGAAAAAGAACCAGTGCAGTTTTCGAAAGCTGTTTTCTTTTTCCCCAGCCAGGGCGGAAGCGTGAAAAAATGTGGCTGTCACGAAAAACAGCGCCCAGCTGTACATGCGTATTTCCACAGTATAGGACGCCATCTGGGGCATTCCCATAAGACAGAACGAAAACAAACCGGCACAAAACCAGCCGTGCTGTTTTCTTACAAAAGTCACTCCGTAGACAAGCAGCAGCGCATAGGGGATAACCGATGCAAATTTAGCCGCCGTCACGGCTGTCACAGATGGAAAAAGCGCCGTCAGGACAGTCGTTACAGCCTTCGCGATAATATAGTAGAGGGGCGGATGCACATCCCCTGCCGCCAAAGACAGCATACTTTTCATATCCTGAGACAAAAAACCTTCGGTAAAAAGCTCGTCATACCAGATATCCTGCCCTCTGCAAAGTCCGATGCTGTAAAAAAGCATCCCGACAGCTGCCAAAAACAAAAAGATGCCGGCAGCTGTCTGCCATGAAATCTTTTTCTTTTTTTCCATAACCCTGTTCCTCTATCATCCTGCCTCTTTATTTTGTTTCTTCCAAAGCTTCTTCCTTGCGGATTTCCTTTGTGCGGATTTCCCTGCAGATTGCATCGATGAAGTCATCCAGCTTCTTGCTTCCTTCATCTCCGGCAAAACGGCTTCTGACAGAAACGGTTCCTTCTTCCTCTTCCTTCTGTCCCACTACCAGCATGTAGGGAAGTTTAGCCAGTCTTGCCTCTCTGATCTTGTAGCCGATTTTTTCGGAACGGTTGTCCACCGTGCTCAGGATACCGTTTTCTTTCAGTTTTACGTCCACCGCATTGGCGTAATCTGCATATTTTTCAGAAATCGGAAGAACACGAACCTGTTCCGGACACAGCCAGGTCGGGAATTTGCCGGCATATTTTTCAATCAGCCATGCCAGTGTTCTCTCATAGCATCCCACGGAAGTACGGTGAATGATGTAAGGACGCACTTTTTCTCCGTTCTGGTCAATGTAAGTCATATCGAAACGTTCTGCCAGGAACATATCCAGCTGAATGGTAATCATGGTGTCCTGTTTGCCGTACACATTTTTCGCTTCAATGTCCAGCTTCGGTCCGTAGAAGGCAGCTTCGCCCACAGCTTCTTCAAATTCAATGCCGTTGTCTGTCAGCATTTTTCTCATGGCATCTTCTACCCGGTTCCACTCTTCGGCGGTTCCCAGATATTTTTCGCTGTTTGCCGGATCCCATTTGGACAGACGGTAAGTCACATCTTCTTCCAGGCCCAGAGTTGTCAGGCAGTATTTTGCAAGTTCCACACAGCCGCGGAACTCTTCTTCCACCTGGTCCGGTCTTACGATCAGATGTCCCTCTGAAATGGTAAACTGGCGCACACGGGTCAGTCCGTGCATTTCACCGGAATCCTCGTTTCTGAAAAGGGTGGAAGTTTCACCGTAACGGCAAGGAAGATCGCGGTAAGATTTCTGACTCTGTTTGTATACAAAATACTGGAACGGACAGGTCATGGGACGAAGGGCAAATACTTCAGAGCCTTCCTTTTCTTCGTCTCCCAGTACAAACATACCTTCCTTATAATGATTCCAGTGATCTGAAATTACATACAGATCTTTTTTGGCCATCAGCGGAGTTTTTGTTCTCATATAGCCGCGTTTTTCTTCTTCATCCTCGATCCAGCGCTGTAATGTCTGAATCATTTTTGCTCCCTTAGGCATCAGAAGAGGAAGTCCCTGTCCGATTACATCCACGGTAGCGAACAATTCCATCTCACGGCCCAGCTTGTTGTGGTCACGCTTTTTGATATCTTCCAGATATACCAGGTATTCCGCCAGCTCTTCCTTTTTAGGAAATGCGGTTCCGTAAATACGCTGAAGCATAGTATTTTCAGAATTTCCTCTCCAGTAAGCTCCCGAAGAAGAAATCAGTTTAAACGCTTTGATGCCCTTCGTGCTCATCAGGTGAGGTCCTGCGCACAGATCGATAAAATCTCCCTGTTTATAGAAGGAAATTACAGAATCTTCCGGAAGATCCCGAATCAGTTCCACCTTATACGGCTCCTCTCTCTCCTCCATCAGTTTGATCGCTTCTTCTCTTTCCAGCGTAAAGCGCTCCAGCTTCTGTCCTTCTTTGATAATTTTTTTCATTTCGCCTTCCAGCTTGTCCAGATCCTCTCTGGAAAAAGGCTCATGCTCAATATCATAATAAAATCCGTTTTCAATGCTGGGGCCAATCGCAAGTTTTGCCTTGGGATACAGTCTCTTTACCGCCTCAGCCAGCACATGAGATGCTGTGTGACGAATCGTTGCCAGCCCCTCTTTATCATTTGCTGTCAGAATGCTCAGCTCACAGTCATCCTCAAGCACATCTCTTAAATCTCTCACCTCATTGTTGACCATACCGGCACAGGCTGCTCTTGCCAGACCCTCGCTGATATCTGCAGCAATCTCATAAATGCTCATTGCCTTGTCGTATTCCTTCACGGAACCGTCTTTTAACGTTATCTTCATTACAGACTCTTCCTCCTTAAACTCTTCGTATTATAATCGGTTTTATTTATGTGCTTTCAGCGCGCTCTCATGGAATCCCGCTCTGCGAGATTCCACGCCTGCGGCTGGCCGCCTTGCGGCACATTTCCTTTCTGCCGCAGTGCGATTTTATTTTCTTTATGCGCCAAAGGCGCATCTCATGGAATCTCGCCCTGCGAGATTCCGCGCCTGCGGCTGGCCGCCTTGCGGCATGTTTCCCTTCTGCCGCAGTGCGATTTTGTTTTCTTTATGCGCCAGAGGCGCATAAAGAAAGGAATGCTGCAAAAGCCTTTCTAAAGATTTTTGCAACATTCCCTTTTTTCAAGAAGTAGCCGCTCCACAATCTCTGCAGCAGAGGCCACAAATTTACTGCATGGTCTTGATGCATAGTATTCTTTTGTGCGCAGAGAAGGCGCAGCACTTTCTTCCATTCCGTCTATGCCAAGGAGCTCTCTGCATATGATAGTGCCATGCCTTTTTTTAAACTCCCCGCTAAGCCGGCGGACCGTCTCATAAATTTCTCTTTTTGCCTCTTCATTCTCAGGATCCGTATTTCCGCCTTCCAGACCTGCAAGGAGAGCCATGGCCGAAACGGTTCCGCACACTTCCCGCATGCGGCCCATTCCCGCTCCCATAGGCGAGGAGAGCCGTTTGGCTGTCTCCTTATCCATTCCAAACAAATCTGCGTACGCGACAAACACGGACTGCGCACAGTTGTAGCCGCTTTCAAATAAGGCTACCGCATCTTTTACCCTGCTTTCCATAAAAACTCCCGATTTCTTTTATTTGTTTTTACCGCAGCATTTTTTATATTTCTTTCCGCTTCCGCAAGGGCAGGGATCGTTAGGATATATTTTCTCCGGTTTTACAATTGTTGTGGAAATTTTCTGCTCTTTGTAGAGAGCTTTTCTCTTGTCTTCATCAAAGATATCTTTCCATGCTTCCAGGTTATAAAGCCAGTCAGCTTCTGCTGCCACCATGTTTTTGTAGAGCAGTTCTTTGTCAAATCCAAGATTAACCTGTGTGTCTTCTTCCATCTCTTCGATCGGATTCTGTACTTTCAGGCTGTCGTTGATACCATCCAGAAATCCTGTCATGGTCATAATGTCCACACCGTATTTCTCAGCCAGTTCTTTTACGGTACCATTTACTACTTCGTCAGGATTCTTTAAAAGTTCTGCGTAAATGTCTCTTTCTTTTTCAAAATACTTGGTCCACAGTCTCTGCAGGTCTCCCTTGTTGGCTGTTTCGGAATAAGCCATGTCTCTCCACTGCTTTAATAATGCCATAGTTCATTCACCTCATCTTGTATTTTTCGCATTCTGCGTTTTTTTCTACTGAATTTTTCAGGCGAATGTCGGTACACCCCGACATCATTCCTAGTATATAACAAAACACGCGTAAAGTCTACTCCTGGAAAAATTTTTCTCCACCTGTATAAACTCCTTCTAACCGGATAGACTAAGAACAGTCGAAGGCACACGCATTCGACCAATGGCATACACCTGATCTTCAATGGAACATGCCGCTGATGCCGGGCCGGCGGACCGTGCACAGGGAGCGAAGCTCTTTCCATTGAAAAAATCACAAATTTATCCTCCCCCTCAGAGGGTATCCTAAATCCGCCGCAGAGAAACCGTGCACAAGGATTCCAACAGCTTTCGTGACTTTTGAAAAGGTAAGGAATCCCCTTCGCCAAAGCCTCTCCGGATTTCGGGATACCCTCTTCTCTTTTTGAACGCTGTTTTTCATACCGCCTCGTACATTTCCTGCTCCCAAGGCTTGCACAATCCAAAAGTCTGTTGTAAGATGTGAAAAAACAGGTTACTGTTCCTACAGGACTTTGCATTTACTGCAAAGTCCGTAAAAAAATGATTCGGAAATGCAAAATTCCATTGCCGAAGGCAATTTTAAATGGATTTTGCAGGTTACTGGAACGGAGTGAGCAGTAACAAAAACAGAAGAACGAAAGAGGTATTTATGAAAAAGAAATCTTCCAAACAGATTGTTGCCATTTTGTGCGTAGTCATTCTTGTCCTTCTCTATGTTGCCACACTGGTTGTCGCATTTTTAGACTTTCCCGGCGCAGACCGTCTTTTCCAGGCATGCCTTGTAGCTACCATAGGTCTCCCCATCCTTCTGTGGATTTATATCTGGCTTTACGGAAAAGTCAAAGACCGTCACACTATGGCAAGCTTTGATATCGGACAGACCGGGCAGGAGGACAAAAAAGAAAAAAAATAAGGGTGTTTTTACAACACCCCCAGTTTTTTCAGCTCCTCTATGGCCTGTTTCTGATTTTTAAACAGAATGGTATGTATGCCGAAACGGGCTGCCCCATCCAGATTTTCCTGAAGGTCATCCAGAAAAACACATTCCGACGGTATCAAGTGGTAACGGTCTATCAGAAGCTGATAAATTTCCGGCATAGGTTTTATCACCTGATCCTGATAGGATAAAATTCCCCCATCCACCAACGGCAGAAAATCCAGGGCATGGATACATTCTCTGTGAGACTTTGCGGAAAAATTGGAAAGGACAAGTATCTGATAGCCTTTCTCCTTTAATTCCGTAATCCAGGGAATAGCATAATCATTTCTAGAAACAATGCCTCCGATGTTTTCAATCACTTTTCGTATATCGTCCTCGATTTCCGGGTCATTTTCAATAAAACGGTTCAAAATCTCTTCGTCGCTTAGTATCCCCAGATCATATTCTTTCCAGTCATCGCTCAAAACGGTTGCGCGGGTAATTCTGTTCACTCTTTCTTCCCCGTAGCCAAAGCTTTCAAAAAAAGTCTTCCATGTAAAATCTGCCAGCACGTTTCCGATGTCAAAAATAATTGTTTTCATTTTTATATCCTCATTTATCTTCCTTCTGATTCTGTATATCTGTACTTTCGCCCTGTCTTCAGCGCAATCCCCATTCTGTCTGATTCCTTCATTCATCGGATTCCTGTCTCATCATTTCCAGAAGTCTTGCGGCTGCTGCTGTGAGTATATCATCCGTTTTGGTCACAACGCAAAAATGCCTTTTGGGCAGAGGCTGCTCCAGCTTTAAAGCAAACAGTTCCCCCTTTTCCAAAGCTTCCATGGCAAAATCCTTTACCACGAATCCGATTCCCAGATTTCTTGCGGAGAACTGCACGATCATGTCGCTGGTTGCCAGTTCAAACTCCGGTTTTAAACGGATTTTCTTTTTTTCCAGAAAGGAGTCCAGAAAGCTTCTGGTACTGGTGCGCTTTTCCAGAAGGATCAAAGGCAGCTGTTCCAGCATGGAAAAGGAAATTTGTTTGTCCCGGCAGTCTGAAAAAGCTTTCCCAGCCACAAAGACATCCTCGATTTCTTTTACTTTTCGCGAAGCAATTCCCTTTTCACTGGGGAAAGGGCTGCTCACAATGCCGAAATCTATTTTTCCCTGTTTCAAATATTCCAAAGTTCTGGGCGTGGGGGCGTTGGAAACCGTCACCTTGATTCCCGGATACTGCTGATGGAATTGTTCCAGAAAAGGAAGGAGATAAAAACGCAGTGTCATATCCGAAGCGCCGATGTTGATCTCCCCCTGGTCCAGATTTTTCATCTGTGCCAGTTTTCTCTCTCCCTGCCGAATCCATTCGTAACCTTTGGCCACATATTCAAACAGTACCTGTCCTTCCGTTGTCAGACAGACTCCCTTTGCCGTTCTTTTAAACAGCTTGATTCCCAGCGCCTGTTCCAGCTGTCTTACCGACTGGCTGACCGCAGGCTGAGAAATGGCCAGCTGTTCCGCCGCCATTGTGACGGAACCACAGCTGGCCACAAAATAAAACACTTTATAGTATTCTAAATTAAACATATCTGTTTTCTCATTTATTTTTTCAGAGGGCTTTTACGATAAATAATATCCTCTCTTCCGGGTCCGTTGCTTACCATAGTGATGGGATAACCGATCTGCTCCTCCACAAATTCCACGTATTTGCGGCAGTTTTCCGGCAGTTCTTCATAATTTTTTATGCCGCGGATATCGCATTTCCAGCCGGGCAGAGTTTCAAGCACCGGTTTTGCCTTTTCCAGTTTTGTTGTAACCGGGAAATCTTTTGTCACTTTTCCATCCACTTCATAGCCCACACATACCGGAATCTCATCCAGATAGCCAAGAACGTCCAATACAGTAAATGCCACGTCAGTAGTTCCCTGAAGACGACAGCCGTAACGGGAAGCCACACAGTCAAACCATCCCATTCTGCGGGGACGTCCTGTGGTAGCACCGAACTCTCCGCCGTCACCGCCTCTGCGGCGCAGCTCGTCTGCCTCGTCACCGAAAATTTCAGAGACAAAAGCGCCGGCTCCCACTGCGGAAGAGTAAGCCTTGCACACAGTTACGATCTGTTTGATCTCATAGGGCGGAACTCCGGCTCCCACTGCTCCGTAACCTGCCAGTGTGGAGGAAGAAGTTACCATAGGATAAATACCGTGGTCGGGATCTTTCAAAGTTCCAAGCTGACCTTCCAGCAAAACGGTCTTTCCTTCTTCTAACGCATCATGGAGAAACAGCGCGGTATCTGCCACGTAAGGAGCAACCATTTCACGGTATTCTCTCAATGTTTCCATCAGTTCGTCTGCATCAAGAAGCGGTTTGTGGTACATATGCTCCAACAGAATGTTCTTGGTTTCGCATACATTTTTTACTTTTTCAGACAGGCGTTCTTCGTCAAACAGTTCGCTTACCTGAAAACCGATTTTCGCAAATTTATCAGAATAAAAAGGTGCAATACCGGATTTTGTAGAACCAAAGGACTTGCCTCCGAGACGCTCCTCTTCATACTGGTCAAAAAGAATGTGATATGGCATCACAATCTGGGCACGGTCGGACACCAGAATGTTGGGAGCCGGAACCTGACGGTCTGTCAGTTCTTTCACTTCCTGAAAAAGGCGCGGAATATTCAAAGCTACACCGCTTCCGATAATGTTTGTCACATGGCTGTAAAAAACTCCGGACGGAAGGGTATGAAGCGCAAATTTTCCGTAATTGTTCACGATCGTATGTCCTGCGTTAGCGCCGCCCTGAAAACGAACTACAATATCCGCCTCTTTTGCCATCATGTCGGTAATCTTACCTTTTCCTTCGTCGCCCCAGTTAGCTCCTACAACTGCTTTTACCATTTCACATTTCCTCCATAAGCTGCATTCGATACCGGAGAGGCTTTTCGTCCTGCCTGCCGGCATCCGGGCTGTAAGCTACAAGCCTTGCCCTGAAAATATTTTTTCTATCTTACCCCAGTATTATAACTGATTTTTCCGCATAAGTAAAATCAATCTATATTATAAAAAATATAAGTATCACTTATATCATTGCTGTTCACTGGCCAGCCGGCGAACAGCAGCCTTATATCCTCTGCTGTACAAGAAAATGTTCCAAAGACGCTGTCTTTTTTAATCTGCGTTTTCGGAACATTTTCTTATCTTTCGTATGATTCTATACTTTGAATCTCAGCGCTTAAACGTTGATTTCTGCTTTCACGCCAAGCAGTTCGCTGCGCTCTTTCAGCATGGGACGGATTACTTTTTCAAGATAAGCGTCCACCTGGATTTCAGAACGGCCCACGTAACGGGACGGCTCCATAGTCTGCTGAAGTTCTTCCAGGCTCATGTTGAAGGAAGGATCTGCAGCAATCAGCTCCAGAAGATTATTTTCTTTTCCTTCCATTTTTACATTTTTACCTGCTTCCATGGAAAGAGTACGGATACGCTCATGCAGTTCCTGACGGTCTCCGCCCATTTTAACCGCATCCATCATAATATTTTCGGTTGCCATAAACGGCAGCTCGCTCATCAGTCTCTTTTCGATGACTTTCGGGTACACTACAAGACCATCCACTACGTTCAGGCACAGGTCAAGGATACCGTCCACAGCCAGAAATCCTTCTGCAATGGAGAGACGTTTGTTTGCAGAGTCATCCAGTGTTCTCTCAAACCACTGAGTCGCAGAAGTTATGGCAGGATTGAGGGCATCGATCATCACATAGCGGGATAACGATGCGATTCTTTCGCTGCGCATAGGGTTTCTCTTGTAAGCCATGGCAGAGGAACCGATCTGACTCTTTTCAAAAGGTTCTTCCACTTCTTTCAAGTGCTGAAGCAGACGGATGTCGTTGGACATTTTATGAGCGCTTGCGGCAATGCCTGCCACCACATTCATAACTCTTGTATCCACCTTGCGGGAATAGGTCTGTCCGGATACCGGATAACAGGAAGAAAAGCCCATTTTTTCTGCAATCATGGGATCTATTTTGTCAATAGTCTCCTGGTCGCCGTCAAACAATTCCAGGAAGGAAGCCTGTGTTCCTGTTGTTCCTTTGGAACCAAGCAGCTTTAAGGAATCCATCACATATTCCAGATCTTCCAGGTCCATCTGGAATTCCTGCAGCCACAGAGTCGCTCTTTTTCCAACTGTGGTAGGCTGCGCCGGCTGAAAATGAGTAAATGCCAGCGTAGGCTGCGCTTTGTATTTCTCCGCAAAATCTGCCAGTTCAGCAATCACGTTTACCAGCTTTTTGCGAACCAGCTTCAAAGCCTCCCGCATAACGATAATGTCCGTGTTATCTCCCACATAGCAGGAAGTAGCTCCCAGATGGATGATTCCCTTTGCTTTCGGGCACTGCACACCGTATGCGTACACATGGCTCATAACGTCATGGCGAACTTCTTTCTCTCTGGCCTTAGCCACATCGTAATTGATGTCTTCCGCATGCGCCTTCAATTCTTCAATCTGTTCGTCGGTAATGGGAAGTCCCAGTTCCTTTTCTGTTTCCGCAAGAGCGATCCACAGTTTTCTCCACGTGCGGAATTTCATATCCGGTGAAAAAATATACTGCATCTCCTTGCTGGCATAGCGTTCAGATAACGGGCTTACATATCTGTCTGTACTCATTTTCATCCTCCATATTTTGCACTTTTTGGCTCTTATTGTATCTTATAATCAATAGTCTTGTAAGAAATAATACTGTAATCGGTAATCTTGCAATCAGTACTCTTGTAATCAGCCCTGCTTTTCCCCCAGGAGAAGCCTGCTCTCTTTGGAAAAACAGGGGTTACTTTCCTCCTGCCTTAGCTGTCGGCTTTTAATACTCTTCCGCAGCGTCCTCTTCTCCGTCATGAATGTCTGCTTTGGGAGGTTTAAGTCCTTCGATCTTAATGCCGTTTTTCTCTGCATAATCCCAAAGTGCTGCGTGAATAGCCTCTTCTGCCAGCAAAGAGCAGTGTACTTTTACCGGCGGAAGTCCATCCAGCGCATCCATAACCGCTTTATTGGTAACTTCCATAGCTTCCTGAACCGTCTTGCCTTTTACCAGCTCTGTTGCCATGCTGCTGGTAGCCACAGCCGCACCGCAGCCGAATGTTTTAAATTTTACGTCGCGGATGATCTGATTTTCATCGATATCAAGATAGATTCTCATGATATCTCCGCATTTTGCATTTCCTACAGTTCCTACTCCGCTGGCATTTTCAATCTCCCCTACGTTTCTGGGATTCTGAAAATGATCCATTACTTTTTCACTGTACATAGGTACTCTTCCTTTCTTCCCTTATCTGTTTTTCTTGATAAAATCTTCGTAAAGCGGTGACATGCTCCGCAGTCTTTCCACGATTCCCGAAAGCGCCTCAACGGTCTTATCGATCTCTTCCTTTGTGTTTTCCTCGCTTAAGGAAAGGCGAAGGGAGCCATGGGCAATCTCATGAGGCAGACCGATGGCCAAAAGCACATGGGAGGGATCCAGAGAACCTGACGTGCAGGCAGAACCGCTGGAAGCGCAGATTCCCTGCATGTCCAGAAGAATCAGAAGCGATTCTCCCTCGATAAACTGAAAACTGAAATTTACGTTGTTGGGCAGTCTCTTTACGGCATCTCCGTTGAGACGGCAATAGGGGATTTTCTCCTGAATCTGCGCGATCAGATAGTCTCGCAGCTGAGTCTCTTTGTTCTGTCTTTCTTCCAGATTTGCAAACGCTCTCTCTGCGGCCGCTCCGATTCCCACAATACTGGGAACGTTTTCCGTACCGCCTCTGCGTCCTCTCTCCTGCTGCCCGCCGTGGATGAAATTTCTAAGTTTCAGTCCTGTACGGATGTAAAGAAATCCCACGCCCTTGGGACCGTTGAATTTGTGACCGCTGGCGCTTAACATGTCAATATGATACTCGTCCACATTGATCGGAATATGACCGTAGGCCTGCACCGCATCTGTATGGAAAAGAATGCCGTTCTCCCTGGCAATCTCTCCGATTTCCCTGATAGGCTCAATGGTGCCGATTTCGTTGTTGGCAAACATGACGGAAATCAGAATCGTGTCCGGGCGAATGGCTTTCTTTAATTCGTCCAGTTTCACAATACCGTTTTCATCCACATCCACATAGGTCACTTCGTATCCCTGTTTTTCCAGCCATTCGCAAGTGTGCAAAACAGCATGATGTTCAATCTTGGATGTGATGATATGTTTTCCCTTGTCCTTGTATGCTTCCGCCACAGACTTGATGGCCCAGTTATCAGATTCTGTGCCGCCGGTGGTAAAATAAATCTCGTTTGTCTTTGCTCCCAGAGAAGCCGCAATAATCTCACGGGCTCTGTTAACAGCTTTCTTGCTTGTGCCGCCCAGCGTATATATGCTGCTGGGATTGCCGTAATTTTCGCTGAAATAGGGAAGCATGGCCTCCACAACTTCAGGAGCCGTTTTTGTTGTTGCTGCATTATCCAGATAAATCATTGGCTTCATCCTCTCTTACACTTTTGCCGGAAATTCCGACAATCATCCATTTTATTTTTTCACTATAGCATTGCCGCCATGTTCTGTCAATAAACGCCACGGCATATATTTGTTCCTAAGAAAAATGTTTTCTGAGGTTTCCATGCAGTTTCCCATAAAAAAGAACTCCCTGATCACCGGCGCACTTCTTCTGAGTGCAGCCGGCCTGGCCAGCCGCTTCATCGGTTTTTTTTACCGTATTTTCATGTCCCGCACCTTCGGCGAGGAAGGTATGGGCATTTACCAGCTGACAGGGCCGGTGTCCGGCATCGTCTTTGCCATTTCCACCGCCGGCATACATAACGCAGTTTCCCGCTTTATTGCAGGGGACGTGGAAAAAAATGACTACAGGTCCTCTCTTCGCATTCTGGGAACCGGTCTGTTTTTCTCCACAATCCTTTCCGCCCTGTGCTCTTTCTTTATCTACCAGAACTCCGAATGGATCGCTTCCCGTTTTCTGTACGAGCCCCGCTGTGCTTCCCTGCTGCGCATTATAGCCCTTTCCTTCGTGCCGGCCAGCATCCACAGCTGCATCAACGGGTACTTTTACGGAATTCACAGGACAGCCATTCCCGCCTCCACACAGCTGATCGAGCAGCTTGCCCGGGTGGGAACGGTTTTTTTGCTCTGGTACCACTCCCTTTCTTCCCATGCCGCTCTTTCTCTCAATGTGGCCGCCATCGGGTTGTGTGTAGGTGAGTTTACGTCCATGAGCATTACCCTTGCCGCCTCCTATTTCCATTTTTTGAAGCGGGCCGGTATTTCAAGGAAATCTTCTCTTTCCGCCCTTGGAAACCTGCAGAAAAAATCTGTCTCCACGCTGCAGCAGCTTTCCCGCCTTACGTCTACAAGCCGGAAAATGCTTCTTTTTGCCCTTCCCCTAAGTGCCAATCGCCTTTGTCTGAATCTTCTTTCTGCTCTGGAGGCCGCCTGGCTACCGATACGACTTCAGCAGTTCGGATACAGCGTCAGCGAGTCTCTTTCCATCTACGGCGTTTTTACGGGCATGGCTATGACTCTGATTCTTTTTCCCGGAACGTTTACCAATTCTGTCTCCGTGCTGCTGATGCCTTTGGTGGCAGAAGCCGATGCCGTCCGGAATACTCCCGCTATCAGCAGGGCCATCCGCAAATGTATCCGCTACTGTCTTTTGCTTGGCTGCGGCTGTATGTTTTTCTTCCTTTTGTTCGGAGAATTTCTTGGCATCTTTCTTTTTGACAGCGACATGGCCGGCCACTTTATTATGACGCTGAGTTTTATCTGTCCTTTCCTCTATCTGAACACCACGCTGTTTGGCATTCTTCACGGTCTTGGAAAGACAGGATTCACCTTCTTTTTAAACATGGCCGGAATCCTTCTGCGCCTTGTATTTATCTGCACGCTCGTGCCCGTTTTCGGCATGAAAGCCTATTTCTGGGCCATGCTGGCAAGCCAGCTTTTATCCACCTTTTCTTCCCTGCTAAAACTGCGTCCTTATCTTCTGCCGGCAAAGGTCAGCTGAGAACAAGACGCTGCATGACAGAGCACACACTTTTATACGATAAGAAACTTTATTTCTTATCGTATAAAAACAGACGCTCCGCTATGGATGCGCACTTCAGCGCTCAGGCAATCAGAGATTACCCGGAAAATGGTTGCTGACGCAACCGCGCTCCGGCGCGAGTGTGCGTTAGAGCGCACACTTTTTTATATTTTCGGTGTCACTTTCTCTTGTCCTATATTGCCTTACCTTTTTCGTCCATTGTATAATAAAGGTACATACAAGGGATATCATTTCGCCGTACTGCAGCTATGATGCAGGCGCCGGTTCTTGTCCCGGATTATCAGGAGGTGCCTATGAGAAAAAAAGTACTGCTTCACACCTTATTTTTTGCCGGTCTTCTTACTTTGACGGCATGCACAGGCCAAACGCCTGAAGAGACCACTCCGGAAACGCCCACAGCGATCAGCTCTTCTGCACAGACAGAAGAATCCTCCGCCGAAGCAGCTTCCGAAACGACTTCTGAAACAATCTCGGAGACAGCTTCTGAAACAACTTCTGAAGAGCCTTCTGAAGCGGCTTTAGAAACCGCTTCCCAGACGACCTCGGAAACAGTTTCCCAGGCCGACTCTGTTCTCCTGGAAGTTCCGGAGATGAACTTTTCCGTAGAGCTTCCTCCTCTTTTAAAAGATCACTATACAACAGAACTTTCAAGCCGGGAAGCCTACGGGGAAACGATTCAGACCTTACGGGTTTTCTACCGGTCCGATACGGATTCCTCTCTGACTTCCATTGTTTCCTTTGAGGAAATGAGTTCCTCCGTATGGGAACAGGTTCAGGCAGAGGGAGGCCCGCTTGGTTCTGTTTTGGGAGAATCCGAAGACGGACGTGTTGTTATCCTTAATTCGCTCCAGTCCAATCCTTTTTCGGAAGGCAGCCCGGAATTTGAACTCTTTCAAGATTATCCCTCCCAGGCTTCCGTTATCCAGGACAGCTTTCAGTTCCTGGAATAACAGACCGAAACAACGGCAGTGTGGTATTGTTTTCAAACTGTAATTCGTAAAAGTCTTGCCAATTAAAATTTTGTATACTATAATAGGACTGCTTAAAGGAAACAAAAAAATGTGCGCCCTGGTGCACACTCGCGCCGCGCGGTTGCGTCAGCAACCATTTTCCGGGTAATCTCTGATTGCCTGAGCGCTGTAGTGCGCATCCACAGCGGAGCGTCTTTTTTTACACGATAGGAAATGAAGTTTCCTATCGTACAAAAAAAGGGTGTCGCAAACATCTTCTTCAGAGATATTTGCGGCATTGCCTTGTTTATTACAGGAGATAAAACCAATGAGTTTTGAATTTGTACGCAAACTGCCCACTCCCGATGAAATCCGGGAACAGTTCCCTGTTCCGCCTGCGCTGGCCGCTTTAAAGGTCCAGAGAGATCAGGAAATCCGGGATGTCCTTACCGGAAAAAGCAATAAGTTTCTCGTTATCATCGGGCCCTGCTCTGCAGACAACGAGGATTCTGTCTGCGACTACGTAAACAGACTGGCCAAAGTCAACGAAAAAGTAAAAGACAAGCTGATTCTGATTCCCAGAATCTATACCAATAAACCTCGCACAACCGGCGATGGATATAAGGGTATCGTTCATCAGCCCGATCCGGAAGGAAAGCCTGACTTTCTGCAGGGTCTGATCGCCATGAGAAAAATGCACATCCGCGCCGCTGCGGAATCCAATCTGACTGCAGCCGACGAAATGCTTTATCCGGAAAACTGGCGTTATCTTTCCGACATCCTCTCCTACGTGGCCATCGGCGCCCGTTCCGTGGAGGATCAGCTTCACCGTCTGACGGTCAGCGGTTTTGATGTGGCTTCCGGAATGAAAAACCCTACCAGCGGAGATTTCTCCGTTATGCTCAATTCCGTTTACGCCGCTCAGCATCCACACTCTTTCATTTATCGCGGATGGGAAGTGAATACAAGCGGAAATGATCTGGCTCACACCGTACTTCGCGGAGCCACCAACAAACACGGACGCAACCTGCCCAACTATCATTACGAGGACTTAAATACACTGTTGAATCTGTATAATGAGAGGGATTTGAAAAATCCGGCCTGCATTATTGACTCCAACCACAGCAACTCCAACAAGCAGTTTGAACAGCAGATCCGTATCGTAAAAGAAGTTATGCACAGCCGCAAGTTAAATGCGGATATTCATCGTCTTGTAAAAGGCGTCATGATCGAAAGCTATCTTGTGGAAGGCTGCCAGAAAGTAGGCGGAGGCGTTTACGGCAAATCCATCACAGACCCCTGCCTTGGATGGGAAGATTCCGAAAAACTGATTTACGATATCGCAGAATATGAATAAACAGCTGAGGCTTTAACAAAAAAGGATGTTTCAAAATCATGGTAATTATGATTCTGAAACATCCTTTTTGTTATTTCTGTTCTTATTTCTATCCTTAATTCTATCCTCTCGGATGGGTTTTGGCATAAACTTCCCGAATATGACTGTGGTTTACATTGGCATAAATCTGCGTGGTGGAAATATCGGAATGCCCCAGCATCTCCTGTACGCTTCGCAGATCCGCACCATTTTTCACCAGATGCGCCGCAAAAGAATGGCGCAGTGTATGAGGGGTGATCTCCGATACAATCCCTGCTTTCTGGGCATAATATTTCACCAGTTTCCAGAATCCCTGACGGCTCATGGGTTTTCCGGAACAGTTCACAAACAGCACCTGCTCCTCCGGATCACTGAGCATATGGTCTCTGGAAAAACGAAAATAAGCCTGCAGAGCTTCTTTAGCCTTAGAACCAAAAGGAATTACCCTCTCCTTCGTCCTGTCATGGCAGATAATGTACCCCAGATGCATATTTACATCCGTAATCTTTAAAGTGATCAGCTCTGTCACACGGATTCCGGTGGCATAGAGCAGCTCCAGCATAGCTTTATCCCTGATTTCCTTGGGATTATCTCCGGAAGGCAGTTCCAACAGTCTGACTACTTCTTCCATCGTCAGAATTCCCGGCATTTTTTTCTCGATACGAGGTGCCTTCAAAGATTCCGCCACATCCTCCTCCACCAGCTTTTCCCGGTACAGATAATGAAAAAAAGCCTTGATAGACGCAATATTCCTGGAAACTGTGGCAGGCGCAAACTTCTGTTTTTCCAGTCCCAGCACATAGCTGTTCAGAGAAGTCGCTGTGATTTCCGATACTTCCTCTATCCCCTGCTCTTTAAAATAAGCGCAGAGTTTATTCAAGTCCCTTCTGTAGGATGCTTCCGTATTTGCAGAAGTTTTTTTAATATTATGTAAATACGAAATAAATGCCTGTATCTCCCGTTCCATTATCCGAATACCTTTCTCTTACTCACGACAGTCCTCAGACTCTCTCTTTGTGCCTCTCATTATAATCAGTTTTTCGACGAAAAGCAACGTGATTTTTCACCCTAACTGCGCCTGTTTCCCTTGTTTTGCGGCTTTACTACAAGATATCGGTAATCGAAATTTTGTTATCCCCCATATATAGTAAAATTTGCGTAAATTTTTTTAAAAAAGTTTGAGAAAAAATTTGAGGACCCATGGATTTACATAACTTTCAATCAGACATCCCGTTATGACAACCACCAAAATTATCAGAAAGGTCTTTCCCTTTCCCACGGAATCTCCCTGGCCATCTCTTCTTTTCAGGTGCATACACCAGGAAAACAAAAAGAGAAAAGCAGGAACATAAATCAAGATCTGTGGAAGGGTTCCTCCCACAAAAAGAAGAATGCCCCGAATACCGTGTCTGGCTGACAAAACGGACAACATAACGCCTGCTGAAAATCCGCTCCACAATAAAACCGCACATACAGCTGCCATGGCCAGACCGGCAGCCGAGGCCAGCACTAAAACCGACACAATTCCCAGCCTTTGCCTGAGGCAGTAAAAAAACAAAAGACCTTTGTCCACCTCCAGATATTTCATCCCCGAAATCGTAATGTTGCTTAAAAACTCTGTATTTTCCAACAGATAATTCTGTCCTCCATACACAATCAGAATTCCCAGTGCAAAGCCTGCCAGAAACAAAATGACAAAGCCGGTATTCTCATTTCTTCTTGCCAGATAAAATTTTTCCATAAACATACCCCGGACATCGCATTTTTAAAATATATGCTCTGACCGGGGTCTGCTATCACTGTTTCTTGCTGCAGTATTTATCTTTGTAACACATAATGGCGGCTATCGTCTTGGAATCTTCCATCTCTCCTGCATAGATCTTTTCGCAAAGTTCATCCACGGTGTATGCCTCCACATTGATATATTCATCCTCATCCAGGTGCTGATGGCTTGGAATAAGATTTCTCGCCACATAGATATCAATCTTTTCATTACAGAAAGCTACGGTTGTCCGTATGGTTATCAGCCACTCCAGATTTTCACTGCGATACCCGGTTTCCTCCTCCAGTTCCCTGGCTGCGGCTGTTTTTCCGGGTTCATCCGCACCGTTTAAACCACCTGCCGGAATTTCCAGTGTATAGCGGTCCAAAGCGTTTCTGTACTGACGTACCATGAGAATCTTGCCGTCATCTGTCACCGGAACTACTGCTGCAGCGCCATTGTGACCGATAAAATCCCATTTTACCACGTTTCCATTCGGTACCAGCACCGTGTCCTTGTAAAAATCAATGATAGAGCCTTTGTAAACAAGTTCTCTGTTTAGTCTTTTGAATTTTTCCATTTTTTCTCCTTTCCTGACACATAAAAGGCCCTGCGGATAAATCCGCAGGGCCTTGACTGTTCTTGTAAATGCTATTTTGCATAATCCGTTACGCGGCTTTCTCTGATAACATTGACTTTAATCTGTCCGGGATATTCCAGTTCAGCTTCGATCTGTTTGGAAATATCTCTTGCCAGTAATACCATGTCCGCATCGGAAATCTGCTCAGGAACTACCATTACCCGAATCTCTCTACCCGCCTGAATAGCAAAAGATTTGTCTACACCTTTGAAATTGTTTGAAATGTCTTCTAATTGTTTTAATCTGCTTGTATAAGTCTCCAGAGTCTCTCTTCTTGCGCCCGGTCTTGCCGCTGAAATTGTATCAGCAGCCTGTACAATGCAGGCGATCAACGATGTGGGCTCCACATCACCGTGGTGGGATTCCACTGCGTTGATAACAACGGCAGACTCTTTATATTTCTTACAAAGTTCTGCACCAAGCTGAATATGAGAACCTTCCATCTCGTGATCCACTGCTTTTCCAATATCATGCAGCAGTCCGGCGCGTTTCGCCATTCTCACATCCAGTCCCAACTCTGCCGCCAGAAGACCTGACAGCTGAGCTACTTCAATAGAATGTTTCAATGCGTTCTGTCCGTAGCTTGTTCTGAATTTCATCTTTCCAAGCAGACGAACCAGTTCCGGATGGATGCCATGTACTCCTACTTCCAGTACAGCAGCCTCTCCTTCTTCTTTTATCATCACTTCAACTTCTCGCTGCGCTTTTTCCACCATCTCTTCGATTCTTGCCGGATGGATTCGGCCATCCACAATCAGTTTCTCAAGCGCGATTCTCGCAACTTCCCTGCGAATCGGATCAAACGAAGAAAGAACTACAGCTTCCGGCGTATCATCAATGATAAGATCCACACCTGTCATGGTCTCAAGGGTACGGATATTGCGACCCTCACGTCCGATAATTCGTCCTTTCATCTCGTCGTTGGGAAGCTGAACAACCGATATCGTAGTTTCTGATACATGGTCAGCGGCACATTTCTGAATAGCTGTTACCACATATTCTTTTGCCTTTTTGTCTGCTTCCTCTTTGGCCCTGCTTTCCATTTCTTTGATCATCACGGCCGTTTCATGTTTCACTTCGTCTTCAACAATTTTCAATAAGTAGTCTTTTGCCTGATCGGAGGTTAATCCTGAGATTCGTTCCAGTTCCTGTATTCTTTGCTCATTGAGTTTTGCAACTTCTGCCTTCTGCTTTGAAATCTCTTCTTCTTTCGCTGCGAGGCTGGCTTCTTTTTTCTCGATAGCATCGGCTTTTTTGTCGATGTTCTCTTCCTTCTGCTGAATTCTGCGTTCAAAGCGCTGTACTTCCGCCCTGCGTTCTTTGATTTCTTTATCCAGTTCGTTTTTGGTACGAATGGATTCTTCCTTCACTTCCAGCAGGCCTTCACGCTTTTTCGCCTCTGCAGTCTTTAAAGCTTCATCGATAATCTCTCTGGCTTTGTCTTCTGCGTTTCCAATTTTTGCTTCCATCGTCTTTTTCTGATAATTGGATGCCACAAAAGCTGCTGCAGGTACGCAGATGACAGCTGTAATCACAATTGCCAACACGTAGTAAAGCATATACAGGAGCACCTCCTTATTTAATTTTCATTGTACGAATATTCGTTATAGAATGTACATAGAGTCACATTCCCATAATCGACTTTACAACACTACAATTCTAAACAAAAATCACTCCTGTGTCAAGTGCTATTCCTTATTTAAGCGACAAATTATTTTCATTTTTTCGTATCTTAATCTATGAAACCACGTATTGCTTTTCGGATAACTTCCATGGGTATCCCTTTTCTGTACAGAAAGGCCGCCATTTTCTGCTGTTCTTTATAATCCGCTTTTTCCGGAGAAAATTTCTTTTTTTCCATCCACTTTTCTGCAAGTTTTCTTTCATCGGACATATTGCCGTCCTCTTCCAGATCAGCAAACACTTCCTCCACAATTTCTTTTGCAATCCCCTTTCTCATAAGAGATTCCGAAATGGCTCTGCGGCTCTTTGTCTCTGTCTGACTTAATGCATAATCTTTTGCATACTGTACGTCGTCCACATATCCGAAAGATTTTACATAGGTGATGGCAATATCCTGGATTTCCTGGCTGTATTCCCCCTGCCGCAATTTTTCCCGCAGCTGATATTCCGTGTAAGGCCTGCTCTTTAAAAGATTCATACAGCGAAGCTTTGCTCTCTTTACAAGCACTTCCTCCGTAATCTTTCGATAAGTTTCTTCACTGATCTCTTCCTGTTCCCGGATTTTGTATAAACGAATTTCGCCTTTGTATAAGACAAAGGCGAAATTACCATCTACATATATCCGGCACCTGGATTGGGAGATTTCCTCAATTCCGGTAACCGTCATTCTTATTCTTCTCCTTCAATGTGAAGATTTCCGGATTGTGCCTGATTTCCCGTCTCTGTATTGGAATCATCTCCAGACTTTTTGCCGGGAACAAGGCCAAAGTGCTCTCTGACTTTTTCTTCGATTTCTTTGCATACATCCGGATTTTCTTTCAGATAAGTCTTGGCATTCTCACGTCCCTGACCGATCTTGTTGCCTTCATAAGCATACCATGCACCGCTCTTATTAACTACACCGCTGTTGGCAGCCAGATCAAGGATATCTCCTTCTGCGGAAATTCCCTGTCCGAACATAATATCAAACTCTGCTTCCTTAAACGGAGGTGCAATTTTGTTTTTGACAATCTTCACTCTGGTACGGTTTCCGACTACTTCGCCGCCCTGTTTCAAGGCTTCGATTCTTCTGACGTCCAGACGCACGGAAGAGTAGAATTTCAGAGCGCGTCCGCCTGTCGTTGTCTCCGGATTTCCAAACATAACGCCGACCTTCTCACGCAGCTGGTTGATAAATACTACCGTACAGTTGGATTTGCTGATAACAGCTGTCAGCTTACGAAGCGCCTGAGACATCAGTCTTGCCTGAAGACCTACGTGGCTGTCTCCCATATCCCCGTCAATCTCGGCTTTGGGTACTAAAGCTGCAACAGAGTCCACAATTACAATGTCGATAGCTCCTGAACGAACCATCGTCTCTGTAATTTCCAGAGCCTGCTCTCCGTTGTCCGGCTGAGAAATGTATAAATTGTCAATATCCACGCCGATATTTTTGGCATATACCGGATCAAGCGCATGCTCGGCATCGATGAATCCTGCGATGCCGCCTCTCTTTTGCACTTCGGCGATCATATGAAGGGTAACCGTTGTTTTACCGCTGGATTCCGGTCCGTATATCTCAATGATTCTTCCCTTGGGAATTCCTCCCAGTCCCAGTGCAATATCAAGGCTGAGAGAACCTGTGGGTATGGTCTCTATATTCATCTGTGCGGAAGGATCGCCCAGTTTCATAACTGCTCCCTTGCCGAACTGTCTTTCAATCTGCGTAAGCGCTGCATCCAATGCCTTTAACTTCTCTTCTCTTTCCATGATGAATCCTCCTGTGAATCCTGTATCTGTACAATCTGCCGCATTTCCTATCCTGCGGGTCACTTTCGTGCGCGGTTTTCTGCCCGGCAAAACAGAACCATACTGCTCATAACGTGCAGAAGCTGTATGCCTGCCACTGAAAGTGTATGAAACTCTCCAAGCCTTCTATGTCAAATAAATTTATACTCAAAAGCAGAACATTTGTTCTTATCTTTTACCATCATAAAACATCTGTTCGATTTTGTCAATTCTTTTGTTTTCAGAAATTATTTCCAGGAAAAGCCGCGGCGAAATGCCGGAAATGCTGCATGAATGCCAGAACGTGTTAATATTAAAAATGTCCGGACAGATAAAAACAGCCACACTGGAAACGCTTCCAGACTTTTTCTCTGTCCTGTCTGTTTATAGTAACACAGCTTTCGCCGGGATGCAAACAAAAGCTCCAAAATAAAAGACAACAGTTCAGCCATCTGTCATCAGGAGAAAGATTTATGCTCGCATAAAAATCCTTCTCCTGATGAACAGATGAGCCAAGCGCCCGCATATGAGGAAAACAGCGGCACAGCCGCAGTAAGCACGTCAGTGCGGTTTTCCGAATGGCGCGCGCTGAACTGTTACAAGGAAAAACAACTTTCTCCGCCTTAATATTTGGGGGTATATCTCTGAAAATCTTTCAGCGTCACCGATATCCAACCAACAGAATCCTCCGTAGAATAGTTGATTCCCACTTCCAGGCCCACGGGTGTATAAAACAGGAAGGTAAGCTCCTGGCTGGAAAGATAGGAAAACAGTTCCTCATCGCTTAAACTGTTTAAAAATTCATTTTCTCCGTTCTGCAGGCTGCTCTGTTCCCGAAACCGTTGTACCAGTTCTTCGTCAAAATTAAGGATCTGATCATTCTGCATGATAGTTCCGGTGTTTAAGTCCACGTTGATGGCAAAGAGCCCCACATAGGTCTGATAAGGAAGATTCACCTGTTCGTCCAGAACAATACTGATCCGATCCTCATCCATATAGGTCACATAAGCGTTGCTCACAGTATGGCAGGTAATATCCTCCCCTGTGCTCTGCAGATATTCTCCGAAGTTTTCCTTATAGTAATTTGCCTCGGTTTCGATATACTTGTTTACCTCCTCCAGATTGGGGATATTTCCTCCCTGGATCTGGGGGTAGGTACCTACCGCCGTAATTTTTCCTCCGTTTGCGGACAGGTCATACTCTTCCCAGGTGATCTTATAGGAAAGATCCTCCCGAACAGCATCGGCCAGTCCCTCATAGTACTCATCCTCCGCGGACGGTATATATGTTCCCTCTGTCTTTTTATTGGGATTTCCAAAATAATCACTAAAATAATCCCAGGCAGAACCGTAATCATCGGGATTTGGATCCGAGGGGTCTTTCCACAATCCATTCGGTTCCTCTTCCTGGTATGGTTCAATCGGACTCTCCTGTGTATCAGGGCTTTCTGCTCTGTTCCGGGAAGCCACATTTCCCACAATCACAAATGCCAGAATGAGGAAGGAAATGAAAAGTACTGCAAGAAGAACACCGCCCAGAATCAGCCATCCCTTGTAGCTTACTTTTTCAGGCTGTGGGGCAGACAGATTTTCCTTGATTTCTTCGCTCTCCGTCGATTCCGGTTCCGGATCCTGCCTAACTGCGTCTTCGCTTTTTTCCCCTTTCTCTTCTTCGGGGTCGGGACAGCTGTCCGGCTGTACAGTATCCTCTTTTTCATAGGCTTCAGAGCTTTCTGCATTGTCTTTTTTCATAAAGCCCTGGGGTGGAACCATCCACTTCTGTTTGCCGTTTTCCACCAGGAACCATCCGCAGGATGTACATACACCATCCTTCACCAAGCCTCCGCATCTTCGGCAAAAATCGTATCTGATATTTTCTTCCATGCAGCATTCACTCTCCTTTCCCTCATCTCCTCAAAATTACGGAGGAATGTTGCTTTTTTCATTCGTTTCTCAAAACGGGACAGCGTCTAAATCACTGCCGGTTCGTTTCAAAAACATTGGCGCCAGTTTAATGATATTTCAAAATACACTCTCTTGCCAGAGTCAGAGCCGCTGACACGGAGCTTTCTCTAATCTTAGCCCGGTTCCCGATAAACTGAAATTTTTTCACTACCGTTGTGCCGCACACACAGCATCCAATGTAAACAAGACCTACCGGTTTTTCGGGGGTACCGCCGTCAGGCCCCGCTATTCCTGTTACAGAAACCGTCACATCGGCTTTGCCCGCAAAGGCACAGCCTTTTGCCATTTCCACAGCTGTCTGTTCGCTGACAGCTCCATATTTTTCCAGCGTTTCTTTCTTTACTCCCAGCAGTTTTCTCTTAGCCTTATTGGAATAAGTTACAAATCCGGTTTTGTAGACTTTGGAAGCCCCCGGAACATTTACCAGTCTGGCTCCCAGCATACCTCCTGTACAGGATTCGGCAGTGGAGATTGTCAGGCCGTTGGCATCCAGCAGATCCACCACAGCCTTTTCCAGAGTCACTTCCTCTTTCGTTGTGTAAACAGCCTGCCCAAATCTGGATTTCAATTCCTTTACCACCGGTTTTATCAGCTTTTTGGCTTCTTTTTCCTCTTCCGCCCGAGCGGTTACGCGCAGGTGGACTTCCCCTGTCTTGGCATAAGGAGCAATGGTAGGATTGGTCTGTCCGGCTATCAGGTCCTGAATCATATCCTCCACTTTGCTTTCTCCGATACCGCAAATTTTTACTGTTTTGGAGCTGATGATTCCCGGCTGCAGACTTTGCAGATAAGGCGCAATGCTCTTTTCAAACATGGGCTTTAACTCTCCGGGAGGTCCCGGCAAAAGGATTACTCTTTTCCCTTCTTTTTCCATGATCACCCCCGGCGCCGTGCCATTGTCGTTCTGCACTGCCATGGCTCCTTCCGGGATCAGAGCCTGTTTTCGGTTGTTTTCTGTCATTTCAATTCCGCGGTTTTTGAAATAGGCGTCGATTCTTTTGAAAGATTCCTCGTCCATTTTCAATTCCATCCCCATGACAGAAGCCGCCGCTTCTTTTGTCAGATCGTCCTGGGTTGGCCCCAGACCTCCGGACAAGATGACAATATCGGATCGCTCCAGCGCCTGAGTCAGCGCAGCTTTCAATCTTTCCCAATTATCGCCAACCACACTCTGGTAGTAGCAGGATAATCCAAGCCCTGCACATTCTTTTGCCAGATAAGCCGCGTTGGTGTTTACAATATTTCCGAGCAAGAGCTCGGTTCCAACAGAAATCAGTTCTACTACCATAGTCTCTCTCCTTTTCCGCTCTTTGATTTCGGCGCGGTGTCAGCCTTTCATCACATCTTTATTTTTTACCAGATAATCAACCAGTGATACCACGGTCAGAATCAGCGCAACCCACATAACAATATCCGTCAATAAGGACAGAGCACTGATATCAGCAATCATCAGACAGATCATGATCATCTGAAAGGTAGTTTTAAACTTGCCCCAATAGCTTGCCGCAATAACGCGTCCGTTATCGGAAGCGATCAGGCGGAAACCGCTGATGATAAATTCACGGCTGATAATTACAATAACGATCCAGGAAGGAATTCTTCCCATCTCCACCAGACAGATCAAAGCTGCACAGACAAGCAGTTTGTCTGCCAGAGGGTCCATAAACTTTCCGAAATTGGTGACCAGATTATATTTTCTGGCGATATGTCCGTCTAAAAGATCCGTCAGGCTGGCGATGATAAACAGGGCGAGAGCAATCCATTTGCTTGCTCCTCCCGCAAAATCAGTCAGCATAAACACAACAAAAAAGGGAATCATAATGACACGAAGTGTCGTCAGTTTATTCGGTAAATTCATCTTCCAATTCTCCTATCAAATCATATTCGTAGGAACCGGTCACACGAACTTTCACAAAGTCTCCGGTCATCAGTTCCCTTCCCGTATTCACAAAAAGATAGCCGTCCACATTGGGGGCATCCCGGTAGGTTCTCGCCACATAAGCGTTTTCATCCGCAACCTTTCCTTCAATCATGGCAAGCATCGTCTCACCAGCCAGAGATTCCGCCTTTTCAAAGGCAATCTCCTGCTGAAGTTCCATGATCTCGGCCTGTCGCTGCACCTTCACTTCCTCATCGATCTGATCGGGCATCATGGCAGCCGGCGTATCTTCTTCCTGTGAGTAGGTAAACGCACCTAATCGATCAAATTCCCAGGTATCCACAAAATCCATCAGTTCCTCGTGATCTTCCTGCGTCTCTCCCGGGAAACCGGTAATAAGCGTTGTTCTCAGACAGATTTCCGGTATTTCTCTGCGAAGTTTTGTGATGATCTCCTCAAGCTCCGCTCTGGACGTTCTTCTGCCCATTCTCTTTAAAATCGCATCCGACGAATGCTGAATGGGCATATCCAGATATTTGCATACCTTATCCTCTTCTTTGATCACCTGTATCAGCTCATCCGTAATTTCTTCCGGATAGCAGTAGAGAATGCGGATCCAGTACAGTTCCGGAATTTTAGCCAGTTCTCTCAAAAGAGCGGGCAGCATCTTTTTCCCGTACAGATCCACACCGTAAACCGTAGTTTCCTGTGCAACCAGAATCAGTTCTTTTACGCCGTCTTTTGCAAGGGAATCGGCTTCTTTCACCAGTTCCTCCATGGGAACAGAACGGAACGAACCTCTGATTTTGGGGATGATGCAGTAGGTACAGTGCTTGTCACAGCCTTCCGCGATTTTCAGATAAGCAAAATGTCCCCCTGTGGTAACGCTTCTCTTTTTGCCGTACACAGGCGCCCGGTTGATATCTTCCAGGTGATTCTCTGATTTTCCGCTGTAAATCTCATCCAGAGTTTCCACAATTTTATCAATAGCTGTAGTGCCTATGATAGCATCTACTTCTTCAATTTCCGTCTGTATCTCTTCCTGATAGCGCTGTGCCAGACATCCGCACACGATAAGAGTCTCAATAACTCCTTCTTTTTTCAGATCGGCAAACTGCAGAATCGTATTGACGCTTTCTTCTTTGGCATCGTGGATAAAGCAGCAGGTGTTGATCACTGCCACATCTGCTTCCTCCTCGCTGTCTGTAAAAGTATATCCTTTTTCTGCAAGCTGTCCCAGCATCATTTCCGTATCTACCAGGTTTTTGTCACAGCCGAGAGATACAAAAAGAATTTTCTTCGTATTGTCCATTCCACACCTTCTTCTTTCATAAAACTATTTTCCGCAGTAAAAACTGCGAGGGCGCCTCAAAACCGGATTTCTGGTTTCCTTCCACATTCTGCACACAGCCGTGCAAAACATGGAAGGAAACCGAAAATTTTCCGTTTCAGGACCCCCTCATCTGCTTTCAGACCCTGCGGTCTGGGTTTTGTTTTTATTCTAAGTTTTCTTCTTTTTCCAGTTCTTCGATTTTTTCTTCGAGTTCTGCGATTTCCTCTTTTTCTGCCTCTTCATCGTCGCCGAGGATTTTTATTTTACCTTCGTTCAGTTCTTCCACAGCCAAAGAAAGCGGTTTGCTTCCCACGTGTGCCGGAACAAAGGGTTCTGAGCCGGCAATAATCTGTCTCGCCCTTTTAGATGTAGCCATAACGATGGAATAACGGCTGTTGACGATTTTCTCTTCTCCTTCTTCCACTTCACTGTTTACGACTTTCATCAAATCTGAATAAGACGGATGCAACATAATTAATTTTCTCCTTTCACAAGAGCTTTCAGCTCTTCTTTTATAGTTTCAATAAATTCTTCATTTCTCTCCGGTGTCATACGGACTGACTGTATCATGGAATGCATCTGTGCGGCGCATTCCTCCAGATCATCGTTCAGCAGAATGTATTCGTAATGCTTGATCCACTCCGCTTCCTCCACAGCCCGTTTCATTCGGCCCTCAATGACTTCCTGGGTTTCTGTGCCCCTCCCTACCAGACGCCGGTAAAGCTCTTTGGCACTGGGCGGCATTACAAACATCAGCACCGCCTCCGGGAAGCGTTCTTTTACCTGAAGCGCGCCCTGCACTTCAATTTCCAGGATCACATCTTTTCCCTCTTCCAGCTTCATTTCCACATAAGCTTTGGGGGTGCCGTAATAATTTCCGCAATAATTCGCATACTCAATCAGGCCATCCTCGGCAATTGTCTTCTCAAACGTTTCCTTATCCACGAAAAAGTATGACTTACCGTCCACTTCCCCTTCCCTGGGGGTTCTGGTGGTCATAGATACAGACAGCGCATAATTGTCGTAAGTTTCAAGCATCTTTTTCATCAGGGTGCCTTTCCCTGCCCCGGAAAATCCGGAAACTACAATCAAAACTCCTCTTCGCTTCATCGCATATGTTCCTTTCCGCCTGCTGTGTTTTCTCCCGCTTCGTCCTTATCAGACTGGGCCCTTCCCGCAATCGTCTCCGGGAGCAGCGCCGAGAGAATCAGCTGGCTGTTTTCCATTACAAGGACTGCCTTTGTCTTGCGTCCCTGGGTGGCATCCACTGCCGTTCCTTTTTCCTTGGCAGTCTGCACCAATCGCTTGACCGGCGCGGATTCCGGGCTTACTACAGCGATGATCTTGTCTGTGTTTACAATGTTGCCGAATCCGATATGGATAAACTGACTCATATCTCTCCCGCTTTCTGTTTCATGATACCCGGACTTTTTAGTACCAACTCCCCGGTATCATCATTCAATATTCTGGATCTGTTCTCTTACTTTTTCTATCTCTGTCTTAAGTTCGATGCCCCGGTTGGAAATTTCCAGATCGTTTGACTTGGAAAGAATCGTATTTGCCTCGCGGTTCATCTCCTGAGCAAGGAAATCAAGCTTTCTTCCGATGCTTCCTCCCGCCGTCAAAGCCGCCTTTGTCGTTTCAATGTGGCTCTTTAAGCGAACAATTTCCTCATCCACGCATACCTTGTCTGCAAAGATGGTAACTTCCATTAAAAGCCGATTTTCATCTACTTTGGCGTCTCCTAAAAGTTCTTTTACCTTATCTTCCAGTTTCTGTCGGTATTCCGCAATGATCTGGGGAGATCTTGCTTCAATAAATGCCACATGCTCCGCCATGGCATCCAGTTTTAACAGCAAATCGTTCCGAAGGTTCTCCCCTTCTTTTACCCTTGTCTCCACAAAACTTTCCGCTGCTTCCCGGAGAGCCTTTTCCAAAAGCTTCCACATTCCTTCTTCGTCAATATCCTGTTCTTCCATAGTGAATACTTCCGGATATCTGGAAAGCGTGGACGCTCTGGTATCATTTTCCAGGCCGAATTCCTCGGACATCTGCTGTAAATAGGACATGTATTTTGCCGCCACATCGCGATTGTAGCGGATACTGAAATTGTCCTCTGTAAAATCCTCATAAAAAATGAAGATATCCACTTTTCCCCTCTGAATATATTCCTTCAGCAAATTTCTGATGGCTGCCTCAAAAAAATTCAGCTTTTTAGGCATCTTCAGATTCACATCCAGATAACGGTGGTTTACAGATTTCATTTCCACGGTAAATTTGTGTTCTGCATCGCCGACTTCGCTTCTGCCGAACCCTGTCATGCTCTTTATCATGTATTCTGCACCTTCCTGCCCGCTTTCACAGCTCTGCGGACGATATTATCCCATAATCCACATTATTATAAAGCAAGCAGACATTTCCCGTCAAGCATGAGAGACTTTTTATTTGCATAACAGTTCAGCCATCTGTGCATGGAGAGAAGGATTTATGCTCGCATAAAAATCCGGCTCCCAATGCGCAGATGAACTGAGCGCCGGCATATGAGGAAAACAGCGGTGCAGCCGCAGTAAGCACGTCAGTGCGGTTTTCCGAATGGCGCGGGCTGAACTGTCACACTTTTCCGGCGCGTTTCTGACTCCTTCCGGGACTTTCTTTCAGCAGCTGAGCTACCGCTTCCTTATAGCCTTCTTTGTCTGCCAGATAACTGTCGGCATGGCCAGCGCCCGGGACAAGCAGCAAAAGCTTTTTGCTCCGGCAGGCAGCATAAAGCCTTTTTCCCATCTCCACAGGAATAAAATCATCTTCTTCCCCGTGAATAAACAAAACCGGAACCTTTATCTTGGCTGTCTGGCTGTATACATCCGCCTCCTCAAACCAGAATCCGTTAAAGAGACGGTTAAATGCACTTGCAATATAATAAAACGGAAAAGCCGGGAGATGGAAGGTCTTTCGAAGCACATGAAGAATGGCATTTTTCATACTGTCAAAAGCACAGTCCGACACAATCCATTTCACCTGTCTGGGCAGACTTTTTTCTCCGCCGGCATTCAGGACAGTAGCCCCTCCCATGCTGATTCCCTGTAAGAGAATCTCGCATCTGGGTCCCATTTTCTCCACCAGCCATTTTGCCCAGCGGATGCAGTCCAGACGGTCCCTCCAGGAAAAACCTATCCGTTTTCCTTCGCTGTCCCCGTGGGCACAGTCATCCACGATCAGCACGTTCATCCCGAAGTCCTCCAGATACATCTGAGCCAGATATGCGTATTCTCTCAGCCCGTTGTTCCGATAACCGTGGACAGCCAGCACCGTGCGCTTTGTGGGTTTTTTAGCCTTAAAAAAATATCCTTTCAGCAGATGGCCGTCTTCTCCTTCAATGACTACTTCCTTATACCCCCAGTCAGAAAGCCATTTCCGCTGAGCCTCATAATCCAGGCAAAACCGTTTTCTTGCCTGGGTAGGCGACGGTCCGGGTTTGGGTTCTGTATCTTTTTCCGCCCTTCGCACAATAATAATCCGGTAGGAAAAATAACCCCCCAGGAAACTGAAAGCCGCCATAGCGGCAGCGCCTGCCGATATCTTATAGAAAGTTTGCTTTTTCATAACCTTCCCCTTTCTTTTTCCCTGATGATTCTGCAGTGAAGCAGTCTGTGTCAGCCGGAAAATTCCGCCTTCTTTTTTCTACTTCCATCTTATCTTTTTCCAAAGCCAAAGTCAAACAATACCTTTGCCAGGATATTTTATCAGCCTGTGTCCGTCCCTTTTTATTTTTCTTGTCTATCCGCCCTATCTTTTGCTATACTACTTGCGTATGGGATAAACTTTTCATCTCTTCTGCTGCCGCAAAAACATGAAAAAATCTGCAGACAGCAGCATGAAAGACAAAAAGAATCTCGCAATGCGAGATTCTCCGCCTGCGGCGGGTCGCTTTGCGACATTTTCCACTCCGACGCAGTGCGATTTTTCCTCTTTTTTGTACAATAGAAAATAAAATTTTCTATTGTACAAAAAACAATAGAATTTTCTGCAAAGAAAGGAAGAAATTATGGCTTTTGACGGCATTACCATAGCAAACATTGTAAAAGACCTGCGGGCCGCTCTTCTTGGCGGACGCATCAATAAAATTGCGCAGCCGGAAGCGGACGAGCTTCTGCTTACCATAAAAAACAACGGTGCCCAGTATCGCCTCTGCATTTCCGCCAGCGCCTCTCTGCCCCTGATCTACCTTACAGAGAGCAACAAGACCAGCCCTTTAACGGCTCCCAATTTCTGTATGCTTTTAAGAAAGCATATACAAAACGGACGGATTGCAGATATCTCCCAGCCGGGACTTGAGCGCATCATTCATCTGGATGTGGAGCATCTGGACGAAATGGGAGATGTCCGCAGGAAAAAACTGATCGTGGAAATCATGGGCAAGCACAGCAACATTATTTTCTGTGATGAAAATCTGACTATTCTTGACAGTATCAAAAGAGTTTCCGCTCTTGTGAGCTCCGTGCGGGAAGTCCTGCCCGGAAAGTCTTATTTCATCCCGGAAACTCAGGAAAAATTCAACCCTCTCACCACAGACAGGGAATTTTTCCTGCAGCATGTATTTGAAAAAAACATGCCCTGTTTTAAGGCTCTTTATACTACCTTCACCGGCCTTTCCCCTGCTATCTCCCATGAAATGTGCTACCGGGCAGGAGGAAATACCGACTCCTCCACCGCTGCCTGCACCCAGGAGGATAAAGAACGTCTTTATGAAAGCTTTGCTTCCATGATGGAACAGGTTAAAACCGGGGAATTTTCTCCCTGTATTGTATATGAAAACGGCATACCGGCAGAATATGCTTCCCTGACGCTTACCTCCTACCCGGAATCCATGCGGAAAAACTTCCAGTCTATTTCCAATGTTCTGGAAACCTACTATGCGGAGAAAAACATGGTTACCCGCATCCGCCAGCGTTCCTCCGATCTGCGCCGTATTGTACAGACTGCCCTGGAAAGAAACATCAAAAAATACGACCTGCAGCTGCGTCAGATGAAAGATACGGAAAAAAGAGAGAAATACAAAGTCTACGGCGAACTTCTGACCGCCTATGGCTACGATGTGGCTCCGGGCAGCAAATCTATGGAGGCTCTCAACTATTACACCAACGAGACGATCACGATTCCTTTGGATCCTACTCTGAGCGCTCTGGAAAATGCGAAAAAATATTTTGACAAATATGCCAAGCTGAAGCGTACCTATGAGGCTCTTTCTCAGCTTACTGTAGAGGTAAAAGCGGAAATCGATCACCTGGAATCGATCAGCACCGCTTTGGATATCGCGCTGAAAGAGGAAGATCTTGTTCAGATCCGGGAAGAACTGATTGAAAGCGGCTACATCCGCCGCAAAGGGGGCAAAAATGAAAAAAAGGCCCGCATTACCAGCAAACCTTTTCATTACATCAGCAGTGACGGCTATCATATGTATGTAGGAAAAAACAACTTCCAGAATGAGGAACTTACCTTTAAAGTTGCCACAGGCAATGACTGGTGGTTTCACGCCAAAGGCATGCCCGGTTCCCATGTGATCGTAAAGTCCGGAAACGACGAGCTTCCCGATTCCACTTTCGAGGAAGCGGCAAGGCTTGCGGCACACTATTCCAAGGGACGGGATCAGGAAAAAGTAGAAGTGGATTACATTCAGCGAAAACACGTAAAAAAGGCAAATGGCGGAAAACCCGGATTTGTGATCTATCACACCAACTACTCTATGTTGATCGATACGGATATCCGTAATATAACACAGGCGGAAACTTAACGTTTCCGCCTGAATTACATTTTCTAATTGAATTTAAAGAAGTAACGGCAAATCTTGTATCCGTCCACCGCAATCTTGCGGCCTCCCCTTCCCGGAAGGTTTGTACAGCTTCCCAAAAGGCCGTAGCGGAGACGGAAAAATAAAAATCCATCTTTTTTCTTAATGTACTCCCACAATTCTTTTTTCTTTTCCAGATTTTCAGGAATTTCTGAACGGATCAAAAGCACGGAAGATATCGTGGTGATAATGTCCAGATAATTAAACATATATTTTGCAAGCTTTTTGTTGGATGCCAGCAGATGCTTCTTGGATACAAAATAGTCAACCATAATTTTATTGACTTTGATCTGCTGATCGATTCTTCCGATCATCACCTGCTCATTGACCGACTGATCGGAGCGTCCGATATAGTAACGGTAGAAATTCACATCCATGTAATACATGTTTCGCACAAAGGGCAGGGGTTCGAAAACGTAAATGTTATCCACGTAAAAGGTGTGTTCAGGCAGCTTTAATCCACATTCTCTCAGCAGTTTTGTACGGAAAATCACAGAGTGCATCAGAATATACTGACCTTTGCGGAAATGATGAACATCCTTCCAGGTAAACAGCTGGCCTTCCGGCAGCACCCATTTGTAACGCATTATTTTTTTGCGCTTTTCTCCTTCCTTTTCATATACAAAGTTGCTGATAAACATGTCCAGTGTTTCTTCGTTTCCGGTAAGTTCCTTCAGTTTGGAAAGAATTTCTTTGTAGGCGCTTTCCTTTACCCAGTCATCACTGTCCACAACTTTAAAATACAGACCGCTTGCATTTTCGATTCCGGTGTTTACCGCAGAACCGTGTCCTCCGTTTTCCTTATGAATTGCCTTCACAATCGTCGGATACTTAGCCGCATACTCTTCCGCAATTTCTGCAGTGCGGTCTTTGGAACCGTCGTTGACAATAAGAATCTCCACATCCTCACCGCCTACCAGCAGTGATTCAATGCACTTCTCCATATACGCTTCCGAATTATAACACGGAATTGCAATCGATAATAGTTTCATATCTCCCTCCGTTCTGCTGCCTTTAAGACAACAAATCCTTTTTTATCATATAAGCCGAATATGCAGATGGAATCGGATATTTTTCCTTTGTTTCCATAGGGTCTGCAAATATCAGCCCTTTCTCCTTTTTCATCGGCTCCAGCTCGTCCACCCTCACAGCATAGCCAATCATATCCCATTCTTTGTGGGAAAAAATATGTCGGGATTCCCCGAGAGGCTGTATTCTGATCGGTCTGACTCCCAGCTGCTTTACATACTCCGCCACTTCCTCCATGGCGGCATGCCCTTCCATTGCCGGGAATTCGTACATGCCTGCCAGCAATCCTCTGGCAGGTCTTTTTCTTATGGCTGTGCCGTTTGCATCCTGTATAACTAAAATCGTCTTCTTTTCTATTTTTCTGGGCTTTTTGGCAGCCTTCTTCGGATATTCTTCCTCTGTGTGCGCTCTGTGCGCCTGACACAGATTTTCCCACGGACATTCCCCGCAGTGGGGAGAACCGTTGGGAATACAGACAACCGCTCCCAGCTCCATAAGCGCCTGGTTAAAATCTCCCGGCCTGTCTTTTGGCATGATGGAAAGAAGGTCCTTTTCCACCCGCTTTTTTACTTTCTGACTTAAAATATCGCCGTCGTCCTCCCGCAGTCTTGCCAGGACACGAAGCACATTTCCGTCTACAGCCGGTGCGCATTTATGATAGGCGATGGAAGAAACCGCTCCTGCTGTATAACTGCCTATACCTGAGAGCTTCTGCAGTTCCTCCCAGTCTTCCGGCATCCTGCCGCCGTACTCCTGCATGATCTGCCTTGCGGCCTTCTGCATATTTCGTACACGATTATAATAGCCAAGTCCCTCCCATAGCTTTAAAAGCTCGTCCTCCCTGGCCATAGCCAGTGATTTTATATCCGGAAGCGCATTCATAAAACGCTCAAAGTAAGGCTTTACCGCCTCCACTCTGGTCTGCTGGAGCATAATTTCTGAAACCCACACTCTGTATGGGGAAGGTTCTTCTCTCCAGGGAAGAATTCTTCTGTTTTTATCATACCAGACAAGCAGCGGCTCTGCAATTTGAACAAGCAGGTCCATTCTGCCGTCCCGGGTGCTTTCCTTTTCGGCTGTTTTTTTCACAACGTCATTCCTTTTCTGTTTCTTTTCCTTATTCAAATTCAGAGAACTACCGGTACCGGAGAAGACAGCTTAATTTCATCCGGAGAAACCAGACAGTCGTAAGCCAAGATTTTCACCCCTGCTTTTTGCGCCTGAACGAGAGCATTGGCAAATTCGGGATGCATCTTTTTATTGGGGGTGAAATAATCTGCCCCTTTCATCTGTATGACAAAAATGACCGCTGCCTCATATCCATGCTTTACGGCCTCCTGAAGCTCTCTGATATGCTTGACCGCTCTCTCAGAAGGGGCATCCGGAAACATCACAACATTGTTTTCCTCCAAAGTCACACCCTTTACTTCCATAAAAATTTTCTGTTCTCCGGCCTCCACATAAAAATCAAACCGTGAACTGCCATATTTGCTTTCGGGTTTTACCAGCGACACATTGTCACAGAAGCCGCCTGCTCTCAGCCATTCCTCCACCACTTTGTTTGGCGCGGAGGAGTCCATATTGATCAGTCTTTCCGCTTTTTTTACCGCGATCAGATCATACTTTGTCTTTCTGTCTGGATTTGCGCTCTCTTCCAGATATACCTCTGCATTTTCCAACAGAAGTTCCCTGCATCGTCCGGTGTTTTTCACATGAACGATCTCTTCTCTGCCGTCAAGTTCCACCCTGGCAATAAAGCGATTCGGCCGGCTTAGAAAACTTGCCTTTTTTATAGTTCCGTATTTCATGTATCTCCTGTCTATCACAAAAATTTTGCCGTCAGGCAATCTCTGTTTTTCGCGCCAGTGGGATTTATTATCTTTTTACCAACGCAGCCGGCTTCCTTCATAACGCTTTCTGGTCAGCATACAGTTTTTAAGTTCCTCGTACTGCTTTTCCAGATCGTCTCCTTCTATCTCAAAATCAAGAGAAACCGCCACTGTATTGAGCATATCCTGGGTGATTTTGGCATGCATTGCCGCAAAATGCGTCAGCTTTTCCTCCATCGTCTCCGCATCAAGAAAAGCCGCCAGAAGCGGATCCAATGCAGGTTCCGGCTCTTCTTCCTTTCCAAGTTCGGCTGCCGCAATCTCCTGTTGTTTTTCTTCCGCTATCCGGTCTGTACCATCAAAGGTCATCGGCTCAGGTTTTTCTTCCGCCGTCTGGCTGTTTCCATCAAAAACTGCCGGTTCCGTTTTCTCTTCCGCTGCCTGACGTTTTTTTTCAGATGCCGCCGGCTCCGGAACGGAAGTCATCCGCGTAAATCTGTATTTTTCCTTTACATCCGGATATTTTTCATGATCCACCAGACTCACAAACATGGAAAGCGGGCGCACATAGATTCCGAAATCTCCATACAGCGCCTGGTATACCACCATCTCTTCCCCTGTCTCCGAATGTTTTGCAAGCGTGATCACCTGGTACAGGTTTCCTTTAAAATGCCGGTAAATTTCCTGTGGTTTGGGAATTCTTTCCATTTTTTCTCCTTCCTTCGCTCTCAACGACATGTTACATCGTTTTAGTCCCTGAAAAGGGCATCTTTTCTCAATCCTTATTATTATACCCCGAAAATATGTTTGTGTCATTCTCAAATTTCACAAAAAGTGCGCATCCACAGCGGAGCGTCTTTTTTTGTGCGACCAGGAAAGCAGCTTTCCTGCTCATACAAAAAACCTGTCCGGATCACTTTACAAAAGATTTCCAGACAGGCTGTCATTTTCCGGTTAAGCAAGCATTTCGCCGACGATTTTATTAACCAGGCTTCCGTCCGCTTTTCCCTTGACTTTGGGCATCAGGGATTTCATTACTTTTCCTTTGTCCTTAGCGGAAGGCTCTTCGATTCCCAGTTCCTTCAAAACTTCCTGCACGGCATTTCGAATGGCTTCTTCAGACATTTCTTCCGGAGCAAACTCTTTTAATACGGCTAATCTCTTTTCACACTGTTCAATAATATCCTGGCGGTCTGCCGGAGCCAGCTCCATGGTCTCTTTTGTCTGTTTGATTTCTTTTTTGATCACTTCAAACTCTTCTGCCTCTGTCAGATCCGCACGTTTGTCGATGGCTTTGTTTTTAAGCGCAGCCAGAAGCATGGAAAGAGTCTCCTTTCTCTCCTTGTCTCTGTTTTTCATCGCTGTCACCATTTCTGCTCTGATTTCATCAATTTTGCTCATGATTTACCTCCTCTTTGCGCCTAAGCGCCTTTCTGCTATATTAAGATGCCTGCCGTAAAGGCCAGGCATCCGTTTATCGGCTGCACTGTATGATCAGCAGCTCTACACTTAAGGTATCGCTCATCCGCCCTGTTTTTACGTTTTCATCCGCTTCCACGCAGGCGATAAGGGATTTTTTCAGTTCTTCTTTTTCAAAACGGGCCGCCTGACTGGCGTATTTTCCCACCACAAACGTGTGAAGCCCTGTCTTTTCCGCTATTTTTTTGTTGTCGTAGCCTTTTTTCTTCAGTTCCTTTACCTGCAGCAAAAGATTGAACTGTCTGCCGATCAGGAAAAGAATTCTCATGGGCGGCTCTTTTAATGTCAGAAGATCATAGTACAGGGAAAGAGCCTGTTTCTGATTTCTTTTCGCGATGGATTCCACCATCTCAAAAATCTGGTTGCTTACCTGGCGGACGCAGATTGCATCGATATCTGCCTCTGTGATCACGTCTCTTCCCATAGTATAACAGAATACTTTTTCCAGCTCTCTGTATATATTTTCCATATCGGTTCCTGTTTTTCCGAGAAAATAATTTAAAACAGGCTCTGCAATTTTTTTATTTTCCCGCTTCAGCTGGACAAGGATCCATTTTTTCAGGGTGGCTTCGTCCTGTACGCCAAATTCCACCGGAACTCCCTTTTCCTTTATCTGTTTGAAAAGTTTTCCTCTTTTATCCACCTCTTTTTCTACAAAGACAAAATAAGCGGTCGGCGACGGTTCTTCCAGATATTTGGTCAGCTGCTCGGAAGCTTTCTTGAAAAGTCCGGTGTTTTCCAGCACGATCACTCTTCTGTCTGCAAAAAACGGCATGGTTTCCGCCAGATCGATAATCTCTCCGGGATTGACATCTTTTCCTTCAAAATAATGATAGTTCATGGTGTCTCCCTCGGGGACAAGCGCCTGTTTCAGTCTGTCTCTGTACTGAAGCCGCAGATAGGATTCCTCTCCGTACAGCAGATAAATATGTGAAAAATTTCCGGTTTTAATATCTTCCAGTAACCGCTTCAACCAGCTGCCTCCTTTATCTTTTATCCATTCTCTATGATGACACATTCCCTTTTATTCGTCAATGAAAAGTCACCGATTTTACGTCCCGGCAAGGTAAGTATCCACCGTAATCTTTCCCTTTTTCACCTTCAGCGTCAGCATCCCTTCTCTGGCTGTGACGAAAACTTTGCTCCCCTGCTCCTTCAGCCTCCTTATCACTTCTTCAGACGGATGACCATAGGAATTCTCTCTGCCGCAGGAGATAAAGGTCACCTGAGGATTTAAGCGATGGATAAATTCCTCTGTGCAGGAAGTATCAGATCCGTGATGCCCGGCCTTTAAAAAGGTGATAGACTCCAGATTTTCCAGATTCTCCTCCAACAGATAGTTTTCTCCTTCTGCCTCCAGGTCTCCGGTAAACAGCGCCGTGAAATTTTCATATTCCAGCAAAAATACAAGGGAAGCCGCATTTCGTTCCTGTATGTTTTCCCCCTGAAACGGATGCAGACAGGTAAGCTTCATCCCATCGTCTGAGAGAATGTCTCCTTCTTTCATCCGGACAATGGGAATCCCGTAAGATTTTGCCAGAAATTCCACTTCCAGAAGCATTTCGTCTTTCAGCGAAACATCCGGCAGCACCAGTTTTTTTATTTTTACCTGTTCCTCCCCGGCCCATGCAAACAATTCTTCCAGCGCATTCTGATGGTCTGTATCCCAATGCGTCACAAAAATCGCTCCCAACTCTTTTACGCCTCTGTATTTTAAATAAGGAATGATTCTGTAAGTGCCGGCCTGGTTAACCGAGGTACTGCCCGCATCTATCAGATAAGAACTGCCCTTTGCAGTTTCCAGATAAATGCTTTCTCCCTGTCCCACATCGATCATGGTGACCAGCATTCCATCCGGAATCCGTACAAGGAAAGCGGCACAAAGAAGCAGACACAGAAAAAATGCCGGCAGTCTCCTGCATTTTTCCGCAAACACGCACAGTCCTGCCAGTCCTGAGAAAAAGAGCAGAATCTGCCACAGCTGCGGGGTACCTGTATGCCACATGCTTCCCGGAATTTTCATGCAAAGCTGACAGATCTTATCGTAAAAAAACAGTATAATATGGATAAGCAGGCATACCGGTCTCATAGCTATAAGCCCGGCGCCCGGAAGAGCCGCCAGTATACCCGCCGGCAGCAGAATCCCCATAAGAGGAACTACTGCCAGATTCGCCAGAAAAGAGGCTGCATTCCACTGATAAAAGCAAGCCAGCATCACGGGAAGCATACCCGTCGAAACCGCCATACCAAAAAACAGGGAATTCAAAATTTTTTCTTTGATTATCACCAGGGGTTTTCTCTTATCCATTCTTGTTCCTGCTTTCTGAAAAGATGCAAACCGGGGTGCCACCAGACTTGCGCTCAGAACAGCGCTGAAGGAAAGCTGAAAGCTGCTGTCCGAAATCACACAGGGGTCTGAAAAAAGCAATGCCAATGCCGCACCGGCAATGGCTGTTGGCATATCGTAAGTGCGCCCCAAAACCTGCGCGCTTAAAAACAAGCTGAACATGAGGATGGCCCGCAGTGTGGACACGCCAAATCCGACCATACAGCCATAGATGATAAGCAGCAAAAAGCTTCCCGCACATCGTACGGGTCCCGGTATGCCAAGCCTGGCAAGCAGGCGGTAGAGTCCCATACCAAGCAGTGAAATATGAAGACCTGAAATTGCAAGAATATGGGCAATTCCTGTCAGCTGAAACAGTTCCTTCCTATCCTCGTCCAGCCCTTTCTTTATGCCAAGAAGCATGGCCTTTATCACCGAAGCGTCCTTTTCTCCGAGCCGTATCTCCAGATTTTTCCCTGCTGCCTGCTTCAGCCAAAACAATCTTTCCCCTATCCTGTTGTATGCTTCGGATTTTCTGACAATCCTCCCTTTCCATAGCGGAAAAAGGTATCCTTTCTGCCGGTAATATTCTGCCATGGAAAACTGGCCTTCGTTGGTCGCTTCCTCAAAAGTTCCCGCTTTTCCCCGTATCTGTACCCTGCTTCCTATCTCTGGAAGGTTTTCCCCCTCTTCCAAATAACACAGAATACCGATATTTTCCGTTTCTTTTTTCTGCTGTTTTGCCTGTGGATCAAAAAAACCAGAATGAAGATCTGTTATAGAATGAAAATAAGAATAAATATCTGACTGAAAATCTGTTTTCAGATATAGAAGTGATTTTGTTTTTTCCTCGGACTTCTGTCCTGTCTCTTTTCTGCTGTTTTCGGAATCTGCCAGCCAGGAAGCTCCGGCTTTAAACGCCTTTTCTTCCAAAAATCCCCGGTCGGAAATCTCCTGTTCCTTATCCTGCCGGTATCCGGCTTCCGGAAAAGTCACTTCTTTTAAATACAGAAGCTGCCTGCTGACTCCGTTTTCCTGCCAGCATTCGGCATTTTCCACGTTTCCCTCCACAAGGATTTCTGCTCCTTCTTCCGGCAGAATGGCTGTTTTTCCATTATCCCGTGATTGGAACCCCAAAAACAGCAAAAGAATCAGGACAGATGTGAGAAATAACGGTCTTCGCACCATCTGTCCTTTTCTCCTATATTTTTTATACTTTAGTTTTTTGATTTAATTTCTTTTATTTTAGTTTCTTTTATGTTAGCGTCCTTTATTTTAGCTTCTTTTTAATTCCGGCTCTCTGTAACTGCCTCAGATTCTGTCTCGGCTGCCGTTACGGTTTCCGTCGTTGTTTCCGTCACAGGATCTGCAGCTGTCTCGGTCTCTGCTTCGGTCCCTGTCTCCTCCGGTTTTATCAATTCCAGATTTCTTTCAAAAACCGTGGTAAGAGGAAATTTTTCGCGGAATACCACATCATTTTTTCCGCCCACAGCAATCTGCACTTTATTGACATTGGGCAGCTCTATCAGGGAGTTGACAATCGAATAGATAGCCACATCTCCTGTAACGTTGTAAGTCTGTTTCAAAAAGCCTTCATTCAGATTGATGTAACAGATGCCGTCTTTTACTGTCACATCCAGAACTTTGGTGTCCGGACTGATGACAGGATATGCTTTTTCTTCCTCCAGCGGCCCCTGGATCAGCTGTTCTACTACCATTCTTTCCAGAGAGACATTATCTTTATATACAAGCGGACGGCTCACCTCCACGAGACGGTCTCCGTCTTCATTGGCAAAGAACAAAACAATTCTGATTTTTTCATAAGAATTGATCTCATCTCCCGCATTGTCAAGGAACGTGTCCGCGCTCATCATGCCTATGGGATTTCCCAGATTATCCGTGAGATTTTCTCCCTCCACCGTGATGGCCACATAGTCCACACCATTCACCTGGGTCAGCGTTCTGACCAGTGCCGCCCGTACCAGCACTTCCGTGGTGGCAGACAGTTTTCTGTACTCCTTGCTCACATCCAGCGTAAGCTGTCCGTTTTCCAGTTTGTGGGAAAGAATTTGAAAATCAATCCCCACACTGGCTTTCAGGCTGGCCTCCGAAGGACTTTCTTCCATGGCAAGCAAAAGTTCCTCCACCTGCCCCTCTGCTGCTTTTCCTTCTATCTCCACGGTTACCGGCTGTATTTTTGTCTCCTGCCGGTTCAAATAATAGACCGCCATTTTCGGGTTTTCCCCCTCATCGGCGCTGCTGCCGCATCCGGAAAGCAGCAGACAAAGCAGCAGCGGCAAAAAAATCCATTTTTTCATAGCTTTCTTCCTTTATCAAGAATCTATCTGATATAAGTGAGCGGTATTTTTACGGTAAAACAGGTGCCCTCCCCTTCCACACTGGATACCTTGATGGAGCCTCTGTGCAAAAGAATGGCTTTTCTTGTAATGGCAAGTCCCAGTCCTGTTCCTCCGATTTCTCTGGAATGAGATTTGTCCACCCTGTAAAATCTTTCAAAAATATGCTCGTAGTCCTCTTCCGGTATTCCGATTCCGGAATCCGATATTTCCACCGTAAAGAACTGATGGTCCGCGTCTAAAAGCACTTTTACCCAGCCATGTTCTTTGTTATATTTTATGGCGTTTTCCACCAGATTGGTAAATGCCTGGGAAATCTTGACATCATCCACCTCCGCGCTGACCGGACGAATACTCTCAAATACTACCTCCACGTCTCTTTTCCTTGCAATGGGGCGAAGACGTTTCAGAATGTTTTCCAGCAGTTCGTTCATGTCCACCGAAGCAATGTTCATCTGGGCCTCTGTTTTGTCCATTTTTACAAGGGAAAGAAGATCGGTTATGATCTTGTTTTCTCTCTCGATCTCCTGGGTAATATCCTGCATAAATTCCTGATAAAGCTCTTTGGGCGCATCCGGCTGCTGCATCAGGGAATCTGCCAGGATTTTGATGGACGTCATGGGTGTTTTTAATTCATGAGACACGTTGGAAACAAATTCCTGTCTGGAATCGTCGATGACCTTCATCCGACTGATCAGTTGATTAAAAGCCTCCACAATATGCTCGGTCTCCAGATAATCCGGCACAGACACAGGTTCGTCCGTGAACCCGTCTTTTACTTCGTTGATCGCCTGAGTTACTTTCTGGAAAGGCTTCAACAGCAAATGGGACAGCAGAATGACAATTCCGAAAATAAGAATAGCCATAACGATTTCCAGAATCAGCGCCTGCCTGTTTAAAATATCGATAGTCTGCGTGATGCTCTCGGCAGAAACGCTGGCAAGAATCACGCCTGTGACTTTTCCGCTGCTGCTGTCCTGCTCTATTGTATCCATAATAGGAATGGCAATCTCGATATAGCTGTTTTCCGGATCATACTTGCTGACATTTTCCCCTTTGAAGGAACGGATGACCTCCTCCGTGATCACTGTCTTTCCCTCGCTGATCCCGTAAGTATCCTTCACAATTCGAAAATTTCCATTGATGACAAGCACCCTGCCGTCATACAGATTTGACATCTGTTCCAGTTCTGCATTGATGATCTCCGAGGATGGGTCCTGAAGATAATTGTATAAAAGCAGGTGATTGGCAATAATGCGAAACTGTGTCTGTACATCCGACTTTCGCACTGCCACCGCTCTGTCCTCGTAGGTTTCCATAATTCCGACACGAAGAATCATGCTGGGCACAATGCCGATAAAGAGCATGATGATGAAAATATAGGTTTTCAGGCTTCTTAGCATTGGAAATTTTTTCAGGATTGCACTCTTTAATTTTAAAAACATATCTCTGCACCTCTTTCAGAATCAGACGCAGAAATAATAGCCTACACCCCATTTTGTGTGCACATAATGCGGATCACTGGGGTTTGTTTCAATTTTTTCCCGGAGTCGGCGGATATGCACATCCACAGTGCGCACATCTCCCGGATAATCGCTTCCCCAGATCAGTTTCAGCAGCTGTTCCCTGCTGTAAACTCTGTTGGGATTTTTCATGAGAAGCTCCAGCACGTCAAATTCTCTGGCGGTAAGGTTTACCTCTTTTCCCGCGATCATAACTCTGCGGCTGTCGCAGTCTAACTTCATATCTCCGCCTTCTAAAACTCTCTCTTCCGCTTTCTGGGCATCTCTGGATGTGGTTCTTCTCATAATCGCCTTGATTCTGGCCTTTACCTCCAGAATATTAAACGGCTTGGTTATGTAGTCGTCCGCACCGTACTCCAGGCCCATGATCTTATCCATGTCATCATCTTTTGCTGTCAGCATGACGATGGGAACATTGGAAAATTCCCGAATCTGCTGGCATACTTCCAGCCCGGTCAGTTTCGGCAGCATGATATCCAGAAGGATAATGTCAAACTTCTGCTCCTTTGCAAGTCCAAGCGCCTCTTCGCCGTCGTAGGCGCAGGTAACTTCCATTCCATCCTGTTCCAGGCTGAAACGCAGTCCTTTCACAATCAGTTTCTCATCGTCTACTACCAAAACTCTTTTTCCCATAGTTCCAATATGCCCCTTTATCTAATTTACTCTGATTTTATCTTTGATTTTTGAAAATGCCGCTTCCTTGATACCGCTCACCTTCATGATATCCTCAATACAGGAAAAGCTTCCTTTTTCCTGACGGTATGCCAGAATACTCTCCGCCCGGCTTTCTCCGATACCCGGAAGGGTGCAAAGTTCTTCCTTTTGCGCCGTGTTAATGTTCACACGGCTGTCAGCCTCCTGACCGGCAGAAATTTTTTGCTCCTTTGCTGCCTCTCTTTCTTCTTCTGCCTCTTCCTTTGTCAGAATACGGATCTGCTCTCCGTCTGCCAACAGCTCCGCCTGGTTCCTAATCTCTGTATCAGCCTCCGGCAGAAAGCCTCCCGCTTTCTCTATGGCGTCGCAGATACGGCTTCCCTTTGGAAAAGCGTAAACTCCCGGTCTGGCAACGGCTCCGCAAATATGTACGACACAGGATTGGCCTGTGTCTGCATTCCGGTCATTTTCTGTATCGCCTTGTGTTGTCTCTATCGTTTCGTTTTCCGTGTTATTTCCTTTTTCTTTCTCTGTGCTCTTTTCCGATGCCTCGAAATTTTGACTTTCCGTTTCCGAAATCATCCAGACTTCTTCCCCTTTCCCGGCACAGCCTGTCAGAAAGAAGACAGACATCCAAAGCAGCACAATCCATTTTTTACATTTCTGTCGTACGGCCATATTTTTCCTTTCTGTATATCGTATATTTGTTGTCTTTATACAAATACGGAAAGGCCCCGTAACTGCCGCACTCTCATTGTAAAATACATTGCTTTTTTTTACAAGCCTATTTCCATTTAAAAATCACAATCCCTGCGATTGCAATCGCCATGCCCAAAGCTTTCCGCCATTCCCACGGCTGTTTTTCCACACCGAACATGCCGAAAAGCTCTATCAGGTACGCCACGATCAGCTGTGCGATAACGATCAGCATCACGGCTCTTGCCGGTCCTAACATATCCATGCTTTTGATCACCGTGTAAGTGATAAACGCACCGATAGCGCCTCCCAAAAGCATATACTTCGGTTCCACTTTAAAAACGGAAAGAAGAGGGCTCCTGTCTGCGCACAGCCAGACTGCAAGGCAGACAAGCAGCGCGGAAAACTGTACAAAAATATTGGCGGCCCAGATACTGGACGCTTTTGTAACCTGTGTGTTAAACACCCCCTGAACGCTCATAAGCGCGCCGGAAACAAGCGCAATCATAAGTCCAAGCATAATCTCACCTCCGCCCTATCGGGTCCTATCTTTTTTACACATTTCCATTCTTTCCCTGTCCGTTCTTTTTTATTCACAGAAATCAGGAACCCCGCGATGCGAATTATCGTACTTTTCTATGAAACGGAAAATGAAACTTTCTAATTGCACAAAAAAACTGCACACCCTTTATAAGTGCGCAGTTTCGTTTCCATTTATTTTATTCTGTTTATTCTATTCCGTTTATTTTATTCCATTTCGCCTTCATCCACCTGCATCTGTGTCTCGACAGGAGGTTCGATATATTCTTCCTCGTATTGTTCTCCTGTGACCTGCGTCATGATCTGCTCGGATAACTCCTTCCATACTGTGGAGGCGTCTTCGCCCGACCATATCTTCGTATAAGCAATCTCTGTCTGCATCCAGAAATTACTCATATTCATCAGCTTGGGAATCGGCACAGAAGCGGCATATTCCTGATTGAAGCCCGCTGCATTGGGATCTCCGATATCTATGTTTGCTCTTGCCGGCATACGGCCCGTACTTGCATACAGTTCGATCACATTGCTGCCGGTAAGAAAAGCTGCGAAATCATGGGCCATCTCCGTCTTTTCACTGTAACCGTTCACCACAACAGCATTGGTCACGGAAAGACTTCTTGTCTTTACCTCCTGGTTGACGTCAGGCAGGGTAGTCACGCCGAACTCATAGGGACATTCTCCCGTTGCCCTCACTTCCCGGATTTTAGCCAGTATATCCGTAGTTCCCACGGTAAATACCAGTTTTCCCTCCAGAAGTTCCTCCACCACCATGTCGTAATTTACTTCGTCCGGATCGATAGAAAAGAACTGATTCAGCTCCTGATAAGCAGTCAGGCCCTTTATGGCATCCAGGTTATAAATGTCAATCTGTCTGCTGTCATCCCCGCAGTCTCCGCCTACATTCATGTAGTTTCCCGCAAAGAAATAATTATAAAAAATATCAGATACGTCCCATTTAAAGACCGCCTCTACCTGTTCCGGTGCATTGAAATGGTCTGCGAAACTCAAAATATCTTCAATACTTGCCGGTATCTGGGCAAGGATTGTCTCCTCTGTGACGGAAGCGCCGTTTTCCGACACCCCGTTTTCTGACACGTCCTGTCCGGAAGCATCCGCCTGCCCATCCGTATTTGTCTGGTCTGCCGACACTTCTGCTCCCTGCTGTGCAGCATCCTGTTCCGCCGCCAGAGCCGCTGCCTCCTGAGCCGCGTTTTCCTGGGCAGACTGCTGAAGATAAGTCTTGTTGTATACAAGCGCGCTCGTCTCATAATAAAGAGGATAGGCAATTTTTTCTCCCTTGTAGGTCACTGCGTCAAGGGCAGCTTTGGGATAGTTTTCCTCCGTCACATCGCTGTGAGCGGGAAGAGGGTCCGCAAGACCTGACAAGAAAGACTTCTCCAGCATGTCGTTGCTTGTGATGTAAAGATCCGGAGCGCTTTCTTCCAAAACGGAAGCATCATAGATTTCTTCCAGATAATCAAGTCCCGACTGCAGCACAGGAATCACGCGCACGTCGTTTTGCTCGGAATATTTAAGAGCCATACTGCTGATGTAATCCTCCAGCGCCTCGTCGGTGTACCAAAGATAAAGAGTATCTTTGTGAAGAAGGGCATTGTCCGGAATGACTCCCGGCAAAATGTTGACATCCTCCTCACAGCCAGCTATGCTCACAGCAAGCACTGTGCCAAGGGCCAGTGCCAACAGTCTTTTTGATAGACGCATGTAATCTCTCCCTAAACTTCAGACAGACACTGATCCAAAATGGCAGTCATGGCATCCACATCCTCCCTGGTTATCACCAGGGGAGGAACAAAGCGCAGAACGTTTGCCCCTGCATTGATTAAAATAAGTCCCTTTTCCAGAGCTTTTTCTATAATGGGTCCCACCGGCCTGTCACATTCCAGTCCCTGCATCAGTCCCACACCGCGTCTTGTCTGAATAAAATCATATTTCTGTACCAGTTGGTCGAGGCTTTTTTCCAGATATTCCCCGACTTTTGTCACATTATCTATTATATGTTTCTCTTCAAATAAATCAAGTACTTTACTGATTGCGGCGCAGGCAAGAGGATTTCCGCCGTAAGTGGTGCCGTGGTCTCCTGCTTTTAAGGAGTTTTGTCCCACCTTTTCCGTCATCAAAAAGGCTCCCACCGGAACACCACAGCCGAGAGCCTTGGCGCAGGTCATCACATCCGGCTTCACTCCATACTTCTGCCAGGCAAACATGGAACCGCATCTTCCCATGCCGCACTGAATCTCATCCAGGATAAGCAGCATATCATGCTCATCGCAGAGGGCACGCACGCCTTTTAAAAATTCTTTCTCTGCCGGGTAAATTCCCCCTTCTCCCTGGACAGTCTCCATGATAACCGCGCAGGTTTTGTCTGTAATCTGTGCCTTCACGCTTTCCAGGTCGTTAAAATCAGCAAAACGGATATTGCCGATCATCGGTTCAAAAGCTTCTCTGTATTTTGGATTTCCGGTAACGGAAAGAGCTCCGAACGTGCGTCCGTGAAAGGAATGATTCATGGCGATGATTTCATGATCGGTGCGTCCGTCTTTTAACCAGGCATATTTTCTTGCTGTCTTAATGGCGCCTTCCACCGCTTCGGCGCCGCTGTTTGTGAAAAACACCCGATCCATGCCGCTTGCCTTCTTCAGCTTTTTGGCCGCCTCGACAGCCGGTATATTGTAATAATAATTGGATGTGTGAATCAACTTGTCGATCTGTGCTTTCAGGGCATCGTTGTACTCTTTGTTTCCATATCCAAAGGCAAACACAGCGATTCCCGACACAAAATCCAGATATTTTTTTCCTTCCATATCATACAGGTATACGCCCTCGCCCTTATCCAGCACAATCTGATACCGATTATAAGTATGAAGAAGCGCGCTTTCCGCTTCTTCGATATACTGCTGCATTTTCATTTTCCCTCTGTCCTCTCTTTTCTGCTCTTTTGGCCGTTTTGCCTTTTCTTTTTCAGTGTTCCCATCTTTCCCGCAGGGTCAGCAAATATTTTTTTCTTCTTCCTAATCTAAGATGTGAGGATCATCATCCGCTACAATGGCAGTTCCGATGCCGTGATCTGTAAAAATTTCCAAAAGCAGACAATGAGGAATGCGTCCATCCAAAATATGTACCCTGTTCACTCCTCCATGGATGGCTGAAGTACAGTTGGAAAGCTTGGGAAGCATACCGCCTCCGATCATACCGCCTCCGATCAGTTCTTCTGCCTGAGATGCGCTGAGTCTGGAAATGAAAGAGGATTTATCCTGGAAATCCCGGTAAAGTCCTTCCACATCTGTAAGGAACACAAGCTTGTCCGCTCCCACCGCTTTGGCAATGGCACAGGCAGCGTCGTCGGCATTGATATTGTAAGTGCTGCATTCCTCATCCATACCGATGGGGGCAATGATAGGAAGAAAATCTTTTTCCAGAAGATCGTAGATCACTTTAGGATCTACCTTTTTTACCTCGCCTACATAGCCGATATCCATTCCATCCGCCAGCTTTTTGGTCACAGTCAGCATACCGCCGTCTTTTCCGCTTAATCCTACGGCTCTTACGCCAAGCTCTTCCACCATGGCTACCAGGTTTTTATTGACGCGCCCCAGAACCATTTCCGCAATCTCCATGGTTTCCTCGTCGGTCACACGCAGACCGTTTACAAACTTCGGCTCCTTACCGGCCTTCTCCACCCATTTGCTGATCGCTTTTCCGCCTCCGTGAACAATGATCGGTTTAAAGCCTACCAGCTTCAGCAAAGTCACGTCTTTGATCACGTTTCTCTGCAGTTCCTCGTTGCTCATGGCAGAACCGCCATATTTTACCACGATGATTTTCCGGTTGAATTTCTGTATATACGGAAGGGCCTCGATCAGCACCTCCGCTTTTTTCATAATCTGTTCCATTTCCATCTTTTCCATGTATGCCTCTCATTCCGCTGCGTCTGCAGCCTTTGCTTTGTCAAACCGCTTCCAAAGATTGTAGAAACCGGTTTTAAGAGCGGTAATCTGCATTTATTTTAACATAATCGTAAGTCAAATCACAGCCCCAGGCTGTAGCACTTTCCTGTCCCATTTTCATGTCTGCGATCACACGAACCTCAGGTTCCGACAAAATTCTGGCCGCTTCCTCTTCGCTGTAATCCACAGCGGTTCCATCTTTATAGATAGCGATCCTGCCCGCAGCGCTCTCAAAGTACAGTTCCATATTTTCCGGGTCAAATGTGGCCCCGGAATAACCCAGCGCGCACAGGATACGTCCCCAGTTGGCATCGTGCCCGAAAATAGCTGCCTTCGTCAGGCTGGAACAGATGACCGATTTAGCAAGGATACGGGCGTCTTCCTTGGTGGCTGCATGAAGCACTGTGGTTTCAAAAAGCGCGGTAGCTCCTTCCCCGTCGCCTGCCATTTTTTTCGCCAGTGTTTCATTGATGGTATGAAGCGCCTGGCAGAATATCTCATAATCCTGATTTTTCTCTGTGATTTCCGGGTTGCCTGCCAATCCGTTTGCAAGCACTAAGAGCGTATCGTTTGTGGAAGTGTCCCCATCCACGGAAATCATATTGAAAGTGTCCTGCACATCCTGACGCAGCGCTTCCTGCAGCAGTTCACCGGATATGGCTGCATCGGTTGTGACAAAGGCAAGCATGGTACACATATTGGGATGAATCATACCGGAACCCTTGCACATTCCGCCCACGGTCACCGTTTTTCCGCCAAGCTCAATGGTCACTGCCGCCTGCTTATAAACCGTATCTGTGGTCATAATTGCCCTGGCGGCCTCTGTGCCGGCTTCCAGCGTGTCCGAAAGCTTCTTTGCCAGTCCGTTTACTCCCGCTGTGATTTTTTCTATGGGAAGCTGCATACCGATAACGCCTGTGGAAGCTACCAGCACTTCCTCCGGTTTTGCTTCCGGCAAAGCTTTTGAGGCTGCCTGCGCAGTCTGCGTGCAATAATCCATGCCCTGCCTGCCGGTACACGCATTGGCAATTCCTGCATTTATCACAACAGCTCTGGCGCTTCCCCTGGTATTCACAATGTTCTTATCCCACAATACCGGTGCGGCTTTTACAAGGTTGGAGGTGAAAACACCTGCCGCCCTGCAGGGAACCGTACTGTAAATCATCGCCATGTCATCTCTGTCTTTATATTTGATCCCCGCCTGTATGGCTGCCGCCAAAAATCCCTTTGCCGCGGTGACTCCGCCTTCTGTTTTCTTCATAACCTGCCTTCTCCTTCCTTTTTGCTTCGCTTTTATTCAGGATATTTCTTTCGTCACGGTGTATTTTCAACATATGTATAAAGATACATTATTTTTGAATAATATGCAAGTTTTATTCATTGAAACGTATGATATTTTCTTTATTCAACGTAAAGTCATAGTAGTTTAAATCTTCTCTTTTCGTCCAACCGATCACTTTCCAGAAGGCATTTCCGATATCGTTTTCCGTAAATGCTATCAGAGAAACCTTGCTGATCTTCTCCCCATGCAGCGCATGCATTGCCTGGACCACCATAGCCTTTCCGATCCCCTTAAGCCTGTACTCCGGATCCACGCAAACATGATAAAGACAGCCTCTTCTTCCGTCATGCCCGCATAAAATGGCGCCCACTACTTTCCCGTCTTCCAGTGCAACTACGCTGGTTTTGGGGTTTCTTTCCAAAAACCGGGAAACGCCTTCCCTGGAATCGTCAATACTTCTTATGGCAAAGCCTTTTATTTTTTTCCACAATTTATAGACCTCTTCGTAATCCTCGATCGTCATGGTACGGATTTGATACATTTTTCTTTCACTCTTTCTTTTTCCAGTTTTAATACGACAAAGCAGTCTTCATTGCTATGAAGTTTACGCGCAATCGGCGGTTTTGTCAACGGGAAATGTATAATTATAAATTTATATTCCGCTTTTATTTCAAAAAAAGGTACTGTAAAATCAGAATTTTCTGATTTTACAGTACCTTTTTTTCAAACGGGTCTTACATCCCGAATTCCTCTGCGTAGACAACCGGACCTTTCACCGGTTTCGCATCTTCCTTAAGCCTGATCGCCATAAAATTCTCAGAAGGAATGCCTTCCGGAACTTCAATGCCAAATTCCACTGCCTGTTTATACCCGAATTTCGGATAATAGTTTTCGCTTCCAAGCACCAGGGAATACGAATATCCAAGCTTTTCGGCAATTCTGTGTCCTTCCCTTATCAGAGCAGATCCTACTCCCTGTCTCTGGAATTCAGGCTTTACCGCCAACGGCGCCAGCACAAGCACTTCATCGCCGCCTACCGCTGCTTTCGTAAACAAAATATGTCCGGCCAGACTGCCGTCCACTTCCGCTGTCAGAGACAGTTCCGGTATAAACGCCTTTCCTTTCCGCAGTGCACAGGCAAGATCCTGTTCATTGCCGTCCGCATGCTCTGCACTTAAAAAAGCTTCTTTTATCAGCTGATACACCTTCTCATAATCTTCCGGTCTTTCCTGTCTGATTACCATAGTCTTACCATTCCTTTCTGTCCTGCCGGCTTCTGTCAAGGCTCACTTATTTTGCACAAAATTCTTCCGGCATTTCTTCTATCACGCGGCAGGTTCTGGAAAGTTCCTCTTCCCCGTGGGCTCCTGAAACAAACATTGCCTCAAACTGGGAAGGAGCCACATAGATTCCGTTTTCCAGCATGTAACCAAAGTAATCGGCAAACTTGCGTGTATCTGCTCTTTTTGCACTCTGGTAATCTTTTACCGGCTCCTGTGTAAAGAACGGATTTAAAAGAGAACCTACCCTGTTTACGCGGATTCCCTTCTTCTGATAAGCCTCCTCAATGCGTCCGGCAGCCTTGTCGATCTGTGTATAGATCTGTGTGTTGTCTGCAAGAATTTTTAAAGTTTCAAGTCCCGCAGCCACGGAAAGCGGATTGCCGGAAAGAGTTCCCGCCTGATATACCGCACCCTTAGGCGCTACGCAGGACATGATATCTTTTCTTCCGCCGTAAGCGGCAAGAGGCATTCCCCCGCCGATGATCTTTCCGAAAGTGGTAAGATCCGGGCGTACCTGATAATATTCCTGAGCTCCGCCGATTCCCAGACGGAATCCTGTGATTACCTCGTCAAAAATGAGAAGCGCTCCATATTTTAAGGTTATCTGGCGCAAAAATTCCAGAAATCCTTTTTCCGGGGGAACCACTCCCATATTGGCAGCTACCGGTTCCACAATAATGGCTGCCACATCGTGGCCCTCTTCTTCCATCAGCCGCTTTACACTTTCGCAGTTATTGTACTCTGCCAAAAGCGTTGTTCTGGCATATCCTTCCGGAATGCCTGCGCTGTCCGGTATGGATTCTGTCATAAGTCCGGAGCCTGCTTTTACCAAAAGTCCGTCGGAATGTCCGTGGTAACAGCCCTCGAATTTTATGATCTTTTCCCGTCCTGTATAGCCTCTGGCCAGTCTGACCGCACTCATCACAGCTTCTGTACCGGAGCTTACAAGACGAAGCATCTCGATGGAAGGCACAAGGTCCTCCACCAGATGCGCCAGTTCCACCTCTCCCTTTGTGGGAGCTCCGAACGTCAGTCCCTTTTCGCTGATTGCTTTTACTGCTTCCACAACCTTGGGATGGGCATGGCCTAAAATACCGGGGCCCCAGGAGCATACGTAGTCGATATAGCAGTTTCCGTCCACATCGTACAAATAGGGGCCTTTTGCCTTATCCACAAAAAAAGGAGTTCTTCCCACGGAGCCGAACGCTCTTACCGGGCTGTTGACGCCTCCGGGAATCCTGTCTAAAGCCTCTTCAAACAATGTCTGTGAATTTGTATCTTTCATCTTTCTCTTCGCCCTTTCTTATGCATCTTCTCTGATCCACCGAGCCATATCAAGCGCATGGTATGTAATGATAATTTTTGCTCCGGCCCTCTTCATAGCGGTGAGATTTTCCGTCACGATTTTTTTCTCATCAATCCAGCCGTTTGCCGCAGCTGCTTTCACCATAGAATATTCCCCGCTCACATTATAGACTGCCAGAGGCATGTCGAAAGTCAGGGACGCCTCCTTTAAAACATCCAGATATGCCAGCGCCGGTTTAACCATCACAATATCTGCTCCCTCTTCGATGTCCTCTTCGATTTCCCGGATGGCTTCCTTGCCGTTGGCAAAGTCCATCTGATAGCCTCTTCTGTCTCCAAACTCCGGTGCAGAATGAGCGGCATCCCTGAAAGGCGAATAGTACCCGGAGGCAAATTTAGCGCTGTATGCCATGATCGGAACCCCTGAGAAACCATTTTCATCCAAAGCTTCCCGGATGGCTGACACACGTCCGTCCATCATATCGGAAGGCGCGATCATATCCGCCCCTGCCTTGGCAAGGGTTACAGACATTTTGCTCAAAAGAGGCAGGGTCTCATCGTTTAACACTTCGCCACCTCTTACCAGTCCGCAATGTCCGTGAGACGTATATTCGCACAGGCATACATCCACGATCACATAAAGCCGGGGATAATTTTCCTTGATCTGTCTTACCGCCCGCTGCATGATTCCGTTCTCATCATAAGCCTGACTTCCCACTTCATCCTTATGTTCCGGAATTCCGAAAAGCAGGACAGATCTGACGCCGCTCTCCATAACCCGATCCAGTTCTTCTCCCATTCTATCCAGAGAGTACTGATAAATTCCCGGCATGGAATCCACAGGATTCTTAATATTTTCCCCCTCAATGATAAACATAGGATATACCAGATCTGACGGATGCAGTCTTGTCTCCCTCATCATATTCCGAATTGTCTCATTTTTTCTCAATCTCCGAAATCTCTGCATAGTTTCCTCCTATTTTCTCCTCCGGCAGGCATTTTTTCCTGCCGCCATTTCCCATTTACTGTCTTCGTTTATTATTCCAGTCCGGGCTGTCGCCTTTTCAGACACTCTTTTAAGCATTCCAGCATTCCGTCCACCGTGAAAGTTTCTGCTATTTCCAGATATTTCACTCCCACTTTCCGGCATTCCTGCGCGGTCTTTTCTCCGATGCTTATGACAGGAATTTCTTTCAGCCTGTTTTGTTTTTCATCTGCCAGCGTATCTGCGGTCTGATAAAAACTTTTGACGCCGGACGCACTGCCGAAACAGAGCAGATCAAGATTTTCCATCTCGCGGCTCACTTCTTCTTTTCTCTTTTCATCTTCTCCCAGCTCGTAAAGAGGATATTCTTCATAAGCGCGCCCTGCCTTCTTCAGGGCCTCTCCCAATTTCGGGCTTCCCTGGACCGCTCTTAAAAACAGCGCCTTTTCCTGAGGCTTCATCTCTTTTGCCAGTGCTTCCCCCAGCTGTCCCGCCTCAAATTTTTCAGGCATACAGTCTGCGAAGATTCCATATTTTTCCAGTTCCTCGCCGGTTCCGCTTCCGATCACTGCAAATTTCTTTCCGGCAAGCGTCCGGATATCTCTTTTTTCCTGTCTCATCTTCTGCATAAAGCAGCGCACTCCGTTGGCGCTTGTAAAAACAAGCCAGTCATACTCTTCCAGCACCGGCAGCTCTTTTTCTGTGGTCTGCACCGTTAAAAAGCTGCTGTTTACACACTGAATTTTTACCGGAAATTCCGCTGCCTCTTTTTCTATTTTTTCCATGACTTTGCCGGCAAAGGAAGGGGTTCCGGTTATTCCCACTCTAAAAATTCTGTCTCTTAAATCCTCTCTGGCAATCTGCGGAATTTCGTGAGGCTTTAAATCAAGGGCAGCCGCTTCTCCGATCAAGATAATTGCCGGTGAAGAAAATCCCTGTTCCTTTGCCTCTTTTGCCACTTTTGAAAGGTTTGAACGAAGCACCCGCTGGCGGGCAGTTCCTCCCTCCATGATAATGGCCGCCGGTGTATCCGGAGATTTTCCATTTTTTAAAAGCCGGTCTGCAATCTCTTCCAGATGATGCATTCCCATGAGAAAGAGCAGAGTTCCCTGCAAAGAAGCCAGCGCTTCATAAGAAATATCCGGCAGGCCTTCATCTGCCGTAGTGCCTGTTATCACATAAAATCCACGGCTCACTCTTCTGTGCGTAACTGGGATTCCCGCGGACATGGGAGCTGCGATTGCAGAAGTGATACCCGGAATCACCTCACAGGGAATTCCGGCTTTCTCAAGCTCGATCAGTTCCTCTCCGCCTCTGCCAAACACAAAAGGATCTCCGCCTTTCAGGCGCACCACATACCGGCCCTCCAGTCCTTTTTCTACAAGCAGAGCGTTGATTTCCTCCTGCTTCATGGCATGGTGACCGTAACGCTTGCCCACATAAATTTTTTCACAGTCCTCGGGAACCATCTGCAGAAATTCTTCGGAAGCCAGACTGTCATAGACAAGAACCTGGCATTGTTCCAGACGTTTTTTTCCTGCCACCGTGATCCAGTCCGCTCCTCCGCATCCTGCTCCCACCAGAGAAACTCCTTTTAATTCTTTTGATAAAGAATTTTCCCCTCCGGGTTTGCCAGCCATTGTCTTATTATCCGCTGTATTATCATTTGGTGTCTTGCTATCTGCTGTATTACTTTCTGCTGTTTTATTATCTTCTATTTTATTATCTGCCGTTTCATTGTCCGGCTTGACTTCTCTCACGGCACTTTCCACCATCTGGGCAATCTGTTCTTTACTTCCTTCTCTTTCACAGCGTTTTTTCCCATACATGGCGGAAACTTTCCACGTACCGTCCTTATCTTCTCTCACATAAGCGGCCGCCGGGCAGCTGCAGTCTGCCTGCATCAGTTCCAGTGCCAGACGCTCCGCGTCATAAGCGATACGGGTCTTTTCGTGCTGGATTTTTTCCACAACTGCCGTATGTTCCCAGCCTTTTCTTCCTTCCACTGCGATGATTCCCTGGCAGGCTGCCGGTATCATCTCCCCGGTTTCCAGTGCAAGAAATTCGAAATTGTCTTTTTCTCTTTCTGTAATTCCAAGACGGTCAAGTCCTGCCTTGGCCAGAATAATGCCGTCATACTCCCCGTCTTTTAATTTTCTCAAGCGGGTATCCACATTTCCTCTGATCAGCTTAAATTCCGCTTTCGGATAACAGGTTCCTGCCATCTCCTGACGGCGCTTGCTTCCCGTTCCGATCACGGCTTTGCTGTCTTTCTCCAGTTTCTTTCCTTTTACCGTCACAAGCACATCCCTGGCGTCCGCCCGCTTTGGCACCGCAAGAATCGCAAGTCCCTTGGCCAGGCACATGGGAAGATCCTTGCCGCTGTGCACTGCCAGATCGATCCTGTCCTCCAAAAGAGCCTGCTCAAACTCCGATACAAACAACCCTTTATCTCCGATTTCGTAAAGGGGTTTGTCCAGAATTTTATCTCCCTTTGTGTGAAGCACGATGATTTCCGTCTCCACGCCGGGATTATTTTTTTCTATTTCTCTGGCCACATACTCGGTTTGCCACAGTGCCAGCTTACTTCCTCTCGTTCCGATCCGGATCTTCATCCCAACGATTCTCCTCTCTCTTTTTTCCAGTTTTCTGTCTGCTCTTTCAGCCATTCTTCTCTTGTCTGTTCAGGCAGACACATAGCCTGTTCAAAAAGGAATTCTAAAAAAGCCGCTCTCTCCTTCTGGGTTCCTCCCGCCTTTAGAATTTCTTCTCTCAGACATCCCAAAAGCTCCAGAATCTCTCCCATGTTTTCCGGCAGAAGCTTTTCGATCTTCTTTCTTGTATAGGAGGCAGCCACAGGACTTTTTCCGTCTGTTCCCACAGCCACAGTGAGGGCTCCCCGCTTTACCAAAGCCGGAAAAAAGAAAGTGCATTTTTCTCTGTCATCCACCACGTTGACCGGTTTGTTTTGCTTTTTGCATTCCAGGCTTATCCAGGAATTGATTTCTTCCCTGTCCGTGGCAGCGATCACTGCATCTGCCAGAACAATATCCTCAGGCTTCGCCTCTCTTTTCTCCAAATGCAACGTGCTGCACCCGTCCGGCAAACTGCCGCTGTCATTTTTTTTGTCCTGACTTTCTTTCATTTTCAAAATTTCCTCTGAAATTTCCGGAGCAATTACCCAAATCTTTGTTCCGAAATCCAGAAGCTTTTCAATTTTGCGGGCCGCCACAGTTCCTCCGCCCACAACCAGTACTGTCTTTCCCGTCAATTCTACAAAAAAGGGAAAATGTCCCATCCTTTGTCGTTCCTTTCTCTTTCAGTTATCCAATCCATTCCATATCCGGACAATTCAGACAAAATATCGAAATATCCCTTCGATTGGTTCCTGCCGCTTTTGTTCCGGCTCTATTTTTCCTCATCCAGTGCGCGGACCAAAGCTTCCAGTGAACTGCTGTCCAAATGCTCTTTCAGGTAGTAAAGCATCTTTTCAAAGGAATAATTTCCGAATTTATCCTTCCATCCTTCCATTCGCGGAACCACATTGTGAAACAGCATGCTCTTGGAAAGTTCTTCCAGTTCCTCCCAAAGGATCTGTCTGGCATCCTCCACTGCCTGCTTCTTTTTTTCATTGTTCTGCTCTGCCAGTTTTTCAAAATCATCCATCGTAATCAGCTTACAGCCGGGAAATTTCCCGATTTCCCTGTCAATGTCAGCGGGAACCGCCAGATCCAGAAACAGACGTTTCTTTGCGGACTGTGTTTCGTTTCCTTCGCCCTGGAGTGCTTCTTTGGCTTCTTTGCCTGTCAAAGTATAGTGGGGACTTAACGTAGCGGAGATAACCGCATCCGCTTCCTTTAAATACTGATATCTGTCCTGGTAGGGCACGTTGCAGACTCTGCCGTTTTCCTCTCTGATTTTGCCGTTATGAACCCTGGTGGTAGCCAATACTCTGATGTCTTCTCTGCTTAACAGATTTTTCAGCACAATGCCTCCGATCCGTCCGCTGCTGCCAATGAGAAGAACGGTCTTTTTGGCTTCACTGCCCTCACCAGCATCCCATTTGAACACTTCGTTGGCTGCAAGAGTTGCCGTGGAAACGGAAGATGTGGAAATCTCCGTATCTGTCTTTATTTTTTTCGCACAGGCCAATGCCCCCTGAAATATTGTATTCAGCTCATATCCTGTCATTCCTTCTTCTTTTGCCAGGACATAGGCATTGCGAACCTGCCCGAGAATCTCGTCTTCTCCGATTACCATGGAATCCATGCCGCAGGTCACCTGATAAAGATGCACTGCTGCCTTCTTTCCCTGATATCTGTGGTAATATTTCATCATGTTTTCCGCTTTCATGCCTCCGGCTTCCGCCAGAAGACCTTCCGCCTGATGAAAATTCTCCCCGTTTCCTCCCATGTAAAGTTCTGTACGGTTACAGGTGCTTATGAGAACACACTGTTTGATACCTCTTGCTCTTGCCTGCTCCAGAATTTCCCTTTCTCTTTCTTCGGAAAAGGAAAAGTATTGTCTGACTTCCTGCGGCGCCTGTTTATAGCTGATACTGATACATTCCATACCTATTTCTCTTTTCGCTGTTCTTTTTTCTTTTTCTCTCCCGGTCGTTTTTCCGACACGATATACAGGGGATGCTGCCAAGTCTTCTCTGCGGCAGTATCCCCTCCTCTTACTTTACAAGCAATATGCTATTTTGCCAATCCCTTTTTTATGCAGCAGGAAAAAATCGCACTGCGGCGGAGCGGAAAGTGTCGCAAAGCGACCCGCCGCAGGCGGAGAATCCTGCTTTGCAGGATTCTATGTACCATAATTACTCTCAGACGCCCTTTTCTTTAACAGGTGGCTCCGCCTTTCAGATGAAGTTTTGCTCCGATGATTTCCTCTTTTCTTGCAAGAATATCATCGCTTAAAAGCTGACGCTGTACATTTTCAAATCCAAGCCGCTCGATGGTGTTTGCAAAACGTTCTCCTGTATTTCCCTGTTCCCGGAACAGCAGGATTGCTTTTTCCAGTACAGACAGAACTTCCTCTTCGCTGGTAAAAATCTTATCCAGCGCTTTTCCGTGGGCAGTCTTTTTGCCCCAGCGTCCGCCGATGTAAACTTTATAGCCATAGCGTCCCTCATCCATGGCATGGAACACACATTTTCCTACGCAGCGACCGCAGTTGTTGCATTTTTCCTTGTCAATCGTAAGAACACCGTCCACCACTTTTGCGGCCTTCATAGGGCAGACAGCCTCTATCTGACATTTTGTGCAGCCGTGGCATTTTTCTGTCTCAAAAGCCGGAATCCTCTGTCCTACAATACCGAAATCGTTCAGATTCGGTTTCACGCAGTTATTCGGACAGCCTCCCACCGCAATTTTGAATTTATGAGGCAGCTTCACACTGCCGTATCCATGGTAAAATCTCTCATGGATCTTTTCGGAAAGCGCATAGGAGTCAAGCAGACCATACTGACAGGTCGTTCCCTTGCAGGACACCACAGGACGCACCTTGGAACCGGTTCCTCCTGTTTCCAGTCCGCCTTCTGCCAGAAAAGCGCGAAGTTCTTCAATCTTATCATAGGGAACTCCCACAAGTTCCACCGTAAGACGGGTCGTCATAACAATCTGTCCGTTTCCGAATCGCTCCGCCGCTTCTGCGATATGGCGATGCTCCGCTGCCGTCACTTTTCCGTTTCTTGTGATGATACGCACATTAAAATTGTTGGTTCCTTTATTATGTAAAAAGCCAAGAGCTTTCACTCTCGTAATGTCCTCCTGGCTTATCGTCGTGCCCTGAGAATTTGTCCCCGCTTTCACTACATTAAAGAAGGAAGCTCCTTCCAAAACTTTTGTATTTGTGTAGCCAAAATGCTTCATCCGGTTCTGCAATAGATAAGCACGTTTTCCTTTTGCACACACTAACAGAAGCTTTTCCTCTTTTCCGATACCAGGAATGTCTCCGTTTACCTTCAATAAATCCACATAAGCTGCGCCCGGTATGGTGGGTCCCGCAGGATTTACGTCGATGATTCGGTAATCTTTCGCCTCACCTCTTAAATACTCGCCGGCTGTCATACTGTCCATAACACCGCTGCACTTATTGAGCAGCACATTCACTGCTGTCACAAACGGATGGATTGCCGTGGAAAACGGAGGGGCATAAGCCAGGTCCAGATTCTGCAGCTGTTCCAAAGACGCATTCATGGAAAGAGCTAAAACACCGATGTCTGTGATTTTGTCCACCGCACCGGGACCAAGTACCTGAACGCCAAGCAGCTTATGACTCTGTCTGTCCGCTACCAGTTTGATGGCAAAATAGGAAGCTCCCGGATAGTAATGAGCCTTGTCATCCGTAACAGTCAGGGCACTTATCACATCGTATCCCTGGGCTTTGGCTTCTTCCTCGCTCATACCGGTGCGTCCTCCGTTTAATTCCGGCAGCTTCACAACCGCTGTGCCGAGAACACCCGGATAGGAAGCGTCCTGTCCGCCGAAAGCCTGTGCCAAAGTCCGTCCCTCCATGTTTGCAGAGGATCCCATAGGTGACCACTGACGCTTTCCTGTGAAACGGTTTGTCACCATCGCACAATCTCCTGCCGCATACACATCCGGAAGGGATGTCTTAAGTTTATCATCCACCAGGATCGTTCCCTTTTCCATCTCGATTCCCGTGTCTTTTAAAAATGCTGTATTGGGACGGATTCCCATGGACAAAATTACAAGATCTGCCGGCAGATAACCTTTGTCTGTCCGGACTCCCTCCGCTTTTCCATTGCCCGAAATGCCTTCCATCTTCACTTCCGTCAGAACCCGGATTCCTTTTTTCTCCAGATGACGTTTTGCGAAGTCTGCCATTTCTATATCAAAGCCGGGCATAATCTGGGGAGCCATATCGATCACTGTCACGGACATTCCCTGTGCAAGCAGGTTTTCTGCCACTTCAAGGCCGATAAAACCTCCTCCCACTACAACCGCGCGCTTTGCTTCGTTCTCTTTCAGATATTCTCTCGCCTCGATGGCGTCATCCGGTGTACGCATGGTAAAGACACCGGGAAGCGTAACGCCGGGAAGCGGCGGCACTACAGAAGATGCTCCCACCGCCAGAATGCAGCTGTCATACTGATAAGATTCCTCCGCTCCGCTGCGGATATTTTTTACCTGTACCGTCTTATTTTCAGCATCCAGGGCGGTCACTTCTCTTTCGGTTAAGACCTGTGCCCCTGTGAGAGCCGCAAATTTTGCCGGTGTGTTTACAATCAGAGATTCCTTATCCGGAATCACATTTCCCACATAGTAGGGAAGACCGCATCCCGCATAAGAGATATTCTTTCCCTTTGTGATAATGGTCACTTCCGCATCCGGAAGCATTCTCTTAAGCTTAGCCGCAGCCTTTGTACCGGCGGCAACCCCGCCGATAATCAAAATCTTTTTGTCTGATGCCATGTTCCTTCAACCCCTTTTCTTACATTTTGCAATAGTTTTTAAAAAAGTGTGCGCATCCACAGCGGAGCGTCTTTTTTATACAACAGGAAAGGAGCTTTTCTATTGTATAAAAAAAGCGGTGTCAGGCCTGATTCCGACTCATCTTCCTCTTCCTTTCACACCGCTCCTTCACACCCTTATCTTTCCCTTCGACAGCACGACCGCCTTTGCCGGCGCACTATCGATGTTACTTTTATTTTACTACACCCGTCAAATAAAGTGTAATGATAAAAAATAAGGATTCTATAAATTTTTGTTATTGTTATCTCTTATTTCTGTCAGGAACGCTTTTCCCAAACATAACGCGCTTTCCATTATAAAAACCAGCTTTTATCCCTCACAATCACGGGAACATGGGAACGAGGCGAAGTCCTTCCTCCTCCGGCAGTCCAAACAAAAGATTCATGTTCTGGACAGCCTGTCCGGCCGCCCCTTTGACCAGATTGTCCATGGCTCCCATCATGATAACTCTTCCGGTCCGCTCATCAACCCTGACATTTACATCCACATAATTGCTGCCCTCCACCCAACGGGTCTCCGGGCAGACTCCGGGATTTAAAAAGCGCACAAATTTTTCCTTTTCATAGTATTTGCGGTAAACTTCCCGGATTTCTTCCTCGGTGGGCAAAACCTGACAACCGTTTTCGTCGATTCTTCTCTTCAAATTCGCGTAAGCTGTCACCAGAATTCCCCGATTCATGGGAACCAGATGAGGGGTAAAATTCAAAACCACAGATTCTCCCGAAGCATAGGAAAGCTGCTCCTCGATTTCCGGCGTATGGCGATGACTTGCCACGCCATATGCCTTGATATTTTCATTGACTTCACAGTAAAGGTTGGCCACTTTGGCTCCCCGTCCCGCCCCGGAGGTTCCGCTTTTGGCGTCAATGATCAGGGTAGATAAATCGATCAGTCCTTCTTTTGCCAAAGGATAGACAGACAAAACAGAGCAGGTGGGATAGCATCCGGGATTGGCCACCAGTCTTGCCTGTTTTATTTTTTCGCGGTTAATCTCACACAACCCGTACACCGCTTCTTCCAAAAACTGAGGTGATTTGTGTTCTATTCCATACCACTTTTCGTAAGTTTGTACATCCTTGATCCGATAGTCCGCACTTAAATCCACGATCTTCACCTGGGATAAAATTTTCTCATTCAGCAGCGAAGCGCAAAATCCCTGGGGCGTCGCGGTGAAAATCACATCCACCTGATCGGCCAGCTTTTCCATATTGTCATCCAGGCACACATCCTCCACCAGTTCAAACATGTTCTGGTAGATTTCGCTGTATTTTTTATCAATGTAGCTTTTAGAGCCATACCATTTGATTTCCACATCCTTATGTCCCAGCAAAATGCGGACCAGTTCTCCTCCCGCATATCCTGTTGCTCCGATAATTCCTGCTTTTATCATTTCTATAATCCGCCTTTCTGCGAAAGGCACCGATGGGGTTATGAAACCCTGCATCTGCTTTTCGCTTTTCTAA
>CALWLY010000021.1 GCA_944381635.1 uncultured Lachnospiraceae bacterium
CTTTGTTTAGCCCGGCATTTGGTTTATTGGGAAAGAAAAGAGGGTCATCGCACTAATCACTTAGTGCGACAGCCCCATAAAAATAACAGATCGCACTGTGAGATTTCTTTTGAAAGAAACGGAGGAGAAAAGGGTGAAAATAGTAGTATTAGACAGAATGAGCGTAGGTGAGGATGTTTCCGTGGACGCTTTTTTCCAATACGGGCAGGCGGAATTTTTTAATAACACACCGGATGAACTGGTGGCGGAGAGAGTCAGGGAAGCTGATATCATAGTTTCCAACAAAAGCCCTATGAACGAATCCACCTTGAAGGAAGCGGACAAAGTGCGGCTGATCTGTCAGTTTGCCACCGGCTATGACAATGTGGATGTAGAGTACTGCAAAAAGAGGGGCATACGTGTTGTAAATGTGCAGGATTATTCCACCGCGTCTGTGGCACAGCATACGATTGGAATGGCGCTGTCTCTTCTGGAAAATCTGTCTTACTATGACGCTTATGTAAAAAACGGCAGTTATTCCAGTCAGAAAAGATTCAGCCATTTCGGGCACCCTTTTTATGAGCTGGATGGAAAGACCTGGGGAATCGTAGGTATGGGAAACATAGGAAGAAAAGTTGCAGGCACTGCCCAGGCTCTTGGCTGTCATGTTGTCTATTATTCCACATCGGGAAAAGAGAGAGAGGAAGATTACAATCGGGTCTCCTTTGAAGAACTGCTTGCCAAATCCCATATTTTGTCCCTGCATTGTCCGTTGAATGAAAAGACCCGTTATCTTATGAATTGCAGTGCTTTTGAAAAGATGAGAGAAGATGCGATTTTGATTAACGTAGCCAGAGGGGCGATTGTACAGGAAGAGGATCTGGCAAAAGCTCTAGAGCAGGGAGAAATTCGCGGTGCGGCTCTTGATGTTTTTGGAAAAGAACCGATGCCGAAAGACCATCCCCTTTTACATGTCAGCTGCCCGGAAAAACTGCTGTTGACACCGCATATGGCGTGGGCGAGTACAGAAGCCAGAAAACGCTGCGTCAGCGAGACCTGTAAAAACATAGAAGCGTTTCTTAGCGGCAAGGAGAGAAATGTGATTGTCTGACAAAGAGGAGTGGAAGTATGTTTCAGATTATGGTAGTGGAAGACGACAAACATATGCAGAGACTTCTGGAGGCTGTATTAAAGAGGAACGGCTACCAGGTAGTGCTGGCAGATAATGGGAAAAAAGCGCTGGAAAAAATGGATTCCTGCCATGTGGATCTGATTATTCTGGATGTGATGATGCCGGAGATGAATGGTTATGAGTTTTCCAAAACTTTGAGAGAAAATAACTGCATGATTCCCATTCTCATGGCTACAGCAAAGCATTTGCCGGAAGACAAAAAGCAGGGATTTTTGTCCGGAACCGACGACTATATGACAAAACCTCTGGATATGGAAGAGATGCTTCTGCGTATTAAGGCACTTTTGCGCCGTTCCCGTATTATCAGCGAGAAAAAACTGGTGATTGGCAAAGTGGAGCTGGATTATAATGCTCTGACCGTAACAAGGGAGGGAGAGAAACAGACGCTGCCGCAAAAAGAGTTTTATCTTCTTTACAAACTTCTCTCCTATCCGGACTGTATTTTCACCAGAATTGAGCTGATGGATGAAATATGGGGAAGTGATACGGAGAGCACAGATACTACCGTCAATGTACATATCAACCGGCTGCGCCGCAGATTTGAAAATTATCCGGAGTTTGAGCTGGTGGCAGTACGTGGGCTTGGATATAAAGCAGTAAAAAAAGTGGATGCAGAATAAAACAGGAGGCATTTGCATGAAGACAGATTCCAACGGAAAGCAAGGCAGCAGAATGTGTGGGAACGGAACACAGGGAAGCGCAAGACGAAGATGGAAGTGGGTCAGTATATCGACACTGCTTTCTCTTTTTATTTTTCTGATTCTGGTTTCCACAGCGGTTATTATTGTTGCGGCTGCCCTTTTTCTTTTTTCAACAGGAATTGTGGATGTTACAACGTCTTTAAAACCGCAGATGCTGATTTTAGTTCCCATGCTGGCAAGTATTGTGCTGGGCACGATAATTTCTGCCGTTTGCGTCCCGTATTTTCTGAAGCCTCTGCACAGGCTGGTAAAGGCGATGAATCAACTGGCGGCGGGAGATTTCAGCGTCAGGTTATCCTTAAATCATATGAATGAGCTGGTGGAACTGTCTGACAGTTTTAACCGGATGGCGGAGGAACTGGGAAGTCTGGAGGTTTTAAGGGAAGATTTTGTCAACAACTTTTCCCATGAGTTCAAGACTCCCATCGGTTCCATCAAAGGGTTTGCGGAAATTTTAAAATGTGACGATTTAACCAAAGAGGAGAGAGATGAATATCTGGATATTGTGATTGAAGAATCCTCCCGACTCTCTACTTTGGCCACCAACGTTTTAAATCTTTCCAAAATTGAAAAACAGACGATACTGACAGAAACCAGTCGATTTAATCTGGGAGAACAGCTCCGTCGGTGTATTTTGCTGATGGAACAGAAAATTTCTCAGAAAAAACAGGAACTGACTGTCAACATTTCAGATGTCTGTGTGACTGGAAATCCTGAACTTCTCAGTCAGGTATGGATGAATCTGCTGGATAATGCGGTAAAATTTACCGGGGAAGGCGGGAAGATAGAGGTTTCCATGATAAAAGTTCCGGAGGGAAATAACAGGCAGGATGAATCTGGAGTGGAAGAAGAAGTCATTGTCACCATAAAGGATAACGGCTGTGGAATTTCGGAGGAAGCCAGAAAGCACATTTTTGACAAGTTTTATCAGGGAGATGTCTCTCATGCCACTAAGGGGAACGGCCTGGGGCTTACCATTGCAGCTACGATCATCCGATTGCACGGAGGAGAGATTTCATGCAGCAGCCATCTGGGGGAAGGAGCTGAATTTACAGTGAAAATTCCCACAAAAAAATAAAAAGTTTTTTTTCAGTTTATTTTCAAGTGCTATGATATAAAGCAATTTGTTGTATTTTATTTGTTTCTATAAAAAAATTTATAGGAGGATAAACGATTGAAAAATCTTGCTTGGAAAGAAAAACTGAAATTCCTGAAAAAAAGAAAGTTATTATCCCGGCAGCAGTTGTGGTGATCGGAGCGGCAGCGATTATCTGGGCTCAGGGAGGAGACGGAGACAATGTTCCGGTACTTACCTATGACGATACGACGGTTTTGGCAAAGTCGGATATGGAAAATACGGTAAGCGCCACGGGAACGGTGGAGAGCCAGAACTCTCACTATGTCTATACAACATTAAGCTATCCGGTAGACGAAGTTTTTGTGGAAGTGGGAGATCAGGTCAGCGCCAATGACGTGCTCTGCAAGCTGGACAGCAGTTCTTTGGAAGACCAGATTGAATCAAGACAGCTTGCCCTCAAGACGGCTCAGAAAACTTCCGATCAGCAGGTAAAAACGGCTCAGGACAGCTTTAATTCCACAAAGGAAGCTTTGGAGAAAGATGAAAACTCCAGCGTGATCAGTTCCCGCTCCAGTGTGCGTACCGCCTATGATAACTGGGAAAAGGCAAAGAAAACTTATGATGACTATTATGCCAGCAAAAAAGACGGTTTAAATTCCACGCTGATTGCTCAGGATTCTGCGGTGGAGACGGCAAGACTGAATCTTGAGTCCGCGCAGGATGCCTATGATTCCGCCAAAGATTCCAGAGATGAGGCAAAAAGAAAACTGGATGAATATACACCGTCAGACGGAACCGATTCAGCAGAGATCGAGACACTCCGTCAGGCTTACGAAGATGCTCAGAGAACCTTGAATTCAGAAGAAAAGGAACTTGAGGAAGCTAAGAAAGCACAGAATGAGGCTCAGCAAAAAGTTGACAGTATTAAAAATTCAGCTTCCGAAGCGGATGGAGGCAGTGTTTCTGACAACAGCGGACAGTCTTCTCAAAATACAGACGAATTGACACAAGCTCAGAAGGAGTTGGACGATGCAAAAGCAAAGTTAAAAACGGCGGAAGAAGAACTGGAACAGGCCAGACAGGCAGTTGAAAACGCGCGTGCTGAATACGAAGCTGCACTGGCAGCTTCCGGCGGAGAATCCGTAATAAATAGAGAAACGCTGGAAGCTGAGTACGAGGCGGCTAAGAAGGCTTTGGAGCAGGCGGAGACAGCTAAGGAGACCGCTCAGGTAAGTTATGATTCCGCGGTAAAATCCAGAGAGGCAGCTTACCGCAGTGCAGACAATACACTGGCAGATTATGCAGTGGCGGTGGACAATGCTTATGAGGCATATCAGTCAGCCCTTCAGTCCTTTAACGCTACGGCAGCCAGCGCAGAGACAGCCTTTACTTCCAGCTATAACAGTCTGGAAACTGCAAAACTGAGCGCAGACCATGCAACAAGCGAGCTGGAATTGGCTCAGCTTGAGGAAGAACTTGGAGAGACAAGTGTGAAGGCAGGCGTGGACGGAACCGTTACTGCAGTCTATGCAACCGTAGGTTCACCGGCAGCAGGACTTTTGTTTGTTATCGAAGACATCGATAACCTGGAAGTGGAGACATCCGTAAAAGAGTATGACATCGGAAATGTAGAGGTGGGCATGCCTGTTACCATTCGCTCCGATGCCACCGGAGATGAAATTTACCAGGGAACTATCACATCGATTGCGCCTACATCCAACAAAAACGCGCAGGGTGATACGGATACTACCGGAGATATTGAATTTGCCACCAAAGTAAAAGTGGATTCCGAGGATACCGGACTTCGTATTGGTATGAGTGTCCGCTTAAATTACATACTGGAAGAACAAAAAGATGTGCTGGCCGTTCCCTATGATGCGGTTTATACCAATGCACAGGGACAAAGCTGCATTATGGTTCTCACAGAACAGGAATCCGGAAACTATCTGCTGGAAGAACTTCCGGTAACTCCTGGAATGGAAAACGATCTGAACATCGCAGTTGAGGGAGAAGGCGTAAAAGAAGGACTCCGGGTTGTAAATGAACCGGATCAATACCAGGCTCTCCTGGGACAGGAGGTCGTGCTGACAGAAAGACAGCAGACGATGAGTATGTACGGGGTTCCGATGAATTAAACGCAGTCGGCAGCTTAGACAGAAGAAAGGATGAAACAGGGATTTCCAAATGGCAGAAACTAAAAAACCAATCATTCAGATGAAAGGAATTGTAAAACGTTTTTATATCGGAGCGCCCAATGAACTGGAAATCCTGCATGGAATTGACGTATCTGTGTGGGAAGGAGAATTTGTGGCCATTGTGGGGGCCTCAGGTTCGGGAAAATCCACTCTTATGAATATTATAGGGGCTTTAGACCGGGCTACAGAAGGAAGCTATATGCTTGACGATGTGGTAATCGAAAAGGCAAAGGACATCGAACTTTCTCAGATCCGCAACCAGAAAATCGGCTTTGTTTTTCAGAATTTTAACCTGATTCCCAGGACCAACGCTCTTAAAAATGTGGAACTTCCCATGATGTATGCAGGAATCAGCCAGAGAGAGCGGACGCGCCGTGCAAAGGAACTTTTAAAAATGGTTGGCATGGAAGAGAGAATGTATCATCAGCCCAACGAACTTTCCGGCGGACAGAAACAGAGAGTTGCCATTGCCAGAGCCATGGCAAACGATCCGGCGATCATTCTGGCAGATGAGCCTACCGGAGCTTTGGACAGCCGGACCGGAAGAATGGTCATGGATCTTTTTCATAAGCTGAACAAAGAGCAGGGCAAGACCATAGTTCTGATCACACACAGCAATGAGCTGGCAAAGGAAACGGGGCGGATTCTGACTATGAAGGACGGAATCCTGTACGGAGACGGTGAGGTGACGGTTGTATGAATCTTATGGAAAATATCCGTCTGGCATGGGAAGGGCTCAGAGCCAACAAAATGCGTGCCCTTCTTACGATGCTTGGCATTATCATCGGTATAGCATCTGTAATCGGAATCCTCACTGTGGGAAATGGACTTTCAGATACAGTTACAGAAACAATGGGGTCGCTGGGAGCTTCCAATATTATGGTATCTCTTCAGGAAAGAGAGGACGAATATCTGGCAAATACCATGATGGGGGGAGAAATCGAGGAAGAAAATCTGATTACAGAGGAAATGATAGAAGCGCTTCAGGAAAGATTTCCTTATCAGATATCAGGGGTCAGTCTTTCAGAAAGTGTGGGCGCAGGACAGGCCAAATCCGGCAGGGATTATGCTAACGTGACAATTTCCGGTGTGAATACGGATTATCTGGATGTCAATTCCATTGACCTTATCAGGGGAAGAGATTTTCAGGACAGGGATATGGACGGCAACAGAAACGTGGCTGTTGTTTCCGATAAACTGGTCAACAATATGTTTGACGGAAATATAGAAGAGGCGCTGGGGCAGGAAGTGGTTGTTCACATCGGTGATGAAATTTATGCTTTTAATATTATCGGTGTCTACGAATACGAAGCTTCCGCTATGGGATATTCCACAGCCTCTGAGAAAAACATACAGACCGCACTTTATATACCGGTAACTACGGCCAAAAAACTGGCAGACGCACCGGAGGGCTACAGAAATTTTACCATTTCCGCAAGCTCCGCCGATAACAGCGCGGTGTTTGCCACACAGGCTTCTGATTTCCTGAATCGCTACTACAGCAATAATAACGACTACCGGGTTATGGCGATCAGCATGGAAACTATGCTGGACTCCATGGATTCCATTATGTCCACGATCAACATAGCGCTTTCTGTCATTGCGGGAATCTCCCTGCTGGTAGGCGGAATCGGAGTTATGAACATTATGCTGGTATCTGTTACAGAAAGAACGAGAGAGATCGGTACGCGCAAGGCGCTGGGGGCTACCAACGGAAATATCCGTATTCAGTTCGTAGTGGAAAGTATGATCGTCTGCTTAATCGGAGGCGTTATAGGTATCATTCTCGGCACGCTTCTTGGTTATGTGGGAAGCTCTCTGATGGGAGCTGTCGCTTTCCCATCTGTTTCCAGTATCGCCCTGGCAGTGGGATTTTCTCTGGCAATCGGTATTTTCTTCGGATATTATCCGGCAAATAAAGCAGCAATGCTTGATCCGATCGAGGCATTGCGGTATGAATAAAAAAGTGCGCATCCACAGCGGAGCATCTATTTGTACGACAGAAAATGAACTTTTCTGCTGTATAAAATAAAAAAAGAGGCTGCAAAATCAGATGTTCTGATATTTGCAGCCTCTTTGATACAGGAGATTCTTTTTCCATGAGAGGAAAATTTATTGTTCATTTTACACAAGGTATGAAAGTTATGCAGGAGCGCTAACTCCTATCATTCAATGGAAATATATTTCTTGTCTTCCACTGCGGGTTTTGCTTCCTTTTTCGGAATCGTCAGTCTTAAGATGCCGTGCTTGAATTCGCCTTTGATTTCATCCTGCGTGATATCTCCGCCTACATAGAAAGATCTCTGGCAGGAACCTGCGTAACGCTCGCGGCGAATATAACGGCCGGTTTTTTCTTCGGTTTCATCTTTATCAAGCCCTTTTTCAGCGCTGATAGTCAGATAACCGTTTTCCAAAGAAGCGTGAACTTCGTCTTTCTTAAATCCAGGAAGATCAACAACCAGTTCATAAGCGCTACTTGTTTCCTTGATATCTGTCTTCATCAGGTTTTTAGCCCTGCGGCCGTACAGCTTCTTTTCCAGTTTTTTCTGTTCTTTATCATCCCAGAAAGGGAAATCTCCAAAAAAGTCATCAAATAAGTTTTCTCCAAAAATATCGGGCAGCAACATAAGTCATTCCTCCTTTTCTATATGAAACTTATGCTTATCTATTTAAAACACAATTTTTGTGATTTTGTTTTCCGGAAGGGGGATTTCCCCTTTTTTAGCCTTCAATAGCAATGTATTTTTTATCTTCCACAGCAGGTTTTGCTTCTTTCTTCGGAATGAAAAGTTTCAGCGTGCCGTCCTCAAATTTTGCCTTAATGTCTTCCTCTGTAACCTGATCGCCTACATAGAAGCTGCGGCTGCAGGAACCGGAATAACGTTCGCGGCGGATATAACGGCCTTCGTTGTCTTTTTCATCTATATTTTTATTGGAAGAAGCGCTGATGGTCAGATAGCCATTTTTCAGTTCTGCTTTCACATCTTCCTTCTTATAGCCAGGCATATTCATTACAAGTTCATATCCCTGCTCGTTTTCCTTTACATCGGTTGTCATATGATCTGCGGTTGTGTAACTGCCGAAGGCATCACCGAAAAAGTCATCAAATAAGTTCTCTCTAAAAATACTAGGCATCAACATAGGTCATCTCTCCTTTTCTTAAAAAACATTTTTAAAAATTGCCTGCTTTTTTTCAAAGCAGAAATGTCAGGGAAGGAAATTTTTGTGACCACTCAGCCAACTGCCGGAAAACATGTGGCGAAACGGTTACAGGTTTTTCATCTCCTTTTTGTTCCCTTTCCTTTGTTCTAACTGTAATATAACACGCATTATTAGCACTGTCAAGAGGTGAGTGCTAATTATTTTGTGAAAAAAGTGTGAAAGTTAATTGAAAAATTAATTCAGGGGGTGATTGTGGGCATGCCGGATAAGCACAAATGTAACACTTTTTGCCAAAAGGGAAAAAATGTAACAGAGTGCTTTTTTTGGTCTAATGACATCAGACAGATAGGTTGTTATAATATCTTATAGAAAGAAATAAGTTTGGATTTATTTTTACGAAAAGAGAAAGTTATAAGATATAGAAAGAGTCAATCCTTGTAGGAGAAATGTGAAAGAGGGGGAAATGATGAGAACTTTGTTATTTATTATTATCGGTTATCTGGGCGGCAGTCTGCTGTTTGCCAGGTATTTTGGAAAACTTTTCGGAAAGAAAGATATTACGGCGGACAGCACGGACAAAAATCCCGGCACGTTTAATGCGTTTAAATATGGGGGATTTCTCTGCGGAACCCTGACGCTTTGCTGTGATTTACTCAAAGGATTTCTGCCGGTCTTTTTCTATCAGTATGGAAACCCGTATGCGGGTGGTCTGGGACTGGCGCTTGTTCTGGCGGCGCCTGTGTGCGGGCATGTTTTACCGATTTTCCACAAATTTAAGGGCGGAAAAGGAATCGCTGTTTCCTTCGGCTGTCTGTTGGGTATGCTTCCGGATGTGCGTCCGGTGCTGGTTTTGGCCTGTGTATTCCTGTTCTTTTCCCTGGTGGTAAATATTACTCCAAACTATCACAAAACCTTTTTTACCTATCTTTTTGCCATCCTTGGCATGAGACTGCTCGTTCCTAATCCGGCGGTATCTTTAGGTTTTGCGATAGCGGCGGTTCTGGTAATGCTGAAGCTTATGTTCAGCACGGAGAAGAGAGAACCCTTTAAAATAAAGATGGGAATAGTAAGAAAACAGGGGCTTCATCCTGTGGAGCACAATGACTGAAAAATTCACCCCTGTATTTTGATTTTAAAAGTCGATATCATACCGTGTACCATGGGAAAATAAAGTGCCGTCTGTCAATTTAATGCAAAGGATGCAGGTATTGATATCGCTGAAGTCATTATGTCCATTGTCAATCCATTCTGCGAAGGCTTTCCTCAATTTACCGGCTATTTCTGCATTTTCACTTTTCCCAAAGTAGCCTAAATTGAAAGCTTTTCCATGTCCGGTAAACCAGTCGCCGGAGATAGCTACGATGGGATTTTTTTCGATTTGCCTCATTTTATTGGAAAGTCCGTAGGTAATCACATAAAAAGCTCCGTCTTCATAAAACGCGTTTACAGTTCTGACATAAGGTATTTCATTTTCTACCGTGGCTAATGCAATCAGGCTGTCCCTTCCAAAACGTTCTGTTAAAATGTCTTCCGTTTCTTTGTTTCGTTTCATGATAAAATAACCTCCCTAATCTTTCTTTTGCAGGTGTAATTCCTGTTTTTTTGTTCCGTGCTATTTTTCTGTCCGGACTCTTTTTATGAGCAATGAAATCAGGAGAATGATCCAGATTCCCCAGGCCAGCGCGCAGCCTGCGCCGGCTTTGAACAGATCGATGACAGCTCCTGCCAGAAAGGGGATCGCCATGATCATCATCCTTTTGCCGTAGGAATGGCACATTGCTTCTTCGTCGAATTTTTTCCGTTCTTCATCAGGGCGCATATTGTAGCCGGTGAGGAGATTGGATGCCTTGCCCTTGGATTTGTAAAAATACAGGCCCAATAAAAACATAAACAAAGCCATGAATAAATCCAATAGGATTATAAATAATTCAAACATCTGGACACCTCCGAAACTTTTTCTTTATGGATATGATTTCTTTAACCTTTAAAATGGCCGCTGAACTACACAAAAGGGATTGCCGTCCGGATCCTGCAGAACTGTATAGTCGGCTCCGGGAGGATAATTCCACTCTTTTTTTGTGGCGCCAAGTGCCAGTAACCGCTCCACTTCTGCTTTTTGGTTGTGCGTGAATAAATCCATATGATGTCTCCGGGCTTTTGGGGAAGAGACTTTACTCAGAGAAAGCTGAATCCCGTTTCCGTTTTTGGGGATTAAAATTGCCCAGTCGTCGGAAGCCGGATACTTTAACTGATAGTCAAGCGCGGCGCTCCAGAACTTTACGGCGCGGGATATATCATGAACTCCCCATACGATAGATCCTATTTCTAACATAAATTCCTCCGGTTTGTCTGTGACAGTATGTAGATAACTTCGTGTATAAATAAAAATTTGCTGTGCATAAGATGTGGATATGTGTTTATATATGTGGATAACTCTGCCGTCATGGGATGACATTGGTATTTTCTCCCGGATCATTCCGTTCAGAGTCCGTCCTGCGTACTGTTTCGTGGAGAAGGTAAAATCTTTTACTGTCAGATTTTTTATTCCACATTAAGTGTAATGTATGGCAGATAGTAAGTCAAACTGTTTGTGTGTAATTTTTACAAAAGTTTCCTTGTTTTAGGAGAAAATTTATACAAAATTTTAAAAGAGTAAAAAATTCTACTGCGGGTTGAATTTTGGAAAAACTTCAATCTGGCCGTTATTGCATTCTTAAGTCAACGTAAGGTATTATCAGAGTCGAAAGGCAGGAGATGATTATGGAAGAAATAGCAAAAACAGGGAGCCGAATAGCGGCAAAGAGAAAAGAGAAAAAGCTGACCCAGCAGCAGCTGGCAGGACTTTTGGGAATTTCTTTTCAGGCAGTATCCAAATGGGAAAATGAGATGTCGATTCCGGATGTTTCACTGCTTCCTGCCCTGGCGGCGATTTTGGAAACAAGTATTGATTACCTTCTTGGATTTCAGCCGGAAAAAAAGAAAATCACTCCCTATGAAGAAAGATACCAGACGGAAGGTTATTACTGGGGAACAAAGCCCAATGATATGTGTTTTGATGTGCTGAAGCGGTTTTACCCTGAAAAACCCTGCCGTCTTCTGGAAATCGGATGCGGAGAGGGAAGAGACGCTGTGTTTTTCGCTCAGAACGGCTATGATGTGACAGCTTTTGACGCGGCGGAGAGCGGATTGGAAAAGGCACAGAAACTTGCCGAGGCGAGAGGAGTCTGCGTAAAGTTTTTCAAGGCCGATCTGCGGGAATACCGGCTCAGTGAAAATTATGATATTATTTACAGCTCCGGCGTTTTTCATCACATCAGACCCGAGCTCCAAAAAGAACTGATCTCCCATTACAAAGAACATACAAATCCGGGAGGCGTCCATGCTGTCAATGTGTTCGTGCAAAAACCTTTTATTCCGGTGCCGCCGGATTCCGACGGGGACGACGATACTTTTGTATCCGGACAGCTGCTCACTTTGTATGCAGACTGGTATATTGAGGACTTTAAGGAAGAGATTTTTGACTGTAAAAGCAACAGTGTTCCTCACAGGCATTGCATGGAAACTTTATTTGCCAGAAAACCGGAATAGACAAAGCCGGAACAGATAGGGGAAAAAGTGAAAAGGAGGGGCTATGGAAAAAAGAGAGAAAATTTTCCTGCAGACAGAGCGTATGGTGATAAGAGATTATGAAAAAGAGGATTTGAACTCCCATCATAAACTGATGTCTGACAGAGAGGAAATGCGTTATCTTCCGGATATTATGACACATTCTCTGGAAGAGTCGAAGAAAGATCTGGAGGAGGCAATCGCCGATCAGGAAAATCCGGAGCGGAAATTTTATTTCCTGCGAATGGAAGAGAGGGAAACCGGGAAACTGATCGGAGAGATTGGCTATACGGTGCTGGAAGTGACTCCGGTAGGAAAAATTGTCCATTTGGGATATTACAGCCATAAAAAATACTGGGGACAGGGATATATGACAGAGGCGCTGCGCAGAGTGCTCCAATTTGCTTTTGAGGAGAATCGTGTGTACCGTGTCACCACAGGATGCAACCCGGAAAATACAGCATCCGAGAAAGTAATGAAAAAGTGCGGGATGATAAAGGAAGCTTATATGAAAGAGAAATGCTGGTTTGAGGGAAAAATGTGTGACCGGGTGGAATATCGGATGCTCAAACCGGAATGGAACAGGCTTTCGGGACACGAATAAAAGGGAATCTACAAACAGCTCGAATAAAGAGATGCCCGTGAAACAGGAAGAACAGTTCTTCAGGAAGAAAACGCCCGAAAATGGCTGTTTCATGTTGCAAGAACGGACTATATTTGCTAACATAAATAGGAAAAAGCTTGCAAGATAGGGTATCTATCGTTAAATAGGGAGGAATAAAGCTGAAAATAGGTCCAACGGCTTATTTTCAACCGGAAATTTGTGCCGAAGCGTCACAAATTTTGTCAGAGCAGGGTCAGACGGGAGTTTGCCTTGCGTTCCTCAGTGTATACGCTTCGGAATGGAGGAAAGAATGAGCAGTGAAATCAGAGATTTAAGCCTGACCGCTTCCGGTGAGCAGAAAATTGAATGGGTGAAGAGAAACTGTGACTTGCTTCGTATGCTGGAAGAAGAGTTTTCCAAAACCAAACCTTTTGCCGGAAAGAAAATCGCGCTTTCCGTACATCTGGAAGCAAAGACAGCTTACCTGTGCAAGGTCCTGGCAGCAGGAGGAGCCGAAATGTATGTGACAGGTTCCAATCCTCTTTCTACACAGGATGATGTGGCTGCGGCTCTGGTGGCAGCAGGACTGGAAGTGCATGCATGGTATGGAAGCACACCGGAAGAATACAATGCACATATCCGTGCCGTACTGGAGGTTGGACCGAACATCATTATTGATGACGGCGGCGACCTGGTACATATGATTCACACAGAATTACCGCATCTGATTCCGGGTATTATCGGCGGATGTGAGGAGACCACAACAGGTATCATCCGTCTGGAAGCTATGAACCGTGCCGGAGAACTGAAGTTCCCCATGGTTCGCGTAAACAATGCAGACTGCAAACACTTCTTTGACAATCGTTATGGTACAGGCCAGTCTGTATGGGACGGCGTGATGCGTACCACAAACCTGATCGTGGCAGGAAAAAATGTAGTAGTAGCCGGATACGGCTGGTGCGGCAAAGGCGTTGCCATGAGAGCAAAAGGTCTGGGCGCAAAAGTTATCGTTACGGAAATCGATCCTGTAAAAGCAATCGAGGCAGTAATGGACGGCTTTGAAGTAATGCCTATGGTGGAAGCTGCAAAGGTGGGCGACTTCTTCGTAACAGTGACAGGATGCGACAAAGTCATCGACGCTGAGGATTTTGCAGTGATGAAAGACGGCGCAATCCTTTGCAACGCAGGACACTTTGACTGTGAGATTGATATGGCCGGACTGCGTGAGATTGCAGTGGAAACCAAAGAAATGCGCAAGAACATTATGGGATATAAACTCCCCGGTGGACAGTGGATTTTTGTGCTGGGCGAGGGACGCCTTGTAAATCTGGCATGCGGCGACGGACATCCCGCAGAGATCATGGATATGAGCTTTGCAATCCAGGCGCTTTCTGCAAAATACCTTGTGGAGCATGGAAGTGAGCTGACAGAGAAACTCATCGATGTTCCGAGAGAAGTGGATGCAGACGTAGCAGCAAGAAAACTGGCTTTCCTGGGCAAAAAAATTGACGTGCTGACACCGGAACAGGAAGCTTATCTAAATAAATCTTTATAATAATACAGAATGCTGTCGAAAATTATCGGCAGCATTTTTTGTATGATAGGAAAGGAACTTTCCTACTACAAAAAATGACGCTCCGCTGTGGATGCGCACTCTTATTATATTTTTGCACGATAAAAAAGTCACAAATTTTTTTGGATAAAAATCTCTAATTTTCCCCATATACGCGGAAGAAAAGCCTGCTATATAATGGGCTTAGAAAGTTGCATGTATCACAACAGGGAAAAGGAGAGAAAAACATGGGATTTCGTGATGATTTTGTATGGGGCGCTGCCACTGCTTCCTATCAGGTGGAAGGAGCAGCTTATGAAGACGGAAAAGGTTTAAATATTTGGGATGTGTTCTGTAAGGAGCCGGGAAGAGTTTACAACGGAGATACCGGAGATGTAGCCTGCGACCAGTACCATCGTTATAAAGAAGACGTGGCTATTATGAAAAAGCTGGGAATCAAGGCTTACCGTTTTTCTGTAAGCTGGGCCAGAATTATGCCGGGCGGCACAGGGGAAATCAACCCGAAAGGAATTGCTTATTATAAAAATCTCATCCATGAAATGGTGGAAAACGGAATTGAACCTTACATGACTCTTTTCCACTGGGATTACCCTTATGAGCTTTATAAAAGGGGAGGATGGATGAATCCCGACAGTGTACAGTGGTTTGCAGATTATGCCAGAGTGATTGCTGAGAACTTTTCGGATGAGGTAAAACATTTCTTTACCATGAATGAGCCTCAGTGCTTTATCGGCCTCGGATACCGCACAGCGGAACATGCTCCCGGCGTTCATGCGCCCATCCGTGATACCTTTGAGATGGCGGTAAACGTTTTAAAAGCTCATGGCGCGGCAGTAAAGGCACTGCGTCAATACGGGGCAAAAGATATTAAAATAGGATATGCTCCCACAGGAACCATGTGCTATCCGGCCAGCGATAAACCGGAAGACATCGAAGCGGCAAGAAAGCTTCTGTTTGCCTGCCCGGACAATCCGGAAGAGTGGACCTGGAATGTAAGCTTCTGGTCAGATCCTGTAATTTTAGGAAAGCTTCCGGACGATCTGGTAGAAAAATACGGACGTTATCTGCCGGAAATTACGAAGGAAGATCTGGAGCTGATGCATCAGCCTCTTGATTTCTACGGACAAAATATTTATAACGGATTTGAAGTCCGTGCCGGAAAAGACGGAAAACCGGAAAGAGTGGACCGCTATACAGGATTTCCCAAGACAGCGATCCAGTGGCCGGTAACTCCGGAATGTCTGTACTGGGGACCGAAATTCCTGTATGAGAGATATAAACTTCCGGTTTATATTACGGAAAACGGTCTTTCCTGCCACGACTGGGTGTCTGTGGACGGCAAAGTACATGATCCGAACCGTATCGATTTCCTGCAGACCTACCTTCGCCAGTTAAAGAAAGCCAGTGAGGACGGCGTGGACATCCGCGGCTATTTTGAGTGGAGCCTGATGGACAATTTCGAATGGGCGAAAGGCTACTTTGACCGTTTCGGAATTGTGTTTGTGGATTACAATACACAAGAGAGAATTATTAAAGATTCCGGTTACTGGTACGCAAAAGTAATTGAAGAAAACGGCGAAAACCTGTAATTGCGCGTATCATGAGCGAAATATTTTTTAACACCCGAATCAGGAAAACGGGAAAAGATTTCTGAATCTATTTTGAAAAAGTATTTCCGGAAGCAAAAGAATCCGGATGGACTTCTTCTTTTGATCTTCTATTGATCTGAAGAAGAAAGCCATCCGGAAATTTTATTTTAGAGTCTTGATTTTTTGACGTTTACAAGGTTAACAGCCAATACTCTGCAGTCTGTCTGCGAAACGATTGTCAGGATGAAAGTTTTGAATTGCAAGTGTGTGGGAAACAGAGATTAGTCATCCCATCTGTCATCGTCATCATCGTCGTCATCATCATCGTCATCATCATCATCGTCATCATCATCATCGTCATCATCATCGTCGTCATCCCATCTGTCGTCGTCATCGTCGTCGTCCCATCTGTCGTCGTCATCGTCGTCATCCCATCTGTCATCGTCATCGTCGTCGTCCCATCTGTCGTCGTCATCGTCGTCCCATCTGTCATCATCATCGTCATCGCCCAGCTCAGCTCTTAAAACCTGACCGGTTTTTGCAGAAATGGTGTATTCAAATTCCAGGCCGTTTACATGGAATTCCGCTTCGAACATTCCGTCATCCAGATCTACTTCCAGGTCTTTGATGTCTTCTGTTTTTAATCCCATGTACTGGCGAATGATTTCGCGGACTGTGTCACGCTGTACGGTACTTACATCGTCGGATGCCTGTGCTGTCATGGGAATTGCTAAAACGGCTGCCATCATTGCTGCTGCTCCTGCCAGGGTAATGTTTTTTCTCCAATTATTTTTCATCATAACTTTTTCTCCTTTTCTTTTTAAGATTTTGTTTGTTGTTGTTTTACATTAACAGAATACGGGGCTACAATAATAAAAACGGGGTGGGAAAAAATTTTTTTTGAAATTTTTTAAAATAATTCCAACACTTTGTGCTTCCTGTTCGTTATCAGGGTGAAGAAACCAATAAGCCGGCTTTCAAAAAAGAAACGGAGGATATGGATATGGCAGGAAAATATTTGCAGTCCTATGATTTGGTGGCACATATGATTTTGGGAGGAACGGAAATTGATCGAAAAACTATACGGGATGTATTACCAGGAGCTGATTTGGTTTGTGAGAAAAATGACGGAAAGCATGGCAGAGGCAGAAGACATTGTTCAGGAAAGCTTTCTGCGCGCTATGGAACATTCCTCCACATTTTCAGGCATGAGTGACTGCCAGTGCCGGGCATGGCTTTACCGCACGGCAAAAAACATTTTTATAGACCGGAAAAGGCAGCAGAAACGTATGGAAAGCGCCAAAGAAGAGGAAAAAGCGGTGATGGAAGATTTTGGAAAGATTCAGGTACTCCAGCTTTTGAATTTTCTGGATGAAAAGGAGAGAAGAATGTTTGTCCTGCGGTATTTTTCGGGCTACGACTCCACGGAAATCGGAAAAATTTTTGGAATTTCCCCATCCGCTGTGAGAGCAAAACTTTTGGAAGCCAGAAAGAAACTGAAAAAATTTTATCCGGAAATCGCAGAAATAAGGAAATGACCGGACAGGAACACAAAGAAAGGAAAGAAAACTATGAAAAAATGGGAAATCAAAGCAGTGATGTGTGACGCAAGAAATTTGAAGGAGGAAATCTTACAGCAATACGAGTCTGTATCGATTCAGGCAGTCTGCCTTTTTGTGTCAGAGGCATCCAGAGAACTGTTGGCAAAATATCATGTGCGCACAGATGCGGTTATGATCGAGACGATACCGGATGATGGAAAAATTGTCATCAAAAATGGGGAGTACTCCATCGGAAAAGATGATATTCAGAAAGATTTTGCGTTTCTGATTGTGAATGGGCGCCTTGAAGTACAAAAAGGTGCGCAGGAGGCGTTTGACAGTTTTGCCAGAATCATGGTAAACGGAGTGGTGGAACTGTCCGATGATCTGTCTGTTTCACAGGCAAAACTTCAGGTAAACGGCTGTGAAGAGAGATATCCTGCAGATGCGGTAAAGATCAAAGGGGATTTGAACCTGGATAAGATTTTTGCTTTAAGAGCAAAGAAAGATGCTCTTTACTATGTAGCAGGAAAGCTTCTGATTCTTGACAACAAAGAGGGACAAATGGAGCGCCTTTTGGATAAGCAGATTAAGCTGCGGGCAAAATGCGGCGCCCTGGTTGCGGAAAGTCTTTTGGAACAGGCGGTGGAAATGATCGATGAAACTACGGATATCATGCAGATACCGGATGGAGTGATCTATAAAAATGGGGAATGTTGTCTGGAACCGGGATTTGCACAGGCAAACGGAGAGCGTCTTTTGGTTGACGGTAATCTGCAGCTGAAAACGGCGGAAGTTCTGGAAGGAATGAAATGGATCTATGTGGACGGAACGGCAAAAATGGCAGAAGAATGCGAGGAAAAATTCCGGCAGATTTGCGTACACTGGGGAAAAATGATTGTCACAAAGAAAAACGCTTCTATGATTACAGATGAAGTTTCTGTGCTGATAACGAAAGATATGCTGGAAAATGTGGAGGAAACACTGAAAGTGGCAGATTGTGTGGATATTAAAATAGATGAAAATGTTTCCCCGGAATTAATCCGCCGAAAGTTGAAATTTACAGATTGCATCAATATTTGCTGCACCAGGGAACAGGAGGGAAGCGTTCGTCTGGTATCCGAAGATTGTCTGAACATTGAAACTGTAAAAGAAAAAGCAGACAGCGACGACGTTGTCTGCGTGGAAGCAGTCAGCTATCAGATATAAAGAAAAGGGAACCATCCGATTTCTGCTGGCATACCTTAAAGAAAAAAGGTTTGGCAGAGTATGAATTACGAAAATTTTGAAAAAGTGACAGGAATCATACAGGATATCAGCAGAGGGGATAACTGCTGTACCCAGATGATTTCCATACAGACAGATACGGGGATGGTAAACATGGTCGTATCTCCGGATACAAGAGTGATCGATGATGTCAGGCTGAGAAAAGGCATGAGGGTTGCCGCTTTTTATGACACAAGCCTTCCTGCTCCCGCAATCTTTCCGCCCCAGTATCAGGCGGAACTGATTGCATCCCTGCGCAAAGAACAGGATGTAATGCTGAATTATTTTGATGAAAATCTTCGGGCTGAGGATGATTCGCTGGAACTGAACATCGGACCGTTTACAAGCATCGCCACCGCAAATGGCCAGCGTTTCTTATGCAGTCCCGGAAATTCAGAACTCCTTGTCTACTATACAACGACTACATTCAGTATACCTCCTCAGACAACCCCGCAGAGAATTATTGTAATGTGTCCTTATTAAAGAAATATAGAAATCTCAGGGATAAAAGGTCATACCTTTCATGGCGGCATGGAAAAGTATGACCTTTTTCCTGTTGCTGTTTTATCCGGAAAATACTCGCGTTGACTTTGTTTATCATTGCAAATATAATAGGCTCAAAAAAGTAACAGCAATTTGAATTCACAAAAAGAACAGGGGAGAAAGCATGGAGAACAAAAAAAGTAAAATTCTGGTAGCGGATGATGAGAGAGAAATCCGGGACATCCTTACGATACTGCTGACAGAGGAAGGATTTGAAGTGATTTTGGCTGAAAACGGCCGGGAGGCCGTGGAGAAGGCAGACGAGAGTGTGGACATGTATATTCTTGATGTGAACATGCCGGAGATGTCCGGCTATATGGCGGGAGTGGAAATCAGAAAACGCTTTTTGGCTCCGATCATGTTTCTGACAGCTTATTCGGGAGAATCGGACCGGATGATGGGATTTTCGGCGGGAGCGGATGATTATATGCCCAAACCGTTCTCTAATGTGGAATTGCTGATCCGGGTAAAATCTCTGCTTCGAAGAGTACAGCAATATACGTCCCCGGCTCCTTTGGGAAAAGAAAAAAAGGAGGCAGATACGCTGGTTTTAAAAGATTTGGTTCTGGACCGTGACAGTCAGACTTTGACAAAGAACGGCGAGCGGATTGTTCTTACGTACACGGAATATAAGATTCTGGAACTTTTGATGTCCCATCCGGGTAAAATTTTTTCTCTGGAAAACATTTATCAGAGCATCTGGCAGGAAGATGCGGTGGGAGACGGAACGATTATGGTACATATCAAAAATATCAGAAAGAAAACGGGCGACAGCTCCAAAACGCCTCGTTATATAAAAACCGCATGGGGAAAGGGATATTATGTGGAATAAAAAACAAGAGTCGGGAAAAGGAAAAAAACTGAAAGCTGAGATTGTAGAACTTATATGTCTAAGCTTTATCATATCTGTGTTTTTTTTCCTGTTTTTAGACTTTACATCGGCATCCATCGCCGATACTTATCTGGAATCCAGAGAAATTGTCCTGACCAGTATCCAGGAGAGAACGCTTGATGCCTGGATGAAAACCGTCTGTTTTCTGGCCTGCGTCATCCTGTTTCATGTGCTGTTTCTGGTATTGTTCGGACAGAAAATATCTTATCTGCTTCTTATCACGGACGGAATACGGAAGCTGCAGGAAAACCAGATGGATTTTGTGATTCAGGTGGAGGGTACGGATGAACTGGCCGAGCTGGCCGAAAGCATAAACTTTCTGTCAAAATCTCAGAGGGAGCTTCAGAGAAAAGAACGGGAATTGAAAGAGGAAAGGGAGGCTCTGATCCGCAGTCTGTCTCACGATATATGTACGCCTCTCACATCGATACTTTCCTATTCTGAGTATATGGGAAATAAAAATCAGTTTGAGGAAGGTGAAGTTCGGGAATGCTTTGCCCTGATCCACAAAAAGGCGGAACAGATACAGGTGCTTTCCGGTCAGCTTCTGGGAAAAGAGATGAGAAGACCGGAACTGGTGGAAAACGGATTGCTTTTGATTGAACAGATGGCGGCAGAATGGGAGGAAAGTCTGGAAGACAGCTTTGTCTGTGAGCTGGATTTTAGCCAGTGCAAAAACTTTCAGATTTACGCGGATATCAATGAAATGAGAAGAATTTTTGATAATCTTCTCACTAACGTGGAAAAATACGCCAGTCCTGCCGTAAAGGTGGAATTAGCCGTAAAAACGGTTCAGGATAACCTTGTTGTCACCCAGAGAAATAAAAAGAAAGCTCCGGAAAAAGGCGTGGAAAGCCATAAAGTGGGGATGACAAGCATGAAAGGAATCGTGAAGAACTACGGAGGAACGGTGGAAGTGTCCGAAACGGAAGATTCTTTTCAGATAGAAATTTCACTGCCCCTGTTCCGCGAACTTTAGAATTCTTTAGAATTATCTGCAGAATTTCTTTATAGGATTGCGTTACGATGTTTTACATCAAGAGGAAATGCAGAAAGGAGAAAACAATATGGCATTAGGAATTCTTTTTCTCATGTTTGTAAGCATGAGCGTTATCAGTGTTTTAGGAATACTGCTTATGTTTCTTTTAAAGGAAGGCGGTATGAAGAAAGGTATCTTTTATTTTATGGCGGTATGGGGGATGCTGATTTCAGCATGGGCAGCAACCAGTCTTCCGACAAATTATATCGCACAGCAGATGATTGCCTGGGCATTTGGAATTTTAAGCGTGATCGGATTAGTGGTTCACATCCGTGCAAAGGGAAAGCAGCACATTACAATTTCTTACATTCTTGTGACAGTTTCCGTTGTTGCCGGAATGCTTAAATTATTTTTATTCTAAGATAGATGGAGGAGAGAAGATTATGAAAAAAATACATGTTTTAACAGCAGGATTCGGATTGACATTAGCCATGGCGGCAGCAGGATGTGGAATGAAGAATACGGAGACGCCTGCAAATACAGAAACTGAGACAGAAATTGTTCTCCCGGCGGAGACAGAAAGCGCTGCAGCACAAAACGGAAGCGGTGAAGGCGCAGAAGGCTTTACGGTTGTTTATTCCGAAAAAGAAAAAAATCAGGAACTGGAAAAACTTGTGGCAGAAGAATATATGATTCCGGAAGAGGAACTGGAGGAAACCAGATATTATTACAACTATGTGGACTTTAACGGAGATGGTAAGGATGAAATTTTTGCGCTGCTGGTAGGATCTTACACAAGCGGCAGCGGCGGCAGCAGCGCTGTAATTGTGGAAGACAACGGCGGAGAGCTGACAATCCTTCAGGATTTTACCCTGATCAATCCTCCTGTGTATGTATCAGACACCACAACAGAGGGAAGAAAAAATCTGATCGTGCCATCCCCGGAAGGAAGCGGCTATGTAAAACTTACCTGGAAAGAAGGCGCGTATACTACCGTAAATGACGGAGAAGAGATTGCAGACCTTTCCGGTGAAACCGGCGTGCAGATAATCAGTGATGATCTGGCAGCAGATCTTGACAGCGGAGATTATATGACTCTGGGAAAATAATTTATGAAAAAGGAGATTGTCCATAAATCAGGACAATCTCCTCTTTTAGTATGTGTTGAGGTATTCCTTATTTTATATCGATTTCAAAAGGCTCATCCAGATTTTCCGGAACGTATTTTCCGTTCTTTTTCCGCTGTTTTACGCATTCGGTCAGAAGATATTCAATTTGGCCATTCACAGAACGAAAATCATCTTCTGCCCAGGCTGCTATGGCGTCATATAATTTTGCGGACAGCCGCAGTGGGATTTGTTTTTTCTTACGATCTTCCATATCAATACAGGCTTCCTGAATTTACAACAGGCTGAGCATCACGGTTTCCGCACAGAACAACAAGAAGATTGGAAACCATGGCAGCCTTTCTTTCCTCATCAAGTTCTACGACACTGTTTTCGTTCAGGCGGTCAAGTGCCATTTCCACCATTCCCACAGCTCCATCTACAATCATTTTTCTGGCGTCTACAATCGCGGATGCCTGCTGTCTTTGCAGCATAACGGCTGCAATTTCCGGTGCATAAGCTAAGTAGGTGATTCGCGCTTCAATTATCTCCAGTCCGGCTTCCGCCACTCTTTTCTGAATTTCTTCCCGGATTCTGGCTGCTACAATCTCGCTGGATCCTCTCAGGCTTCCTTCATCGGCGATACCGTCTCCGGTGGTATCCACATCGGGAGCCGTGTCGTAAGGATAAATTCGCACAATATTTCTCAGCGCCGTATCGCACTGCAGGGAGAGGTATTCTTTGTAATTGTCTACTTCAAATACTGCCTTTGCCGTGTCCACAACGCGCCACATTACTGCAATGCCGATTTCTACGGGATTGCCCAGGCAGTCGTTGATTTTTTGACGGTTATTATTCAAGGTCATAATTTTAAGAGATATTTTTTTGTTGATGCTGTTAGTATTGGTTTCTGCTTTCTGTAAGTTCTTTGAAAAACTGTTGTCCACATCCCCGCTCTGATGCAGATGAGTCCCGGCTGCCGGGTTTACGGCTGTACAAAAAGGATTTACGAAATAAAAGCCCTCTTTTTTCAGTGTTCCCACATATTTTCCGAATAATGTCAGAACAAGAGCTTCCTGGGGCTTTATTACTCTCAGGCCGCAGTACGGAAGCCAGCCGATACAAAGCCATATGATGCTGATCACCAGAAGGGGAGAAAAGCTCTCATCGTTTGCCGTTATTAAAGATCCCCATACGCATCCTGCAATGGCTGCAATGTAGAGAATGGTGGTTAAAATAAGAACCAGAAATCCATTGTTTTTATGTGACAGTACTTTTTCTTTCATACCATTTCCTCCTTACTTGCAAAGGTATTTCTTTTTGATATCAATATGATATCATCATGAGAGAGGGATGTAAAGAGAGTATGGACATTTTAATACTAAAATTTATAGTTTTGGGCTCCTTCTTTGTTTTTCGGGTTCATAAACAAGGGGTGAATATATTTATATTCCGGTCAAAGATAAATATATTACGGAATCCTTTACCGACTATAAAATGGAGTTAGAAAACAAGATATAAAGCAGATATATAATATGACCCGGCAAGTAGGAGATGAGTATATACTGAAAGTATACAAAAAGCTCAGTATGCTGGAAAGATAACGTTTACGATGAGGGAAATTATTGTTAATCTTCATATGGTATTTAAGAAGTGCGAAGATGGGGATGTATTTTGCAATTTATAACGATATGTGTAAAATACTATGCTATACTTAGAGGAAAGGATTACACTGGGCTTTGATAATATTGTACAGATATGAAAATCTGATAGGCTACAAGGATATGTTAGTGTAACTTAGGATATCTATAAAATGTTTTAAAAATCGGCATCAATAAATTTAAATTGTAACGTGAAAAGAGTTACAATTAAAAAAATAAGTTAGGTGAAAAGATGAAAGAATTTTCATGTTACGGATGCAGAATTGAAAAATCTGAAAATAACAGGAGTGCACGAAGCGGATATACTAAAAGTATTAGAACAAACATTCGGATTATCGCAATATAATTATTAGCATTTGTATCAATTTTTATTATATAGAACAGATAAATCTTGCGGCAGTAAGAATAGCCTCAAGACATTGAAAAAGTACACTTTTTAGAAGGTACACTTTTAAAAGAATATAGAGTTTGCAGGGAATACTCCCTTTCACAAAAAAAGAGGATAGATTAAAAACCTATCCTCTTAAAATCCTTTTATTTATTTACCGAAGTATCTCTCTAACAGACCTTCGAAAGCTTTGCCGTGTCTAGCCTCATCGCGAGCCATTTCATGAACTGTGTCATGGATAGCATCCAGGTTCAGAGCTTTAGCACGTTTAGCCAGGTCAAATTTTCCTGCTGTAGCGCCGTTTTCAGCTTCTACTCTCATTTCCAGGTTTTTCTTTGTGGAATCTGTTACAACTTCACCTAATAATTCAGCGAATTTTGCTGCATGTTCAGCTTCTTCGTAAGCTGCTTTTTCCCAGTAAAGGCCGATTTCCGGATAACCTTCTCTGTGAGCAACTCTTGCCATAGCCAGATACATACCAACTTCTGTACATTCACCTGTGAAGTTTGCTCTTAAATCCTCCATGATATCTTCGGGAGCGCCCTGAGCAACGCCTACTACGTGTTCTGCAGCCCATTCTCTTGTTCCTGTCTGTGCTGTAAATTTCTCAGCCGGTGCATTACACTGAGGGCATTTTTCCGGTGCTTTTTCTCCTTCATAAACATAACCACATACCTGACATACAAATTTCATAGTTTTTCTCTCCTTATCTTTCATAATATTTGTACTGACCGCCCTTACCGGTCAGCGCATGACTTGTTGAGTTACCATTGCTGACTTATCTCGGGATTTCTTATGAATGCTGTTCGTCACAGCAGTCACCGCAAACTCCGTAAAAATAGGTGACATGGCCGGTGATCTGACCATTGAAGTTCATCCCTGCAATATCATTGATCTGGGTTAAAACATCAATATCCAGATCGGATACTCTGCCGCATTTGGTGCAGATGAAATGATAATGAGGGGTGGTATCTGCATCGAAATGATCTACACCGTCGCCAAGGCGAAGCCGGGAGATTTCTCCGATATCAGCCAGCAGTGTTAGATTACGGTACACAGTGCCCAGGCTGATGTTTGGAAAAACATCGCGGACGTTACTGTAAACCACATCTGCTGTAGGGTGATCCTTGCGGGTCATAAGAAATTCCTTGATAGCCTCGCGTTGTCTGCTGTATTTCATTGCCGGCATATCAATTCACTCCTTTTAAAACAATAATGATTACTGTTTTTATGATTGTATTATGCATCACAAATTCCTGTTTGTCAATTACTTTTTTTAAAATTTTTAAATAAACGTTTTTTCCGTCAGATATGTGTTTAAACCACTGAAAAGTTACGCAGGAGTTTGCAGCTGGAACATCGGGGAGGCGGGGATTTTGAGGCAGAAAGTCACACAGTTTAGAAATTTTTTAGAAAAATCAGGTTGTTTTAATAAGAGAGAACAGAAAAGGTGTGGTATACTGGTAAAAGAGAAAGAGTGCCGTAAAATTTGGCAGGAAGGAAACTGTACTATGAAATTTCGTACAAAACTTATCATTACATTTCTTACAGTGTTTATACTGCCACTGGTTCTGGCGGCGATTGCGTTTTTTGCCATAGGAAATTTTCTTTTGAGAGATGCGGCTCAAAGTCATGGGCTGATGATCAGCGATTACGCGGCGATTTCGGAAAATATAGATTCCATCGGCGAAGCTACGGATGAGATTTACGATCAGTTAAAAATATGCTATGAGGAGAATCCGTATTGCTTTGAAGATAAAGATTTTCTCAATCGCATGAACGAGGAGGCTTCCCAAAACTTTTCGTATCTTCTTGTAAGAAAGGACGACTCAGTATACTACACCGGAAACCGTGAAGGAACCGATAAAATTCTGGAAAAGCTTCCGGACTATGGTTTCGGAGAGGAAGAGATACAGGAAGGAGCCGGCTATTACTATAATGATGTGAAGAAGTTAGTCAAGCAGCTAGACTTTCAGTTTCAGGATGGCAGCCAGGGCAGTATTTTCGTTATCACCAGAATAACCAGTGACTTTTCAAGAAACCTTCTTGTGGATATGTTTCTGGCGATTGTTGTGATCCTTTTGATTACAAGCTTTATTCTTACCCAGTGGATTCACAAGAGTGTCTTTCTTCCTATTAACAAATTGAATCTGGCCATGCAGAAGATTGCAGATGGGAATTTTGAGTATACTCTGGATTCCAAAGATAAAAATGAGATCGGGGAGCTTTACCGCAATTATGAGGACATGAGGCTTCGGCTGAAAGAATCTGCGGAGGAAAAGATTCAGAATGAGAAGCAGAACCGGGAACTTGTCAGCAATATCTCCCACGACCTGAAAACCCCGATCACCGCGATCAAAGGGTATGTGGAAGGAATCATGGACGGTGTGGCGGATACTCCCGAAAAGATGGAGAAATATATCAAGACCATTTACAATAAGGCCAATGATATGAACCGTCTGATTAACGAGCTGACATATTATTCCGGCATCAACAGCAACCGGATTCCTTACAATTTCCATCGCATCAATGTGTCGGAATTTTTCGGAGACTGCGTGGAAGAAGTAGGACTTGATCTGGAATCCAAAAATATTAAATTAAATTATTCCAACCTGGTGGATCCGGACACACGGATTATTGCCGATCCGGAGCAGCTGAAAAAGGTTATTAACAACATTATTGGAAACAGTATTAAATATATGGACAAAAAGGAAGGAGTCATAGACATCCGGCTTCTGGATGAAGTGGATTCCATCCGGGTAGAAATCGAGGACAATGGAAAAGGAATTGCGGCCAAAGATCTGGGCAAGATTTTTGAGCGTTTCTACCGCACAGATGCCTCTCGCAACTCCACAAAAGGCGGCAGCGGCATTGGACTTTCCATCGTGAAAAAGATAGTAGAAGACCATGGCGGTTATATCTGGGCGACCAGCAAAGAAGGTGAGGGCACCTGCCTTCATTTTGTTATCAGAAAATACAGAGAGGTGAATGTAAATGAGTAAAATTCTTATTATCGAAGATGAAGAAGCGATTGCAGATCTGGAGAAAGATTATCTGGAGTTAAGCGGATTTCAGGTCGAAATTGAAAATACAGGAGACAAGGGACTGGCAAAGGCGATGAATCAGGAATTTGATCTGATCATTTTAGATCTGATGCTTCCCGGCATCGACGGCTTTGAAGTCTGCAGGAAAATCAGGGAGGAGAAAAATATTCCGATCTTAATGGTTTCCGCAAAAAAAGACGATATCGATAAAATAAGAGGACTGGGACTTGGAGCGGACGATTACATGACGAAGCCTTTCAGCCCCAGCGAGCTGGTTGCCAGGGTGAAAGCCCACATGGCCCGCTATAACCGTCTGGTAAGTTCCAAACAGAAAACCAATGATATTGTGGAAATCAGAGGAATCCGCATCGACAAGACGGCAAGACGTGTCTGGGTGAATGGAGAAGAAAAAGCCTTTACCACCAAAGAGTTTGATCTTCTGACTTTCCTTGCGGAAAATCCCAATCATGTTTTTACCAAGGAAGAGCTGTTCCGGGAAATCTGGGATATGGATTCCGTGGGCGACATTGCAACCGTTACGGTTCACATCAAAAAAATTCGTGAAAAAATTGAATTTGACACAGCAAAGCCTCAGTATATCGAGACAATCTGGGGCGTGGGCTATCGCTTTAAAATTTAAGAACGCCGGAGGTTTTTACCGTTTTCCGGAAATTTTCCAATACCGCTGCAGAAATTTACTGAAAGTATTTTCTGCAGCGGTATTTTATTGTCGGGAGAGAAGAAAAAGGGTATACTGGAACAAGAGAAGGAAAGATGGATATTCTTTCCATACTTCTGTAAATTTTTGAAAGAAAAGGATTTGTATGAATTTATGAAAACAGAAATTCTTGCACAGGATAAAGATATACTGGTCTGTTTCAAACCGGCCGGGCTGGCGGTGCAAAGCGGCCGCGCGTCAGAGCCGGATATGGTGAGCGAGCTGAAAAACTACCGGATGAAGCAGGAAAAAAGCAGTTATCTTGGGGTGATTCACAGGCTGGATCAGCCGGTATCCGGTGTTTTGGTTTTTGCCAAAAACGAAAAGGCGGCGGCTTTTCTCAGCAAGCAGATCACCGATGGGGAAATGGAAAAAATCTACCATGCGGGCGTCTATGTGACAGAAACCTTATCGGAAGAAGCAAGGGAGCTTCTTGACGGAAACTGGCATGAACTGAAAGATTACCTGCTCAAAGAACCGGGAAATACGTCACGCATTGCGAAACGGGAGGAAAGCGGAGCTAAAAAGGCGGTGCTTCGCTCCAGATGTATTAAAAAAGAACGGTGCTTCGCATTGTTTGAAATAAAACTTTTTACAGGAAGACATCATCAGATTCGCGTTCAGCTGTCCCACGCAGGTTTTCCAATTCTGGGGGATGCGCGCTATGGAAGCCGGGAAAGCAGAGAGGAATCCCTGAATCGAAGAATCAGAAACATACAGCTTTGTGCAGTGAAACTTTCTTTCCTGCACCCTGCTTCAAAGGAGAAAGTAAGCTATGAAATTCATGGAAAAATGGAATGTGAAAAATAATATCAGGGATTGCATCAGTTTTCTGATCGGACTTTGGACTTTTGCCATGCTGACAGTGTTTCCCCTTTATTTTGGTCACCAGTATGAAGAGATTGGCGCGCATAAATTTCAGTTTTTCTCCATGGTTTCCGGTCTGTTTATCCTGCCGGCTGTCGTTCTGGCGATCCTTCTTTTTATCCTGCAGGGAAAGCTGCGTCATCTGAAAACCTGGTTTTTAAGTCTGAGTATTTTGGATAAAGCCATGGGACTTTATCTGATCGCGGTAATTTTTTCCTGGCAGTTGAGCGAGTTTTCGGATATTGCATGGGAAGGAACGGGAGGGTGGTTCATGGGAGCCAGATCGCAGCTTATTTTTGTGGCGGTCTACTTTCTCATTTCCCGCTTTCTGCCTTACAGCCGTCTGCTTGTCTACGGGCATTTTATCGGGTCTTCTCTGGTGTTTCTGTTTGGCATTCTGCACCGGTTCTTAATTGACCCGCTTCAGATGTACCGGGGGCTGGATGAAGGCTATTATATCTGGTATCTGTCCACGATCGGTCAGTCCACCTGGTATTCTAGCTATGTGTGCACGGTGTTTCCTCTTGGAATCTGTGCTTACTTTCTGTCAAAAAAGACGTCTTCCCGAATTCTGTCCGCCTTGTATTGTATGCTGGGATTTATGACGCTGGTGACACAAAACAGCGACAGCGCATTCATGGCACTTGCCCTTCTTTTCTTTGCCCTGTTTTTTATATCCTGCGACTCCTACGAAAGAATGGGACGTTTTCTGGAAATACTGATTCTTATGTTTTTGTCTTTCAAGACGATGGGACTTTTGCAATGGGCGTTTTATGACCGGGCAATCCAGCTGGGAAGCCTTTCCACGTTCTTTTCCCAAAGTGCGTTCTCCTGGATCGGGCTTCTTTTGGCAGCTGTTCTTTATATTGTGCTGCTTCACTTTGAGCAAAAAGCGCAGAAAAAAAGGGCGTCGGTTTCCCGCAGGACAGTAAAGACAGGCGGCAAAACGGGTGCCGGCGGTGCAGATTCTGACGGGGACGGAATTGCTTTTCCGGAGAAAACGACTAAGATCATGAGAAGGACGGTCACCGGGATTCTGGCAGGAACCATCCTGGCGGGAGTGAGCGTGATCTGGCTCAACACGACGGGCGTGTTCCAGAAGCTGTTTGGCGTGACCATTCAGAATCAATACCTGCTTTTCGATGAGTCCTGGGGAAGCGACCGGGGATTCAACTGGAGAATTGCCCTGGAGGCCTTTGAAAACATGAATCTTAAGGAAAAACTGTTCGGAATCGGTCCGGACAGCTTTTACCGCTATGTTTACCGGATACCGGAACTGGCGGAGAAATTAAACGATCACTGGCCGGGACAGACGCTTACCAATGCTCACAATGAATTTTTAAATATGCTGGTATGCCTTGGCATTGTGGGACTTTTAGCGTTCCTGTTCCTGCTTGGCTCTGCGGTTGTGCGTTTCTTTAAAAACAGACAGAAAACAGCTTATGGGCTGGTGGGTGTTCTGGTGATTGCATCCTATGTGGGACACAATGTTTTCTGTTATGAGCAGGTATGCTGCACGCCGTTTTTGTTTTTGGGAATCGGATTGGCTGAAGCGTTTTTGCGAAATCAGCGAAATCCGCTGCCGGCTCTTTCTCCGCGTCTCTTTTGGCATAAAAGAAAACAGGAAGAATGAGGAAGCGCTTTGGCAGAATAAAAGAGAGGAAACTCCCGATACTATCCATGTTTAAAAGAGAAAAGGAGATTCGGACATGGGAGTTTTTCGGGATAATCAGCAGAAAAAAATTGCATATGGATTCCTTTTTACAGCAGGGACACTGCTTGCCTTCCGGTATCTGATGCCGGTGGCGGCTCCGTTTCTGCTGTCTTTTTTTCTGGTCTATCTTTCCTATCCCATGCTTGCAAAACTGCAGAAAAAGACCGGCATTCGCAAGGAAATTTTCCTGGCAGCCATCCTGGTCTTGTTTGTGCTTCTGGTGGCGGCAGTTTTAGTTTTTCTCTTTCGAACCGGCATGGAAAAACTGGGAAACATAGGAGAAAACTGGAATTTTTTTCTGGGAACGGCGCAGAATTTTCTGGGGGACTGCTGTCATTACATGGAAGGAAGATTCGGCGTGGATGCCGGGCGTATGGAAGAAGTGATTATCCAAAAGATGAATGTGCTGATCCAACAGCTGCAGGTAAATTTTTTCCCCAAGGCGGCGGGGGTTTCCTGGAACTATATAGAAAAAGTTCTGGCGGCAGGCGCCTTTTTGGGAGTGGGGTTTATCTCCTGTATGCTGTTGTGTAAGGACTTCGAAGAAATTTCCGGGAAGCTTATGGGAAACCCGGTGTCAGCCAGACTATTGGTAATGTTTGAAAAGATTGCCGGAATGGTGGGAGTCTATGTGAAATCGCAGCTTTTGATCTTGATGGTAATCAGTATTTTGTGTGTGACTTTTCTGGGAATTGCGGGAATACAGGGCGCCTTATTTTTAGGAATTCTGGCAGGGATTTTAGATGCGCTTCCCTTTATCGGCACAGGGATTGTTCTGGTTCCCACAGCGCTCTGGCAGCTGATCAGCGGTCATCCCAAAGAGGCGCTGCTTGTTGCCGCCTTGTATCTTTTATGCATCGGCGCAAGAGAATTTTTAGAGCCTAAGCTAATGGGAAAAGGTCTGGGAATTTATCCGGTAGTCATGCTGTTTGGAATTTACGGGGGAGTGAAAGTATTCGGCCTTGCGGGAATTATAAAGGGGCCGCTGTTTTTGCTTGTTGTAAAAGAAGGTTTTGCTCTGCTGAATCTGCAATTTCCTATTGACAAATCAGAAAAATTCTCCTAGTATCAATGATAAAGTGAATAGAGAACCTGCCGCTTAAGACGATGTAAAAAAGATGACGGAAGGTTTTCAGAGAATGTGACGCAGATGAGGAAGAGTAAGGATAGGGCGCATCCCAGAGAGAGAGCCGCATGGTGAGAGGCTTTTATGAAGAATATCCCGAAACCGGCCCTCGGAGTCCTGTAGAAATACAGCGCAGCCGGCGTTAACGGCATAAGAGCAGAGTGCGCAAGGCACTAATCAGGGTGGTACCGCCGGTTTTCCGGTCCCTTATAGGGATTGGAAGACCGGTTTTTTTATACGATAAGAAACTTCATTTCTTAGTATAAAAAAAGACGCTCCGCTGTGGATGCGCACTCGCGCGAAAGGTAACCATTGCCTGACGGCATCGCGCTCGGCGCGAGTGTGTGCCAGGGCACACACTTTTTCATACGGTAAATCAAACTGCGGCGCAAAACAAAAGAAAAACAGAGCAAAAGCTGTCTCAGGCGGCGGTAAGATGCCTTACGGCATGAAACAAAAAGGAGGAAAAAATGGCTGAGAAGAAACTGGTAGAACAGATTACATCCATGGATGTGGACTTTGCACAGTGGTACACGGATGTAGTAAGAAAAGCAGAGTTGATTGACTATACAAGCGTAAAGGGATGCATGGTGATCAAACCTGCGGGATATGCAATCTGGGAGCTTATCCAGAAGCAGTTAGACGCTATGTTTAAGGAGACAGGTGTAGAAAACGTTTATCTGCCCATGTTCATTCCGGAGAGCCTTTTACAGAAGGAAAAAGATCATGTGGAAGGTTTTGCGCCGGAAGTTGCCTGGGTAACACACGGAGGACTTCAGCCTCTGGCAGAACGTCTCTGCGTAAGACCTACTTCCGAGACTTTATTCTGCGATTTCTATAAAAACGATATTCAGTCCTACCGTGACCTGCCAAGAGTATACAATCAGTGGTGTTCGGTAGTTCGCTGGGAGAAGGAGACAAGACCTTTCCTGCGTTCCAGAGAATTCTTATGGCAGGAAGGACATACTGCTCATGCCACTGCAGAGGAAGCGGAAGAAAGAACCATTCAGATGTTAAACATTTACGCTAAATTCTGTGAAGAAGTTCTGGCTATGCCTGTTATCAAGGGACGCAAGACAGACAAGGAAAAATTCGCAGGAGCGGAGGCTACCTATACGATCGAAGCGCTGATGCATGACGGAAAAGCTCTGCAGTCCGGAACAAGCCACAACTTCGGAGACGGATTTGCAAAGGCATTCGGCATTCAGTTTACCGATAAAGACAACAAGTTAAAATATGTTCATCAGACATCCTGGGGTATGACAACCCGTCTGATCGGCGCTATTATCATGGTTCACGGCGACAACTCCGGACTGGTGCTGCCTCCTAAAGTAGCTCCTGTTCAGGTGACGATCATTCCGATTCAGCAGAAAAAAGAAGGTGTTCTTGAGAAAGCATACGAACTGAAAGATCGTCTCTCCAATTTCCGCGTAAAAGTGGACGATTCTGACAAGAGTCCCGGATGGAAATTCTCCGAGGCAGAGATGCGCGGTATTCCGGTGCGTGTGGAAATCGGACCGAAAGATATCGAAGCGGGAAAATGTGTTCTTGTGCGCCGCGATACAAGAGAAAAAATCGAAGTTTCTCTGGATGAACTGGAAACAAAGGTGGAAGAACTTTTGAATACCATTCAGAAAGAGATGCTGGAGCGTGCGAGAGAACACCGCGATTCCCATACTTATGTGGCAACAAACATGCAGGAGCTGGAAGAAATTCTGAACACAAAACCCGGATTTGTCAAAGCTATGTGGTGCGGGGATCAGGCATGTGAGGATCTCATCAAAGAAAAATTCAGTGCCACAAGCCGGTGTATGCCTTTTGAGCAGGAAACTTTGTCTGACGTGTGCGTATGCTGTGGAAAACCTGCCAAAAAGATGGTTTACTGGGGAAGAGCATACTAAAATGGAATAAAAAAATAAAACAGTGAGGGTGCTGTAAAATCAGAACTTTTTGTTTAAAATACCGTATTTTGCTTTGCTTCAAAAAAGCAATTTCAAAATACAGAGGATAAACAGATTTGCCTGATTTTGCCGGCACCCTCATTTTTGTCACGTAATTTCTTCCAGAACGGTATCTTTCTTTTCAATGCCGCCGGGAAGGATTTCCACGGATACATCAACAGCTTTTTTATGGGAGTTGGGCTGCGGAACCTCCCAGCCATCTGCGGGTATGGTATCCAAAATGCGGCTGACTTCCAGTGCATTGTCAAGAAGCGGAATCCACAGAGCAGGCGCGGTCATGAGCACAGCATCAGACGGAGTCTGTCCCGGGTGTTCCAGAATTTCCAGTGCAAAATCAAAAATAGGCTTGTCGCTTGTAGGCGCATTTTTGGAAAGTTCTCTCGTATAGTCTACAAGAAGACCAAGATCTGTACTGTTAGCGTCAATGAGAAGCTGCACGCCTTTTAAATAAAGGCTGGAATATTCATCGACCCAGGAAGCTATAAAAGCACACTTTAAAATTTCCTTATTGAAAAAAGGAAATACTTCCAGAATATCCGCTTCTTCAACGAAACGGGAATAGTGAAGGCTGGACAGAAACAGATCGTGAGAAATCAGTTCAACAATACATTTTTCTTTTAATGTCATAAAACCCCTCCTTACCTGAAAAATGTAAATCTGCCTTTGGTTTCGTGCCGTATCAGCGTCGGCGTCAACGTGCGCGGACGCCATGTGTATCAGGGATCAAAAGCCTCTCGGATTCATGACCTTTTGACCTTTGTATCTTAGTATTATGCTATCAGAAATCTTGTATCTTCTCAAGGCGTTTTTGGTTAAAATGAATAAAAAAAGATAAAAACTCAAAAAAAATCAGGACAGAAAGCCCAGTTTGTCCGCTTTCCATGTCCGGATTGTTTTTTAAAAAATATTTTTTATACGGTACTACCGTATAAAAAGGCGCTCCGCTGTGGATGCGCACTCAGCACACAGGCAATCAGAGATTGCCGGTAGCTATTGTCTGACGGCAATCGCGCTCGGCGCGAGTATGCGCCAGGGCGCACACTTTTCTATTTACCATAAGCACCAAATGTTTCGGCCAGTTCGCGCATCTTTACGGCACGGTCCAAAGGCGTGTCGGAAGGGTATTCACAGCCTGTGGCAAGAACATAACCTCCGCCCGCTGCCATAATCTCCATATTTTTCTTACACTCTGCTTCAAATTCTTCATCGGAAGCATAAGTTACGGAAGTAGGCTGTACGCAGCCGATCAGGGTCGTCTGTTTTCCGTATTTTTCTTTGCATTCTGCAAAATCTTTGCAGTCTGCCGGCGGATACAGGAAAGAAATTGCATCCGGATGCATTCTCTGGATCTGTACGTCAAAGTAAATCTTGTCTCCGCAGTTATGAATCATAAACAGACCGTTCTTTGCCTTTACTCTTTGAGCAAATTTTTCAACAAGTTCTCCTTCCAGGTCATCCCACATCTCTTTGCGCATGATGGAGCCGGATGCAAACAGAGTATCGATCATAATACCCTGAATTCCTGTGTCAAGAAGCGCTTCCGCATATTCCATCAGTGTTTCATTGATACGAGCTGCCGCTTCTTTTACCATTTCCGGTTCTTCGATACAATCCATGTACATCTGCTCCTGGTTGCGAAGCATAGAGAGTGTGCCCAGAGGACCAAATACAAAGGCAATGACCGGATATTCTCCTTTGGAGTCTTCTACCAGTTTTTTGCAGACATCGATGTGCATCATCATTCTTTCGCAGGTACGATAATCCACTTTCTGAATCTTTTCATAATCCTCTTCTGTCTTGATTACCTGATTTTTATAGTTGGGGTGCGCCGCATTTTTTTCCTCGAATTCCAATTCCTGTCCCCATGCAGTACATTCTACGGAAAGGTCGATCAATGTGACAATGCAGTCACATCCAGTCAATTCTCTTGCTTTGATAAATCCCTCTGCACAAACATCTGCATTGGTTGACCATTCCTTGTAGGATGCTCCCACTAAATGTCTTACACAGCCGCCAAGGATAGGGTACACAGGGACTCTGTCGGCTTCTTCGTGATGAAGACATTTTACCATACGTTCCATACTGTTCATAATTATCTGTAACCTCCTGTTTTTTACAATTATCTGAAATTTTCCAGATAATTTCTTGTAATTTTTTTTGAAAGTTGGAAAATTTTTATCTCCTGCTGTAAAAAATTTTTTGAAGCGAACATGCGCACGGTGCAAAGCGGCTTCAAGATGGCGCGGTCACTTTGCAGGGAGGTTCTTGTAGTGACAATTTGAATGTGATAGAATGGAAAAAACAGGGCGGACAGGGAGCTGCGTCAGTCTGTGAGATTATAAAAACAGCTTTGCATCACGCCGGAAAACTATCAGGAGGATATAAGAATGAAAGTATTGGTTATAAACTGCGGCAGTTCTTCTTTGAAGTATCAGCTGATCGACAGCAAGACAGAGGAAGTGCTGGCAAAGGGACTCTGTGAGCGAATCGGTATTGACGGAAGTATGATCACTCACCAGCCTGCAGGCGGGGAGAAAAAAACAGAGGAAATCCCCATGCCGGATCATACAGAGGCAGTCAAGCTGGTGATCGAGCGCCTTACAGACGAAAAAGTAGGTGTGATCGCATCGTTGGATGAAATCGGAGCAGTGGGCCACCGTATTGTTCACGGCGGAGAAAGCTTTGCAGGTTCCGTTGTCATCGACGAAAATGTCCTGAATGCCATCAAAGAATGCAGTGATCTGGCACCTCTTCACAACCCGGCGAACCTGATCGGCATCGACTCCTGCAGAAAAATTATGCCAAACGTTCCCATGGTGGCTGTATTTGACACGGCATTTCATCAGACGATGCCAAAAAAAGCTTACTTATATGGTCTTCCCTATGAATATTATGAAAAATACAAAGTGAGAAGATACGGATTCCACGGAACCAGCCACGATTTCGTTTCCAAACGGGCAGCAGAAATTCTTGGAAAAGACAGAAAAGATCTGCGCATTATTGTATGCCACATGGGAAACGGTGCCAGTGTAAGTGCGGTAAAATACGGAGAATCCGTGGATACATCCATGGGTCTGACTCCTCTGGAAGGACTGATCATGGGAACCCGCTCCGGAGATCTGGATCCGGCTATCATCGGTTTTCTGGCTGAAAAGGAAAATCTTACTGCCTCCGAAGTGATTGACATCTGCAACAAAAAATCCGGTATCTACGGAATGACAGGTATCTCCAGCGACTTCAGAGATCTGCTCAAAGCGATCCAGGAAGGAAACGAACAGGCGAAAGTAGTAAGAGACGCCTATGCTTACCGGGTAGGAAAATACATTGGCGCTTACACGGCAGCTATGGGCGGCGTGGATGTGATCGTCTTTACCGCCGGAATCGGAGAGAACAATTCCATGATCCGCGGATGCATCGGAGAATATATGGAATTTTTGGGAACCAAAATTGATGAAGAAAAAAATAAAGTGGCAGGGGAAGAGGCAATTATCTCCACAGATGACAGTAAAGTCACGGTGATGGTAGTGCCTACCAACGAAGAACTTGCCATTGCAAGAGAAACGGTGAGACTGACAGAATAATTCAGATTATGTCATAATGGATGCCGTTTAAAGAAAACAATATGGCCTGAGTTCACTGAGGGTGCTGTAAAAAATCAGAAAAAAAATATTTTCCATACCATATTTTGCGAACAGCTAACGCTTTTGAGCAAACTACGGTATGGAAAATATTGGCAAATATAAAGTCTCTGATTTCACAGCATCCTTAACTTTTTCTGCGCCAAAGAAAAACTCATAATTTACTTTTAATGTATGCATCCAATATTTGAATCGGTACTTCAAAATCTTTTGCTCCGTTAAGAATAATATCTGCATATACTTTTGTTGGAGTTGAATAGAGTTCTTCCTGAAATTTTGCGGATTCCACAAAATAAGATGCAATTTCATCCATCTCCATATGGAAAAGATTCATATTTCGCTTGATGCGTCGATAGAGTCTCAGTTCAATATCTGTATCAATAAAAATTTTGAGCTGCATCATTTCTCGTAATTCTTTGTAGGAAAAGATATAGGCTCCTTCCACGATAACGACATCCACGTCCTGTTCTAGCGCTTTTTTAGTATCTTCCAGCAAACCATTGTAATTTAAGGATTCCGGGCTATTCCAGTCATCGTATTCTTTTTGCGTGAGAGGAGAAATCATTTTGGGAAGTTCTTTTTTAAAATAATGGTCCGCACTGATTAAAATGGCTCTTTTTTCCCCAAAGGCTTCCACAAATTGTTTGCAGAACTGTGTTTTTCCGCTTCCGGATCCCCCTGATACCCCGATCAATAGCTTTTGTTTCATAGTCTTTTGCTCCTTTTTTATTTCTATTTTTATGATGTCATATCAATGTAGTTTTTTCTACATTTTTTTGAAAATAAATAAGTTTTCAGGAACGGAATACAAAGACACCGCCGCATTATAATTCTCTTGGAATTGCAGTACGGCGGTGCCTTTGTTTATGAAAGATAAGGGTAAAATATGTTCTCGAAGGAACAATTAGAAATTAGCTATGTAGAAGCTGCATCCTATGCTGCGTAGCAATAATTGCTTTTGGACAAGGCACAGGTAAACAGCTGAGGAATTGTCATGCCCTGTTTCAGCCTGCGGCAAAGACAGTCACGGCACAAGTCAAAGCGCTGAAACCATCGGAGCGCTTCCTCCTCATTATTGTATACTTTCCAGTAGCCGCAGAATTTATAATTCTGCCCGCGGAAATGTCTAAAGGCCAGTACATCAGCCGGCGGATACCCGAGAAACAGTCCGATTTCATGAGGGAAATCGCTGCACTGGGCAAGTCTTACTCCCAGATGGGCAAGCATTTCGGAAACTCCTTTGTCAACGGGGTAGCCCTCTTTGACAAGAAGCGCTGCTACATCCGGGCGCTGCAGCCATTCCTCCAAAGCAGTCTGCCTGTAAACAAGAAGAAGGGAATGGTGCGGGCAGCTGCAGAGAATGGAAAACCGGATATCTTCAGCAATTGCTGTTTTTCTGTATTCCTGCAAAAGCTTATCCAAATCAGGGTAGGTTTTGTTGGAGCAGGACATCAGATTTGCCGGTTTAATGCCCGCCAGGGCGGGAGCACAATGAAAGGCGAGATCATATTCAAACTGTAACATTGTGGATCCTCCTTGAGTTAGTTTTTACTAACTTGTGTAAGAAAAAAATTCGCGCTGACTTTAATCTGTCTTACAGGCGCGGGTGTTTACTTGCTCTTGGAGTTAGCTTTGGCTAACTGTTGAAATAAAATTACCACAGGAAAATCTTTTTGTCAATGTTATTTTTGATGTTTTCAGGATTGTGAGAGCACAACGTGCATGTTAAGATAAAAGAAGCTGCGGATGGTCAGAAAGTTTTTAGTTTCAGGTTTCCGGGGCAAAAAAAGAAAATGAGAAAGAGAGGAAGATTTTGTGAGTGATTACTTATCAAGAGTCAATGCCGGCGTATTTTATCTGATTGTAGCGATCGTGCTGGCATTCATTACTATCATGTGTTTTGTTTTTCTGGTGAAAAGCTATCGTGCGGGAATTGCACTTGGCATGGACAAAAAGGTGCTTCGCCGGGCGATCACCTCAAGTGCCACCTTTACCGTGCTTCCAAGTATCAGTATCCTTTTGGGAGTTATTGCCTTAAGCGGAACTCTGGGACTGCCGTTTTCCTGGCTGCGCCTGTCCGTGATCGGAGCTTTGCAGTATGAGCTGAATGTGGCTGAGATTGCGGCAGAAAGTCTCGGACTTGACGGACTCAGAGTCAGCCAGATGAATATGGGTGCTTTTGTGACCATTGCGCTGGTGATGACAGTGGGAATTTTAGGAGGCGTTTTCTGCTGTATCTTTTTCCTTAAAAAATATCTGGGCAAGATTCAGGCAGCGCCCAAAAAAGAAAACAGCGGAAAGCCCGGTTTTGGCGCTTATGCCACCACGGCCATGTTTGTAGGTATGTGCAGTGCCTATATCGGGGCTTACATCGGCGATTTCACTTCCGGCAAGGACAGCATGCCTATTATCACAGCATTGGTGGCGGCGCTTGCCATGGGTGTTTTTGAATGGATCGGCAAAAAGAAAAATCTGGCGGTGTTAGATAACTTCAGCCTGGCAGCCAGCATGCTGATCGCCATGGCGGCCGCTGTTTTGGTGGGAATCATTTAGCAAGGCAGATTTCTGAGCAACGGTCTGGTTCTTTAAGAAGAACTTGTGGGATGATTTTTGACGGAAAGGAAATGGAGAGAATATAGATGGAAAAAACAATGTCAGAAGAACAGAAGCGGCAGTTTCTGGATGATTTTAATAACGGACTGCATCGGATGGGAAGGATTTTTCTTATCGTCTGCGTTATCGCTCTTGTGGCGGTGCCCTTTGTGATAGGAGCCATCAACGGTGTGATGCCTGACGGTATGGGATTTTTAAGCGGTTTTGCCAAAGTGGGAATTATTTACATTCCGGTTGCTATTGTGGAATTTCTGGTATACACCCCTATGTTAGGCGTAGGCGGAAGCTATCTTACTTTTATCACGGGAAATGTGACCAATCTGAAAATTCCCTGTGCCATGAATGCAAGAGATATTGCGGGAACCCAGGCGGGGACTCCTGAAAATGAAATCATTTCCACCATCAGCGTGGCTACCAGCGCGATTGTCACAACACTTGTGATCGTGGCAGGAGTTGTTTTGATCATACCTTTAAAGCCGATACTGGAAAATCCTGTTTTGCTGCCGGCTTTTGATAACGTTGTGCCGGCTTTGTTCGGAGCGCTGGCTTTAAAATATTTCTCAAAGAGTTTAAAGCTTGCCGCAATTCCTTTTGTCACAATGACCCTGCTGTGCATTTTGGTGCCGGCTGCAACATCGGCAACCAGCTTTCTGCTGATTCCTGCAGGCGGTATGGCGCTGGCAATCGGTTATGTGATGTTTAAAAAAGGAATGCTGTGATAAACAGGATGGAAAAATCGGAAGGGAGAAAAGAATAATGGGATGGATTTTGGGAATACTGGCAGCAGTGATCCTGGTTTTGGCTGCAGTAGTTCTTGTACGTACGCTGGCGTTAAAGCCTACGCCGGCGAAAGAGGTAAAGGTAAAACTGCAGGATAACGAGCGCTCCAGACAATACGCAGAGCAACTTTCCAGGATGATTCAGAAGGAGACGGTGTCCAGCCGTTTTGACAATGACAAAACAAAATTTTATGAGTTTCATGAAATACTGGAAGAACTTTTCCCGGAAATTCACAAAAACTGCGAAAAGCATGTGTTTAACGGCAGTCTGCTGTTTCGTTGGAAAGGAAAAGGAAACTGTGATCCCATTCTTTTTATGAGCCATCATGATGTGGTGGAAGCAGGTGGAAAGTGGGAACAGGAACCTTTCAGCGGAAAAGTGGAAAACGGGCGCATCTGGGGACGGGGAACTGTGGATACCAAGGCCAGCCTGTTCTGCCTGCTCACTGCGGTGGAAGAACTGATAAAAGAAGGCTATGAACCGGAATGTGATGTTTACATGGCCAGCAGCTGTACGGAAGAATTCAGCGGGGAAGGCGCGCCTCTTACTGCAAAATATTTAAAAGAACAAGGGGTACATCTTTCCTTCCTGATCGACGAAGGCGGCATGATCATGGAGGAACCGATCGGAGGAGTGAAAGGAACTTACGCTATGGTGGGAGTTCTGGAAAAAGGTTACGGAGACTTACGTTTTACGGCCAAAGGAAAAGGCGGTCACGCCAGCGCGCCGGGAAAGAACACACCTTTGGTCCGCCTTGGGAAATTTATGGCGGCAGTGGAAAAGAAAAGCCCGTTCCGGAGCGAATTTAACCCTACCGTAAAAGAAATGTTCCGCCGTCTTGCCCCTAATATGGCTTTTGGCATGAAGCTTGTTTTTGCCAACCTGTGGCTGTTTGAAGGACTGTTGAAAAAGCTGATGCCCTCCATCAGTCCGGCGGGCGCAGCGATGCTTCACACAACACTGGCATTTACCATGGCTAAGGGAGCGGACGGGTTAAACGTGCTTCCGCAGGAAGCTTATGTCACCGGAAATCTGCGCTTTATTCCTCATCAGAGCAACGATGAAAGCATCGCCCTGATTCGGGAAATGGCCAAAAAGTATGATATCGAGACGGAAGTGATCTATCAGGACTATCCCTGTCCGGTAGTGGATTATAAGAGCGCACCTTTTAAAATGGTGGAAGAGATCGTGCAGGAAATTTATCCCGGCGTCTGCGTCAGCCCCTATGTTATGACCGGAGGAACCGATGCCAAATATTATTCTGAGGTCTGCGAAAACTGTCTGCGCTTCGCCCCTTTGTATATTGATTCCCAGCAGTACGAAAGCATTCACGGACTGAATGAGAATATCTATGCCGGAACACTTCCTATGGGCGTGGACTTTTACAAAAAGGCGGTCAAAAGCGTTAAAACCTATTGACTATTTTGCAAAAAAGGGATATTCTGGTAACGTAAGGTAAGACTAATTCTTATAAAATGGGTAAAGGAGAAAAGACTATGGAATTAAAAGGAAGTAAAACAGAAGCTAACTTACTGACAGCATTTGCAGGCGAGTCTCAGGCAAGAAACAAATATACCTACTATGCATCCAAAGCGAAAAAGGACGGCTATGTTCAGATTGCCAACATTTTTGAGGAAACAGCAAACAACGAGAAAGAACATGCTAAAATCTGGTTCAAGCTGTTAAAAGGCGGTATCCCGGATACAATCGCAAACTTAAAAGATGCAGCAGAAGGTGAAAACTACGAGTGGACCGATATGTATGCAACCTTCGAAAAAGAAGCAAGAGAAGAAGGCTTTGATCATATCGCAGACCTGTTCAAAATGGTAGGAGATATCGAGAAAGAACACGAAGAGAGATATCGCAAACTGCTGGCAAACATCGAAGGAGACCTGGTATTCTCCAAAGACGGTGATGTAGTATGGCAGTGCTCCAACTGCGGTCATATCTGTGTAGGAAAGAAAGCTCCGGAAATCTGCCCGGTATGTGCACATCCTCAGGCATATTTCCAGGTAAAAGCTGAGAACTACTGATAAATAACAGAAAACCTGATAAAGCGGGCCTGTGAAAAAACGTGAATTCGTTTTTTCACAGGCCTTTTTCTTTTTATGCTTTTACATCCATTTTTTTAAGAAGAAAAGTACCGGCGGCGAGAAATAAAAGCAGGTAAAGGAGACAGACTGCGTAAAAAATGCCGCCTTGTCCGGCAAGCATATCCTCGGACTGGCTGGAGTTCATGCCTGCGGCCATCAGGGAAAAAGGAAATAAAAGTCCGTAGCCCAGGTTGGATAAAATCAGCCCGAAGATAGAAAGAACAAAGGAAAGGACAATCGGGAAGGCAAAGCTTCGTATGACAGCTGCCAGAAGCAGTATGGCTGCGGCTGCGCTGAGCCCTCCCAAAAATCTGCGGAAAAGCCAGTAAAAAATCTCCAGGGGCGGAAGGCCGGGAAGAGAACAGATCTTGCTGCAGATAATAAAAAGGATAAGCAGCCAGAACTGCGTGAACAGAGCAAACAGAGAAGTCATGATAAATTTGCCCATAAAGATGTCCCGGTAAGGAACAGGCGCGGTGAACAGGCTGTTGCGGTTATGGTTGTAATTTTCCACACGCCACAGATAAGCACAGCATACGGCTATGAGCGGGGCGTAGAAGAACAAGGCGTAAAAAAGAGTTACCTGGGTCCAGAGGCTGTACCAGCTGGCGGTAAGGATACCAAGGTTCATCTGATAATTTGCAGTTCCCATAATAGCGGGGAAGATGTGGAAAGGAGACTGAAAGAGGGCGGATGCGAGTTTGCCTTTTTGCTGGATGAAGACGGGAACAGGGTGTGGTCCTGGCAGGTACCCGGGGAAATTCCTGAAAAATACAGCGCCGGTGAGATTGCCTCTTTTGTCCGCTGGTACCTGAATGACTACCCGGTGTATAGCTGGAAATGTCATGACGGCATGCTTTTTGTGGCTGCCTATCCCAAGGGAGTCTTTGCAAGAACCAATCTGTTCTGGCCTCGGAAACAGCTGGAAGGGCTTGGAAATATGGCCGCAATCATGTTTCTGGCCAATTTGATCCTGGTGCCGGTTCTGACTCTGTTTTTTGGCTGGCGCTTTTTTAAAGCGCTCAAACCTGTGGGAAAAGGGATTGAAGCCCTGGCGCAGGGGCAGAAGATTAATCTGGAAGAAAAAGGAATTCTGGGGGATTTGAAGAGAAAGATTAACCGGGCGGGGACAATTCTGGAAACGCAAAAAGAGGCTCTGGAAAAAAGAGACAGTACAAGAACCGAATGGATTGCCGGAGTATCCCATGACATCCGCACGCCGCTTTCGCTGATCATGGGGTATGCAGATCAGATGCAGCAGGATGTGCACATGGATGAAAAAAACCGGAAACTGGCGGAGATGATGAGAGAACAGAGTATTTTTATCCGGAATCTGATCGAGGATCTGAATCTGACGAGTAAACTTACCTACCATGCCCGGCCCCTGCGGCTGCAGGAATATTGTCCGGCGGCTCTTTTGCGGAAGATTACGGCCGGTTTTTATGACTCCGGAGAATTGACGGAGAACTATTCACTCACTCTTGAAGTGGCTGCCGGCCTGGAGAGAGAAAAATATGTGGGAGATACCGTGCTTCTGGAACGGCTTTTTAAAAATCTGATCGGAAACAGTATCCGGCATAATCCGGATGGGTGCAGGATACGTTTTTCTGCCTGGCAGAAAGAAGAGGGATTTGTGGCAGCAGTGTCCGACGACGGCAGCGGTATCCCGGAGGCGGTAAGGAAGAAGGTGCAGGCGGAAACCACGTCTGATCAGGAGCCTCATGTTATGGGAATTTTAGTGGCCGCGAAAATTGCGCAGGCCCATGAGGGAAGCCTTTCCTTTTCGGAGGACGGAAAAACCGTGTTTGTCTATTTACAAAATCTTTCCCGTCAAAGTATACTGGAAAAAAACAGCAAGAGGGTAAGTTATGACGATAAAAACAGATAAGGACAAGTTTTTTATTTCTCTGCCGGAACCGGTAAAGATGATTATAAAAACGTTGCAGCAGGCAGGCTTTGAGGCCTACGCGGTAGGCGGCTGCGTCAGAGATTCCGTGCTGGGACGGGTGCCGGACGATTGGGATATCACCACTTCCGCAAAGCCTTCGCAGGTAAAGGAACTGTTTTGCCGCACCGTAGATACCGGAATCAAGCACGGCACAGTCACGGTCATGTATGGCAAAGAGGGGTTTGAAGTGACTACATACAGGGTAGACGGAGAATACGAGGACGGGCGACATCCTAAAGAGGTGACTTTTACAGCCAGCCTTGAGGAGGATTTAAAGAGACGCGATTTTACCATCAATGCCATGGCATACAATGAGACGGATGGACTGGTGGATATTTTCGACGGAATAGGGGACATTAAGAGAAAGGTGATCCGCTGTGTGGGGAACGCGCAGGAGCGTTTTAATGAGGATGCTCTTCGGATGATGAGGGCGGTAAGATTTTCGGCTCAGCTTGGCTATGACATCGAGGAAAAAACAAAAGCGGCCATCTGCGCTCTGGCGGAAAACCTTTGCAAGATCAGCGCGGAAAGGGTGCAGATCGAGCTTTTAAAGCTGGTGGTAAGTCCCCATCCCGATTATTTGAGGATTGCTTATGAAACAGGAATCACAGCGGTGGTATTTCCCGAGTTTGACAAAATGATGGAGACGGAGCAGCGCAATCCCCACCACTGCTACAGCGTAGGAGAGCACACGCTTTGCTCTATGAGGAATGTGCCTCCGGATAAGGTGCTGCGCCTGACGATGCTGTTTCACGATATCGGCAAGCCGGATGTGGCCTTTCGGGATGAGAATGGAAAGGATCATTTTCACGGACATCCGGAAAAAAGCCGGGAAATCGCTTTAAAAGTGCTGCGGCGTCTGAAGTTTGACAATGATACAATAGAAAAGGTCTGCACGCTCTGCCGTTATCATGATTATAAGATCATGCCGGAGGAAAGTTCCATGCGGCGGGCCATGAACCGTATCGGAACCGGCAGCTTTCCCGCTATTTTCCAGGTAAAGAGAGCCGATGCCCTGGCTCAGAGCGATTACCTTCGCCGGGAAAAGATGGAGGAGCTTGACGAGCTTGAAAAAATATACCGCAGGGTCATCGATGAAAAACAGTGTGTCGTGCTGAAAGATCTGGCCATAAGCGGAAAAGATCTGATCGCCGCAGGCATGAAACCGGGGAAAAAACTGGGGGAAGTGCTGGGCATGCTTTTGGAGGAGGTATTAAGCGACCCCGAAAAAAACAACAGGGAATATCTGCTAAAACAGGCTGACGCATATAGACAGGGCACTTAAGACATATCTGCCGCCCGGGCTACATATGATAGGTAATACCTAGGGCAAGGGAGGTAGAATGCGTGAATGACAGAGCGGCCAGTTTACTGGAAAATTATGATTTGGAAGTTCTTCGTGTCTTAAAAGGAAGAGGCGCTCTTTTATGTGAAATAAAAGGTGGATGGGCTATCCTGAAAGAATATAGAGGGTCCCAGGCAAGGCTTGCAGTGCAGGAGAAGCTGCTTAAGACTGTAAAAAGAGAGACAGCCGGAAGCGGTGTGAGCGTGGAACAGCTGTACCGGAACAGAGACGGGGAGCTTGTTAGCCGCGACCAGGATCAGATTCCCTATATTTTAAAGACCTATTTTGAGGGACGGGAGTGCAACATCAAAGAAAAAGGAGAGTGCCTGAAAACCGTAAAATATCTGGCGCTGCTCCATCAGGCCATGCAGTGTGAGAAACTGGCGGAGGAGAACAAACTGCCGGTTTTCTGTCTGGAAACGGAGTACGAAAAGAGAAACAGGGAGCTGAAAAAGGTTCGGAAATTTCTGAAAGAGAAGGGGCAGAAGTCTGTTTTTGAAATCTATCTTTACCAAAATTATGACTTCTTTTATGAAAAAGCTCTGAAAACGGCGGAAGAAGTAAAAGGATACACAAAGGTGTTCTCCTCGGAGGCTGCCGCGGAGTGCAAAAGCTTCTGCCACGGGGATTTTCAGCACCACAATGTGCTCTACGGAAGAAACGGCATGGCGGTCATCAATTTTGAAAAATTCATTCTGGACAATCAGGTGAGAGATCTGTATCAGTTTCTGCGCAAGCTGATGGAGAAAAACAACTGGTCCGAAGAACTCGGCAGGGAGGTCCTGCAGGCTTACAGCCGGGAAAGACCTTTAAGCGTCTTTGATTTTGTGCAGCTTTATTACCGCTTTGCCTACCCGGAAAAATTCTGGAAAATCGTCAATTTTTATTACAATAACAGAAAAACATGGATACCGGAACGGAATATGGAAAAACTGTCTGGAGTACTGGAAAAAGAGGAGGCCAAGACAGCCTTTCTGAACCACATATTTTCGGTGGAAACTATTGACAAACTGGGCTCTAACGTATATAAATAGTATAGATGTTTCGGGCAAGGAACCCCGTCTTACATTGAATATTATTGAGTAACTGATAGAAATCAGAGGAGGAGTTCACAATGAACAAAACAGAATTAGTTGCAGCTATCGCTGAACAGGCTGAATTATCTAAAAAAGATGCAGAAAAAGCATTAAAAGCTTTCACAGATGTAGTAGCAGAAGAGTTAAAGAAAGGCGAGAAAATCCAGCTGGTAGGATTCGGTACTTTCGAAGTATCTGAAAGAGCAGCAAGAGAAGGAAGAAATCCTCAGACTGGAGAAACTATGAAGATCGCAGCTTCCAAATCTCCCAAATTCAAAGCTGGAAAAGCTTTAAAAGACATGATTAACGAATAATAGCTGGCAATTGATTCTTAGGAATAGCCAAGAAAAAGGTGCTGCTGCAGAAGTTTTATCAGGGCAGCCGGCATTCCCTCTCCGTGTGCAGCCACACAGAGAGGGGAGTCGGGCTGTTTCCCCTCCTTCTGCAACGGCACTTTTTGTATGACAGAAAATTTTATTTCCTGTCAGACAAAAAGCGCTCCGCGAGGAAAAACAGAAAGGAAGAATAGATGAGACTTGATAAATATTTAAAAGTATCCCGTCTGATCAAACGCCGCACGGTTGCCAACGAGGCGTGCGATGCGGGAAGAGTTCTGATCAATGACAAACCTGCCAAGGCAAGCGCCAATGTGAAAGAGGGCGATGTGATCACCATTCAGTTCGGTAACAAAGAAGTGAAGGTGGAAGTGCTTGACGTACAGGAGACCGTGCGCAAGGAAGAGGCCAAAGAGCTGTTCAAATATCTGTAATATCACCAAATGGATGGTCTTTTGCTCCCGACTGTGACATATAATCTAAAAGAATCAATCAGGAGAGCAGTTCCCCAAAACGCATTTGCGCGGTTGCCCAAAGCGGCAATTTCCTTTTCGGGGGAATGAGGGAAGACTGCAGAAGGAGCATGCAATCTATGGAAGAGCTGAATGTGAACAAACAGCATCAGCACAAAGTGATGCTGATAAACCGAAAAAACTGCACCATAAGCGGTGTTTCCGACGTGCTTTCCTTTGATGTGGGAGAGGTACTTCTGGAAACGGACCAGGGTATGCTGATGATAAAGGGAAGCGACCTGCATGTAAGCAGGCTTTCTTTGGACAAAGGAGAGATCGATGTGGACGGAAAAGTTGACAGCCTGACTTATTCTGAAAACACCGGTTATGGGGAAAAGGCCCAGTCTCTGCTTTCAAGGCTGTTCAAGTAGGAAATGCTTGAGTCCGGTAATTGCAGAGGAAGGCTGGTTTTTACTGTATTCGGTTCTCATGGGACTTGTGATAACGGTGGTCTATGATATACTGAGGATTTTTCGCCGGGTAGTAAGACACGGGACGTTTCTGGTTTCTGTAGAGGACCTGCTGTTCTGGGGCGCCTGTTCTTTTGGAATTTTCAATATGCTCTACTATGAAAACAACGGCATGTTCCGCTGGTTTACGGTGCTGGGAGCTGCCGTGGGCATGCTGCTTTACAAGAAAACCTTCAGCGATCTTTTTGTCCGTTCCTTTACGGCACTGTTTTGTCAGATCGGGAAAATACTGACAAAGGTTTTATATTTTCTGTGTACGCCGGTCAGAGCCTATATAAGATGGCAGAAAAAGATGGTGAAAAAAGCGGAGAAAAAGGCAAAAAGCAGCGGACGTATTTGGAAAAAGCAGTTGACGCTCAGGCTGAAAATGGTTAAAATGATTTTATGTAAACATAAAAAGAAGAGACCTGAGAAAACCGAAAAAACCGTAAAGCGGGAGTAATTATGGTAAAAAGAAGATTTACAGTCCGTAAAAGGAAACAGAACCGTCTGGGAATGATCATGGTCATTATGGTGATTGTCATGATGACTGCAGTGGTAGCCTATAACGGACGTGAACTGCAGGCTAAAAAAGAAGCCTATGCGCAGCAGGAACAGGAACTGCAGAAGCAGATTGATGAAGAAAAAGCACGCACAGAAGAGCTGGCGGAATATAAAAAATATACCAAGACCAAGAAATTCGCGGAGGAAGTGGCTAAGGATAAACTTGGACTGGTTTATGACGGCGAAATTATTTTTCAGTCAGAAGAATAAGGCGGACGGCGAAAAGCTGTCCGCATTTTTTGTCTAACGAAAATGGCAAAGCGGCACTTGTATTTGACAAAAGATGCAAAAGCGGACTCTTATAATGAACGGCAAAAGGAGCCGCCCCGGCGGCGGAAGGAGGACGCCATGAAAGAAAAAGAAAGCAGCAGACCAACACAGGAGGCGGAATATTTACTGGAATACGGAAGAAGAAAAATAAGAATGTGCGCAGATACCTTCAAAGACCTTGCGGGTGTTTTCGAACAGTCGTCTTCTGAGGAGGGAAAAGATATCCCGGAAAAGGCGGATGAGCGCGAAGATTACTTTTTGAGGAGACAGTTAAAGGGTACCCGGTGCCTTTTAGCGGATAATCTGAGAGAAATGGCAGGAATTATGGATCATGTGGCCGCGGATAAAATTGAATTTATCAGAATGGGAGGAAGAAGGCAGAAACAGATGGTGAAGGCCATGAATGGGGAAGGACTTATCGTATCGGATTTGTATTTTATCAAAAGGCAGGGGGAGAGACTGCTGATTTCCCTGTCGGTGGGCGTAAAGAAAAAGGACAAAAGCGTCACGGTGGAAGAAATCGCGGGATATCTTTCCGTGCTTTTGAACATGCGCCTGATGCCGGGACATCGAAATCCCTATTTCGTGGGAAATACCCCGGCACAGCTGTATTTTGAGGAGGAGCCTTCCTACTGCTATATGACAGGAACAGCCAGAGCGGTGAAGGAAGGAGAACAGGTATCAGGGGATACTTTTTCCTTTTACGAAGGGGATGAGGGCATTCTGACAGCCATTCTCTCAGACGGCATGGGTTCCGGAGAAAAGGCCTTAAAAGACAGCGAGGCCATTGTGGAGAATATGGAGCGGTTTCTGGAGGCGGGGCTTCCCGTTTCCACCGGCATCCAGGCGTTAAACAGCATGATGTCGGCCCAGGAGCCGGACGAAAACATGTCCACCCTGGACGTATGCCGGTTTGATCTGTACGAGGGAAACGCATCGTTTTATAAAGTAGGCGCGGCGTGCAGTTTTTTAAAGCATGGCGTTTATGTGGAAAAAATACAGTCGGACACACTTCCTCTTGGAGTGTTTCCCAGGATAGAATCAAAACCTGTGGAACGGACACTCTCGGACGGAGACATGATAATCATAGTCAGCGACGGTGCGATGGAACACTGGCCGGAAGGAGACGGAGAGAGTGCGCTTTTGGACTTTATCGGCAGGACGGATACGGATTCTCCGGTGGATATGGCCAATCGGATCCTTCGCTTTGTGATTGAAAAATGCCAGGGGCATATCCGGGATGACATGACAGTGCTGGCAGTGGGAATCTGGGAAAATCAGCTGGAGGACAACGATTGATTTTCAGGTGAGAATTCGCTATAGTTAATTTAGCGTAGGTGTACAGGGGGCAATACTGCGGAAAAAGGGCCTGTCGAAGCTCTTTCTGATCTGTTTTTGCTTCGTCTGCATTTTTGTACACCGGCCACGGACATACGAAAAACGAGGATGAAAATTTGGGACAGGCAGGACTGAAAGAAAAAGCGCTGGATATGATAAAAGAATATGATATGCTGCGGCAGGGCGATCAGGTGGCGGCAGGAATCTCCGGAGGAGCAGATTCCGTGTGCCTTCTGTATCTTCTGGCAGAACTTCGGAAAGAAATCGGTTTTTCTCTGACAGCAGTGCATGTAAATCACGGACTTCGCACAGAAGCCGGAGAGGATGCAGATTATGTAAAAAAACTGTGCCGGCAGTGGGACGTTCCCTTTGTGCTGTTTGAGGAAGACGTAAAGGAACTGGCAGAAAAGTGGAAGTGTTCTCTGGAGGAAGCGGGAAGGAAGGTCCGGTACCGGGATATGGAGCAGGTGCTTTTGGAAAAGAAGGAGGAAGCTTTCCGAAAAGGAGAGGATTTTTCCGGTAAAATTGCAGTTGCCCACAACCAGAATGACAGGACGGAAACGATGCTGTTTCACTTTTTCCGGGGAACCGGACTTGCGGGAATGGCCGGAATTCGTCCGGTAAGAGGAAATATCATCCGCCCGCTGCTTGGAGTGAGCAGGGAGGAAATCGAAGCCTTCCTTCTGGAAAAAGGAATTTCCTGGCGAATAGATAAAAGCAATCAGGAAAATATATATACGAGGAATAAGATAAGAAACTGTGTTTTGCCTTATGTGACAAAGGAGATTTGTCCGGAAGCGTCCGGACATCTGGCGGCGGAGGCAAAACTTTTGGAAAAGACAGCGCTTTTTTTAGAAAGACAGATGCAGAAGGCGTGGGAACGCTGTGTTTTGGCGAAAGAGGAAGAGGAAGGGAATGTTTCGGGACGGCGTATCCGAATCTCCATCCAGGCTCTTTTGCAGGAAGATGAGCTTTTGCAGGATATGGTTTTGAAAAAGGCGCTGGAGCAGGCGGCGGGAAGCGCAAAGGATCTTTCCAGCGTCCATGTGGCGTCGGTGCGGGGGCTGCTGGCCTCACAGAGCGGCAGATTTGTGAATCTTCCCTATCAGGTAAAAGCGCAGAGGAATTTTTCTCTTCTGGAAATTTTTAAAGAAGGGGAAAAGGAGAAAGGGAATAATAAAAAGAATAACAAAGGGAACGAGAAAGGGGACAGTCCCGAAAGGATTGTCATTCGAAAAGAAGAATTGGAAGAGAAGGGAAGCCTGTGTGTGCAGGTTCCCGGTCTTGGAGAAGTAAATTTTTCCGTGGAACCCTTTTTCCATCAAAAAATCCCTCAAAAGACATATACGAAATGGCTGGATTATGATAAAATAATGAAATCTGTGGAATTCAGACGCCGGAACAGCCAGGATTATCTGACCATCAACGACGAAGGGCAGAAAAAGAAGCTGAAGGCCTATCTGATTCAGGAGAAAATACCGTCAGAAGAAAGAGAAGCGATGATGTTTCTGGCAGAAGAAAATCACATCTTATGGGTGCCCGGGCACCGCATCAGCGCGGCTTACAAAGTGACTGCACAGACGAAGAGAGTGTTAAAAATACAAAGTTCAGGAGGAAAAGAAAGTGGCTGAAAGAATTAAAGTGTTACTGACAGAAGAGGAAGTTGACAGAAAGATCAAAGAAATCGGAGAACAGATCAGCAAAGACTATGAGGGAAAACAGGTACATCTGGTATGCGTGTTAAAGGGCGGCAGCTTCTTTATGTGTGAGCTGGCAAAAAGAATCACTGTTCCGGTATCTTTGGACTTCATGTCCGTATCCAGTTACGGAAGCTCCACAAAATCAAGCGGCGTAGTAAAGATCGTGAAAGATCTGGACGAGCCTTTAAAAGACAAACACGTGATTGTCATCGAAGACATTGTGGATTCCGGAAGGACATTAAGCTATCTGATGGCTATGTTAAAAGACAGACATCCGGCAAGCCTGCGACTGTGTACATTGCTTGACAAACCCGACAGAAGAGTGGTGGATGTACATGTGGATTACACAGGATTTCAGATTCCCGATGAATTTGTGGTAGGTTATGGTTTGGACTATGATCAGAAGTACAGAAACCTTCCTTATATCGGACTGGTAGAACTGGACTAAAAGGCAGAAAGCTTTTGCCTTTCAAGGAAACATACGAAAAAAATAACAAAAAGACAGTGCCGTAAAAAGCGGCAGAATGAGAGGAAAAATTGAATAAAAGCGGCAGAACATTTAATATGGTTTTTATTCTCCTTCTGGTAGTCCTTTTTGCGATGATGTGGTCCAGCACTTTGAGAAGAGTGGATGAGAACTACACGCAGAAACAGTTTCAGGAGGACCTTCAGAACGGAGAAGTCACCGGTATGGTAATTATTCAGAACGAGGAGACGCCTACCGGTTCAGCAAGGGTTCATCTGCAGGATGGAGAGAGAACTCTGAATGTAGTGGATGTAAAGGATTTGATTGCGGACGCAGAGCAGTATGACGTGGATTACGTAGTCAGGGATGTGCCCGGAGAAAATATTTTCCTGGCTTATATCCTTCCTGTGATCGCCATTGTGGGCATGGGCTTTTTCTTCTTTATGCTGATCAACGCCCAGAACGCCGGAAACAGCGGCAACGGAAAGATGATGAACTTTGGAAAAAGCCGTGCCAGAATGAGCGTGGCAGGTGAAAACAAAGTTACGTTAAAAGATGTGGCAGGACTGAAAGAAGAAAAAGAAGACCTGGAAGAAATTGTGGAATTCTTAAAACAGCCTGCCAAATTTACAAAAGTGGGAGCGAGAATTCCCAAGGGCGTTTTGCTGGAGGGACCTCCCGGAACCGGAAAGACTTTGCTTGCAAAAGCGATCGCCGGGGAGGCAAATGTGCCGTTCTTCAGCATTTCCGGATCTGACTTTGTGGAAATGTTTGTAGGTGTAGGTGCTTCCCGTGTAAGAGATCTGTTTGCGGAAGCCAAGAAAAACGCTCCCTGCATTGTTTTTATCGATGAAATTGATGCGGTGGCAAGACGAAGAGGAACCGGTATGGGCGGCGGCCATGATGAAAGAGAGCAGACTTTGAACCAGATGCTTGTGGAAATGGACGGATTCGGAGTCAACGAAGGCATTATTGTGCTGGCAGCCACCAACCGTGTGGATATTCTGGACCCGGCTATTTTAAGACCCGGACGTTTCGACAGAAAGATTGCAGTGGGCAGACCCGATGTGGGAGGCAGAGAGGATATCCTCAAAGTCCATGCAAAGAACAAACCTCTGGCGGAAGATGTAGATTTAAAACAGGTAGCTCAGACTACGGCGGGATTTACCGGAGCAGACCTGGAAAATCTGTTGAACGAATCCGCAATCGTGGCGGCTAAGGAAGACCGTGCTTACATCAATCAGGAAGACATAAAGAAAGCTTTCGTGAAGGTGGGAATCGGTGCGGAGAAAAAAAGCCGTATCATTTCAGATAAAGAGAAAAAAATTACAGCCTACCATGAGGCGGGACATGCGATTCTTTTCCATGTGCTTCCGGATGTGGGCCCTGTATACACAGTTTCCATCATCCCTACAGGTGTAGGTGCGGCAGGTTATACCATGCCTTTGCCGGAAAAAGATGAGATGTTTATGACAAAAGGTCAGATGCTTCAGGAAATCATGGTATCACTGGGCGGACGGATTGCTGAGGAACTGATTTTTGAGGACGTGACGACCGGCGCGTCAAGCGATATCAAGAAGGCTACCAAGATTGCCAAAAGCATGGTAACCCGTTACGGTATGTCCGATGACATCGGCGTGATCTGCTACGATGACGACGATGATGAAGTTTTCATCGGAAGAGACCTGGCACATGCAAAAGCACACAGCGAGATGATCAGCGGCGAGATTGACAGGGAAATCAAAAAGATTATCGACAGCTGCTATGCAAAAGCAAAAGAATTCATCGTGGAAAATCAGAGCATTCTTCACAGCTGTGCAGAGCTTCTTCTGGAAAAAGAGAAGATAGGAAGAGAAGAGTTCGAAGCGCTTTTCGGGGAGAAAAAGGTTGCATTGAAGAAAGAAAACTACCAGGATTAGTAAAAATATACAAAAATGAGGATTCGAATTTGTGATATTTGTGAATTCTTGGTATGTACAAAAAGGGCTTGGTTTGCTATTATACTACTTGTAACCCCCCCCAATACATTATATAGTTTTTTGCTATACCCCATAAGAAGAAATACCTTCTCTAAAAAGGACAGCTTTTAAGCTGTCTTTTTTCCTTTTACGGGATTTTATTTTCTTGTTCGTCTTTTTCACAGTACATCTGAAAGAATCAAAAATTTGTAACAGTTCAGCCCGCGCCATTCGAAAAACCGCACTGACGTGCTTACTGCGGCTGCGCCGCTGTTTTTCTCATTGATTGGCGCTTAGCTCATCTGCGTATCGACGGCAGAATTTTTATGCGAGCACAAATCCTGCCGCCGATACGCAGATGGCTGAACTGTCACAAAAATTCTTTTGCTTTGCGGCAAAGACTTGAATGTAGTAATTTTCTATTATACAATAAAAGTAGTGCCCTCTTTATGAGAACGCTTAATATTAGAAAGGAATGGAAGCTACATGAAATTTGATCGATTTCTCCGGGCTCAGCAGCAGCAGCAGTACATCAACAGTATGAGGCCTGTGTTCAGTAAGCGTGCACTTTTCAGTGACACCACAGAAAATTTTGTTACCCCGGCGGAACCGATGCCGTACAGTGAAGTTTCAATCCGGTTTCGTTCCAAAAAGAGTAATGTGGACAGAGTTTTTCTGATTTACAAAGGACAGAAGCATCTGATGTTCAAGGAATATTCAGACAGCATGTTCGACTATTATCAGATTCAGCTGGAGCTGGACAATGAAAAAATACGTTATTATTTTGAGATCAACGCGGGGAATGTGACCTGTTATTACGATTCCCGAGGCGTAGTCAAGCGCCCGGAGGAGCATTATTATTTTCAGATTATCCCCGGATTTTCTACGCCGGACTGGGCAAAAGGAGCGGTCATGTACCAGATTTATGTGGACCGTTTCTGCAACGGCGATAAAAGCAATGACGTTTTGGATCACGAATACCAGTACATTGGGGATAAGACGGTCCAGGTAAAAGACTGGTATCGATACCCTGCGCAGATGGATGTGCGCGAATTTTATGGCGGAGATTTACAGGGAGTCCTTGATAAGATGGATTATCTGCAGGATCTTGGAATCGAGGTAATCTATTTTAATCCTCTGTTTGTATCACCTTCCAATCACAAATATGACATTCAGGACTACGATTATATAGATCCCCATATCGGGAAGATCATCCATGATGAAGGAGAACTTTTAGAGGACTGGCAGACGGATAACCTGGGAGCAACCCGTTATATTGACCGTGTGACCAACAAGGAAAATCTGGAAGCCAGCAATCAGCTTTTTATCCAGGTGGTAAAAGAAGCACATAAAAGAGGCATGAAGGTGATTCTGGACGGTGTTTTCAATCATTGCGGTTCCTTTAACAAATGGCTGGACCGGGAACGTATTTATGAAAATGCGCCGGGCTATCCAAAGGGAGCTTATGTGTCCGCTGACAGCCCGTATCACAATTACTTTCACTTTTATGACCAGTCACGTTTCCCTTACAACCCCACTTATGACGGTTGGTGGGGACATGACACGCTTCCCAAGTTAAACTATGAAGGCTCCAGAGAGCTGGAAGAATATATTTTATACATTGCACGCAAATGGGTGTCTCCTCCGTACAATGCGGACGGATGGCGTCTTGATGTGGCGGCGGATCTGGGACACTCTCCGGAATACAATCATAAATTCTGGCATGAGTTCCGGCGGGCGGTTAAAAGTGCTAACCCGGACGCCCTGATTTTAGCGGAGCATTACGGAGATCCCTCCCCCTGGCTGCAGGGAGATCAGTGGGATTCTGTCATGAATTATGACGCATTTATGGAACCAGTGACCTGGTTTTTGACAGGAATGCAGAAGCACAGCGACGATTATCGTCAGGATCTGTATGGAAATGCGGACAGCTTCTGGGGAGCGATGGGTTACCATTGCGCTTGTATGTCTACGCCCTCCTGGCAGGTAGCCATGAATGAACTTTCCAATCACGACCATTCCCGTTTCCTTACCAGAACCAATAAGAAAGTGGGAAGAACCAACACGCTGGGCCCCGAAGCGGCCAATGAGGGCGTGGATAAGGCAGTGATGAGGGAAGCGGTAGTCATTCAGATGACATGGCCGGGCGCGCCTACCATTTACTACGGCGATGAGGCCGGAGTCTGCGGTTTTACCGATCCGGATAACCGGAGAACTTATCCCTGGGGAAGAGAAGACAAGGAGCTGATCGCTTTCCATAAGGAGGCAATCCGGATCCACAAGGAAAATCCGGAATTCCGAAAAGGTTCTCTTCGCTGGCTGTTAGGTGAGTACAATATGATCGGCTACGGCAGATTTACGGCGGAAAGTCACTCCGTGATTCTTGTAAACAATAACGAACACGAGGTGACCAAGGAAATTTCCGTCTGGGAAGTGGGAATGCCCAGAGACGCCGAGCTTGTCAGACTGTTTCTTACCAGTTCGGAAGGGTTTAACACAGAGCCGGAAAATTACCGGCTGATCAACGGAAAATTAAACATCACAATGCCGGCGAAATCAGCGGTAATTCTGCAGCACCAGAACGAAAAGAAGACGGTGTACGAGAAGCAGAAAGTGAGAAAAAATTTCTTGCAATTCCGATAGAGGTATGTTATAAATGTATATTGTCAGGGTTTGAGAAAACCCTGCACATGGATGGATTCCCGAGTGGCCAAAGGGGACAGACTGTAAATCTGCTGCAAATTGCTTCGGTGGTTCGAATCCACCTCCATCCATTTTTCGAATTCTTATGGGATTCGGGAAATCTGCAAATAGGTATTTTGCCGGCGTGGCGGAATAGGCAGACGCAAGGGACTTAAAATCCCTCGGTGGCAACACCGTACCGGTTCAAGTCCGGTCGCCGGCAGGTAGAGTAAAGCTGTAAACTCGGGTAGGAGTTTATAGCTTTTTTCGTATGATGGGAAATAAAATTTCTCATCATATGAAAAAAGAACGAGAAACCGCACTGCGGGATTTTTAATTGCTAGGATGGGAAACAAAAGAGAAGGACGGTGAAAAATGCAGCGATTACAGGAAATACCGGATTCCCTGTGGAGATTGTTCCGTTCGGGGAACCGGATGGTTTATATAGAAGCCTTGCTGAAGATCAACGAAGAGTACCAGTACAACAATTATTTTCTCAGTGAAGACGTATGTCTCATGGTACTGGGAAATTATTTCGCGCAGAAAGCAATTACCACACAGCTTTTATGGCAGGATGATTTCGAGGAAGATGCGGATGAGACGGAATCTCCGGCCAGAAGAATTTTGACCTGGCTGATCAAGACAAAGTGGCTCAGAAGGCTGGAAGATTATGCGAACGGTATCACCAATATAGCGATTCCGGATTACGCGGCCGTCTTTATTGAGGCTTTTGAGAGGCTTGTAAACGAGGATGAGGATGATACGGATATTTATATCCAGAATATTTACGCGATCCTTTTTTCTTATAAAAACGATGTGACAAGCGGAGAAGGACTGTTAAAGACCGCTATGGTGAATACCAGAAAGTTAAATAAGGTTCTTCAGGATATGCTTCACAATATGGACCGCTTTTTCGGCAGCCTGTTGGAACAGGAATCTTACGGGGATCTGCTCAAGGAGCATCTGCATACTTATGTGGAAGAGATCGTGCGCAAGAAATACCACATTTTAAAGACTACCGATAACTTTTATTTGTATAAAAACAATATCCGAACCTTGTTAAAGGAAATTGAGGAGAAGGAAAACAAAAGTCTTATAGCCCTGGAACGTTTGGCTGACCAGCTGCAGGAAAAAATAGAGTTGGCGGAACGGAAAGCCGGGGAGTCGTCCAGAGCTTTGGAGGAAGAACGTGACGGGGAAGAGTCGGAGGAAAAAAACCGGCAGGCAAAATTGGCGGAACAGCAGGCCAGAAAGGACGCTCAGGAGCTGATGCTATTGCAGATTGAAGAAAAAAGGCTGACCGCAAGAATTAAAGCCAAGTATCAGGCCCTTGCTATGCTGGAGGATATTGAGCGCGGCTTTGCCGATATGGAAAAGCGCATCTCCAACATGGACAAGGAACACATGAAATATATTCGTGCCACGGTGACCCGCCTGAATTATCTGCTGAACGAAGAAGAAAATGTAAAGGGACTGGTCATCGATCTTCTGGGTCAGCTGGCAGAAGGAGGAGAGGAAAGGCTGTCCATGGCAGCGGAAAAAATGAATTTTTCCAGACAGACGATTGTCTCCCCTTACTCCCTTTATAAAAGGCGCGGAGAGAGAAAGAATTTTTATGATGAGCTTTATGAACAGGAAGATACCGATGAACTTGGCAGAGAGGAAGTTTTGAAGCTCAACAGAATGAAAAACCGGTACAGCAAAAAGGAAATCATAGACTTTGTGGAAGAAAAAATGAAAGGAAATGTACTGAAGCTGGAAAACGACAGTATTCAGAGTGAGGAAGATTTTGAAAAACTGATTTTGGCTTATGACTTTTCCATGCGAAAGGAAAGCCCGTTTTTAGTGGAAGCAGAGGAGGAAATTCTGCAAAACGAACATTTCCTTTATCCGGAATTAAAATTTGTGCGCAAGTAAAAGACCGGGATCAAAAGCCGCTCAGGCGGCAGAACGAGAGGTAGGGAATGATAGAATATTTTGAACAGTTAAGCCCCTCTGAACAGGAGGAGCTGACAGAAGCTGTCAAGCTTTTATGGAATCAGACCTATGTGCTGGAGAAAAAGTATAATAAAAGTCAGAACCGGACGATTTCCAATCCGGACTTTAAGGCCGTGGACCGACATCTTGCCTTTTTGCAGGAGTACTTTAAAATTTCCGGAGTGGAAGTGGTGGAAAACAGTCAGGTGGGGATGATTTACTTAAGAGGCGAGGGGCTTGTGGGAGATAAACTTTCCAGGTTGGCTACGCTGTATGTATTGATCATGAAACTGATTTATGATGAACAGCTGGCGATGGCTTCCGCCAGTGCCAACGTATTTACCACTTTAGGGGACATGCATGAACGGCTGGCAGGTTTTCGTCTCATGAAGGGACAGCCGGCTCCTACGGAAATAAGAAAAGCGCTTCGCTTTTTGAAAAAATATCAGATTATCGAAGTTTTGGACAGCATGGAAGATACGGAAAATGACACCAGAATTCTGATTTATCCAAGTATCAGCATGATTCTTCTCGGAGAAGATATCAGAGCGCTTTTGGATAGTTTTAAGGAAATGGAGAGAGAGGATGCAGAAACAGAGATTTGAAGCACTTTCCAGAATCTGCCTGAACAACTGGCATTACATAGACCGGAAAATACTTTCCTTTCACGAAGGGATCAACTTTTTTACAGGACATTCCGGAAGCGGAAAATCCACGGTCATCGATGCGCTGCAGATTCTTTTATATGCCAATACAGACGGGCGCGGATTTTTCAATAAGGCCGCGGCGGATGATTCGGACCGTACTCTGTTGGAATACCTTCGCGGTATGGTAAATATCGGGGATAACAACGAGACGTCTTATCTTCGGAATAAAAATTTTTCCACCACCATTGTGATGGAATTAAAGAGGACCGATCTGGAAGAATATCAGAGCATCGGCGTTGTTTTTGACGTGACGCCCTCTTCCAATGAAATTTCCGGAAAGATGTTTTTCTGGCACAGAGGCCGTTTTTTTGAAAACGACTATCGCACGGAAAACAGGGCCATGACCACCGAGGAGGTCAAAAGTTATCTGCGCCAAAATTATTCCAAAGAGGAATATTACTGCGGTACAAGCAACGAAAGGTTCCGGAAACAGCTTTACGATGTTTATCTGGGAGGCCTTAACAGTACCACGTTTCCCCAGCTTTTTAAGCGGGCAATTCCTTTTCGCATGAATATCCGGCTGGAAGACTTTGTGAAAGAGTATATCTGTATGGAAGAGGATATCCATATTGAAGACATGCAGGAAAGCGTCATGCAGTACGGGCGCATGAGAAAAAGGATTGCGGACACCTGTGCGGAAATCGAAGAACTGAAGGAAATCAGGGCGGCACACGATGCGGTCCTTGAGAAGGAAAAGGAGTGCCGGCGCCACGAATATTTCATGAATGTGATGGAGACGGCAAAGCTGGAAGAACTTGTCAGACAGCTGCAGGACCGCATCAATAATGATAAATCGGACAACAAAGAGCAGGAAAAGCATCTGGAGATCAGAGAGAGGGAAATCGAGCAGCTGGAGGAGCAAAGCCAGGAACTGCTGAAGAAGATTGCGGCTTCCGGCTACGAAGAGATCAAAGAGCAGCTCCGTAGTGTGGATGAGCTTTTGGAACATCTGGAAAAAAGCAGAAACCACTGGGAGCGTACAGCGGGAGCTTTGGAAAAATGGAAAGATGTGGATATCACATCCAATGCGATCATCTGGGATATCGACTGCTTTAAAAAGCAGGAGATCAAAGAGGAAGAGCTTTCCAGACTGCAGGAGTCTTTAAAAAGCCTGCGGGAAGAAACCGCGGAGCAAAGCAAAGATTTAGACCGGACAATCCGGGAGTTAAAGAAGCAGGAAAAGGAACTGAAGGAGGAGTTAAAACAGCTCCACCAGGGAAAGAAAGCCTACCCGAAAGAATTGGAAGAGGCCAGAAGATTTATCAGCCAGCGTCTTTATGAAAAAACCGGAAAGGCGATTCCCGTAGAAATTCTGGCGGACCTTTTGGATATCCGGGACGACACCTGGCGAAATGCGGTGGAGGGTTATCTTGGCAACAATAAACTGCAGCTGGTTGTGGCGCCTCAGTATGTAAAACAAGCCATGGAGGCCTATGAACAGCTGGATCGGAAAAAATATTTCCGGGTAGCGGTACTGGACACGGAGCGGGTGCAGAAAGCAGTCAAAGAAGGAACGAAGGAAGGCTCGCTGGCGGAAGAAGTGCTCACAAAAGTTCCCTATGCCCGCGCCTATATCGATTTCCAGTTGGGAAATGTGAAAAAGTGCGAGGATGTGACGGGGCTGAGGGAATGCACCATCGGCATCACCAGAGAATGTCTGATGTACCATAGTTTCCGGCTTCAGTATATCAACCCGGATAACTACACGCGAAAGGCGTATATCGGAGAGGTCAGCATGCGCGCCAGAATCCGTCAGCTGGAAAATCTGAGAGAGGAGATAAACGAAAAGCTTCTCCCTCTTTTGGAGGAACATAAGGAATGTGAGAAGATTCTGGAGTTTGAATCCCTTTCTCAGCCCACAGAAGTTTATATGGGCTGGAAGAAGGAAATTGACAGCTTTAAGCGCAGAGAAAAGGAAAAGGAAAAACTGGAGGCAAGGCTTAACGAACTGGCCGGTCAGGATGTAGGCGCCTGGGAGAGAGAGCAGAAGGAACTCACAGAGCAGATCAGGCAGAAACGTCAGCAAAGAGATGAGCTGGTGAAGAAGATTACTGCCAAAGAAGGAAAAATACAGGAAACCCACGAAGCATGGCTGAGAGTCAGCCAGGAGTTTACAGAAAAACAGCGCGCCTTTCTTCAGGATGAGGAGCTTGAAAAGCAGGCGAAAGAATATCTTAGAAAAGAATATTTCAGCCAGCAGCGGGTGCCCAACTATGAAAAGCTTCGCGCTTACTTTTTCGGAAAATACAATCGGGCCTGCGAGGAAGAAAGCGAGAGAATGACAAGCTTAAGGCAGGTGCGTTATCAGTACTTGAAAAATCATCCCAACCGAAACTTTGACGCAGAAAAAGAGGACAATGGCGAATACGACAGACTGCTTGAAAAACTTTCGGTGGAAGGACTGGAAGAACTCCGCGCCAGGGCAGACGAACAGGCCAGGGAAGCCGTGGAACTGTTCCGCCAGGACTTTATTTACAAGATAAGAAGCGCGATCAAGGAAGCTCTCCAGAAAAAGGATGAACTGAACCGCATCATAAGCGGACTGAATTTCGGTAAAGACCGTTATCAGTTTGTCATCGGCAAAAATAAAGGCCCGGACGGCCGCTATTACGATATGTTTATGAACGAGGACCTGGAGGTGAATCCCTCTCATCTGGGGGATTATATGGATCATCAGATGAATCTGTTCAGCATTTCTCATGAGGAACGGTACGGTGAACTGATGAATGAGCTGATCAATGTCTTTATCCCGCCGGACAATGCCAGCGCCCAGGAACTGGAGGAAGCCAAGCGGAACATGGAACGCTATGCGGATTACAGAACCTATCTTTCGTTTGATATGCAGCAGATTATCGAAGGCGAGGAGACCATTAAAATCCGCCTGAGCAAGATGCTGTCCAAAAACTCCGGAGGAGAGGGCCAGAACCCCCTTTACATTGCGCTTCTGGCCAGCTTTGCACAGGCTTACCACATTGACCTGGCTCAGAAAACCCAGAGAAATCCCACCATCCGCCTGGTGGTGCTGGATGAAGCATTTTCCAAGATGGACGGGGAAAAGGTGGCAAGCTGTATTCAGCTGATCCGCGGCCTTGGATTCCAGGCCATTATCAGCGCGACCAATGACAAGATCCAGAACTATCTGGAAAGTGTGGACAAAACTTTTGTGTTTGCAAACCCCAATAAAAAGAAAATTTCCATCCAGGAGTTTGAAAGAAAAGATTTTGCCGGACTGACAAGCGGACTGGAAGGAGAATAAAAGAAGAAAAGAAAAATAAGAAAATAAGAAAATAAGGGTGCTGCTTTAATCAGAAAAGATGTTTCCCCCATAGTTTGCCAATAGCTTCGATTTTTGACAAACTATGGAAGGAGGAACATAAATGCTCTGACTTTGCGGCACCCTTATTTTGACGCTGACTTAAAACATAATTTGAAACATAAGATTGAGTAAATTGAATATTTCTGTCGGCAACCCTCCCAGCTTAAAAAAAGATAGGAAGAAGGAACTGTGAGTCAGTGCCCGCCGTGCCCGAAACAGGATTGGCGAAAAGTGGGCTTTTCAGAGGGGACTTACTTTTCATACCTTCTTCTTATTTTGTTTTCTCCCCGTTTTAGGATGTTTTGATAAATAAACTTGGATTTTTGCGTAGAACATGGTATTCAAACGGGGAGAAAATAGTAGGTATCAGCGCATAATAGTTTCTGATACCTAAAGGTAACTGAATAAGAAAAAACACATTAGTTAGTTAAAACTAACTAAATGCATTATATATCAGATGAAACAGAAATACAAGAGGGGAAATGAAAAATACTTTAATAAAAAAAGGTGAATATTTTTGTATAAAATATCAATTTTTTAGAATATTGTATTTTGAAATTTGTTGTGTTAAAATGGCGCTGTAACGAGTTAAGTGCAAATGGTGCTGTCGGCATATTTGGGCGACAGAGAATAGGGAAACAGGTGAAAGTCCTGTACGATCTCGTCACTGTAAGTAGGGAGTATACAACTTGAAAAAGGTGTCACTGATCCATTGTGGATTGGGAAGGCGGTTGTATATGTTGATTGACAAGTCAGGAGACCTGCCATTTGCTGGTACGGGAATTTATTTCCAGATCACGAGGAATTGATTGTACCGGCTTGCAATCTAGATTGCAGGTCACTGATTCAGGCATATATTTATTATTGTGTCCTTTGTTAATGCAAGGGGCTCTGTTTGCGCGCGCGTGCCAGTTTCATGTAAGTCATTTCTTATGAGATTTCTCTCAAATATTTTATCCCATACTCTCTTAACTCCTATCTTATTTACTTAAACTTCCCACACCAACATGGTGTGCTGAACCTTGAAAATTCAATATTTCAGCCAATAAAAAAGGCATAAA
>CALWLY010000022.1 GCA_944381635.1 uncultured Lachnospiraceae bacterium
CTGTTTTTATAAAATGAGCATCAAAAGAGGGGCATATCGCATGAGAGATTTATTCTCTCATGCGACAGCCCCTTTTTGAAAAAGTCTTTTCTTTTACAGCGCCGGTCTGCGGCAATGTAAAAGAAAACTTATAAATAAAGCTGTCAAAATTTATCTGGCATTTTCCTCATTTTTAAGGTAGCTGCGAAGGGGAAGCCAGATGATGTAGGCAAGCACGGAACCAATCAGCGCGGTGATCAGCTGAGTTACGGAGAAGGTAACCTTTGCGGTTGTCAGTACGCCTTGCAGAGCTTCCGGCTTGGGAAGGTAAGCAGCGATGTTCTGACCGAACATGGGCAGTAAAACAAGAACGATGGTAACGCCCATGAAAGCAGCTTTTAAAACAGAACCTACCAGCATACCTGCGGGAAGACGAAGACCAAAGGAGGTCTTATTCTGGAAAAGCCATACAGACAGAACAAGGATGGCATTGCCGATCATGATCATAGGGATAATAAGGGGCACGCCTGACATAATAGGTGAAGATGCAATGAAAAATGCAGTGATAGGGGTGATGACACAGAGTGCCAGTCCGTATCCAAGTCCCACTGTCAGGGATGCGATAATTAAAGCAGCGTTGATGATCGGTCCGGTGATATATACGGACAGATTTTTAAAGTACTGGCTTAACAGGCAGATTGCAAGGATCAAAGCAGCCTGAGTCAGTTTTTTTGTTGAAGATTTCATAACTTCCTCCTTTTGCCGTAAAGGCATTTTAATCTGTAGGCAATGGAACCTGCATAGATTTGGAAGTAATGCCCTCGATGCGTCCAAGCCTGCCGGAAAGAGCACTGATGCGGCCGGCATCGGCACAGACAACAACAGAAATAATATTCATCTTTTTTTCCTGATAAGGAATTCCCATACGTCCCAGAATGCAGTCAGAGTAGTCATGCAGAAGTTCGTTGACTCTGGCTGCAGACTCTTTGTCACGAACGAAAATTCCGATGATTGCCATTTTTTCTTCCGTCATAAGAAAAACCTCCTTACTACATGTACATGGAAAAAGGCCGGGCGGATCAGAAGAATTTCCTATAATAATATAGAAAGAAAAACATCTGTCCAGCCAACAGCCTCAGAAAAGCACAATAATTCAGCCGCTTCTTTACTTCAGGAATCCTTGGTTTCAGAAAAGGCGTTGTCTTGTTCCGGAAAGCTGTAAAAGACGGGGCATACGCGCCATCAGAACAGGTTGTCCAAATACCTCTAGTAGTATAATACAAAACATGAAAAAACGCTAGTATTTTCTAAAAAAATATGCTATAATCCTAAAATGATTGTGATTATGCTAGGGCGAACTATGTCCATAAGGAAGAAAAGGCTCTTTCACAGAGATTTTTCAAAGGCATATCACCTGAACAGAGTATAAAAGTAACTACACTTACGAAAAGTATAGGAGGAATTGTAACATGAGTTTACAGGTTGAAAAACTGGAAAAAGGTATGGCCAAACTGACCATCGAAGTTTCCGCAGAAGAACTGGAGAAGGCAATTGAGAACGCTTACCAGAAAAATAAAAGCAAAATCAGCGTTCCCGGATTCCGTAAAGGCAAAGTGCCGCGCAAGATGATCGAGCAGATGTACGGAAAGGGAGTTTTCTATGAAGACGCAGCAAACGCACTGATTCCCGGCGCATACGAAAAAGCTCTGGAAGAATGTGAAGAAATCATCGTTTCTTCTCCTTCCATCACAGTAACTCAGCTGGAAGCAGGGAAACCTTTCATCTTTACAGCAGAAGTTGCTCTTAAACCGGAAGTAGCATTAGGAAAATATAAAGGCATCGAAGTAGAAAAAGCAGATGTTTCCGTATCTGATGAAGAAGTAGATGCAGATTTAAATCAGCAGAGAGAAAATGCTTCCAGAACAGTAACAGTGGAAGGCAGAGCAGTGAAAGACGGCGACATCGCAGTGATCGATTTCGAAGGCTTTGTTGACGGCGTTGCATTCGAAGGCGGAAAAGGAGAAAACTACTCTCTGACAATCGGTTCCCATTCTTTCATCGACAACTTTGAAGAACAGCTGATCGGAAAGAATGCCGGAGAAGAAGTGGAAGTAAACGTTACTTTCCCGGAAGAATATCAGGCAGCAGAACTGGCTGGAAAACCGGCTATGTTCAAAGTAACAGTAAAAGAAATCAAAGAAAAACAGCTTCCTGAACTGGATGATGAATTTGCATCTGAAGTTTCTGAATTTGAAACACTGGCTGAGTACAAAGAAGATATCCGCAAGAAACTCGGCGAGAGAAAAGAAAGAGAAGCAAAAGCTAAGAAGGAAGATGCAGTAGTAGCAGCTATCATCGAAGATGCAAAGATGGAATTGCCGGAAGCAATGATCACTACACAGCAGAGACAGATGGTAGATGATTTCGCTCAGAGAATGCAGATGCAGGGACTTACTATGGAACAGTACTATCAGTTCACAGGACTGAACGCAGAAGCTATGATGAACCAGGTAAGACCTCAGGCAGAGCAGAGAATCAAATCCCGTCTGGTACTGGAAGCAGTAGTTGCAGCTGAAAACATCGCTGCTACAGAAGAAGATTTCGAAAACGAGATTAAGAGAATGGCTGACATGTACAAGATGGAAGCTGACAAAGTAAAAGAAATCATGGGCGAAAACGGCAAAAAACAGATCATGGATGATCTGGCAGTAAGCAAAGCTGCAGAGTTTGTTGTAGCAGAAGCTGTTGAAAAATAAGAACTGGCTCTGGTTCGAAACGCTTAAAATTTTGTAAACAAACAGCCGTCCATATTGCAAAGGATAAGCAGATGGGCTAAGATAAGCTCATAGAAAAGGCCGTTAAAGCGGCGAAAGCGAGGCGGAATACATGAGTTTAGTACCTTATGTCATTGAACAGACCAGCCGTGGGGAAAGATCCTACGACATCTATTCAAGATTATTAAAAGACAGAATTATTTTCCTGGGAGAAGAAGTAAACGAAGTGACAGCAAGTCTTATTGTTGCACAGCTTCTTTTCCTGGAAGCAGAAGATCCGGAGAAGGATATTCAGCTGTATATCAACAGCCCGGGTGGTTCTGTGACTGCAGGTATGGCGATTTATGATACGATGCAGTACATCAAATGTGATGTATCTACAATCTGTATTGGTATGGCAGCCAGCATGGGAGCTTTCCTGTTAGCCGGAGGCACCAAGGGAAAACGTATGGCTCTTCCCAATGCAGAGATTATGATCCATCAGCCTTTAGGCGGAGCACAGGGTCAGGCTACTGAAATCGAAATTGCAGCAAAGCATATTCTGCAGACAAAAGAAAAGCTGAATCGTATCCTTTCTGAAAATACCGGACAGGATTATGATGTTATCGCAGCCGATACGGAAAGAGATAACTGGAAAACCGCTCAGGAAGCTATGGAGTATGGCCTGATTGATCAGGTAATCACAAACCGCGCTTCCAGAGAGTAAAGTTTGTACCTGCGGGAAGGGTATGAGCTGTTGTGTTTATCTGACAGGAAAGAACTTTCTTATCAGATAAAGGAATCTTTCGGAGATTCTTTGTCTGCGGCGGTGGAACTGAAAGCGTTCAGAGTCATCCACGCTTGCCGCAGTGTAATTTATGATCTGTTTTTATTCAACGGGAAACTTTATTTCCTGTTGAATAAAGGCAGAGTCCGTAAACGGACTTTCGCGCATTCCGGATAGTGTTCCGCATGCGCATATTGGCTTGCCCTCCGGTTGGCTGCGTGAAAGGGAAGAGAATCCTTTGCGCATCCGCTTGCAGAGGGTTTATAGTATACAAATAGACAGGAGTTAGACATGGCAGGCAGAAATTCGGATGGTCAGGTAAGATGTTCTTTTTGCAATAAGACGCAGGATCAGGTTCGCAAACTGATTGCAGGCCCTGATGGTGTCTATATCTGTGATGAGTGCGTAAATATCTGTGCAGAGATTATTGAAGAAGAATACGAAGATGAACCGGCGGAAGAAAGCCTTGATATCAACCTTTTGAAACCGGCTGAAATTAAGGAATTTCTGGACGAATATGTAATCGGACAGGAAGAAGCAAAAAAAATATTGTCCGTGGCGGTTTATAACCATTATAAGAGAGTGACTGCTCAGGACGATGGCGATGATGTTGAACTTCAGAAAAGCAATATCATTATGATTGGGCCGACAGGTTCCGGTAAGACCTATCTGGCTCAGACACTTGCTAAGATTATCAATGTACCTTTTGCGATTGCAGACGCCACTACGCTGACAGAAGCAGGTTATGTGGGAGAAGATGTGGAAAATATTCTTCTCAAACTGATTCAGGCAGCAGATTATGATGTGGAGCGCGCGCAGCTGGGAATCGTATATATTGATGAGATTGATAAGATCAGTAAAAAAGGAGAAAACGTATCGATCACCAGAGATGTTTCCGGTGAAGGAGTACAGCAGGCCCTGCTGAAAATTATTGAGGGTACGATAGCAAACGTGCCTCCTCAGGGCGGCAGAAAACATCCTCATCAGGAACTGATCCAGATTGATACCTCCAATATTTTATTTATCTGCGGCGGAGCATTCGATGGAATCGAGAATATAGTGGAAGCGCGTCTGAATCGCAAATCCATCGGATTTAACGCAGAAATCATGGACAGGTCTTCCAAAGAAATGGGAGAACTGCTCTCAGAAATCGTGCCGCAGGATTTGGTGAAATTCGGGTTGATTCCGGAATTTATCGGGCGTGTTCCGGTCAGCGTTTCACTGGAAGGACTGGACAAAAAAGCCCTGGTGCGCATTTTGACAGAGCCTAAGAGCGCTCTGATCAAGCAGTATCAGAAGCTGTTCAGCTATGATCATGTAAAACTGGTATTTGAGCCGGATGCAGTGGATCTGATTGCTGAAAAAGCGATGGAGAGAAAAACGGGGGCCAGAGGTCTGCGCTCTATCTTAGAAAAGGCAATGACGGATATTATGTTTGAAATTCCGTCCGATGACACAATTGTAAAATGTATCATTACGAAAGAAGCGATTGAAGGGACAGAGGCTCCGGTGGTAGTACGCCGTGACAGAGAGTTCCTGAAAGAAGCAAAATAAAAACCGGTCAGACGCCGCCCGATTGGAAGATGGGCGGCGTCTGTTTTAACCAATAGAAGAGTGGTGAAAACAGAGATTATGGAAATAATAAGAGAAAATTTGCCGGCAGTAGCCCTGCGGGGAATGGTTATTCTGCCGGATATGATCATACATTTTGATTTGAGCCGTGAAAAATCAATTGCAGCCGTGGAGGAGGCAATGCGCGGCGACCAGCTTATTTTTCTGGTAGCACAGAAAGATCCGGAAGTGCAGGATCCGGAAAAGGACGATGTATTTTCCGTTGGATGTATTGCCAGAATCAGGCAGGTGACAAAATTGCCTGACGGTATAGTCAAAGTGATGGTGGAAGGACTCAAAAGAGGATGTCTGCACGGCTTTACGGAAGAAGAGTCCTACCTGATGGCGGAAGTGGAGCCTGTGGAAGAGGAAGAAGTTTTTGATGAAAGCCAGAGACTTCAGATAGAGGCTATGAGCCGTGAAATCAAAGCTCTGTTTGAGGAATACAGTTCTTTTTATCCCAGAATTGCCAAAGCGATGCAGAGAAGGCTGGGAGATACAAAGGAACTTGGCAGACTGATTGACCAGATTACAGAAAACATGCCGATTCCTTATACACAGAAACAGATGATTCTGGAAGCGACAGATTTGTATCATCGCTACGATGTGCTTTCTAAAATTCTGGCGGATGAGATCGAAATTGCCAGAATCCGCAGTGACCTGACGGAAAAGATACGGGGAAAGGTTGAGAAAAACCAGAGAGAATATATTTTAAGAGAACAGCTTTCTTATATTCAGAAGGAGCTGGGCGAAGGCGGCATGTCGGATGCGGACCAGTTTGAGGAGAAACTTTCCAAACTGAAGGCGTCCGCGCAGATAAAGGAAAAAATCGCAAAATCCATTGAGCGCTTTAAGAGCATGGGGCCTAACAGTGCGGAAAGCAGCGTGGAGAGAGGTTATATTGAAACCATGCTGGAAATGCCCTGGGATGAAGCTTCCGAGGATAACACCGACATTTTGAGAGCGGAAGAAATCTTAAACCGTGATCATTACGGGTTAATGCAGGTAAAAGACAGAGTTTTGGAATTCCTTGCAGTGAGAAGTCTCACCAGACAGGGAAACAGCCCCATCATCTGTCTTGTGGGACCGCCCGGTACCGGAAAGACTTCCATCGCAAGAAGTGTGGCGGAAGCTCTCAATAAAAAATATGTCCGTATCTGTCTGGGCGGTGTGAGAGACGAGGCAGAAATCCGGGGACACAGAAAGACTTATGTAGGTGCTATGCCGGGCAGAATTGCCGTAGGACTGAAACAGGCCGGTGTGAAAAATCCCCTGATGCTCCTGGATGAAATTGACAAAGTGAGCAGCGACTACAAAGGGGACACTTCCTCAGCGCTTCTTGAAGTTCTTGACTCCGAGCAGAACAGCCATTTCAGAGATCACTATCTGGAAGCGCCGATAGATTTGTCCGAAGTTTTGTTTATTGCAACGGCCAACACCACAGAAACCATACCCCGTCCTCTTTTGGACCGTATGGAACTGATCGAAGTGACCAGCTACACATCCAATGAGAAGTTCCACATTGCCAAAGAGCATCTTCTGGCAAAACAGTGCAGCAAAAACGGTATGGAAGGAAAGCTTTCCATCAGCGACAGCGCACTGAAAGATATGATACAATATTATACGAGAGAGGCCGGTGTCCGTACGCTGGAAAGAAAAATCGGCGAGATATGCAGAAAGGCTGCAAGGGAAATTCTTTCCGGTAAAAAGGAGCAGGTAAAAGTAACCGGCAGAAATCTGGAACATTATCTGGGAAAACACAAGTACAGCCTGAATAAGGCAAATACAAAGGATGAAGTGGGAATCGTGCGCGGTCTGGCATGGACAAGCGTAGGCGGAGATACCCTTCAGATTGAAGTGAACCGCATGCCCGGAAAGGGAGAATTCCAGCTTACCGGACAGCTTGGCGATGTGATGAAGGAATCGGCCAGAATCGGCATGAGCTATATCCGTTCTGTGGGAGAAAAATACGGACTGTCAGAGGAAAGCTTTACCAAAAATGATTTCCACATACATATACCAGAAGGTGCGGTACCAAAAGACGGACCTTCTGCCGGCATTACCATGGCGACAGCCATGCTGTCCGCTCTGACTGGAATACCGGTACGCGCAGATTTGGCTATGACCGGAGAAATCACACTTCGGGGCAGGGTGCTTCCTATCGGAGGATTGAAAGAGAAGATTCTGGCAGCCAAAACGGCGGGAATCAAGACGGTGCTTGTACCCTGTGAAAACAAAAAGGACGTGGAGGAGATTCCCGAGGAAATCAAATCCGGACTGGAAATTATTCCGGTGGAAACTATGGATGACGTAATCCGTTATGCTTTTGTAAAAGAAGGAAAGGAAACAATCGGATGATTATAAGAAACGTAGCCCTTGAAACGGTATGTGGTATTACCAGCAAACTCCCGGAAAATCAGCTCCCGGAAATTGCTTTTGCCGGAAAGAGTAATGTGGGAAAATCTTCCCTGATCAACGCCATCATGAACCGCAAATCTCTGGCAAGAACTTCTTCACAGCCGGGGAAAACGCAGACCATCAATTTTTACAATGTCAATAACGACTTTTATCTGGTGGACCTGCCCGGATATGGCTATGCCAGAGCAAGTGTGGAGGTCAAAGCTCAATGGGGAAAGATGATTGAGCGTTATCTGCACAAATCCAAACAGTTAAAGGCAGTGTTTCTTCTGATCGACATTCGCCATGAGCCGTCGGCCAACGACAGGGAGATGTATCAGTGGATTCTCCATCAGGGATATCATCCGATCATTATTGCAACCAAGCTGGATAAGCTGAAGCGAAGCCAGGTGCAGAAGCATGTAAAGATGGTAAAAGAGGGGCTGAATGCAGACAAAGATACGATCGTGATGCCTTTTTCCTCTCTAACCAAACAGGGAAGAGAAGAGATTTACGAGCTTTTGGATCAGATGTTTGCAGCAAAAGAGGGAACTGCAGAAGAGGAGACTGCAAAAGAGTAACTGTTTGGGCAAAGGGGATGACTGGACAATGAAAAAATCACATATAAAATATGTGAAGGTAATCTTAAATCTGTTGACAGCAGTGGTCGTGGTATTACTGGCAGCGCTGGTTCTGCCGCGTGTACTTGGATTTTTTATGCCGTTTGTCATTGGAGGGCTGATTTCTCTGATCGCCAACCCACTGGTTCGATTTTTTGATGAAAAGCTGAAAATACGAAGAAAAGCCGGGTCAGCGATTGTGATTATCGCAGTTTTGGCGGCGGTCATTTTAGGCGGATATGCGATTATTGTGAAACTGGTTGAGGAGGCAATGGGATTTGTCAAAGAACTGCCTGACGTATGGCAGGCTCTGGAGAGAGATGTGGCCCAGATCGGGCAAAACCTTTCCGTATTCTACTCTCATCTGCCTCTGGATATAAGAAACGGCCTGGCGGATTTCGGTGAAATGGCGGGGGGATACATCAGTGATCTGATCAATGAAATCAGCAGTCCCACTGTGGAGGCTGTGGGAAATTTTGCTAAAAATCTTCCCTCTGTAGTCATCGGTATTATTATGGGACTTCTCTCTGCTTATTTCTTTGTAGCGGAAAGAGAAGAAGTCATAAAGTATTTGAAAACGCATGTTCCCACAGGAATCCGTGAAAAGTGGAATCTGGTTTACGGAAGTCTGAAAGGAGCGGTAGGCGGTTATTTTAAAGCGCAGTTTAAAATAGAGTTCTGGATGTATATTCTTCTTGTGATCGGTTTCAGCATTCTTGGAATTGATTACGCTCTGATTATTGCGCTGGGACTTGCCTGTCTGGATTTCCTTCCGTTTTTTGGAACAGGCGCCGTGTTGATCCCCTGGGCAATTTTTGAGTTTTTAACTGCGGATTATAAGATGGCCATCGGTCTTTTGATCATTTGGGGAGGCGGTCAGCTTGCAAGGCAGATCATCCAACCTAAAATTGTGGGAGATTCGATCGGAATGCCTGCGATCCCTACTCTGTTTCTTCTCTATATCGGTTATAAGCTGGCAGGGATGATAGGAATGATCATTGCTGTACCCATAGGAATCATAATCGTAAATATGGATAAGGGAGGCCTGTTTGACACGGCGAAGAACAGTCTGAAAATTCTTGTGCACGGATTTAACAATTTCCGAAGGCTGACCCGGGAAGATATGGAAGGAATCCATGAAGAAAAGACAGAGGAGAAAAAGAATTGACACAAAAACCGCGGGAGGTTTCAACATTGCGGAATTTTAAAATAGTGATACAGTATGAGGGAACCCGCTATCAGGGATGGCAGAGACAGGAGAGCACAGGGAATACCCTGCAGGGAAAATTCGAGTCTCTTCTTTCCAAAATTGCGGGGAGTCCTGTGGAAATCCAGGCATCCGGAAGGACCGATGCCGGTGTTCATGCCTATGGGCAAGTGGCGAATTTCCATATGGAAACAAAACTTGCTCCGGAAAAGCTGCTGGAAAAGATGAACCAGTATCTTCCGGAGGACGTGGCCGTTATTTCCATAGAGGAAGTGCCGGAACGGTTTCACAGCCGATTAAATGCCAAAGGCAAAACCTATCGTTATCGGGTTCTGAACAGTCCCGTTCCCCATATTTTTGAGCGCAGATACGTACATCAGTGCCCGGAAGATCTGGACGTGGAAGCCATGCAGAAAGCGGCATCCTTTCTTGTGGGAAAACATGATTTCAAGGCTTTTACTTCTGCAAAAAAGAGCAAAAAATCTACAGTGCGGATCATTGACTCCATCGAAATTGACAGACATAATGACGAGATATGGTTTACCTTCTCGGGAAACGGATTTTTATTCCATATGGTGAGAATCCTTGTGGGAACCCTTCTGGAAGTGGGGAGAGGTCAGAGAAAGCCGGAGGACATCCCTGCTGTTTTAGAATCCGGAAAAAGAGAAAATGCAGGGGAACTGGCTCCTGCCAAAGGACTTGCCTTGATGGAAGTCCGGTATTAAAAAATACAGCGTAACCGGGGACGCAGAATAAAATAAAAAGAGTGGATGAGAAGAGGAGAAAATCCTCTGATATAAAATTCATCGAGAAAGTTGGAATGGTATGCAGATACTGGAAGAGTTGCAGCAAGATCTGTTTACGGAAGAAAAAAGAAAGCAGCCGGAAGGACTGAGCTTATCCTGAAGGCTGTATTTTTTATCTATATAGCACTGGTTATCAGGTGCCTTATTTTTAAATATTCACCGGAGCATTTTCGGAGAATTATGGAAACCTGGCAGACCGGTGTGATACTGGAAGGCCTGGACACGGCAAATTTTACCCTGTTTAAAACAATAAAAATGTACCTTCATTACTACGAGCAGATGAACAGTTTTGAAAATCTGTTTGGAAATGTGCTGGCATTCGTGCCGTTTGGAATGCTGCTGCCGTTTTTGGTGAAAAAGGAAAGAGGAGATTTTTTTAATACCCTTGGGTTTGCTTTCCTTTTTTCACTGGGGATTGAAGTCTTTCAATTGTTTTCCGGGTTTGGAGCTTTTGATGTGGATGACATTCTGCTGAATTGTGTGGGAGGTATGGCAGGCTACATTCTGTTCTTTTTTCTGATACGGCCGTACATAAAGTATTGTTTGAAAAAAAGAATAAAAAATCCCAAAAACAGGGGAAAAGAGAAACAAAATAGCATCTGACGGTTGTACGGAAAAGAAATAAATGGTACAACTAATATATAAAACAGTTACAGGCAGCGGGAAAGCTGGAATGTCTCAGGATTTCGGAGACGTTGGAATGCCTCAGGAATTCGGACACACATGGAGCGGAGAATCTCACACTGCAGGATTCTATACTCTCAACCACTTAAGATACCGATCATAGGCCTGAAACTGGGGAAGGAAGGGATATTTTATGGGAATGTATGCGATAAAAAATGAGAGTGTGGCGATTTTGATCAATACACTGGGCGCAGAACTGAGATCATTGAAAGACTGCCATACAGGGCAGGAATACTTGTGGAATGCAGATCCGGCTTACTGGAAAAGGACATCACCTATTCTGTTTCCGCTGGTTGGAAATTATAAAAACAAGGAGATGCGTTACGACGGGCGGGTATATCCCATGTCACAGCACGGGTTTGCCAGGGATATGGAATTTGAATACGTAAAAGGTACGCAGGAATCTGCCTGGTTTCGTTTAAACTCCAACGAGGAGACTCTGCGCAAATATCCGTTCCCTTTTACCTTGGAAATCGGATATGAATTTTGCGGAGAGAGAACTCTTCGGGTTATCTGGAAGGTAAAAAATACAGGAAAGAAAAAGATGTACTTTTCCATCGGAGGTCATCCGGCATTTCTCTGTCCTTTACATAAAGAGGAAAAGCAGACCGATTACAGCATAGCCTTTGACGAAAAGGAAAAAGTGGTGAGCAGGATGATCGGGGAAGACGGTCTAGCCACAGATACATTGATTACCTATCCTCTTAAAGATGGGGTTCTGGAAATTACCGAGGATCTGTTTGATAACGATGCGCTTGTCATTGAAAACAGACAGGCTCAGGAAGTAAGCTTTCTGACTCCGGATAAAAAGTCTTACCTGACCGTACATTTCGATGCGCCGCTGTTTGGCATCTGGTCTCCGCCCAAAAAGCAGGCTCCCTTTATCTGCGTGGAGCCCTGGTATGGCAGATGTGACCATGCAGATTTCAACGGCACGCTGGAGGAAAGAGAATGGGGTAACTGCCTGGATCCGGAGGAAGAATTCCAGGCTGCTTACACGATTACCATATAGGATGCCAGGGGCGAAAGGTCATAGATTTTTAGGCAGGCATAAAGCCTGAGACTTTGAGACCCGATACAAAGGAGGAACTTCAGATTCATGAGAGTGATTTTTATCCGCCACGCAGAACCCAATTATGAGATAGATTCCCTGACGGAGAAAGGGTGGAGGGAAGCCGCACTTTTAGCTGAGCGTGTCAGCCAGTGGAAAGTGGATGATTTTTATGTCTCTCCTCTTGGAAGGGCGCAGGACACCGCTTCCCTTACTTTGAAAAAAATGGGAAGGACGGCAGTGACTATGCCCTGGATGCGTGAGTTTGATGCCCCGGTCATTGACCCTGTCACAAAGAAATCCAGGATTCCCTGGGATTTGATGCCTTCCTATTGGACAGGCATACCGGAATTTTTCGATGTGGAAAAATTTGCCGATGCGGGAATCATGACTACCGGCCCTGTAAAGGAAGAATACGCAAGAGTAACCGCAGCGTTGGATGAATGGCTGGCCTCCTACGGATATGTGAGAGAGGGAAAAATTTACAGAGTGGCAGAGTCTAATGATAAGACGATTGTGTGCTTTTGCCATATGGGAGTCACCCTTGTGTTCCTTTCCCATCTTTTAAACATATCTCCGGTCTGCCTGCTGCAGGGCTTTTTCCTGCCGCCTTCCTCAGTCACGGTCGTACAGACAGAAGAGAGAGAAGACGGTATTGCCTGCTTCCGGTGCCAGATGGCGGGAAGCACCAGTCATCTTTGGAAAGATGGAGAACCGGTCTCCCACATGGGTGCTTTTTCCCAGGTATTTCATGACTGAGCCTTGTATAGAGGAGAACTTGTGACATATAAGAATACAAAGCGAGAGGGATAGAACAGAAAAACTGGCTGTCGTAAAATTTACGGAAAGGTGTTTAAGATTCCCCATTCTGCGAGAAAGCAGCAGCTTGCAGAACGGGAAAGCAGAAACCGCTTTTTCCATTTTACGACAGCTGTTTTTTGTGCAAATAGGACCCCCTTTATTCGGAAAGGAAAATATGCTATGATAAAAACGGGTAAGTTAAGACTAACACTTAAGAAAGAGCAAATAAAGAGAGCTGCCGAAAAGTATCATTTTTCAGAGGAAGATAGAAAAGAGCTTGAGAAATGGGCTGTTTACATGGAAAAAGTCATGGAACAGGGCGCTTCCTGGTGGATCTGGGAAGAAGAAGCAGGGAAAGAAAGAATTCCGAAAAAATGGCAGGAGTCGTCAGAAGGTTTGGAAAATCGACAGGTTCTGGCGGCAGTCATAACTCTTGGAAAGGGTGTGGATGAACTGCAGGAGGAGTGTCATGCAAAAGAAGATTACAGCGGCAGTTATCAGGTGGAATGCCTGGCGGGAGAGTACCTTCTGGAAGCCTATGAGCTTTTTCAGCATATTTGTGAAAACGAGTATGGCAGGCGGGTAAAACAATTTCTTTTCTGCGGGACTGAGAATTTCCCTCTGGAGGATATGAAAAAAGCATTGGCTTTTTTTGAGGAAGAAAAAATTCCGGTAACATGCAATGATTACAGCGTACTTTCTCCGAGAAAAAGCGTGGTATTTCTGGCTGTTCTCGGGAAAGATAAGGAGGATAAATGCGGTCACATCTGCGATTCCTGCCAGCTGGCAAACTGTCCCAATCGTGTAAAAAAAGAGGAAAAGAAACCGCTGCCCTATGGCTATAAGAGAATTCTGGAAAAAAGAGGAAATGAAATTTCTAAAAGAGGCAGTTGACAAAAAATAAACCTGTAACTATAATTGTTACAGGAGGTAAGAAAAAGGTCAGCAGCGGGAAAGACAAAAACAAAAATCCCGAGTGAGAAGCTGATCACAGAAAACCGAAAACAAACATTTCAGATAAGGAACGGGAGTGCCTATGAAAATAAATACAAAATTTCCTATGGCTGTTCATATATTGGCGCTGCTTGCCATGAAAGACGAAATGGGAGAGGACTGCGGCTGTATGCAGGAGGAAGAGAGGGAAGGCGGACGAGGAGACTGCGGATGCCATTCTTCCGGAAATGAGGGCTGCAGCTGTACATCCGAAATGCTGGCTAAGAGTATCGGAACGAATCCGGTGGTAGTGCGCAGACTGATTTCCTCTTTAAAGGAGGCAGGACTTGTGAACTGCCGTCCGGGTGTGGCGGGAGCCTCACTGGGAAGAGATGCTTCGCAAATCACACTATTGGATGTGTATCGGGCTGTGAGAGGACAGGAAGATGGAATGGTTCTTGACGTGCACACGAAAGCGTGTCCCAGATGTCCGGTAGGAAAAAATATCACGGCAGCGCTGGAAGAACCTTTTGCCAGGGCTCAGGAAGCCATGGAAGAAAAACTGAGGGAGTATACGCTTTCGGATATTGCTTTTAGTATAGAAGAAAAGAGAAAAAAGTGAGAAAAGGGAGGGAGCAAAATTCATGAAAAAGGAAAAATTTGATATTTCCGGAATGAGCTGTTCCGCTTGCTCTTCCCATGTGGAAAAGGCGGTAGGCAAGCTGGATGGAATAGAGCGGGTAAGCGTCAATCTTCTCACAAACAGCATGCAGGTGGAATATGACGAAGACGTGCTGTCAGAAGAAAAAATTGTGGAAGCAGTGGTGAAGGCAGGGTACGGAGCGTGTCCCGTCGGAGGAGAAAACGGAGAAAATCCCACAGCTTTAGCGGCAAAAACGGAAAACAACGCGGTCGTAAAAATGGCGGACGAGGAGAGCCGGAAAATGAAGCTCCGCCTGATCGTTTCCATCATTTTCTGGATTCCGCTTATGTATGTGGCCATGTATCACATGTTTTATGATTGGTTCGGTATTCCGATTCCGGACATTGTCATGAAGTACTTTCACGGAAATGAAAATGCAGTCACATTCGGATTCACACAGCTGTTATTGCTGTGCCCGATTATGCTTGTGAATAAAAAATATTTTACCAGCGGTTTTAAAACCCTGTGGCACCGGGCCCCAAATATGGACAGTCTGATTGCCATAGGCGCATCGGCGGCTGTGGTTTACGGTATTTTTGCAATCTACCGGATCGGTTACGGACTGGGGCATGGGCAGATGGATGTGGTGTCCCATTATTCCATGGATCTGTACTTTGAGTCGGCAGGAACGATTCTTACCCTGATCACAGTGGGAAAATACCTGGAGAGCAAATCCAAGAAGAAAACAAGCGAAGCCATCACAAAACTGATGGATTTATCGCCTAAGACAGCCATCGTCATTCGGGAAGGAAAGGAAGTGGAAATTCCCACAGAACAGCTGATAGCCGGGGATGTCTTTCTTGTAAAACCCGGAAGTCTGGTGCCTGCTGACGGAAGAATTCTGGAGGGAACTTCCAGTCTGGACGAGTCAGCGATCACGGGAGAGAGTATTCCGGTTGAAAAAAGAGCGGGAGATATGGTGATCTCCGCTACGGTGAATAAAAATGGATCACTGACCTGTGAGGCCTTAAAAGTAGGAGCGGACACCACATTGTCCCAAATTATCCGACTGGTTGAGGAAGCAAGCGCAAGCAAGGCTCCCATTGCCAAAATGGCAGATAAGATAGCGGGAATTTTTGTACCCACGGTTATTATCATTGCCCTTGCCGCAGCATTGCTCTGGCTTATTTTCGGAGCAACGCCGGAATTTGCCATGTCCATCGGCATCGCGGTACTTGTCATCTCATGCCCCTGTGCGCTTGGATTGGCAACGCCGGTGGCAATCATGGTGGGAACCGGCGTGGGTGCTAAGAATGGAATTTTAGTAAAATCAGGAGAGGCGTTGCAGGAAGCGAGAAATATTGATACGATTGTACTGGATAAAACAGGAACGATCACGGAGGGAAAGCCTCGTGTGACCGATCTGTATCTGCTGCATCCGGAGTACGATGAAAAGCAGCTGCTCAGACTTGCGGCTTCCATGGAAAGCAAAAGCGAGCACCCTCTTGCGGAAGCCATTGTGACGGCGGCAAAAGAAGGAGCGGAGGGGGATCTGCTGGAAAATCCGGTGGAGATTACCGATTTTAAGGCTGTTTTCGGACGGGGAATACAGGCAGAAAGAAAAAGTGACGGGAAACGTCTGCTTGCCGGCAACGAAGCCATGATGAGCGAAAATTCGATTCCTATCCGGGCAGAAGAAAAAGAGCTGGTGGATCAGCTGGCGGAAGAGGGAAAGACACCGCTGCTGATTGCGGCAGGCGAGGAACTTTTGGGAATCGTTGCAGTTGCAGATACGGTAAAACCTTCCTCCCAGGCGGCAATCCGTGAATTTTCACGCATGGGCATTCACGTGATCATGCTGACCGGAGACAACAGACGCACAGCGGAGGCAATCCGCAGACAGCTTGGCATCGAGGAAGTGATTGCGGAAGTGCTTCCGGCACAGAAGGAGCAGAAAGTTTCCGCTTTAAGAAAAGCGGGAAGAAAGGTTGCCATGGTTGGCGACGGCATCAACGACGCCCCGGCGCTGGCAGCAGCGGATGTGGGAATTGCCATTGGAGCAGGAACGGATGTGGCAATGGAAAGCGCCGATATCATTTTGATGAAGAGCGATCTTCAGGATGCGGCCACAGCGGTAAAATTAAGCCGGGCTGTCATCCGCAATATCAAGGAAAACCTGTTCTGGGCATTCTTTTACAACAGCATTGGCATTCCGCTGGCGGCAGGTATACTCTATCCCGCGTTTGGCCTGCGCTTAAATCCCATGTTCGGCGCAGCGGCTATGAGTCTCAGCAGCGTATGCGTTGTGGCAAATGCATTGAGACTGCGGGGCTTTAAGGCAGTAGGCGCCAAAAGAAAGACAGAGTCCGGCAAAGGCGGGGAAATGACGGAAAAAGAACCGAGAGACAAAGCGGAACATGGCGTGGAAGAAAACAACGGAACACTTACGGCAGATGGCAGAGCAGAAGCTGTTGTAAAGGATTACCGGAATTTATATGTTAAAAATGCGGCAAATGATTTACAGCCGTCAGAAAATAAAAACCAGGAGGAAACTACCATGAAAAAAGTATTGACTGTAGAAGGAATGATGTGCGCACACTGCACAGGAAGAGTTCAGAAGGCATTGGAAGGAATCGACGGTGTGGATTCGGTTGCCATGAGCCTTGAAAACAAAACAGCAGAAGTAACTTTGAGCAAAGAGGTGCCAGATGATGTGTTAAAGGCAGCTGTTACCGATGCGGGTTATGAAGTGACTGGTATTGCCTGAAAGATAAGGTGACAGATACTGCCTGAAAGATAAAGTGAACGGCGCTGCCTGAAACGAAAGCTTTGCAAAAAAGAAAGCGGCAGACATTGACAACCCTCCTGCTATCCTGTTATATTTTGGTAAATCAACAGGATAGCAGGGGGGATTTTTATGAACATGGATTTTACCATATATGCAAGAAAAATTGCATGTCTGTATCGGAAGATACTGACAGAAGTCAGTGCAAAATTTGAATTGACGCAGATGGAACTGGATGTTCTTTTATTTTTGCAGAATAATCCGGAAAATGACACAGCCAAAGACATTGTGGAAATACGGAAGCTTACGAAATCCCATGTTTCGGCGGCGGTGGAGTCGCTGGTGAGAAAAAATTATCTGGAACGGGTTTATTATCCGGATAACCGGAAACTGATTCACCTGAAAATAAGAGCGGAGGCGGATGAGATTTTAAAGGCAGGACTGTCTGCTCAGGAAGAGTTTCGCAAGATTTTAGAAAAAAATATCTCAGACAGCCAGAAGGCAGAATTTTTCAAAGTGGTGGAGCAGATAGAAAAAAATATAGAAGAAGCAGAAGAAAAACTGGGAAGAGAGTGAAAGAGTTATGAGGAAGTTGCTGGTTTACCTGAAAGATTATAAAAAGGAGACAGTGTTAGCCCCTCTTTTCAAGCTGTTGGAGGCGTCCTTTGAGTTGTTTGTGCCGCTGGTCATGGCAGCGATCATCGACGTGGGAATTGCAGAAGGAAATAAAAGCTATATTGTCCGTATGGGACTGGTGCTTGTGGGACTGGCTCTTGTGGGACTGGTCTGTTCCATCACGGCACAGTTTTTTGCCGCCAAAGCAGCGGTAGGATTTGCTACAGGACTTCGCCATGCCCTGTTTTCCCATATTCAAAGTCTGTCCTTTTCAGAGATGGATAAAGTGGGAGTTTCCACGCTGATTACCCGGATGACAAGTGATATCAATCAGACGCAGTCCGGCGTAAATCTGGTGCTGCGTCTTTTTTTGCGTTCTCCGTTTATTGTAGTGGGCGCCATGGTGATGGCGTTTACGGTTGACGTAAAGGCGGCGCTTATCTTTGTGGTGACGATTCCGCTGCTTTCTCTCGTAGTGTTCGGCATTATGTGGATTACGATGCCCATGTACAAAAAGGTGCAGGCCAACCTGGACAAAGTGCTTTTGATCACAAGGGAAAACCTGACCGGTGTGCGCGTTATCCGTGCGTTTCATAAAGAAAAGGATGAGACGATTCGTTTCAGGGAAAGCAATGAAGAACTGACAGAATTGCAGAAGTTTGTTGGACGGATTTCCGGACTGATGAATCCGGTGACGTATGTGATCGTGAACGGCGCGGTGATTGTCCTTATTTACACCGGAGCCATCCGCGTGGAGATGGGAGTTTTGACACAGGGGGCTGTGGTGGCGCTGGTCAATTATATGTCGCAGATTCTGGTGGAACTTGTAAAACTCGCCAATCTGATCATCAATGTGACAAAGGCTATCGCCTGCGGAAATCGTATCCAGAGCGTGTTTGAAATGAAAAGCAGCCTGGAAATCGGGCAGGAGAAAAGCACACAGAGGGAAAGCGCACAGAAGGAACTCGTACAGGAGAAAAGTGCACAGAAGGAAATCAGGCAGAAGGAAAGCGTACAGATTCCGGATGAATACGCAGTCCGTTTTCAGCATGTGTGTCTGACCTATCAGGGAGCCGATGAGGAAGCGCTGACCGATATTGATTTTGCAGTGAAAAAGGGACAGACCATCGGTATTATAGGCGGAACAGGTTCCGGAAAATCTTCTCTGGTTCACCTGATTCCCCGTTTTTATGACGCCACCGGGGGAAATGTGTGGATAAACGGCAGAAACGTAAAAGATTATCCCTTACAGGAGCTTAGAAAAAAAGTCGGAATGGTCCCTCAGAAGGCGGTGCTTTTTCAGGGAAGCATCGAAGAAAATCTCAGATGGGGAAATAAAGATGCCAGCGTGGAAGAGCTGTGGGAAGCCCTTCGTATTTCACAGGCGGAGGAATTTGTGCGTAAGCTTCCCGAGGGACTTGGTCACAGGGTAGAGCAGGGCGGAAAAAATCTGTCCGGAGGACAGAGGCAGAGGCTTACCATCGCCAGGGCTCTTGTGAGAAAACCGGAAATTCTGATTCTGGACGACAGTGCGTCTGCGCTGGATTTTGCCACGGACGCCAGACTGAGAGCTGCCATTCGCAGCATTGCCTATAATCCCACTGTTTTTATTGTTTCTCAGCGAACATCTTCCGTTCGCCATGCGGATTGTATTCTTGTAATGGACGACGGAAATCTTGCAGGAATGGGAACACATGAAGAACTTCTTGCATCCTGTCCGGTATATCAGGAAATTTACGAGTCACAGTTTAAAAAGGAGGAAAAATAGCATGGCAAAAAGAATGGATTCCAGGCAGAAAGAAACTCTGAAAAAAGTCCTCCGGTATTTAAAACCATATCGTCTTTTTCTGGTATTATCCCTGGTTCTGGCCGCTGTCACGGTGGCGGGAACGCTGACTGTGCCGCTTCTTACCGGGCAGGCGGTAGATTTGATCGTGGAAAAAGGAAAGGTGGATTTTGCAGGGATTTTCCGAATTTTGGTGCAGATGGGGATTGTAATCGGCATCACCGCCGCTGCCCAGTGGATTATGAACCTGTGCAACAACAAAATGACCTATCATATCGTGAGGGATATTCGAAACGAAGCATTCTCCAAGATGCAGATTTTACCTTTGAAATATATGGACGGGCATGCACACGGCGATATTGTCAGCCGCATCATAGCGGATGTGGATCAGTTCGCCGACGGACTTCTGATGGGTTTTACCCAGCTTTTTACAGGGGTGATCACCATTCTTGGAACGCTGCTTTTTATGCTTTCTGTCAATGCAGGCATTACCTGTGTGGTGGTGCTGATCACGCCGATTTCCTTTTTTGTGGCAGGTTTTATTGCCAGAAGAACCTACAAAATGTTCCGTTTACAGTCTCAGACAAGAGGAGAACAGACGGCGCTTGTGGAGGAAATGATTGGAAATCAGAAAGTCGTGCAGGCTTTTTCCCAGGAGGAAGAAGCCATGAAAAAATTTGATGACATCAATGAAAGACTGCAGAAGTACTCCATTCAGGCTATCTTTTTTTCTTCCATTACAAATCCTGCCACCCGTTTTGTAAACAGTCTGGTGTATGCCGGGGTAGGCATTACCGGAGCGTTTGCCGCCATCTACGGACTGCTGAGCGTAGGGCAGCTTTCCTGCTTTCTCAGCTATGCAAACCAGTATACCAAGCCCTTTAATGAGATTTCCGGTGTAATCACCGAGCTGCAGAATGCCATTGCCTGCGCTGGCAGAGTGTTTGACCTGATCGAAGAAAAGGCACAGATTCCGGATGATGGCGATGCCGAAGAACTGACGGATGTAAAAGGAAAGGTTTCCATGGAGCATGTTTACTTTTCCTATGAGCCGGATAAAAAGCTCATTGAAGATTTTAATCTGGAGGTAAAACCGGGACAGAGAATTGCCATCGTGGGGCCTACCGGCTGCGGAAAGACTACGATGATCAACTTGCTGATGCGGTTTTACGATGCCGACAGTGGAAAAATCCGGATTGACGATAAGGATATTTACAAGGTTACAAGGAAAAGTTTGAGAAGCAGTTTTGGCATGGTGCTTCAGGAAACGTGGATCAAAAGCGGAACCGTTCTGGAAAATATTTCCATGGGAAAACCGGATGCTTCCAGAGAGGAAGTGATCGAGGCGGCGAAGGCCACCCACGCTCACAGCTTTATCAAGCGCCTTCCTCAGGGATATGACACAGTCTTAAGCGAAGATGGGGAAAGTCTTTCTCAGGGACAGAAACAGCTTCTTTGCATCACCCGTGTCATGCTCTCCAGACCCTCCATGTTGATTTTGGACGAAGCCACCTCATCCATCGATACCCGAACGGAACTTAAAATTCAGCGCGCCTTTGACAGGCTGATGGAAGGAAGGACCAGCTTTATTGTGGCCCACAGGCTGTCTACTATCCGTGAGGCGGATGTGATTTTGGTCATGAAAGACGGAAAAGTAATCGAGCAGGGAAACCACGAAACGCTTATGAGGCAAAACGGTTTTTACACCCGGCTTTACAACAGCCAGTTTGCAGAGTGAGAAGACAGCCGGTATTGCCCGGGGGAACAGCCTCTCTTTTTCCGAAACAGGTTCGAAAAGTAATGTTCATCGGAAAAATGAAGGCGATAGGAAATCTCTTTCACGGAGAGAGAGGTGTTGCGCAGAAGAAGACAGGCGGTTTCCAGCTTTCTGCCAAGCAGATAATCGTAAGGCGTCTGTCCGTATTCTTTTTTAAAGACTCTGGTCAGCTGGGAGGAGGAAAGACAGGCCTGCTCTGCCAGCCGGGCGACACTCAGCGGTTCATACAGGTGCTGGTCAATGTACTCTTTGACCAGACTGGCGGCGCTTACGGAAGGCTGGGAGGCAAAGGCAAGATGATTCCTTATTTCCGCGAGAATCTGGTGAAAAAGGACAGCACACTGGCTTTCCAAAACCCATCTGTCCGGCTGGGGAGTGTCACAGAGCAGGACGAATTTCTGAAACAGCGGAAGAAGAGGACAGTTTTTGATATGGTAAATATTTGCAAGCTGATAGGAAGTAAAAAGCTGGTCACACAGGCTTCCGCGTACATTCATCCAGATTTTCTGCCAGGGATTTTTGAAAGAAGAATGATAGGAATGCCGGCTTCCCACAGGAAGAAGATAGACGTCCCCCTTTTCCGGATAAAAAGTCAGACCGTTTACATGGACGGTACCTTTTCCTTCCATAACATATTCCAGACAGTAGATGTCGGAGTTTTCTCTTTCCACATGATATTTGGGATCCGGATAGGTGATGCCGGTCAGCTCCACAAAAAACATAGCTGCATTGGGAAACTGGTCGGGAAGAAAGCTGATTAGTTTTTCCTGCATGCGCGTTTTCCTCACTTAAATGCCAGAATAATTCATTTTCTTTTTCCATTATAGTGGTATCATACATTATGTACAAGGGGAAAGCAAAGCTTTTCCAACGGAAAATTGATGGAGGAAATAGTATGGGTAACAATATTCCGAGGCCGGAACATCCCGAGCCTATGGCAGAAAGAAAAAACTGGTGTAATTTAAACGGGGAGTGGGAATTTGCCTTTGATTTTGGAAAGAGCGGACTGGATCGTCATTTCGAAAAGAGAGAGCATCTGGAAGGAAAAATCATCGTTCCGTTCTGTCCGGAAAGTGACTTAAGCGGCATAGGACATAAGGACTTTATTCCCGCGGTGTGGTATCGCAGGGATTTAACGGTGACAGAGGAACAGCTGCAGGGAAGAATCCTGCTGCACTTCGGCGCTGTGGATTATCAGTGCATTGTATTTGTAAACGGCCAGGAAGCCGGAGGTCATAAGGGAGGCTACACATCCTTTGTGCTGGATATCACAGATCTTTGCAAAGAAGGAGTCAACAGTCTGACCGTCTATGCAGAGGATGATACGAGAAGCGGAAAACAGCCGAAAGGAAAGCAGTGTTCTAAATTTTATTCCCAGGGCTGCGATTACACAAGAACTACCGGTATCTGGCAGACTGTATGGACAGAATATGTTCCGAAAAACTATATCAAGAGTGTGAAATACTATCCGAATATTACCGAGGGCAGTCTGCTGATCCAGGCGTGTGTTCAGGGAAGCGGTGTTTTTGGTGCGGAAGCATTTTTTGAAGGAAAGTCCTGCGGAAAGGCAGAGGCAAAAGCGGAAAACGGAAATGTTTTTGTGACTGTCAAACTTTCCGAAATTCATTTATGGGAAGCAGGCAAGGGAAATTTATACGATCTGAAACTGACATTCGGACAGGACGAAGTGAAAAGTTATGCAGGTCTTCGTGAAATCCGTCTGGAAGGAAGAAAAGTACTTATCAATGGAAAATCCGTATTCCAGAGACTGGTGCTGGATCAGGGATTTTATCCGGACGGAATTTACACAGCGCCCAGCGAGGAGGCTCTCATCCGCGATATCAGGCTGAGCCTGGAAGCCGGATTTAATGGCGCAAGACTTCACGAAAAGGTGTTTGAACCCAGATTTTTGTATCACTGTGACAAAATGGGATACCTTGTATGGGGGGAGATGGCTAACTGGGGATTGGATTTGTCTTTGGGGGAAAGCCTGGAAATTTTCTTGAGAGACTGGCTGGATGAACTTTCCAGAGACTTTAACCACCCATCCATCGTCGGCTGGTGTCCGTTTAACGAAACCTGGGACTATGAGGGCAGAAAACAGAGAGATGAAGTGCTGGCCATGGTTTACCGCATTACCAAAATGACAGATACGACAAGACCCTGCATTGATACCAGCGGAAATTATCATGTATGCACCGATATCTATGATGTGCATGATTATACCCAGGATGTGGAAGTTTTCACTTCTCATTATGAAGATTTTAAGAAGGATGGAGGAAGCTTCCGGGACGAGCATGGACATAGACAGAAATATACGGACGGTCTTCCGCTCTTTGTCAGCGAGTACGGCGGTATCAAGTGGAATCCTTCCGGGGATGTAAAAAGCGCATGGGGTTACGGAAACGGACCGGAGAGCGAGCAGGAATTTATCGAAAGATACCGTGGTCTGACAGAAGCTTTGTTAAATCATCCTAAAATGTTTGGTTTCTGCTATACGCAGCTTTACGATGTGGAGCAGGAGACCAACGGTCTTTACACTTACAGCAGAGAACCGAAATTTGATATGAAGATCTTCCATGCCATCAACAGCCAGAAAGCGGCAATAGAAGACTGATCATAATGTTTCAGTAAGAGGAAAAATGAGGACATCGGACAGCCTTTGAAAGGTGTCTGCCATACTGTATTTATCAGAAAACCAATGGTTTTGCTGAAAACAGGATGGCAGATATCGGTCAAGGGCTGGGGATGTCCTATTTTTGTAGGATAAGAAACTTCATTTTCTATAATACAAAAATAGACGCTCTGCTGTGTATGTGCCCACAGCACACCGGCAATCACTGATTGCCGGTAACTAAGTTGTGAGCATAGCCGAAGTGGCCAATTTTGTTGAAAATTTGGAGAATTGAGGGTATGATATAAAAGGAATAGTATGTTGTTTGATTATTTAATTTGAATTTAAAGAAAATAGGGAGAGAGTGATATGGTAGAAGAATTGAAAAGTATGGTTGGAAAAAACGAGACTGTTTTTTATGAAGGAAAACCTGAAAAAAAGTGTTTCATTTTTGAAAGTATATTTAATCCACTTTTACCCTTTGCTATTATCTGGGCAGTAATTGATGTCGGATTTTTAGGCAGATCAGCGATAGGCGGTATGCAGATGATTATGATACCTTTTATATTGTTTCATATGATGCCGGTGTGGATTTATCTTGCGGGCGTTATTTTTGCATTTAGGAAATATAAAAACACATATTATATTGTGACAGACCATGGGGTATATATTTCAAGTGGAATTTTTGCAATGAACTTAGAAACAAAGTCATTTGCTGAACTGTCACGGGTGAACTTACACAGGGGTATTTTCGATCAGATCTTTCATGTAGGAGATGTTTTGATTACTACCAATCAGTTTACAAGAAATAATATGCCGGCTGTATTGGGTATCAATAGTATTTCAAATTATACAGAAGTATATCAAATTATCAAAAAACTGCAAAAAGATATTTATTCAGATACTATGTATCCAAATGATTTAAGGCCAGAAGAAAATCATGGATATAAAACAAAATACAGAGGATAAAAGATAGAAATATTAATTGAAAGCAGGATTGTGAAAAAAGTGTGAACAGTAAAAATAAGGGGATTGACAAAAATTTTATTTCTCTTTATACTTCATAAAGTTAGGATACGAACTATTTGGAGGTGAAGGAATGCACCAGACAATGGAACCACAGACAGAGGAAATCAAAGGCAGAAATCTGGGAAAAATCATCAATAAGATGTCTAACCAGCTGAAGCGGAGATATCTGATATCGGAAGAGGACATAGGCTTGACAAGTATGCAGCAGAGGGTACTGCATTTTATTTTGTTTATGAGCATGAAACGTGATGTCTATCAGAAGGATGTGGAGACAGAGTTTGAAATCCGGAAATCTACAGCTACAGGCATTTTGCAGCTGATGGAGAAAAACGGACTGATTACGAGAGAAAGCGTAGCCAGAGATGCAAGACTGAAAAAGCTGGTTCCTACAAAAAAGGCACTTGCACTCCGAACGTGCGTATTGAAAAACATCCAGGATGCCGAAGCCAGAATGACGGAAGGCATTTCGGAGGAGGAGCTGGATCTTTGCAGAAAAGTGCTTCTGCAAATGTCCTGTAATCTTTCGGCGGATGAAAAACGAATGACTGAAGAATAAGGAGGCTAAGATGAACAGGAAATTATTTAAATCCATCCGGGAATACAAACGGGAGTCCATACTGGCGCCGGTATTTGTAATCCTGGAAGTGCTCATGGAAGTGCTGATTCCTCTGCAGATGGCAAACATCATCGACGTAGGGATCGCACAGGGAGACCTTCCCTATATTATAAAGATGGGAATCATCCTGGTAGTTATGGCCATGCTGGCTCTTTTGTTCGGAGCTATGGCAGGAAACTACGCGGCCAGAGGTGCGGCAGGATATGCTAAAAATCTGCGCCATGATATTTTCTACAAAATTCAGGATTTTTCCTTTAAGAACATTGACAGATTTTCAACCCCCAGCCTTGTAACCCGTCTGACAACGGATATTACCAACGTACAGATGGCTTACATGATGAGCATCCGTCTTCTCGCAAGGGCGCCCATCATGATCATTCTGTCCCTGATCATGGTTCTTACCATAAACTGGGAAATTGCACTGCTGCTTCTTTGCGTAATACCGATTCTGGGCGGTGTGCTTATTTTTATTGCCAAGAAAGCGCATCCTCATTTCGTAGCAGTGTTTGATGAATATGACTCTTTGAACAATACGGTTCAGGAAAATGTAAACGCAGCCCGCGTGGTAAAGGCTTATGTAAGAGAGGACTACGAAATCGAGAAATTCCACGGAGTTTCCAAGATTGTTTATGACTGGTTTACAAAAGCTGAGAAAATTGTAGCATGGAACTCTCCGGTCATGCAGTTTACCATGTATACGGTTATTCTGCTGATGGTTCTGATCGGCGGACGCAGCATCATAGGTCAGACTATGGAAACCGGTGAACTGACAAGTATTATTGTCTATGCGATCCAGATTTTGATGTCCCTGATGATGGTTACTTTCGTGTTTGTCATGATCATGATTGCGGAAGCATCCACAGATCGTATCACGGAAGTTTTAGATGAGGTTCCGGAGATGGAAGATCCGGATGACGCCGTTAAAACAGTGGCAAACGGGGATATTGATTTTGAAAATGTATCCTTCAGCTATGCGGGAGAGGGCGGAGCTCTTTCCTTAAAGAATGTCAACCTGCATATCAAGTCCGGCCAGACGATCGGTATTATCGGTGGAACAGGTACTTCCAAATCCACACTGGTACAGCTGATCCCCAGACTTTACGATGTTACACAGGGCAGTGTTAAGGTAGGCGGCGTGGATGTGCGCAAATACCAGCTGGAAGCTCTGCGTGACCAGGTAGCCATGGTGCTTCAGAAAAACGTACTGTTTTCCGGAACCATTTACGAAAACATTCGTTGGGGCGATGAAAACGCAAGCAACGAGGAAGTGCAGAGAGTATGTAAACTGGCTCAGGCGGACGGCTTTGTAAAAGAGTTCCCTATGGGTTATGAGACTATGATCGTGGAAGGCGGAAATAATGTTTCCGGCGGACAGAAACAGAGACTTTGTATCGCAAGGGCCCTGCTTAAGAAGCCGAAAGTTCTGATCCTGGACGATTCCACCAGTGCGGTAGATACCAAGACGGATGCCCTGATCCGCAAGGCATTCCGTGAGGAAATTCCCAATACTACCAAGATTATCATTGCACAGCGAGTTTCTTCTGTGGAAGATGCGGACCAGATTATCGTCATGGACGGAGGAGAGATCAACGGCATCGGCACAAGCGAAGAACTTCTGAAGAACAATGCGATTTATCGTGAAGTATACGAATCTCAGGTAAAAGGAGGTGCGGAGAATGAGTAATCATCAGAACAACAGAGCAAATTCCGGAAGGAGAGTAAACAAAAACACATTGGCTACAGGGAAAAGACTTCTTGGATATGTGATGAGCGGTTATAAATTCCGGTTTATCGCTGTTTTCTTCTGTATTATCGTCAGCTCCATTGCCTCGATTTCCGTATCACTTTCCCTGAAATTTCTGCTGGATGATTTTATCATTCCGCTGATTGGACAGCAAAATCCGGACTATACGGAATTTTATGGCGCACTGGCTATACTGGGAACGATTTTTCTCTGCGGCGTTATCGCAACCTTTATTCAGGCCCGCCTCATGGTAACAATCGGGCAGGGTGTGTTAAAGAAAGTCAGAGACGAGATGTTTGAGCATATGCAGAAGCTCCCCATCCGTTATTTTGACCAGAACACCAACGGTTCTATCATGAGCCTTTACACCAATGATACGGATACACTGCGTCAGATGATCAGCCAGTCCATTCCACAGGTAATGTCATCTCTGATCACGGTACTGGTAACTTTTATCTCTATGCTGGTGTTAAGCCCTCTCCTGACGGTTCTGGCAGTTATCATGATTATAGTAATGCTTCTTGTTTCCGGTAAAATCGGTGGAAACAGCGGAAAATATTTCATGCGTCAGCAGCTGAATATTGCCCAGGTAACCGGTTTTGTGGAAGAGCATATGAGCGGACAGAGAGTCATCAAAGTATTCAATCATGAGCGTGTGGCAAAAGAGGAATTTGACAAGCTCAACGAAGAGCTTTTTGTCAGCGCTGCCAGTGCCAATACTTTTGCAAACATCATGGGTCCCGTTATCGGAAATATCGGAAATATGCAGTTCGTTCTCACAGCAGTGCTGGGCGGTCTGCTTTCCGTTCTGGGTATCGGAGGAATTACGCTGGGCGTTATGGCTTCCTACCTTCAGTTCACCAAAAGCTTTACACAGCCTTTCATGAATATCGCACAGCAGTTTAACTCCATCGTTATGGCGCTTGCAGGTGCGGAACGTATCTTTGCCATGATGGACGAGGAACCGGAAGTGGACGAAGGCTATGTAACGCTGGTAAATGCCGTTAAAAATCCCGATGGAAGCATCAGCGAATGCAAGGAAAGAACCGGTATGTGGGCATGGAAACATCCTCATCAGGCAGACGGCACGGTTACTTACACTGAGTTAAAGGGTGATGTTCGTTTCTTCGATATGACCTTTGGCTACAACCCTGATAAGATGGTGCTTCACGATCTGACCCTGTATGCAAAACCGGGACAGAAACTGGCATTTGTTGGTTCCACAGGTGCAGGAAAAACAACCATCACAAACCTGATCAATCGTTTCTATGACGTACAGGACGGTAAGATCCGTTATGACGGCATCAATATCAATAAGATCAAGAAGGCAGATTTAAGACGTTCCCTGGGCATCGTACTTCAGGATACCCACCTGTTTACCGGAACGATTATGGAAAATATCCGCTACGGTAAACTGGATGCCACAGATGAGGAAGTTTACGCTGCAGCAAAACTGGCTCATGCGGACCAGTTTATCCGGATGCTTCCCGATGGCTATCAGACAAAATTAAGCGGCGACGGAGAGGAACTCTCCCAGGGACAGCGTCAGCTGCTGGCAATCGCCCGCGCAGCGGTAGCCAACCCGCCGGTACTGATTTTGGATGAGGCGACATCCAGCATCGATACCCGTACCGAAAGCATCGTACAAAAAGGTATGGATAACCTGATGAAAGGACGTACCGTATTTGTCATCGCCCACCGTCTTTCCACCATCCGCAACAGTGATGCAATCATGGTTCTGGAACATGGACGTATTGTGGAGCGAGGCAGTCACGAAGATCTGATCAAGGAAAAAGGTATTTATTATCAGCTTTATACAGGAAAACTGGAACTGGATTAAGTGACAGAACCAAAACTCCTGCGCTTTTATTTCGAAAGAGCGCAGGAGTTTTTTTGGTGTAACAGTTCAGCCATCTGCGTATTGGAGGCAGGATTTATGCTCGCATAAAAATTCTGCCTCCAATACGCAGATGAGCTAAGCGCAAGTCAATGAGAAAAACAGCGGCGTAGCCGCAGTTAACACGTCAGTGCGGTTTTTCGAATGGCGCGGGCTGAACTGTTACTTTTTGGTGCGGGATTCTATATCCGGATATTGACAGGGAAGAGAAAAGAGATTATACTCTAACTGTACCATTTAATTAGTACAGTAATACTGAAAAACAAAAAGCTGTCTGCAGCAGGAGAGGAGAACTCAGGTATGGAACAGGAACATATCAAAAAAATGGTGGCGCCGGTGTTTATTACCGTTTTTCTTGTTTTGTATGAGGTTGGATTTCTGGTTGCGGCTTTGTGTTTTCCGCTGCCGTTTATGGCAAAACTGATTTTAGGACTGTGTCCTCTGCCTTTTATGGGAGTCAGTATTTATGTACTTGCAGAACGCGTGAAAGAGATAAGGAGCGGTGAGGAAGATGATCTTAGTGAATACTGATTACATATCAGGGAAAAACCTGGAAATGCTTGGACTTGTAAAGGGAAGCACCATTCAATCCAAAAATATCGGAAGAGATATTACCCAGAGCTTTAAGACGATTGTAGGCGGAGAACTGGGAGCCTACACAGAAATGATGAATGACGCCAGAGCGCTGGCTACCAAAAGAATGGCTGCCGAAGCCGAAGCTATGGGAGCCGATGCCGTGGTAAATGTTCGTTATGCTTCCGCTGCAATTATGCAGGGAGCAGCCGAAGTCATGGCCTACGGAACTGCCGTAAAGTTCGTATGATACCAGGGGCGAAAGGGCATAAATTTCATGTCAATTACAAAAAGGGTTGACAGACGGGATGAAATAAGTATACTGTAAGTGTAAAGTAAATAATCCGGTAGGTAAGGCTACTATGGTGGATACGGACTGCTGCCGCAAAATCATGGAGACATGATGCGCAGGTTTGAACAGGCTTTGTCGGATCAAGGCATAGCATAATGCAGTTTCATCGCCCCACAGAGTTAAAGCCCAAACGGCATGAAAGTGATGAATTCACGCAGGTTGTTGGGCCTGCGTGTTTTTTATGTGGTAGGAAATTTCATTTCCTATGAAATTAAGGAGGTGAGTGTCGTGACAGACAGTCAGAGTCAGAATAGGAATCAGAAAAGTAAAATTTGTACAAAAGAAACAGGAAAGCAGACGGTGCTGCAGGATACTTGCCACAGAAAAAAGACCGATTTTCTCAAAGCAGAGGGAATTGGTCTGTAGATGGCACAGACTGCGGGAAGCAGCCCGGAGTGTATCGTTAAAATAAAAAAGAAACTGCCGCCGACTGTGAAAGATGCTGTGTTTTGAAAACAGAGAGTAAAACAGGAGGCGGTAATTTTATGCGCAGATATAAACGAAATAACAAATATAAATATCCGATATTGAAATATAATAGGGAAGCAGGGAAAGGAGGAAACGGTATTAAAAGATTTTTTATGACAGAAGCAGCAGAAAAGAAGGAAAATAGAAAATGGACAGCGGGCAGGAAAGAAAGTTCCCAGGCTGTTATGACGCCGAAAGGAGAGGAGAGACTGCGCAGAGCGGCATACATGGAAGAATCCGAATTGTTTGAAATGCTGGAAACTTCCAGAGAAGGGATTTCCCGAAAAGAGGCCCAGAGAAGAAGTGCGGAATACGGAGTCAATAAAGTGACCAGTGAGAAAAAACAATCCCTGGGTAAAAGACTGGCAGGCGCCTTTATCAATCCTTTTACGGCAATCTTGTTCTGTCTGGCAGCGGTTTCCGCTGTGACAGATATTCTGATTCCCATCTGGCGGAAAATGCCGGAAGAAAAGAATCCTCTGACCGTGACGATCATTCTGGTTATGATTTTTCTGTCCGGTATCCTGAGATTTGTGCAGGAATCCCGTTCCGGAAATGCGGCACAAAAGCTTTTGGATATGATTACAACTACCTGCACGGTGGACAGAAAGGAAGAAAAAAGGAAGGAAATTCCTTTGGAAGAAGCGGTGCCGGGGGATATCATCCATTTGTCTGTGGGAGATATGGTGCCTGCGGATGTGAGGATTCTTGAGGCGAAAGATCTGTTTGTCAGCCAGTCGGCGCTGACCGGAGAAAGCGAGCCGGTAGAGAAAAAGCCAACGGTTGTGGCAGAAAGACAGGAATCTGTCACAGACCTTGAAAATATTGCTTTTATGAGCAGCAATGTGATCAGCGGCAGTGCAATGGCGGTGGTGGTGAATACCGGAGATCATACCATTTTTGGATCCATGACGGCGGCTCTGGCCGCAGAACCGGCTGAGACAAGTTTTACAAAAGGCGTAAATTCTGTGTCCTGGGTGCTGATACGTTTTATGCTGGCCATGGTTCCGATTGTATTTTTCCTTAATGGAATTACGAAAGGAAACTGGCCCCAGGCATTTCTTTTTGCTATCTCTATTGCGGTAGGATTAACTCCGGAGATGCTTCCCATGATTGTGACAACCTGTCTGGCGAGGGGAGCGGTATCCATGTCCAAAAAGAAAACCATTGTAAAAAACTTAAGTTCCATTCAGAATCTTGGAGCCATGGATGTTTTGTGTACGGATAAAACCGGAACACTCACCCAGGACAAGGTAGCTCTTCAATATCATATGGATGTGACGGGAAAAGAGGACGGCAGGGTTTTGCAGCACGCTTATTTAAACAGTTTTTTCCAGACAGGCTACAAAAACCTGATGGATCTGGCCATTATAGAAAGAGCGCAGCTGGAGTGGGAAGAAGAGAAGAATCTGAAAATTTTAGCGGAAACTTATGTGAAAGAGGACGAAATTCCCTTTGATTTTTCCCGCCGCCGACTGTCTGTTCTGGTCAGAGAAAAGGGCGGAAAGGTGCTGATGGTGACCAAGGGAGCTGTGGAAGAAATGATGGCAGTCTGTGCCCATGTGGAATATGAAGGGGAAAGAAGAGCGCTGACAGAGGAAATCTGTACCGATATTTCTAAGAAGGCAGAAGATTTAAACGACGATGGAATGAGAGTGCTTGCCGTTGCCGTGAAAGAAATGCCGGAAAATTGTGTGGAACTGAAAAAAGAAGATGAAAAAAATATGGTGCTTCTGGGATATCTGGCATTTTTAGATCCGCCCAAGGATTCCGCGCGGGCAGCAATGAACGCTCTTGGCAAACACGGGGTAAAAGTGAAAATCCTGACAGGAGACAATGAAAGAGTGACCCGGTGCATATGCAGACAGATGGGAATCCCGGTAAAAAATTTGATTCTTGGTTCGGATGTGGAAAAAATGGACGACAGAGAGCTCCTGGATGCAGTAGAAAAAGCGGATGTGTTTGCAAAGCTTTCTCCTAGGCAGAAATCCCTGGTGGTAAAAGCACTGAAGGAAAAGGGGCATACGGTAGGATTCCTTGGAGACGGCATCAACGATGCGGCAGCCATGAAAGAAGCGGATATCGGAATTTCCGTGGATACAGCTGTGGATGTGGCAAAGGAAGCGGCGGATATCATTTTACTGGAAAAAGACCTTATGGTTTTGGAGGAAGGAATTCTGGAAGGACGCAAAACTTATGCCAATATGCTTAAGTATATCAAGATGACGGCTTCATCCAATTTCGGAAATATGTTTTCGGTGCTGGCGGCTTCGGCACTGCTGCCTTTTCTTCCCATGACCAGTGTTCATCTGATTATTTTGAACCTGATCTACGATTTGTCCTGTACAGCGATTCCCTGGGACAATGTGGACGAGGAATTTCTGCTCAAACCCCGCAAATGGGATGCCTCTTCCATTGGCAGTTTCATGCTCTGGATGGGACCGGCCAGCTCGGTGTTTGACTGGCTGACCTACATCTTTATGTACTTTGTATTTTGCCCTCTGTCCGTATCCGGCGGAGTGCTTTACAACAACCTGGCAGACAGCTTTTCCGGCGCGCAGCTGCTTCAGAAAAAAGAGATGTACGAGGCGATGTTTCAGGCAGGATGGTTTATTGAATCCATGTGGAGCCAGACGCTTGTCATCCATATGATCCGGACAAAAAAGATTCCGTTTATAGGAAGCCACGCCTCTGCGCCGGTGACCATTCTGACTTTTACAGGGATGCTTCTGCTGACGGTGATCCCGTTTACACCTCTTGGAACCATGCTTGGATTTACAGCGCTTCCTCTCAGCTATTTCGCATTTTTATTCCCCTGCATCCTGCTTTACATGTTGCTTGTAACAAGCATAAAAAAAGCTTATGTAAGGTATTTCGGAGAATTATTATGACAGACAGGGAACCGGGGAGAAGAGAAGCATTCAAAGTGCAGAAAGAGTTTTGAATTTAGGAAACAATAAGTGAATAAATAAGAAAAATGGAGGGATAAAGGATGATCAACTGGACAAAAATCTGGATTTTTTTATTTGGAACTACCGAGTTTGCGGGACTTGACATAGGTTTCTGGGCAGCACTGGCTGCGTGTCTGCTTGTGATATGTTTCATGAACCTGATTTTATGGGAAAAAGCTCTGAGCGGGAAGGAAAGAACACGGCGAAAAAGAAAAACGGTGCGGCAGGAAAGCAAATGATATTTTTCCAGGATAGATACTTGTCCTGAGGACTGGAAAAGAAGTATAATGCGGTAGGACATCCGGAACGAGAGAAACAGAAAAATGAGAAAGGAAAATCGTAAGGAGAAAGATGAAAAAAAGTGAGTTTCTAAAAGAATATGTTGTGATTACCGCAGCCACACTGGTGGTCGCTGCAGCGGTTTACTTCTTTATGATGCCCGGAAACGTGGCGGTGGGAAGTATTTCAGGCTTGGCAATCGTATTGTCCAATATCTTGCCGCTGCGTGTTTCTGTGATAACTTTTGTGTTTAACGCCGTGCTGCTGCTGTTCGGTTTTTTGACCATCGGAAAAGAGTTTGGGGCCAAGACTGTTTATACGTCGATCATGCTTCCAGTGTTTCTTGGAATGTTTGAGGAGCTGTTTCCGGGACAGCAGTCGCTGACACGGGACCCGTTTCTGGATATGCTGGGCTATATTTTTGTGGTCAGTATCGGGCTGTCTGTTTTGTTTCAGAGAAACGCCTCATCAGGAGGACTGGATATTATTGCCAAATTTTTAAACAAGTATTTTCGGATAGAACTGGGAAAGGCCATGGCTTTATCCGGCATGTGTGCGGCGCTCACATCCGCATTTGTGTACGATACGAAAATTGTTTTTTTAAGTGTGCTTGGCACATATCTTAGCGGAATTGTTTTGGACCATTTTATACTGGGTTTTCATGTAAAGAAAAGAGTCTGCATTATTTCGGAAAAAAGAGAGGAGATTGTGGAACTTCTCTTAAATCAGCTTCACTGCGGCGCTACTTTGTATGAGGCCATAGGAGCTTACGACGGCACAAAAAGAATGGAAGTCATTACGATTGTCAACAAAAATGAGTACGCGAAACTTTTAAACCATGTGTACCGCATTGATCCGGATGCCTTTGTGACCGTGTACACAGTAAATGAAGTATTCCGGAAAGAAAGATACCAGGAAAATTAGAGGCGCTGTGCATCGGATCCGTTTGGAGGGAAAAATGAAAGAAAACAATAACAAAAAGGAAGACAATATCGTAAAAGAAAGTATTCAGGAAGATGTTCTTCTGTCGTACGGGGTAAGTACAGAAAAACTGGAGGAGATCGTCAGAAGTGTGAAGCCGCTTTTCCTGGACCGGGAGCGTTCCGGTCAGGTGAAGGTGAAGGGAATCGCAGACTTTGTCACGTCTGTAGATATGGCGGTGCAGGAACTGGTGGAGCGCAGATTGAAAGAAGAATATCCCCAGATTCAGTTTATGGGGGAAGAGAAGGATAACAGCAATATCGATACTACGCGGCCTGTGTGGATTCTGGATCCGGTGGACGGAACTACAAATCTGATTCATGATTTTAAAAACAGCGCGCTTTCATTGGCTCTTTATGCAGAGGGAAAGGTGCAGCTTGGAATTGTATATCAGCCCTATGCAGAAGAAATTTTCATAGCGGTAAGAGGAAAAGGGGCTTTCTGCAACGGAGCGCCTATTCATGTGAGCAGCGTTTCTAAAATGGAAGAAAGTCTGATTTCCATAGGGACAAGCCCTTATCATCACGAACTGGCAGAGGAAAATTTTCGGAATTTTAAAAACATATTTCTGCACTGTGCCGACATTCGGAGAATCGGTTCTGCGGCAATCGAACTTGCCTGGGTGGCGTGCGGAAGAATAGAAGTTTTTTTTGAAAGAAATTTAAAACCCTGGGATTATGCGGCCGGTCTTCTGTTAGTGGAGGAAGCAGGAGGAGAGATTACGGACTTTGACGGCGATTGTCTGCCTGTAGTAAAACCTGCCGACGTCGTTGCCGGAAATGGTGTGATCGGAAAAATTTTGAGAGAAGATTTTTTGGGCGGGTGAATGAAAAGACAAAAGATGGAGTTATGAAGTGACAGAGAAGAAAAGCGTAATTGAAAGTACAATAAAAAATGCAGTAAAAAACATATGGATGCCTGCTGTATATGGCATTCCGATCGGTGTGGCAGCCGGAATACTGACAGCTGTGTTCGGGCGGGTCCTTCTGGCAGCAGGAGATTTCAGGGACCTGCATCCGGTATGGCTGCTGTCTTTTCTGGCGCCAGCCGGTCTGTTGATTGTCTTTGTCTATGAAAAGTATGGAAAACAGTCCCAGAAAGGTATGGGACTTGTTTTTCGTGCGGGACATGGGGAAAGGGAGAAAATACCGATGAGGCTGATCCCGCTTGTGATGGCGGCAACCTGGATCACCCATTTGTTTGGAGGAAGCGCAGGAAGAGAAGGGGTTGCTGTTCAGATTGGGGCGGCGCTGGGACAGAAAAGCGCGGATTTTCTGCCTCATAGACTGAAACCGGAGCGGGCAGACCGTCTTTTTTTGATTGCCGGTATGGCGGCCGGATTTGCAGGACTGTTTCGGACGCCGGCAGCGGCGGTTCTTTTTGCCATGGAAGTTCTTATAGTAGGAAAACTGCAGTATCAGGCTTTGCTTCCGGCTGTCACCGCAGCTTTTACAGCCAGCATGGTTTCCGGGTTTCTGGGACTGGAAAAATTTACGGTGAATCTCACGGACACAGTTACGGTAAATGCAGCCAACCTGTGTAAATTGATTGCAGCAGGAATCTTGTTTGGACTGGCAGGAAAACTGTTTGCAGTAAGCCTTTCCTTTGCCAAAAATAAGCTGGCAGCCTGTTTTCCTAATCCCTATTTGAGAATAGGAATTACGGGTGTGTTCCTTACTGTTTCTTTGCTGCTTTTCTGGCAGGGAAGATACAGCGGACTTGGAACGAATCTGATTCAGGCAAGCTTTTTCGGGGAAGAAGTTTATGGAGCGGACTGGATTTTGAAGCTTGTATTTACGGGTGTGACTTTGGCGGCCGGATTTCAGGGAGGAGAAGTAACGCCTTTGTTTTCCATAGGCGCCAGTCTGGGCGTTGTTTTGGCGGGAATCCTGGGACTTCCGGCAGCTTTTACGGCAGCTCTCGGCTATGCGGCGGTATTTGGAAGCGCTACCGGAACTTTTCTTGCTCCCGTACTCATCGGGGCAGAAGTTTTCGGTTACGAATACCTTCCGTTTTTCTTTCTGGTGTGTGCTTTTGCCCGGGCAGCAGGAGGGAAATCTTCGATTTATCCTCTTCAGAAGCGCTGTCCTTTTTCGGAAGATTCTGGTATAATACCTGAGTGAGAGAACGCATTCCAAAATGGATGCGGCCAGCGTGATTGCAGCTTCATGGCTCCAGGATATGAGTGGGTGAATGAACTGGATTTTTGAGGGTGACAGGCTGCAAATCGGGGAACAGTAAAAGGAGAAAGGCATGAAAATCAAAAGAGTAAACACGGTAGCATTCAGTCCTACAGGAAGGACCAAAAAAGTAATGGGGTACATGATAAAATCATGGCAGGGCTCCACATCAGGGATTGATTTGACAGAATATAAGGAGGAAGACAGGAAACGCAGCTTCACAGAGGATGAACTGACCTTTTTCGGGGTTCCCTCTTACGGCGGAAGAGTTCCGGATACAGCGGCAAAAAGGCTGAAAAATTTGAAAGGAAATCAGACGCCTGCGGTAGTTTTTGTAACCTATGGAAACCGCGCCTATGAAGATACTTTGCTGGAACTGAAAAATCTGGTGGAAGAGCAGGGATTTGTGGTGATTGCAGCGGCTGCCGTAGTGACAGAACATTCCATTTTCCCTTCCTTTGCAGCGGGAAGACCGGACAGCAAAGACAGGGCCCGGATTCAGGAGTTTGGAAAAAATGCGATTGCAAAGGCAGAAAAGTGTGAGAATGCCAAAAGTGCTGCAGGAATTTCCGTAAAAGGAAACCGGCCTTACAAAGAATACCATACCATTCCGCTGACACCTAAGGCAGATAAAAAGTGCAACGGCTGTTTAACCTGCGTCAGAAAATGTCCGGTGCATGCTATTTCAGAGGAGTCTCCCAGAAAAACAGATAAGGACCGCTGCATTTCCTGCATGCGCTGTGTACAGAACTGTCCGCAGAAGGCAAGAAAGGTTTCTCAGCTGCCGCTGAAGCTGGCACAGAGAAAGCTGAAAAAGGTATGCGCAGTTAAAAAGGAAAGCGAATGGTACCTGTAAAGAAGAAATATAGATAGGACACATAAAATAGCAGCAGTTCAGCCCGCGCCATTCGTAAAACCGCACTTCGTGCTTATTGTGGCTATCGCCACTGTTTTACTCACTGACGGGTGCTCAGCTCATAGGTCTGGCGGGAGAAAAAATCATGCCAGCATGTTTTTTTCTCCCGCACAGCCCTATGGCTGAACTGCTACACAAAATATACACAAATATTCGTTATAATAAAACTATTCACGGCACTGCCTTGCACAAGCAGCAAGTGGGAATGCGGCAACAGGAAAATTTTTGGGTGAAGGGCAGCGCACGGCGAGAAAATATGGCAGACAGGAAGAGAGGATATAGGAAATGAGCCAGGAAAAAGTAAACCGCCATAAAGAGGAAAAAGCACATCGCAAGGAAAGGATGGCAAAACAGAAAAGAAGGGCGAAAATCTGCAAGGTGATTTACATTATTGTGGGAGTGATCATCGTCATTTGGATTGGAGTTTCTATTTATCAGAAGGTTGCACCAGAGTCAGGAGCAGAGGTTATCGAGACAGAAAGTACTCAGGCAGAGACAGAGAGCACACCGGTATCCGAGACGACAGATGAGACAACGGCAGAAAGCACAGAAAATGCGCAGACAGAGGCTGCCGAAACAGAAACTGCAGAATCAGAAGTGACAGAGACAGAGACTGCTGCAGCTGAAACTACAGAAGCTCAGACAGCAGAAGAAACAGAAAGTGAAACAGCAGAGAGCGCTGCCGAAGAAACGACCGCAGAAAGCGCAGAGACGGAAACAGCCCAGACAGCTTCCGCAGAAGAAACTCAGGAAAACTGATGATGTAAATACGAATAGCATTGAAAAATGAAGTGCAGGAGAAGAGAGAAGATGTTATTTCAAAACGGAGAGAAAATTGTATTTACGGGGGATTCCGTTACAGACTGCGACAGAAAACGCCCGGTAGGAGAAGGATTATGGGAAGGTGTGGGCACAGGCTATGTGCGCCAGATTCACACGATATTAAACGCCCTGTGTCCGGAAACCGTCATCCGTATTTCCAATACGGGAATCGGGGGAAACAATATTTTGGATTTGAAAGCGCGCTGGCAGCAGGATGTGCTTGACTTAAACCCTGACTGGGTAAGCGTTATGATCGGCGTCAATGACGTGTGGAGAAAATTTGATGAGCCGGATATCTGGGAGGGACATATCAGCGCGGAGGTTTACGAAAAGACATACCGGGAGTTGATTGAAAAGACACTTCCCCATGTAAAGGGAATGATTGTTATGACTCCTTATTTTATGGAACCGAATCGGGAAGATGCGATGAGAAGCGCTGTGGATGAAATGGCGGATGTTGTAAGGAAACTGGCAGAAGAATATCAGCTGGTTTGCGTGGATACCGGAAAGGTATTTGATGAATATTTTAAACACCGCCACCCCTCTTTCCTTGCCTGGGACAGAGTGCATCCCAACCAAGTGGGAGCTTTTCTGATTGCGAAGGCATTCCTGGATGCGGTCGGTTTTGAGTGGAAGATGTAAAAATAGTGTTCGGAGGAACGATTCATCGACCGGATTTTGTGCTTTTCAGATGCAGGAAAGCATAAGATAATTTTGCCGGTGCTCGCAAAATTATAGAGTTTATGCGAGCACCGGTGTTTTTTAGAGAAAGTAAAACAAAGTGTGTAAGTTGTATGCTATCTGTCCGGTTTGTATTGTAGCTCCCAATGTTACATTACTTTCTCTTAAACATCTTTTTTCCCGCGAAGGAGAGAATTCTCCAGAAGACAAACCATAGGACAGCCGGTTTTCAGCTTGCCGTTTTCCACAAAGCCTTCCTCCCGGTCTGCAAGAGCCTCCACAAGATAAGAGCGCAGTGTGCGGATACGTTCCTGATATTCGGCATCATGAATGGCATTGTGCAGTTCTTTGGGGTCTTTGTCCAAATCAAAATACTGTTCTTCTCCTGTCTGGGAATACCAGGCAAATTTGTCATGTTCGGTGACAATAAAGTGGTTGGAAGCATCTCCCATAAGATGTTCCCCGTGGAGCCATTCCCGAATGGAAGAGGTTTTGTCGGCAACCATGGGCATCATGCTTTTTCCGTCCACTTCGTCAGGAACCGGTGCGTGAGCAATGTCAAGAAGCGTGGGCATAATATCCCGCAGTTCCACAACGCTGTGGCATACCTGTCCCTGTTTTCCTCCGGTGAGAGCTTCCGGACCGGAAATGATCATGGGGATATGGCAGCTGCCCTCGTAAGGACGGGACTTGCGGAAAAGATGATGGTCACACAGTTCTTCCCCATGGTCGGAAGTGAACAAAATGATTGTGTTGTCCATCAGGCGGTGTTCTACGAGAGCCTGAATCAGTCTTCCAATCTGGTGATCCATGTGAGTGATGCAGGCGTAGTAGCCAATCTGAGCCTGTCTTGCCAGTTCCGGATCGATCGGGCCGGTGGTGGAGTCATAAATTCTTCCCAGCCGCTCGTAGTCCTGGGGATGTTCCCAGTCACCGATGGCAGGCGGGGTCAGATTTTTACCCTTATAAAGATCAAAATAATACTGAGGCGCGTCAAAAGGTGGATGGGGGCGCAGATAGGAGGCCATCAGGAAAAATGGCTTGGAAGTATCTCTGCGACGCAGAAAATCGATGGCGCGGGAAGTTACCCAGTTGGTAGGATGCAGGGATTCGTCATAAATCCACGGGCGTGCCACCCAGGAATTGCATTCCATGCCGGTATCGGTAACATCCGCTTCGATGCCCTTTTCATTTTTCAGCCAGTAAAAATAATCGTCGGCGATTTTTTGAGACTCGTAGTAAGGGGTTTCCGGATAACGATACGCATGAAGATAGCCGTCATGCAGTTCAATATTGTGAAAGCCCATAAGATTGCGCAGAGGATGCACATGCATTTTTCCCACACATTGGGTGTAATAGCCTGCCTTTGCCAGCTCACCGGCCATGGTATGGGGATAATTGAAATCTACCAGATCCTGATAGCCTACACGGCCATGTTTTTCCTGGGAGAGACCGGTGTGAAGGGCCGCTCTTGCAGGAATACAGCTGGGGCAGGCAGAGTAGGCGTTGTCAAAAAGCGTGCCTTTGGCAGCCAGAGAATCCAGAAAAGGAGTCTTCACGTCGGGATGGCCGGCGATTCCCATACAATCTCCGCGCATCTGGTCCGTCATGATTAAGACAATATTAGGTTGATTCATAAAGATTCCTCCATTCGTAGTAAAACAGGGTAATCTGTACAGACAAAAAAATCAAATAAAATATTTTTTCGCCACAATGTATAGACAAAGGGAGCCTGTACTTTAATTCTATCGTCAGTTTAGCAGAAGCAGGCAGAAAAGTAAATATGATAGAGCAATGGTGCAAGAAAAGAGTATTTTAAATAAAGATAATTAAAAAACGAAAAAACATCAAAAAAGAAAGAAAAAGAGAGAAAACCGCAGATAAAAAGAAGAAAGTACTCCCGGACAGAGTTGCTAAGAAAATACAAGGGTGCTACAATCAGACTTATAAATTTTTGTTACGGAAAAAGGAAGGTTTTGCGGGGCAAAGGGCAATACCGGAAGAGGGAAAGCAATGCAGGATTTGGTAATTCGTCTGGATACAGAAAGCAAAAAACATTTATATGAACAGATTTATGAGCATATCAGAGATGAGATCAAAAGCGGAAGGATTGCATACAAAGAAAAGCTGCCTTCCACGCGTTCTCTGGCATCTTACCTCCAGGTTTCCCGCAGTACCGCAGAACTTGCCTATGAGCAGCTTTTGTCAGAAGGATATATTGAATCGGTTCCCTATAAGGGATACTTTGTCAGCAGGCTGGAGGAACTTTACCAGTTTTCGTCGGAGTTTCGGGACGAAGAGAAAAATATAAACAAGAGTACAGAAAAAGAGGACGGGGAGCGCTGTAAAGTGGATTTTTCCCCGAATGGTCTTACTATGAGTGAATTTCCTTTCGGAACCTGGAGAAGAATCACAAAAAACATTTTGAGTCAGGACAAAAAGGAACTGTTTTTGCCGGGAAAGGCTCAGGGCGATGAAGAACTGCGGACAACGATTGCAAGATATCTGCACGCATCCCGCGGTGTAAACTGTGAGGCGGATCAGATTGTTGTGGGAGCCGGAAACGATTATCTGATGCTTCTCCTCAGGTATATTTTGGGGGAAGATATTCGAATTGCTTTCGAAGAACATACGTATCCCAGGGCATTTCGGATTTTCGGTCTGTTCGCACAGAAGGTGATCACGGTTCCCTGGGATGAAGGCGGGATCTGCGTGGAAGAAGTACAGAATTCGGACGCCAATATGGTGTATGTGATGCCTTCCCACCAGTATCCTACAGGAATTGTGATGCCAATAGGGAGAAGGAGAGAGCTGCTGAACTGGGCGGCGCAAAGTTCGCAGCGCTACATTATAGAGGACGACTATGATAGTGAATTCCGCTACAGGGGAAAGCCGATACCGTCTCTGCAGGCTTCCGACAGCGCGGAAAAAGTGATTTATATCGGTACTTTTTCCAAATCCATTGCTCCGGCAATCCGTGTCAGCTACATGGTTCTTCCACGAGGACTGATGAAAAAATATGAGGAAAACTGTGCGTTTTTTTCTTCCACGGTTTCACGCATTGACCAGACTGTGCTGAATGAATTTATCAGAGACGGTTATTTTGAGAGACATTTAAACAAAATGCGTAAGATATACAGAGAAAAACATGAATATCTTCTGGAACAGCTGACGCCTTTTCTGGAGAAGTTCTCACTTTCCGGAGAATACGCAGGGCTTCATGTACTGCTTCAGGCAAAAGAGGATAGTTCGGAAGAAGAGCTTGTAAAAAAAGCGGCAGATGAGAAAATCCGGGTTTACGGGCTGTCAGAAGCATATGTGGGAGAAAATAAAAAGCAGAGACATTGCAGTCGTGCCACAGTGCTGCTTGGTTATGGGGGACTTAGTATGGAAGAAATCCGTTTCGGCGTGGAAGCTTTGAAAAGGGCATGGCTATGAATGAAATGTTTATGAATGGCATGGCTATGAATGAAAAGGTTCTCTCCCTGACTTGGGGACTGCTTGGAGGAACATGTTCTGTCATAGCGGCGGATGGGGTTCTTTTGGAAAAAGGGGCAGACCAGGCAGGAACCTGGAAGAAGTGGAAACTGGCGGGTATTTTATGCGGAATGTGGTTTTTTCTTTTTGTGAAGTGTGGGGCAGGACTGCCTTTATGCCGTATCTGGGGGATGCTGTGTATTTTGTTCCCGGCAGCTGTCAGCGATGCCGCCTTCCGTGTGATCCCCGGATATTTTATCAGACTGGCAGGAGTATGGTGGATTCTTACCATACCGGCGGCGGAAGTTTCAGCAGCAAGACAGTGGGGAAGTGGACTTGTGGGAGCAATCTGTATAGGAGGAGGTGTGTTTCTCCTTTCTTTCTTTTTAAGCCGTTATTTCCGGAAAAAATGTATGGGAGGAAGCGACTGCCGGCTGTTTTTTCTCACCGGTTTCTGCCTTGGAGCAGAAGCGGGGCTGTATCATCTGTTTTTGTCCTGTGTCTTTGGACTGATGACGGTATTCTTTACAGGAAAGAAGGAAATTGCCTTTGGCCCGGCTATTATCGCCGCCTTTCTGGCAGTTTTGCCGGTGATGAGCATGGGACTTGGAAAAATATAAACGGACAGAGAATCTGACGATGGAGATTCTCTGTCCGCTCTCTTTCATGTTCTGCTTTCTATTTTCATGTTCTATTTTCGGTTTCCGGTTTTTGCTTTCCAATTTTCGTTTTCAGAAAGAATTTCCGGAAATTTATTCTTTTGTCTTTTCCGAAACGGAAGTCTCCTCATTTTCAGGAGTTTCCGAAATCGGGGTCTCCTCTTTGACTTCGGAAACAACGTCTGCAGGTTCTGCAGTCTCTTCCATGGTTTCAGAAACAGTGTCCTTAGGTTCCACAGCATCTTCCTCCGGTGCAGCAGATACCTCACCGCTGTTGTCCGGAGCTGCCGGATCCATCAGATCGTCTACAATGATATCTTCGGCATTGTTAATATGACGCTCGATGGTGCTGTTTAGTTTCTCGCCCACGATATCAACCGCTTTTTCGGTGGCTTCCTTTACTTTGGAGAGCGCTGCTTCAAGATGGTCATCGGCCGCCTGAAATTCTTCGCTGTTTTTGATTTTGTTTACGGTATCGTTGATTTTTCCGCTGACAGCTTCGTATTCATCGGTAGATTTGATTTTGGTAACGGTGTCGTTCACTTTTCCGGCTACAGAATTGTACAGGGCGGAAGCTTTATCCTGAGCAGCTTTTAAATCCAGAGTCACGTAAGTGTGTCCGTTTTCGCCGCATTGTTTGGAGATAATGGGATCTTCCTTTGGTTTTTTGTCTTCCGGAGATTCCTCTTTTTCAGGAATTTCACTCTCATCCTCAAAATCGTCTTCATCGATGGCGCTGTTCTCAAAATCGTCAAAGTCGTCATATTCGTCAAAGTCTTCTTCCTCATGTTTTTCGGAAGTGCCTTTGTTCTTATTCTGTAAGTAGTAGTAAGTGCCTGCAGCTACAGCAGAGGCAGCAGCGGCAAATGCCAGAAGTTTTCCTAATTTTTTAGCCATAATGTTACTCCTTTCATGGGCACAAGATTATAAAGCTATTCTAATACGTTTTTGGGAAAATGAAAAGGGCGAAAGGAAAGAAAATGTGTGAAATTACCGGTAAAACTATGAAAAAACAATAAAAAAGTGTGCGTCGAAGAAGAATAAAAATGCCGGGAGAAAGCATCTGCCGGGAATTGAAGATAGGGTGGGAATATGCTATGATAAAAAAAATGACTGAAAAGGTCAATTTATGTCTGGCAGAGAGAAAGGAACGGCAGAAGATACATGAACGATAAATTTTTCGATTTAAAACAGGAAAAGCAGGACAGGATCATCAACGGCGCGTTAAAGATTTTTGCGCATAACAGCTATCGCCATTCCAGTACGGACGATATAGTGCGGGAAGCAGGAATAAGCAAGGGGCTGCTTTTCCATTATTTTACAAGCAAGCTGGGACTGTATTCCTTCTTATACGGTTACAGCGTACGTTTTATGACACTGGAACTTTCCAGAAAAGTAGACAAATCGGAAACAGATTTTTTTGAATTGATAAAGCAGATGGAAGCGGCCAAAATACAGGTCATGAAAATGTATCCCCATATGCAGCAGTTTTTGAATACGGCGGCCAGGGAAACCGGGACGGATGCGGCGGAGGAAATCGAAGACAGAAGAAATGAGTTCACCGAGCTTATCCGTTCTTATATGGCGCAGGCAGATTACAGTGTTTTTCAGGAAATCGGGGATTCTGAAAGAATCATCCGTCTGGTAAACTATACGATTGCGGGACTTACCGAGGACTTGTCAGCGCGCTATGATTTTACGCCGGAAAAGTTGTATCATGAGACCTGTGTTTATCTGGAAATGCTCCATAAAATGAGCCGTAGATAAAGAGAATTTGAATCCTTATATAGGGGCATATCGTCGATGTACAGGGAGCGTATGGTCCCCCTGTACACCGACGATACCCTCTTGTTTTAAAAAGGTTCTTAAATTAGGGATGTTATTTGTTCATTTTATAGATAGGATCGGCAGGATAACCGCCTTTTAATTTCTGCATGCCTCGCTGAATCGCATCTTTGGAATTTTTCCAGTCAGCATCCCGGTTGCGGTAATCGAATTTTTCGATGAGCCAGTCCACATCCTCAGACACACGTTTCATATTGGTGAGCATCAGGTCGAAGACCATAGGGAAAAATTCGGCTTTTTCCTTATCGTTCAGGCGGGAATCTGCCGCAGCGCATAAATCTCCGAAATGATGCAGGCAAAAGCCTTTGCTGTTTTTCAGCTTTTCGCAGAAAGCCTTGTCATTTTTGTACAGATAAAAAAAGGTGTCCATATAGCGCTCATAGTCGTTTTTGAAACGATCGCAGATATAACAGGTGCTTTCCTTGTCTGCAACCCAGTGAGCGATAGCGTTTTCAGAAGCAGGTTTTCCTTTCAGCTTGTCCATCAGGGATGTTTTGCCCGGAGCAAACTGCTTAAACTGTTCTTCCATCTCCCGGATCAGTTTTTTGTAATGAGTTTTCAAAATCCATCCATTTCCCAGCGTATTTCCATAGTCAAACATTTTTTTGTAGTGCATTCGGCAGAATCCTGCCTTATCCGTAGCCTCACGCACATCACTTTCCATATAGGAAGAGCAGGAGCCCAGGACAAAATCCATAATGTCCTGCTCCACATTTCTTTCAATGAAGCAGAAAGGACATTCGTCGTTGGCATTCATGGCGTCATTCAACGGTATTGTGTAAAGTTTTTCTTTCATTTATGTAACCTCCCGAATGTGTTTTTTCAGTAAAAGAACAAAAGTTTTTCTGTTCTGAAATATTATCATGCAAACATGAAAGAGAGAAAACTTAACCCTGTTTACATTTTAAAGCATGAAAGGCAAAAAGACAATACGATGACTTTGCATGGAAATACAAAACAGAAGTCTCTCGTTTGGGGAATCTGTTCAATTCTAAAATTTTGGTTAAATTTCTGATAAAATTCTATAATATTTTGCTTGTTCGACATAAAAATCTATGGTAGTATTGGAAAAATGGATTTATCCGATAGGAAATATACCAAAACAAAGAAAAGGAGAGAAATCATGGACAACAAAAAAATTATCCAGGTGGATGAGAAGGTGCCTTTTCAGCTGCTCTTGCCGCTGTCAATCCAGCATCTTCTTGCTATGTTTGGCGCCAGCATTCTGGTACCCTTCGTTTTCGGAATCAATCCGGCAATCGTGCTGTTTATGAACGGGGTTGGAACGCTGTTATTTATCTTTATTACAAAAGGAAAAGCTCCGGCTTACCTTGGCTCCAGTTTTGCCTTCCTGGCTCCGGCAGGAATTGTCATCAGTCAGATGGGATATGAGTATGCGCTGGGAGGCTTTGTTGTAGTGGGATTTCTGGGATGTATTCTTGCAGGAATCATCTATAAATTCGGCTCTGACTGGATTAACATCGTGCTTCCGCCGGCAGCCATGGGACCGGTGGTAGCTCTGATCGGTCTGGAACTTTCCAGCTCCGCAGCAAGCAATGCGGGACTTCTGGATGAGACCATTGCTCCCGAAAACGTGATTGTTTTTCTGGTAACACTCGGTGTAGCTGTATTTGGCTCCATTCTGTTCCGAAAATTTTTATCTGTCATTCCGATTCTGATCGCCGTTATTGCAGGTTATGTGGCAGCTATCTGCTGCGGACTGGTAGACTTTACCGCAACTGCTGAGGCTCCGCTTTTTGCTCTGCCCAATTTCCAGCTGCCCAAATTCAGCATGGATGCTATCCTGATCATTCTTCCGGTGCTTCTGGTCATTACTTCAGAACATATCGGCCATCAGGTTGTGACAAGTAAAATTGTGGGAAGAGACCTGCTGAAAGATCCCGGACTTCACCGTTCCCTTCTTGGAGATAACCTTTCTACAATGCTTTCCGGTCTGATCGGTTCCGTTCCTACAACTACTTACGGTGAAAACATCGGCGTTATGGCAGTGACAAAAGTATACAGTGTCCGCGTTATTGCCGGAGCGGCAGTGCTTTCCATCATTTGTTCTTTTATCGGAAAGCTTTCCGCTTTGATTCAGACCATTCCCGGACCGGTTATCGGAGGAATTTCCTTCCTGCTTTACGGTATGATCGGAGCATCCGGTATCCGTATTCTGGTAGATTCCAAAGTGGATTACGGAAAATCCAGAAACCTGATTTTAACTTCCGTCATATTCGTAACAGGTCTTTCCGGAATTACCGTAACCTTTGGCAGTATCCAGCTGACCGGTATGGTGCTGGCATGCGTAGTTGGTATGCTGATGGGCTTAATCTTCTATATTCTGGATAAATTCCACCTGACCAATGATAACTAAGACGTAAAAATCAGAGGGCTTTGCGAAGTCAGAAGAAATAGGTTTCCTTCCCTATCTTGTTTAAGAGTACTGGGTGCTCACAGGATAGGGGAGAAATACTCTCTTTTGATTTTGGCAAGGCCCTTTTGTTTTGTCCTTTTTATGATTTATTCTTTACATTTTCCGAAGATGTGTTATACTCATGAAGTTTTTATGGATGTTTCTGGTGGTTCTTCTGCTGCTTTCTCCCTGAAAAAAAAGAAAGAACAGCGCTCTCTGGAGAAGTATACACCGTTGGATGGCGTTGGCGGTTGGCGTGCTTTTTGTGGTGCATCTTGCAGCGGCGGTACTGGGATAGCCGCTGCATCATCTGTTGCGTTGTGAACATTTACCAATATGATACCGGTAAATTTAGTTGGTATCACGAAATCGAAAAGAAACGGAAAGAACGGTTGCTTTTTGGGGGTAAAAAATTTAGTATAAGACATAGGACGTATGATGTCTTATGTCGCGGGATATAATGAAAATTGCAAAGGAAGGAGACACCGATGGAGAAAGATTTAAAACCTGTAAAGCGCACGCCTAAGCTTTTGGCGGAGCAGGTGGCCGGTCAGATCACAGATTTGATAAAGACAAATAAATGGGAAGCAGGTTACAAACTGCCCAATGAATTTGAGATGGCGTCTCTTTTGCATGTGGGACGTGGGACGATCCGGGAAGCGGTAAAGCTTCTGGTGGCGCAAAATGTCGTGGAGATAAGAAGGGGCTGCGGTACTTTTGTGTGCGAAAAGCCCGGCATGGCCAAAGATCCGCTGGGACTTTCTTTTGTGGCAGATAAGAAGAAGCTGGCGCAGGATATGTGCGAAGTGCGTCTTCTCATAGAGCCGCAGATTGCAGCCATAGCAGCAGAGAGAGCGGACGAGAATCATATTTCCAGGGTCAGAGAGCTGTGTGAGTTGACGGAAAAAAAGATACTGGCGGGAGAAAAATACGCCGAAGAGGATGCGGCTTTTCACGAGGCTTTGGCCTCCTGTACGGGAAATCAGGTAATGATGCAGCTGATGCCCATTATTCGAAAAGGAGTGGCACTCTTTATTGATGTGACAAGTACCGAGAGGAGGGCGGCTACCATAGAGGAACACCGTTTGATCGTGGAAGCAGTGGCGGAGGGAGACAGCGCAAAAGCAGCCGAAGTCATGGAGGAACATATACGAAAAAGCAAGATAAATGTGAGAGACCTGCCGGGCAAGAGTCATAAAGAGGATAAGGAAAAGGGGAAAACAGGACTCTGAGTTTGTTAAGGCAGATGAATAAAAGGAAAAGGATAAAACGGGATTCTGAGCCTGTGAAAGAAGAAAAGAAAAAATAAAAGTAAAAAGGATAAAGGCAAAAAGTATAAGGAGCATTTGTATGAAAACTGCAGGAGAAATGATTGCAGAACTTGGGGTTGTACCGGTAGTGGTACTGGATGATGTGAAAGATGCGAAGCCGCTGGCAAAGGCCTTGATGGAGGGCGGACTTCCCTGCGCGGAGGTCACTTTCCGCACACAGGCAGCGGAGGAATCCATCAAAATCATGGCTTCGGAATATCCGGAAATGTTTGTGGGAGCAGGAACCGTGCTTACCACAGAACAGGTGGACAGAGCAGTGGCAGCGGGAGCTAAATTTATTGTCAGTCCCGGATTTGACGGTGAAATCGTGGACTATTGTCTGGAAAAAGGAATTCCGGTATTTCCGGGATGTGTTACGCCGTCTGAAGTGGCACAGGCTGTAAAACGCGGCTTGAAAATTGTGAAATTTTTCCCTGCGGAACAGTTTGGGGGAGTGAATATGATCAAAGCCATGGCTGCAGCTTATGTAGGTGTAAAATTCATGCCTACCGGCGGAATCAATGCTGAAAATCTGGAATCCTATTTAAGCTGCGATAAGATCGTGGCATGCGGAGGAAGCTGGATGGTAAAGAGCAATCTGATCAGGAATGGAGAATTTGACAAAATCAGAGAGCTGACAGCAGAGGCTGTAAAGCTGGCAAAGGAAATCAGAAACGAAAAGAATTAGAGGATTGGGAAAAGCGCGTTTGCGGCGCAAATGGAGGAAATTATGGCAAAAAAAGTAATAACATTTGGTGAAATTATGTTGAGACTGGCTCCGGAAGGATATTATCGTTTTGTACAGGCGGATTCTTTCGGCGCAACCTATGGAGGGGGAGAGGCCAACGTGGCAGTGTCTCTGGCTAATTTCGGGCTGGACGCCAAATTTGTGACAAAACTGCCGAAGCATGAAATCGGACAGGCAGCGGTCAATTCTTTGAGAAAATACGGAGTGGACACAGAGCACATCGTAAGGAGCGGCGACCGTGTGGGTATTTATTTCCTGGAAAAAGGAGCATCCCAGAGACCGTCCAAGGTCATCTACGACCGGGCAGGTTCTTCCATCGCTATGGCAGATGCCGACGATTTTGACTGGAAGACAATTTTTGAGGGAGCAGACTGGTTCCACTTTACAGGAATCACACCGGCGCTCAACGACCAGGTGGCTGCCATCTGTCTTACGGCCTGCAGGGAAGCAAAGGCAAAAGAGCTGACTGTATCCTGTGATTTAAATTACAGAAATAAACTCTGGTCTAAAGAAAAAGCCGGAGAAGTAATGAGTGAACTTTGCAAATATGTGGACGTATGTATTGCCAACGAAGAGGATGCCGCCGATGTGTTCGGAATCAAAGCGGCCAATACCAATGTTTACGAAGGAAGTGTAAACCATGAGGGATATAAAGATGTGGCCAGACAGTTAAAAGACCGTTTTGGATTTCAGAAAGTGGCAATCACCCTTCGGGAATCTCTCTCAGCCAACGACAACAACTGGTCAGCCATGCTGTTTGACGGCCAGGATTATTATTTCAGCAAAAAATACAAAATGCACATCGTGGACCGCGTAGGTGGAGGAGATTCTTTCGGCGCCGGCTTGATTTATGCATGTTTGAGCGGTTATAATTCTCAGGAGACGATTGAATTTGCAGCGGCGGCTTCCTGCCTGAAACATTCTATCGAGGGAGACTTTAACATGGTTTCCGTGGATGAAGTATTAAAACTTGCAGGCGGAGATGCTTCTGGAAGAGTTCAGAGATAAAATTGTGTTGGATGGAGTGCTGTTATGTTAGAAAAAATGGGAAATTTTTTTGACAATCGTTTGAATGGTTATGAAGAACATCAATTAAATTGTATCGATTCAGCCAATGAGTTTTATCCTTTTACAGCCAGCTGCCTTCCGATGGAACAATCCACAAACCTTCTTGACTTGGGGTGCGGCACAGGACTGGAATTGGAATATTATTTCAGGCTGAATCCCACTGCCAAAGTAACGGGAATCGATCTTGCAGAAGGTATGCTTGCGGAACTAAAAAGAAAATTTGCCGATTATAAGGTGAATTTGATTTTGGGTTCTTACTTTGATGTTCCTTTCGGCAATGCGCTTTATGACGCTGCGGTTTCCGTGCACGACAAACGCATGAGTAAATAAATTGTGAACAAATCCCCTTTTATGATATGCTGAAAATAAAAAGGGGATTTGTGCTATGGAAGAATTGTTGGAGTGGATGGACTATATCGAAGATATACGACAGGAAAAGAAGGTCCGCCATAAACTAAAGGACATTATTGTCATAGTCTTGTTTGCCACATTGTCCAATGTAGACGACTGGGTGGAAATGGAGTTTTTTGCCCATTATCATGAAGAGTACCTGAAGAAATATATCGAACTCAAAAACGGGATCCCATCCCATGATACTCTTTGCCGTGTATTTGGGATGCTGTCACCGGAAGTGCTGCAGCAGTTATATCAGAAGTGGCAGGAACTATTAAACAAAGATGAGGGAAAAGCATTAAGGAAACTGATCTGCATTGATGGGAAGACCATGCGCTCCAACAAGAGAAAAGAGGGAAAGCCGAACCACATCCTGACAGCATGGAGCCGTGAGGATGGGTTTAGTCTGGGCCAGAAGGCAGTGGATGAAAAGAGCAACGAGATCACGGCGATCCCGGAGCTGCTGGAAAAGATCCGGATCAAAGGCCAGGTAGTAACCATAGATGCGATGGGGACACAGAAAGAGATCGCGGAAAAGATCCGAAAAAAGAAGGGGGATTATGTCCTTGCGTTAAAAGAAAATCAAAAGACATTATATGAGGATGTACGCCTGTTTTTTTGTGATGAGCAGGAGAAGGAGCAGCTAAAGAAAAGGGGAACCTACTGTAAGACCATAGAAAAAGCCCATGGGCAGACCGAGATCCGGGAGTATTACCAGACGGAGCGGATTGGGTGGCTGAGCCAGAAAAAGGAATGGGAAGGCCTGAAAAGCATAGGGATGGAGGAAAAGACCATTCAAAGGGAAGGAAAGGAAAAAAAGGAGTATCGCTATTACATCAGCAGCCTGAAAGAAGATGAGGAGTTATTCAGTCGGGCGGTGAGAGGACACTGGAGCGTGGAAAGTATGCACTGGCATTTGGATGTGACCTTTAAAGAGGATGCGAATACAACGTTGGATAAGCAGGCGGCAGAAAATCTGAATATCATACGGAAATGGTGTATAAGCATCCTGAAAATGGTGGAGATCTTTCGCCCCAATCTGTCCATGAAAAAGAAACGATTTGTGATCAGCATGAATCCGGAAGAGTTTTTGGAACAGGTTTTGAGTTTTTAAAAAGCTGATTTTTGAAAATGAGGAAGGAAAAAGATTCATGCGTACGTCGTGGGTTTCCGTGGAATCGCTGCACCATTTTACAAAAGAGGAGAAAATTTCTCTCTATCAAAGATTATATGAAGCATTAAAAGAGGATGGTTATTTCATTCTTACCGACTATTTTTCGTTAAGCGACGAAGAAGAAACGTTACACAGACAAGAGCTGGCAAGATTAAAAAAACTGCAAGGCATAACAGATGATGAATTTTACCATTATGATACCCCACTGACAGTCCGGCATGAAATCGAAGCATTGTCATTGGGTGGTTTTTCCTCAGTGGAAATATTGGGCCATTGGGGAGCTACGCATACTATAAAGGCAAGGAAGTAAATTTCAGTTTGCAAAAAAAATTGTCCTTTTCATTTCCTATGAAAATAAAAAATGGAGAAAGAACATGGAAAAAAACACAGAGAAAAATGTACAGGATAAAAAGTCATGGAGTATTCCCAATGCGGAAGTCTGCGAAAAATTTGAATTTCGCGATATCCGGCCGGAGGAGGGAGAGCAGGCTGCCGAGATTGAGCGCATTTGCTTTCCGCCCAACGAGGCATGTTCAAAAGAAATGATGTTAAAGCGCGTGGCTAAGGCGCCGGAATTGTTTTTGGCAGCAATAGACAGGCAGACAGGAAAAATCGCCGGATTTTTAAACGGGCTTTCCACCGCAGAAAATACGTTCCGGGATGAATTTTTTACAAATGCAGATTTGTATGATCCTGAAGGAAAGAACGTCATGATCTTAGGATTGGACGTGCTTCCGGAGTATCGTGGACAGGGACTGGCAAGAGAACTTATGTATCAGTACTTCCGCAGAGAATCCGCAAAGGGAAGACAGGTTATCCTGCTGACCTGTCTGGAGGCCAAGGTTGAAATGTATCGAAAAATGGGATTTTCCGACAATGGATTAGCCAACTCCACCTGGGGCGGCGAGCAGTGGCATGAGATGAGCTGTGTGATATAGAAATGGAAAACTACGGAATTGCATCGGTTCCGGTTCCCACTAATGAAAGCCAGAGGGACCAGAATACCGGCAGATGGCGCTCGATTATTTCTCTGAAACACGCGGCTCAGGCCGCCGGTTTGGGAACAATCGGAAGACATTCCCTGTTAATCACACCGGAGTTTGGAAGTATGGTTTGGCTGGGGGCAGTTTTGTGTGACCAGGAGCTGGAGCCGGATGACAAGCAGGAAAAAATTTGTAATGATTGTAATTTATGCGTGAAGGCGTGCCCTGTGAATGCTTTGGAAAAATCAGAAATGAATCAGCAAAGCTGTTGGGATTTTGCCTTTGGGGATGACAAAGAACTGCAGATTTGGAGAATAGCCTGTCATGCCTGCAGGGATATATGTCCCTATCATTTGGGCAGTGAAAATTCTGCTGTCGGGAAAAGAAAGAATACTTAATCAGAAATATGTTTAGAGAAGACGAAAAATTTTGTGCTGTTTGTGAAGCTTAGGAAATTCAAGATAATTCAAAAATGGTGCTGCAACGATTTTTATTGATGATCTGCAGCACCATTTTTGTATATAAATGTTTGGATTTTTTGTGTCTTGTTGTATAATAGAGGAAGAAAATACACAAGATAATACGCAAGTACGAGGAGGGCTTTTCATGGGAGAGTATACACCGCCGTTTAAGATTACAAATGAGATATTACTGTATGTGTCATCCATTTCAGAAAAGATCGGACGTATTACAGCAGTCAGTAATCTGGAAGCAAAGCCACAGCTGAGAAAAAACAATCGCATCAAGTCAATTCATTCATCTTTAAAAATCGAAGCAAATTCACTCTCTTTAGGACAGGTTAGGGATGTAATCAATGGCAGGACTGTGCTGGGGGAGCAAAAAGAAATCCAGGAAGTAAAAAATGCATATGCAGCTTATGAGAGACTCTCTGAAATAAATCCATATAGTATTCATGATTTGAAGGAGTTTCACAGCATTATGACAAAATATGTTGTGGAGGAATCCGGAGACTTCCGTCGAGGTGAAGAAGGTGTATTTAATGGTGATCAGTGCATTCTCATGGCACCACCGGCACAGTTTGTTCCGCAGTTAATGGATGATCTTTTTCGCTGGATGAAAAAAGCCCAAAATAGTGTTCATCCGTTGATTCTCAGCAGCGTGTTTCATTATGAATTTGTCTTTATCCATCCGTTTTCTGACGGTAATGGCAGAATGGCAAGATTGTGGCATACTGCTATCCTTTCCAAATGGAAACCGATATTTGAATATATTCCGATAGAGAGCCAGATTGAGAAGTTTCAGGACGAATATTATGATGCGATTGCCAAGTGTCATGTGGATGGAGCTTCTACAATTTTTATCGAGTTTATGCTGTCGCAAATTGACAAGATTTTGGAGGAGGTTTCTGTTCAAATCAGAGAAGATAATGAGCAGATTTCGGAATACATTAAAAGGCTGCTTGAAATTATGGAATACGATATTCCCTATACAAGCAAATTTCTTATGGAAAAATTGGGGTTGAAATCAAAAGAGGGATTTCGCAGAAATTATCTGCGTCCGGCAGTAGAAGGGAATTTTATCCGCATGACGATTCCTGATAAACCTAATAGCAGAAATCAGAGATATGTTAAACTTTGATCCTTTTGATTTTGCATGTTCAGAATATTTAAGATCTAAGACATGAAATCGCTCTGTGACGAAGAAAAACTACGTCGCAGAGCGATTCTGTGTCAGAGGGTGCTGCTAAAACAAAGATTTACTTTCATGCATTTTCTGTTTGCTTTTTCGTGGTAAACAGTTTCTTTAAGCAGCTGAATGCAACCATGATTCCAAGAATCATAAGAAGCACTGCTACGATAAGCTGAAGACCATCTACAAGGAAGGTGGCAGTTCCGGCAGAAATATTTCCTACAAGGGAAATCATCTTCTGTACCAATGCGGTGAAGGTGACAGCCAGCATGAGGAACATAGGGATGTAGAGTGTCCATCCGGTACGACCTGTTGTTTTTAAGAAGACAGCCAGTGCAATCAGAACAAGGGCTGCCAGCAGCTGGTTCGCAGAGCCGAACAGAGGCCATACGTTGTTGTATCCGCCGAGAGTCAGAAGGAAGCCGAAAAACAGAGTAATGACGGTAGCAAAGTATTTATTTGTCAGCACGCGCTGGAGCGGATTCATGGCAGAAGGATCGGTGGTGTCTTTGTAGAATAATTCCTGGAAAGACATACGGCCGATTCTTGCAACGGAATCCAGAGAGGTAAGCGCCAGAGCGGAAACGCACATGGTCATAAATACGGTGGCAACCTGAACAGGGACACCGATTCTTTCCAGAAATCCCGCAACACCGGAGGAGAAGATTGCAAAAGGTGTTCCATCCGGTTTCGCGCCGTTTACAGCTACAGCACCTACAACGACCAGTGCGATGATGCCTAACAGGGATTCCACTACCATGGCTCCATAGCCTACCATCTTCATATCTTTTTCATTGCTGATGGTTTTGGAGGAAGTTCCGGAGGAAACCAGGCTGTGAAAACCGGAAACCGCACCGCAGGCGATCGTTACAAACAGGGTAGGGAACAAAGCACTGCCGTCAGCGGCATAAAAACCGTTAAATGCATTTAATTCCATAGAAGGATGAGCTACTACAACGCCGAGAACCGCGCCGATGATCATTCCAAGAAGCATGAAAGTTGTCATATAGTCGCGGGGCTGCATCAAAAGCCACATGGGAAGAACGGAGGCAAGGAAAAGATATGCCATAATAATGTAAATCCAGGCGGTTTTTGTTGCATAAATAGGAAGCTGCATTCCCACAGCAAACATCAGTACAAGAAGAGCGATGGCAATAACAGCCTTTACCCATTCTTTCATTTTTCCTACATGTTTCTGGATCAGACCGAAAATAATGGCTGCCACAATGAAAAGCATGGAAATGGAAGCGGCAGCAGAGTTGGCATAAGCGGTGGAAGCATCTGCAACTTCCGCACCAACACCTACGAATGTCCCGGCAACCATATCCGTAAAGGCTGCGATAACCAGAAGAGTAAACAGCCAGCAAAACAGCATAAACAGCCGGCGGCCTGTTTTTCCTATGTATTTTTCAATAATCATACCCATGGATTTGCCTTCGTTTTTTACGGAAGCATAGAGGGCGCCGAAATCCTGAACGGCACCAAAGAAGAGCCCTCCAATGATCAGCCATAAAAATACGGGAACCCATCCAAACACCGATGCGAGAATCGGGCCTGTGACAGGGCCGGCTCCTGCAATAGAAGAAAACTGGTGGGAGAAAACTGTAAATTTGGAGGAGGGAACATAGTCCTGACCGTCCTCATGGGCGTAAGCAGGGGTTTTGGCTTTCGGGTCAATTCCCCATTTTTTTGCAAGCCAGCCGCCGTAAAGCAAATATCCGGCAGCCAGTGCAACAATACCGATTAAGATAATGACTAAACTGTTCATCAATACTCACCGTCTGTAATACAGACAACTCCTTTCTCAAAATAACTTTCGCAATTCCTTAAGGAAAACAAGATAAAAGTGTGCGCATCCACAGCGGAGCGCCTTTTTTTATACGGCTGGGAATGAAGTTTGCAGTCGTATAAATAAGTGTGCGCTGCAGCGCACACTCGCGCCGAAGCGCGGCTGCGTCAGCAATCATTTTCCGGGTAATCTCTGATTGCCTGAGCGCTGAGTGCGCATCCACAGCGGAGCGCCTTTTTTATATGGCTGGGAATGGAGTTCCCAGCCATATAAAAAAAGCTTTCGTCT
>CALWLY010000023.1 GCA_944381635.1 uncultured Lachnospiraceae bacterium
GCATAAACCATTAATTTGTTAGCTGAAATATTGAATTTTCAAGGTGCGAAGCCCATTTTAGATATGGGAAGTCTTAGAAAATAATATTCCGAATGAGCAGGATTACTTTTCCAAGGAGATCAATGTGAGCAGAAATGCTACAAATTCCGTAGCCTATACAGGAAGTAATACCATTCTGCTGCGTGAAGCGATGGAAGAGATTGGAGGATTTCCTTATCATACGATTACCGAAGATTTTGAGACGAGTATTCGTTTGCAGAAGGCCGGCTACATTACTTATGCCACGAAGGAAGTGCTGGCGGCCGGTTTGGCTACCACTACAGTCTCCAGCATGATGAAACAGCGGATTCGCTGGGCGCAGGGAGTGATTCAGAGCATTCAGAATACCAACGCCGTATTTACAGGGAAGCTGCCCCTGTCGGGAAGAATGGTATATTTGAATGCGTATTTGTACTGGTGGTCCTTTCTGGCGCGCATCATCTTTATTGTTGCGCCGATTCTTTTTGCATTGTTTCAGATTCAGTTGGTGGAATGTGATTTTCTTGAATTGATGATTTTCTGGTTTCCGTCGTATCTTCTGTATGCCGCGGCTTCCAGATATGCCAGCACCAACATCAGAAATTTGAGATGGAGCCAGATCATCGATACCATTCTCGCTCCGTATCTTATCATTCCCGTTTTCCTGGAATCTGTAGGAATTCACCAGAGAAAGTTTAAAGTTACCAGCAAGAAAAAAGAAGGTGACAATACGACAAATTTCAGGTTTATGATTCCTCATCTGACTTTGGCGGTTCTGACGGTGATTGCCATTTTAAAATTCCTCTACGGAAAGTATGGCATGGCGCTTGTACTGAGCAGTGTGATCATTTTCTGGCTGTTTTATAACCTCCGGGCGCTGATTTTTGCTATTTTCTTCATGATGGGAAGGAAATCTTACCGCAAATTTGAAAGGGTTCGGGCAGAAGAAAAAGTGATCGTCACGGTTCATGGAATGAAATATGAAGGAAGGACCGTGGATGTATCGGAGGAAGGGATTGCTTTTCGCCTGAAAAGATCTTTTTACATTCCGGACGACGAAGAGTTTGAAATTCTGGTGGAATCTCCTTATTATCGGGCAAAACTGTCTGCACAGCTTGTTTATATGAAAGAGCTGGATTCCTCCTACCACTATGCAGCCATGGTGAAACCGGATTCCGAGACGGACCTGCGTCAGTATCTGCAGATCATCCATGACAGGATTCATACACATCCTAAGGAATTGGATATGTGGATGACAACCTACGACGATATAATCAGGAATATAAGGAAAAGGGTGGAGAAAACAGTTGTCCTGAAAAGAAAGGCTTTGCGGATACCGATAGCAAGAGAAATCTCCTTCTCACAGGGCGCAGGCGGTTATGTGGTGGATTTTAATTACCATTATCTGGCTGTGAGGAATTTCAGGTCCGGACAATGGGACGGGGTGACTCCTCTTAGATGGGATCTGAAAGACCACACGCTGTATTTGGCAAAAAAGGAGCAAAACCAGGATAACAAAAATATTCTTTTGCTGGAAATTCAAAATCTTGGGGAGCTGACGGATCAGGGAATTGAATTGACAGAGATCGTAAAAATGATGAAAGAAAGGGGGAATGAGGAAAAATGATCGTGCTGAAAGGGATTCTCATGATAAGTTCTCTGGCAGGATATTATCTTTGGGTAACGAGCAAAACAGATATCCGCAAAGAGTTTATTCCGCTGAGCATTTTCTCGGCAGTTTCTCTGGTGCTTTATTTCGGGGGGCTGGCGGGACTGCTTTTGCCCACGGCGGCAGCTGTGTATATCCTGGGACTTGCGCTGTGTCTGTATATGGTTTTCCAGAGCAGGAAAAGGGGATTTTTTGTTAAGAAGCCGGGATTGTTTGAAATCTGTTTTCTGATTATCGGAATTTTATTTCTTCTGCTGTCATTTTTCCTGAAGATGCAGCATTATGACAACTTTTCCCACTGGGCGATTGTTGTAAAAAATATGCTGACAACCAATCATTTCCCTACGATGCAGGATGATCTCATTGCTTTTAAGGATTACCCCTTGGGAATCAGCGTTTTTATTTATTACGTCTGCCGTTTTTGGGGCAATAATCAGGGAATTATGCTGGCAGCCCAGAATGTGCTGCTGCTTGCAGGCTTTCTGGCGATTTTTGGCATCATAAGGGAAAAAAGAAGATTTCTGGTGTATTCTTTTGTCGCCATGGGATTTTCTATGGCGTCTTTTTTGAATCTGACGATTCGAATCAACAATCTTCTTGTGGACTTTCATCTGCCTGTTTTTGCCCTGGCGGCGATAGCGGTCATTGATTATTATCAGGACGAAATGAAAAAAGCGGCATGGCTTCTTGTACCTATCCTTGGATTTTTGACAGTTGTAAAAAATACCGGAATGATTTTTGCCGCTTTTCCTCTGATCTATCTTGTCTATGTGCTGCTAAAAAACAAGGTTACCTGGAAGAAACTGGTATGGCTTGTTCTGATCTTGGGATTCGTGATGCTTCCCAATCTTTTCTGGAACTATCATATGAAAACAGATCTGGCGGGTGCCATGCAGAAATTTTCCATGAAATCGCAGACCGAGGAATATGCGGCAGCAGATGACTTACAGCACCAGGAGATTATCGAAAAATTTGTAAAGGAAGCAACGGATCCGGCCAGCCGTGCGGCGTTTGCCTTTTACTTCTGCCATGTGGTTGTTATTTCTGTCACACTGTGGTGCCTGATCAGAAAAAAGAGATGGCTGAAGCTGTCTGCCACGCTGCTTATACTGGATCTGGCGGTTGGCCTATATTACGGAGGAATTCTCCATATGTATCTATACAGAATGCCTGCCAACGAGGCGGTGGTTCTTGCCGGATTTGAAAGATATGCCTGCAGTATTATGGTATTTTTTGTGGGAGGACTGATTCTTGCCGGCACAAAAGATATCGAAGACTCTTTTTGGATAAAAAATGTGCAGGGAGATACTTACCGGGCTTTTCGCTCTCCGGTGACAAAACAGAGATACCAGTCCGCCACTCTGGCTGCCATTGTGATCTTATTTAATTTCCTGTACTCTGAGATGACCGGTCTGGTGGAAATCCGCATGCATTATGAGGAAAGCATCGCCGGTCAGGTGGAAGAGCTTGTGGGAGACAACTGGTATGAAAACGGAGAAGAAGACAGCAGACGTTATCTGGTTCTGGGAACCGATGAAGACGGAAAGTTTACAGATTATGAGCTGTCCTATACGATGAAATATTTTCTCTATGCCAGTCAGGTAGAAATAATGACGCCTGTTACCGTCAAGGAACTTGATAAACTGCTGGGAGACTATGACAGGGTTATTCTTTTTGACCAGGGTGCCGTTTACGGGGATGAAAAAGCCGTTGAAACCGTAGAACGAAAAGCAATCTGGGATAGTGAAAAGCTGCAGGAAGAGCTGGAAGGGGTGCTTGCTGACAGCGGGAGTGCGATAGCTGGAAAATCCCGGATGTAAGCGGCTTTAAAAGGATATGCAACTGGCGGTTGACAGATTTCCAAGCCGGATTGGTGGTCAGCAATTCGTGGTTATGATATGCTAAGTTCAAAGAGAGAAAGTTGATTTTGAAAAATCACAGGAGGAAGAATGTATGATATTAGCAGACAAAATCACAGACTTGCGAAAGAAAAACGGCTGGTCTCAGGAAGAACTTGCCGGTAAGCTGGGAGTATCCAGACAGTCCGTATCCAAATGGGAAAGCGCCGCGTCGATTCCCGATCTGGATAAAATTATGAAGCTCAGCGAGCTTTTCGGAGTCAGCACCGACTACCTTTTAAAAGATTCCATAGAGCCGAAAGAGAACGAGATAGAGGTTTCGGATTCTCTTATGGATGAAAAAGTCCGGGTGATCACATTGGAAGAAGCCAACACATATCTTGATTTGGTACGTAATATTGCAGGCAAGATCGCCCTTGGTGTGGCATTGTGTATTCTTTCTCCGGCTGCTTTGATTTGTTTGGCAGGACTTTCTGATGAAGAAGGGGGATTCGTGATTCCGGAAGCTGCGGCTATAGGAACGGGTATGACAATTCTGCTTTTGATGGTTGCTGTGGCTGTTGCACTGTTTATTTATTATGGAAGGAAGCTTGATGCTTATGATTTTTTGGAAAAAGAACCGATCGAGCTGGCCTACGGAGTAACGGGAGCAGTGGAAAAGCACAAGTCAAAGTATGAATCTGCTCATAGTGTGTCACTGGTAACAGGCGTGGCATTGTGTATTCTCAGCGCAGTGCCGATCATGGTGACTGCGGCATTTGACAATGGAGGAATGGCAGTGATCATCGGTGTGGATCTGTGCCTGGCTCTGGTAGCTTTGGGAGTGTTTTTTCTTGTAAGAACTTTGTGTGTTTTTGAAGCATTTCAAAAATTATTGGAAGAAGGGGACTATTCTCGAAAAAAGAAAATAGAAAACGAGAAAAATGATGTCCTCAGTACAGTATACTGGTGCGTGATCACGGCTGTGTATCTTGGATGGAGTTTTTATACGATGGAATGGCACAGGACCTGGATTATCTGGCCATGTGCAGCAGTCCTGTTTGGAGCAGTGGCAGGAATCAGTGCTCTTATACGAAGAAAATAGAAAAAAGTACGTAAAAATATCGAGAGTGTCACACAAAAAAGTGCACTTTCGATATTTTTTTGCGCGGATACCCGTATTATCGGCATTTTTAACAATAGAAATGAGAGTCGGTATCAGTTAAAATAAAACCCGCCCAAATCGGCATAAGCGCTGTTTTATAAGGGAAAGAATAGGCAATGAGATGAAAAACATGGAAATGTCATGAAAAAAATAGTTTAGAAAGCGGAGAGGTGTTATGAGTAAAACAAGAGTCTGGATCGTAGGTGCAGAAGGAAATCTGGGAAGTACCATTTACAGAGAGATTGACAGAGAAGAATACCGCGTTATCACTTCCGATAAGGATGTGGACATCACAGATGTGGAACAGGTCACCCGTTATATGGATGTGAACCGTCCGGATGTGGTGATAAACTGTGCGGGAATTGTCAGAAGCGGCGATGAGGAAGCCGAACTTGTGGAATTATATAAAGTAAATACGCTGGGAGCCAGAAATCTGGCCGTGGCATCCCGAAAGACCGGAGCCAAGATCATTCATATTTCCACAGATGATGTGTTTGCGGGAAATGTGACAGCTGAGCGGAATGAGTTTGATATTGCCATGCCGGACACAGAGTATGGAAAAAGTAAGCTGGCTGCGGAAACCATGATTCGGGAATTAAATCCCAAACATTTGATTGTCAGAAGTTCCTGGGTATATGGCGGTGGAAAAAACGAAGATTTTGTGGATAAAATTCTTGGTCAGGCGAAATCCGGTGAAAAAATCCAGGTTCCCAACGATCAGATAAGTTCTCCCACAAGCTGCAGAGAGCTGGCGCGTTTTATCGTCTGCCTGATCGGTTCCAGGGAATACGGAATTTTTCATGCAGCCTGCCAGGGAAGATGTACCCGGTATGAATTTGCCAAAACAATCCTGCAGGAAAAAGGTTTGGATCAGGTGGAAGTGGAGGCTGTTTTTTCCTCTGCAAACGGAGGCAGATGCACGAAGCTTCGCAATCTGATGATGGAAATCACAGGAATTTATCGCATGCCTGACTGGCAGGAGGCACTGAGAGAATATTTGAGCGAGGAGGAAAATGGATGATAAATAGGAAGAGAAGTAATGAGCAGGGAAGGAATGCAGGGAAAAAGAGAGAAAAAACAGGGCTGACCACGAAAATTTTCATTGCCCTGATAGGCGGCATGATACTGGGAAGTATTCTTCATTCCTTTGTGCCATCCTCTTATTGGAAAGATACGGTGTTGACAGGCGGCATTTTTTATGTGGTGGGTCAGGGATTTATCCGTCTGATGCAGATGCTGGTGGTACCTCTTGTTTTCTGTTCCATTGTCTGCGGAAGCGCGGCAATCGGAGACACCAAAACCCTTGGGAAAGTGGGAGTGAAAATCTTAGCATTTTACCTGGTGACTACAGCCATGGCAATTTCTGTGGCATTGACTTTGGGAACGATTGTCAAACCGGGACTGCAGCTTGACTTGAGTAAGGTGACCACAGCGGCTTCCAATACCTCCGTGCAGCAGTCAACCAGCATGACGGATACGCTTTTGAATATTATTCCCACTAATCCCATACAGGCGCTGGCCAACGGAGAGATGCTTCAGATTATTTTGTTTGCCGTGATCGTGGGAATCATTCTGGCAAAACTCGGGGAAAAGACGGAAGTTGTCTTCAACTTTTTCTCCGGTTTTAACGATATTATGATGGAAATGACAGGAATGGTCATGCATCTGGCTCCTTATGGTGTATTCTGCCTGGTAGCCAAGACATTTTCCGAGCTGGGATTTTCCGCATTCGGTTCCATGGCAAAATATATGCTTTGCGTGGCCGGGGCGCTGGCAATTCACTGTTTCGGGGTGTATTCCGGTCTGTTTGCTGCGTTTACCAGATTGAATCCATTCCGGTTTATCCGAAAATATCTGCCGGTGATGGGATTTGCTTTTTCCACGGCAACCTCCAACGCTACCATTCCTTTGGCCATTGAAACGCTGGAGGAAAAAATAGGAGTCAGCAGGAAGATCTCTTCCTTTACCATACCCCTGGGCGCTACCATAAATATGGACGGAACAGCCATCATGCAGGGCGTGGCAGTATGCTTTGCAGCTCAGGCATATGGAATTTCTTTAGGACCTGCAGAATATCTTACGGTAATTGCCACAGCTACCCTTGCCTCCATCGGTACCGCCGGAGTGCCTGGGGTAGGACTTATCACACTGTCCATGGTATTCAATTCCATCGGACTTCCTGTGGAAGCAATCGGTATCATCATGGGAATCGACCGTATCCTGGATATGGCCCGCACAGCCGTAAATATTACCGGCGACGCCATGTGTACCACGATTGTGGCCAGCATGGAAACCGACTCTTTCCAAAAGGATGTTTTTGTGGGAAAATAAAAGAGAATTTTCAAAAAAGACAAGAGAGAGAATTATGCGTATTTTAATTTTGTCCTGTAACACGGGAGAAGGACACAACATGGCCGGCAAGGCTCTGATGGAAGAGCTCAACAGCCGGGGACACAAAGCATGGATGCAGGATATGATGCTTCTGGCAGGAAACAGAACCTCCAGGATGGTCGGAGGCGGTTATGTGGGACTTGTGAAGCACATGCCCGGTGCATTCCATCTGTTATACAAAGCAGGGGAAAAGGTGAGTTCCAGCAAACACAAATCGCCGGTCTACTATGCCAATACACTTCTTGCGGGCAAAGTAGAAAATTATATAGACAGACAGAGGCCGGATGTGATCGTGACTACCCATTTGTTTCCGGCGGAGACACTGACCTGCTTAAAGCGGAGAGGGCGTCTGCTTCAGAAAACGGTAGTGCTGACTACGGATTACACTTGCATTCCCTTTTGGGAGGAGACAGAATGCGATTTTTATATTCTTCCCCAAAAGGCTATGATAGAAGAATATGTACAAAAAGGAATTGCGGCGGAAAAGCTGCTTCCCTTCGGCATTCCGGTGAGCCGCGCTTTCACACTGCCAAAGGAAAAAAGACAGGCCAGAATAGACTGCGGCCTGAATCCGGAGGTGCCCGCATATCTTATTATGAGCGGAAGTATGGGATTTGGAAGTATCAACGTGTTTGCGGAGCTGCTGTTTAGACAATGCAAAAAAGGCGAGCAGATCGTCATTATCTGCGGGCATAATAAGAGCATGGAAAAAACACTGAAGAAACAGTTCGGCGGCCGCAGCCGGGTACATGTCATAGGCTTTACAGACCGGGTTTCCGATTATATGGATGCCTGTGACGTAATCTTTACAAAACCGGGCGGACTAAGCAGCACGGAGGCGGCGGTGAAAAAAATCCCCATTGTACATACAGCGCCGATTCCCGGCTGTGAGACGAAAAATCTCCGGTTTTTTAAAGCGTGCGGGATGTCTTTAGCTTCCAAAAAGATGGAAGAACAGATTGCTTTTGGAAAGAAGCTGGTGGATGATGGTGAAATGGCAAGGCAGATGCGGGAAGCGCAGGAAAAACATATGCCGCCCTTTGCCGCCTCTCATCTGGCAGATTTTCTGGAACAGCTTTGCCAAAAGCAGGAATAGCGTCGGTGTGCAGGGACGCAAATTCAGCTATTTTTAACCGTATCGCCCCTATAATCGACGCTGATAAAAAACAGGACCATATCGGTGAAAAATGGGAAAACTATCAAGGAAGAGCAGCAAAGTGCTGCCGGAAAGGAGAAACTTATGCATACAGACAACAGAGAACACTTCCGGCGGGAAACAAAGGAGCTTCCGGAAACGTTTGCCCTGAAAGGGATTATTCTCGATGCGCCGTCACCGGAGAAACTGCGCATCTGGGAAGAAGGATATGTTATTTGTGAAAAAGGGATCTGCAAAGGCGTGTATGAGACGATTCCCCAAAAGTATGAGGGAATTTTCTGCATAGACTATGGCGACAGCCTGATTATACCGGGGATCACAGATCTTCATCTGCATGCTCCTCAGTTTTCCTTTCGGGGAACCGGAATGGATCTGGAACTTTTAGACTGGCTGGACCAGGTGACTTTTCCTCAGGAGGCCAGGTATGAGGATGAGGAGTTTGCAAAAGAAGCATATTCCCTTTTTGTTCAGGAGATGAAAAAGAGCGCCACTGCAAGAGCCTGCATTTTTGCAACGCTTCATGTGCCTGCCACGATGATTTTGACGGATCTTTTGGAGGAAAGCGGCCTGAAGGTCTTTGTGGGAAAAGTGAACATGGACAGAAACAGTCCGGAAACGCTCTGTGAAAAATCAGCCGGACAGTCACTTTCTTCCACCAGAAGATGGCTGGAAGAGACAGAAAAGCGAAATTATAAAAATGTCCGCCCTATTTTAACTCCCCGGTTTATCCCCTCCTGCACCGATGAACTGATGGAGGGGCTGGCACAGATTCAGAGAGAATATTCTCTTCCCATGCAGTCTCATCTTTCGGAAAATCCGGGGGAGATAGAGTGGGTGAAAGATCTGCGCCCGGATGCAGAGTTTTACGGGCAGGCCTACGAGAAATCCGGTATGTTTGGAAAGAACTGCCCCACGATCATGGCGCATGGCGTCTACTGCTCTTTCGAGGAAGAAGAGCTTATAAAAAGAAACGGCGTTTACTTAGCGCACTGTCCCCAGTCTAATAGAGACCTTGCTTCCGGGATTGCCCCTGCGGCCAGATATTTAAGAGAAGGCATGCGGGTGGGAATCGGAACGGATGTGGCAGGAGGAAGCTCCCTCAATATGCTTCGTGCCATGGGAGATGCCATAGGAATGTCCAAACTGTACTGGAGACTTCTGGATGAAAAAATCAAACCGCTTTCTGTGACCGAGGCTTTTTATATGGCGACAAGAGGAGGCGGATCCTTTTTTGGAAATGTAGGTAGTTTTGAACAGGAATTTGAAATGGACGCGGTAGTTCTGGATGATTCTTCCATACCATCACCCTTAAGGCTTTCTCCAAAGGAAAGACTGGAAAGGTTTATGTATCTGGGAGAGGAACGAAATGTCCGTGCAAAATACGTAAATGGAAAAGAAATAAAGCGGTATGAGTAATCGAAAAAAAACTGGTATTCAAAAAGAAGTACAAAAGAAAAAAGTTTATGCATGTCTGATTCTTCTTCTGGCTTTTACGGCGGCATTTATGATGTTTGCTTTTCATGAGTTTCAGACACAGATTTATCACATGGTGTACGATAAAAATATAAAAGATGTGGAGAAACTGTCGGAATATGCCATAAAACTGCTTCGCATGCAGATAGATGAATATATCAGTGTTCTGGAAAGCGCAGAAAGTTTTCTGGAAGAGGAAGAGCTTTTTCAGGAGACAAATGAGAAAGCTCTTATGGAAATACAGGAAAAATACGGCTTTACGGTTCTGGGGATTTCTGACAGGGATGGAAATGCAGTCAATACAGACGGGAAAACAGAAAGCATAAGGGATGAAGAATTTTTGGAACAGGTGTTAAAAAATCAGACATTTATCTCCGATGTGATTGACAGCAGCAAGACGGAAGGCGGTCAGATTCTTCTGGCAGTTCCCATTGCGGAAAAAGGAGAAGTAAAAGGAGTTTTATATGGATACGCTCCTGTGAGCAAACTGGCGGAAACAATGGAATTTGATGAAAACAGTTCCCGCTTTTTCCAGATCGTGGACAGTCAGGGAACTTATATTTTCCAGTCGGAGAATAAATATTCTTTTGCCGTTGACAGCATTCCTTTATGGGAAGAACTTTCCGGTTATGAGTACAATAACGGCGTAACGGCAGAGCAGATAAAGAATACGATGGAGAAAGGGGAAAGCGGTTCGTTCGCTTTTGAAAACAGAGGAGAAAGCCGTTACGTAAGCTATCAGCCTGTGGGAATCAACAACTGGTATGTTTTTTCCACGATTATTACGCAGGAGATGGATAATTTTGCGGAGGGAATAGAGGACGTGTCCTTAAGACTTCTGCTTCAGGTTTTCCTGGCGGTAGCGGCAGCAGCGGCTGTGATTATTTTTTATGTCGTTCAGATTTACAGACTTGTGCAGAGCAAAAATGAGGATTTGAGAATCCGCAATGAAATGTTTCGGCTGGTACTGCAGAAGACGAGAGATATCCCCTTTGAAATCGATATGGTAAACCGGGAAATTATTTTTTACAGCACGGCATTTTCCGAAGGAATGAAAAGATACTCTATGGATCAGATTTCTCCCGGGAAACTTCTTGATACGAAAATACTTGCTCCGGAATCCATGGTGCAATATGAAAAAGTATATGATACATTTCTTTCCAAGGGAAACAGTCCGGGAGAAGTGGTGCATCTGAGATACAAAGGAGAGTATACCTGGTTTAAAATTATTCTGCTGACAAACGGACAAAAGGAACACAGCAGCAGAGTTTCGGGTGTACTGGAAAATTACGAGCAGCAGCACAGAAAAGATATGGAAATTGAGCGCAGGAAACAGGAGGCGGACAATTTGAGCCGCAGTTCAGAAAAGGATTTTCTGACGGGGCTGCTTAACAGAGGGGCCTTTGAGAAAAAGACCAACGAATATTTAAAGGCGATGCCGGAGGATGAGCTGGCGGCCTTCCTGATTTTGGATCTGGATTCTTTCAAGGAAGTCAACGATAAAATGGGGCATAAGATGGGCGATACGGTTTTGAAAGAAATAGCGGATATCCTTAATAAAAAATTCAGGAAGGACGATCTGACAGGAAGGCTTGGCGGCGACGAATTTGTGATCCTGCTAAAGAGAATGGATACAAAGGCATCCATAGAGAAGCTGGCAGCAGACCTGATCCATCTGCTTGAGAAAACTTACGAACAGAACGGATCCTCGGTGACAGTCAGCGCCTCTATCGGAATTGCACAGGCAAAAAAAGACGGAGGCACTTTTGAAGAACTGTATGAAAAAGCGGACTGGGCTCTCTATGCGGTAAAGCGCAGGATCAAAAACAGCTTTCTCTTTTTTGACGAGAATCTGTAAAAGGAGGTTATTTAGAGTGTTTCTGCCTGCAAAGATAGCGTGAGCGCAGGAGAACTTTTACCAGAGTGTCTGTGACAAAGATGGCAATGGCGATCATGCCGGCCATCTGCAGCACATAAAAAAAATAGTAGCCGGCGGTCCGGGTGTCTTCCAGAAGAATATAGTATACGATACGATACATGCCCACGCCGGGAACCAGAGGCAGGATTCCGGGAATCAAAAACATGGTTACCGGAGATTTGCAGAAGCGGGCGAAAATATGGGAGATCACTGCCACGAAGAAAGTGGCGGTAAACATGGCGAGCATTTCGTTATCTATTTGTTCCATCAATCCGATATAAGTTACCCACCCGAGCATTCCGGCGATGCTGGCGTGAATCAGAAAGCGCCTGGGTACAAAGAAAATTACAGAAAGTGTTATAACGGCGAAAAATGAGCCGACAGCATGAAGAAGCATGGAAAATCCTCCTTAAAAAATGGTAGTAAACAGCATCTGGCAGAAGGCCATTCCTGTACCGATGCCAAGAGCCAGGGAAGCTGCAATGACAAAAGCCTCGATCATCCGGGCTGCGCCGGAAACGTAATCGCCTTCCAGTGTATCACGGATTCCGTTTGTCATGGCTACACCCGGCAGAAGGGCCATAATGGAGCCTGCAATCAACGGTTCCAGAAGAAGGTTTGGATACCACAGCGTTTTTACGGACATACTGGTAAAAGCCATGAGAAAGGAAGCGAACATGTTAAATACAAAGCTGTTTAAGTGCAGCTTCCGGTTTATCATGCGGCTCAGGGCAAAATAAATGCCGTTAAACCCTGCAATGACACACTCAACCGGCCCTGCGCCCAGAGTCAGGGCGAAGCAGGCGGCGGTGATGATCATGCACAGATAAATCAGCCAGTTTGGATAGACGGTAGGGGACAGATGCTTCAGCTTGTGAAAAGTTTCCTTTAAAGTCAGCTCTCCGCTGCAGTAGCGCCTGGAAATATCATTTACCTGAGCGATGTTTCCAAGATTTGTCTGTTTTTCCCCGATGCGCCGGTTCAGGCTCACGGTGTCAATGCGCCAGTCCTCCAGAGTGATCATAATACCTGTGGGTATGACAAAGGCGTCACAGCGCTGAAAGCCCGAAGTTTTCAGGATGCGGTGTATGGTGTCTTCCACCCGATAGGTTTCCGCGCCTGCAACCAGCATGATCTCGCCGGCAAGAGCGGCCGTGTCAGCCAACAGCTTATAATCAACGAAAGCACAGTCGGAAGCACAATCCGGCTGCTTTTTTTTATTGTCATTCATAAAAGATTTCAACTCCATTCTTTTGTCTGAATTATACGTGATTTTCACACTTTTCACAAGTAAATTACGAAAGTGCGAATGTTAAAAGTAACAGTTCAGCCATCTGCGTATTGGAGGCAGGATTTATGCTCGCATAAAAATTCTGCCTCCAATACGCAGATGAGCTAAGCGCCAGTCAATGAGGAAAACAGCGGCCAAGCCGCAGTAAGCACGTCAGTGCGGTTTTTCGAATGGCGCGGGCTGAACTGTTACTGTTAAAAAATTTTTTTATTATTTTGCAACTTATTTGCATCAGGCGAAGTCTATATAGTAAAAGGAAAGGCGGAAAGCAGGAATGAAAAAGGATTTGTATGAGATCACCATTGAATATATCCTGGATAACCAAACAAAGTTCTATCGTCTGGCTTACAGCTATGCAGGAAATGCAAACGATGCTATGGACATTGTACAGAACGCGATCTGCAAAGCCTTGAGATACTATGGGACGCTGAAGGAAGAAAAGGCGCTTCGCACCTGGTTCTACAGAATTCTCGTAAACGAAAGTCTTCTTTTTATAAAGAAGAGAAAACGGGAAATGCCGTCAGAAGAAAATCCTTACATGCAGCAGCCCTATTATGAAAAAGGATATGACATCTCGGATGATCTGTATGACCAGATCAACCAGCTGGATGAGGAAGTTCAGGAGATCATAAAACTACGTTTCTATGAAGAAATGACACTTCAGGAAATATCCGATACGTTGCAGATGAATCTGAGTACGGTGAAGGCCAAGCTGTACCGGGGACTGAAATTGTTGAAATTGTCAATGGAGGAGGCAGGTACATGAACAAGAAATTAGAAGAGGCAAAGAAAAAATACGACCGGACAGAAATACCGGAGGAATATTCCAAGCGTGTGGAAGAGACGGTGGCAAAGATGCGCAGAGAGCATCAGCAGGAGCAGAAAAAGAGAAGGAGAAAAGGAATTTACCGCGGAACCTTTGCGGGAATCGGAGCGGTGGCAGCTTCCTTTGTGCTTTTGCTAAATACCAGTGTGGTTTTTGCCAGCGAGATGCAGTCGATCCCGGTGCTTGGAGCCATTGCAAAAGTGTTGACTTTCCGCTCCTATGAGACAACGCAGGATGACATTAAAATTTCTGTGGAGATTCCCAATGTGCAGATTGCAGAGGAAGAGTCAGCCGCTTTGGATGCGGCGCCCACAGAGACACCGGCGCAGACGGAAACCAGTGCCGGCACAGAGACTTTGGCTCCGGCAGAAACCGTGACGGAAACTTCCCCGGCAGTGGAAGAAGTGGATCAGGAAAAACTGACAGAGGAGGGAATTTCGTTAGACAGTCCCAGCCTGGAAACCATTCGGGAAGAAAACAAAACTCTGGCAGATTCCGTCAACGAAGATATTTATCGCTTCTGCACCCAATATGCGCAGGAGGCAATACAGGTAGCAGAGGATTATCGGACGGCATTCCTTGAGACAGGAGGCACCGAGGAAGAATGGAAGCAGCATAACATTGAAATCAAGGTTTGGTATGAGATCAAGGCACAGACAGAGAATACGCTTTCTTTCATCGTATCCGGAGCTCAAAACTGGAGTTCTGCTTACAGCCAATCCAGATATTACAACCTGGATCTGCAGACAGGCAGCCAGATTTTGTTAAAAGACCTGCTGGGAGAAGATTATGTATCAGTGATCCAGAAGTCCGTGGAAGAACAGATTCCAGCTAAAGAAGAGCAGCTGGGAATGGAGTTCTGGGATAGCCAGGAGATTACCGCAGCAGTAGAGAAAGCTGCAGAGGAAAACAGATTCTACATGAATGAAAACGGAAATCCGGTTGTAGTATTTGAAAAATATGAGATTGCACCGGGCGCAGCAGGAAGCGTAGAATTTGAAATTCCAAAACAGTAACGAAACAATAACTACAAAAAATCATCCGTGGTGCCGGTTCGCCGGCATCACAAAAACAAAAAAGATCCCAAAGAAAAATGAATATAGAAAAGAAACAGGGGAAGAGAAAGGAATAAAATTATGAAAAAGTTAGCAATTTTAGCACTGACAGGAATGATGGTGATGGCAGCAGCATGCGGCGTGGGCACAGAAGAGGAAACACAGGCAACAGAGACCGTAGTGGAATCTGTGGTGGAAACTCCGGCAGAAACTACGGTGGAGAGTGAAGCACCGGCAGAAGAGACTGTGGAAAGCGAAACTCCGGCAGAAACTACTGAGGCAGAAACTGCTTCAGAGGAAGTACCGGCACCGGTGGAAACAGAACCTGCAGCGGAAGCTGCAGAACAGGAAACGGAACAGAGCGCAGGCGGCTATGAAGATAACTTTTCCGTAGATGCGGAAGCAGTGAAAGCTTTTGCAGGTGAAGTAAAAGCAGCAGTGGCAGCCAAAGATCTGGAAGCCTTTGCAGATCTGGCATCTTATCCGGTATATATTGATTTAGATGGCGGAACCGTTCTGGAATCCAGAGATGAAATGATCGCTCTTGGTGCAGACGCCGTATTTACAGAACAACTGATGGCTTCCGTGGCAGCGGCTGACGAGAATGCACTTTCTCCCAGCATGGCAGGATTTTCTTTATCAGACGGCTCAACCAGTAATGTCATTTTCGGAGTAGTTGACGGAGAACTGGCAATTACTGGTATCAATTATTAAAAAAGTTTAAAAGCAGAAAGGATCAGGAGAAAGGAGGAGAAACAGGTTATGAAAAAAACGGTGATTCTTGCATTTTTACTTTCTTCCGCTTTACTCATTTCCTGCGGTCCTGCCAATGAGCAAATCCCTGAGCAGACACAGATTGAGACAGGGACAACGGAAACAATAGCAGAAACGGAGGATACTCCGGAGGAGGAATCGACCGGAAGCGTACAGGAAACTTTAGAAACAACAGAATCTGAAACAGAATCAAATACCGAACAGGAACAGACAGAAACCTCAGAGACAACTGCCGGTACGGAAACCGCTGCAGAAAGCGAAACTCAAGGGGACAGAACGGAAGCAGATATGGATGCACTGGTTTCTCTGATCGGTATGGATGACGCCACTGCGGCAGAGGCGCTTGGAGGCGGTGAGGAAAACTGGACGGAAGATAAAAATTTCTTTATCGGACGTATCTATGAAGTGACTCTTTTTGGAGAAGATGTTTCTGTCTATACCAGTTATGATGACCAGGAGAAAGTAAATTCCGTTTCCGTATGGATCGTGGACGGAAGCAGAACTGTGGAAAAAGAAGAAGCGGAAACGTGGAAGCAGCGGCTGGATGAGTACACAGGAACCGAGGCCGTGTTTGACGGTGTGACTTCGGAAGGCGGAAGCGATAATTGGAAATGGAAGTCAGGAAATAACTTCATTACTCTTAACTGGATGAAGGAAATTCTGACCATCAGCATCAATCCGGCAGTAGGGGAACTGCACTAGGAAAAGCAGAAAAAGACAGGAACCCGGGCAAGATACCACATTTTAAACCAGTTTTCATTGTGATATAGTAGATAAGACAGCGGTCGGAACAGGTATTGTTTCGGACAGAAAAGGCGAAGGAGAGAGAATATGTTATATCAGGAATTGAAACTGGAACTTCCGGGCCGGAAGACGGAGGCAAAACTTATCACGTATCTTCTGGATGAATCCGAGCAAATTAAAATCAGTCACAAAAGACCTCTTGTGCTGATTTGTCCGGGCGGTGGCTATCGCTTTGTGTCCGACAGAGAAGCGGAAGCAGTGGCCATGACTTTTCTGGGGATGGGATTTCATGCGGCAGTGCTTCGATACAGTGTGGCCCCGGCTGTATTTCCCCAGGCTCTTTTGGAGGCGGCCTGGTCGATGAAACTTTTAAAGGAACATGCGAAGGAGTGGCATATTGACCAGGAAAGAATCGTTATTGCAGGATTTTCTGCAGGTGGTCATCTGGCGGCAAGTTTGGGTGTATTCTGGAACCGGGAATTTTTGGCGAAAGAACTGCAGGCAGAATCAGAAATGTTTCGTCCGGCGGGAATGATCTTATCCTATCCGGTCATTACTTCCGGAGAGCATGCGCATAGAGACAGCTTTACGGCACTTTTGGGAGAACGTTATGAGGAACTCTTAGAGCAGGTTTCTCTGGAAAAACAGGTGGGAGAACATACTCCTCAGGCCTTTTTGTGGCACACCTTTACCGACGACTGCGTGCCGGTACAAAACTCCCTTTTGTTTGTGGAGGCCATGAAAAAGTTTGAAATTCCCGCAGAGCTGCATATTTATCCGGCAGGCGGACACGGACTTTCTCTGGCAGATAAAATGACCGTGGATGCAGGAGGATATGGCATACAGAAGGAATGTCAGAATTGGGTTTCCTGTGTGAAAGTGTGGCTGGATCGGTTTTTTTAAATCTAAAAAATGTAATTTTATTGTGAAAGAATAAAAGGCTCTTTTCCCGGCAATACTGAAAGTGGTGCAGAAAATCAGACTTTGTACCAAAAGCGTGGAAAGGCAAGGTAAAGAGCATGAGCAGAGCACTTGATATTATAGCTTTGATTCTGACGATTATCGGAGCTGTGAACTGGGGGCTGATCGGTCTTTTCAATTTTGACCTGGTAGCGGTCCTTTTTGGAAACATGAGCTTAATCAGCCGTATCGTCTACGTACTGGTGGGTATCTCCGGTCTGTATCTGATTACTTTCTTTTGGAAAATAGGAATGGACGCGGACAGAGACTGATCAGTGACGGAAAAAGATGCGGAACGTTTTTCATGAATATCGTCGCAAATATGGGAATTACATGCCTGACTGTTATTGTTCAGTATGTGATTTCCATATTTTTTTATACAATAATCATAAGTTGAAAGAAGGGTGTGGGTATAGTAAAATAGAGAAAAGAGACAGGCATCCGGCCGGAGAAAACAGATTTCCCGGTTAAAGGTGCCGGGCTGGGAAGGAATCAGTGAGTATGGAAAAGTTAAAAGAACGGGAATGGATACTTTACAATGGAAGAAGGCTACTGGGAGCATTGGCAGGAGCTGTAATCTATTCTTTGGGCGTCAATCTGTTTATTGTCCCGGTGGGACTTTACAGCGGCGGTGTGATGGGATTTGCACAGCTGATCAGAACGATAACAAGCGACTATCTGCATCTGGCGCTTCCTTTTGATATTGCCGGTATCATTTATTACATGATCAACGTGCCTGTGCTGCTTTTGGCCATGAAAAAAATCGGAAAGCAGTTTTTCTTTAAGACGATCACCTGTGTTACCACAGTGACAATTCTTTTGTCGGTCATTCCGATTCCGCAGACTCCTATTTTGATGGAAGATACGCTTGCATCCTGTCTGATCGGAGGAATTATCTGTGGCTGCGGTATGGGAATCGCGCTGAAAATGGGCGGCTCTCTGGGAGGAATGGATATCGTAGGTGTGCTGCTGATCAAATGGAAAAGAGATTTCAGTGTGGGTAAAGTAAATCTGATTATGAACATTATCCTTTACGGAATCTGTCTGTTCCTGTTTAATGTGGCTACTGTGATCTACTCCCTGATTTATGCGGCGGTAAGTTCGTTTGCAGTAGATAAAGTCCACGCCCAGATTATCAATGTGGAGGTGCGGATTGTCACATCCAAGGACAGCCACGAGATGGAAAAAGAGATTATGACAGAGCTGGGAAGGGGAATTACAAAGATCGATTCCATGGGAGTATATACCAACCATCCCAACCACATGCTTTATGTTCTGGTATCTAAATATGAAGTAAGCCACTTAAAACAGATCGTTCACAAAAACGATCCGCATGCGTTTGTGGTTATCAACGAAGGCGTGCATATTGTGGGAAATTATGTGAAAAAACTTTAATAAAACAGGCTGCTGTAAAATCAGAGACTTTACAGCAGCCCGTTTTTTATACGATAGGAAACTTTATTTCCTATCGTATAAAAAAGACGCTCTTCTTATTCGTCTTTTTTTCTGCTTTCTGTTTTGGGCTCGCAGGTTAAGTGCATGCCCAGTTTGTGAAAGATTCCTTCATCCACAGAGGAGAGCATTACGGTGGAATGTACTTCGCAGCCCTTTAACTGAGGAAGAGCGGAAAGCGCAAGCTCAGCCTGAGAATCTGTGGAAGCGGAACTGGAAAGAGCAATCAGTATCTCGTCGGTATGCAGTCTGGGATTGATGCTTCCGAGATAGGAAGTTTTCAGCTTCTGGATCGGTTCGATGGCGCTGGGCGCGATCAAATGCGTGTCATGGTCAATGCCTGCAAGAACCTTCAGAGAGTTCAGAAGGCAGGCTGAAGCGGCACCCAGAAGGTGAGTGGTCTTTCCGGTGATCAGTCTTCCGTCCGGAAGTTCGATTGCCACTGCCGGTGCGCCGGTTTCGGACTCTCTCTCCATGGAAGCAGCGACAACTTTGCGGTCTTCGATGCGGATTCCCGCCTGTTTCATAAGAAGCTCCAGCTTGTAGAGGATTTCTTTGGAACTGTTTCCGCGTTTCAGATCGCACAGACAGTTGTAGTAACGGCGGATGATTTCCTGACGGGAAGCTTCACGGCATACCTCGTCATCGATGATGCAGTTGCCGGCCATATTGACACCCATATCGGTAGGAGATTTGTAAGGACATTCTCCTAAAATCTGTTCAAACATAGCACTTAAAACAGGGAAAACTTCCACATCGCGGTTGTAGTTTATGGTTGTTTTTCCGTAAGCTTCCAGATGGAAAGGATCAATCATATTGACGTCGTTCAAGTCAGCGGTGGCAGCTTCATAAGCGATGTTTACCGGATGCTTCAAAGGCAGGTTCCAGATAGGAAAAGTCTCAAATTTCGCATAGCCTGCTTTGATACCTCTTTTGTTTTCATGATAAAGCTGGGAAAGGCAGGTGGCCATCTTTCCGCTTCCGGGGCCCGGAGCTGTTACCACTACAAGGGGTCTGGATGTTTCGATGTAATCGTTTTTGCCGTAACCTTCATCGCTGACGATGAGATTTACATTGGTAGGATAGCCTTCGATCATATAGTGGATATAGGAACGGATTCCCAGGTTTTCCAGACGCTTGCGATACTGGTCTGCAGCGGGCTGACCGGAATACTGAGTGATGACAACGCTGCCTACCATCAGACCCATGCGGCTGAAGGATTCAACCAGACGGAGAACCTCAGCATCGTAAGTAAGACCGGAATCCCGGCGCATTTTATTTTTCTCAATGGCGGAGGCGCTGATGACAATGACGATCTCTGCCTGGTCCTTTAACTGAAGCAGCATTTTCAGCTTGCTGTCCGGTTCAAAGCCGGGAAGGACGCGGGAAGCATGGTAATCATCAAACAACTTTCCGCCGAATTCCAGATAAAGCTTGTCTCCAAACATGGAGATTCTTTCTTTGATGTGCTGCGACTGCATCTGCAGGTACTTTTGATTATCAAAACCAATATTCATAAAACGTTCTCCTGACATATAAACAACAGAAAGCTCATTGGGGGATTTCCTCTTACGAAAAAACCGGGAAGATACGCGGATTTTTGGCTCTTTGGGATAAAAACAAACGAGCTTTCCATACAACGGGTTGCAAATTAACTATAATATTATAAGTAATCACCTACATAAAATCAATCAATTTCTTTTCCAAAATGAAAGAGAAATTTATAAATCTTTAAGAGTTTCCACGGAAAATTCACGGAATTCGTATTGATTTATAGGTTATCCGTCATTATAATGAAGGAGATAGTATCGCAAAGAGGGTGAAATTCTGCCTTTGGCAGATACTTTGTGCAGATACTTTTTTATGGAGGACATATATGGATAACAATATCAATAATTATAACGATAACGGCTACAATGGCGGAGGCCAGGGGCCGGGAAACGGCGGCGGTTCCGGCGGACCGGGAGGCCCTGGCGGCGGTCAGAATCCCAAAAAGCAGAGTCTGATTCTGCTTTTGATCGCAGCGCTGATCACGTTAGTGTGCATGAGCTTTTTCATGAGAACACTAAGCAGTGTGACCAATCAGGAGATTACTTATAACCAGTTTATTGAGATGGTAGAAGACGGAGAAGTGCAGGCAGTCCAGATTACGGACGACAGGATCAACATTGAGCCCAAGGCAGGGGACAATGTCAGTCCTTTCATGCAGTCGCCTTCCATCACCTATTACACAGGCAGGGTACAGGACGATACCCTGACCCAGTTCCTTTTGGAAAACGATGTGGAAATCAGAAGGGAACTCTCGGACAGTTCCGGACTGCTGATTCAGATTATACTTTATTATATCCTTCCCATCGGACTGATGTGGTTCTTGTTAAGCTTCCTGTTTCGGAAAATGTCCGGAGGCGGCCCTATGGGAGTGGGAAAAAGCAATGCCAAAGTTTATGTACAGAAGGAAACAGGCGTTACCTTCAAAGATGTAGCGGGAGAGGATGAGGCAAAGGAATCTCTCCAGGAAGTGGTGGATTTTCTGCATAATCCCGGAAAGTATGTAAAAATCGGAGCAAAGCTTCCGAAAGGCGCCCTTTTGGTAGGACCTCCCGGTACCGGTAAGACACTGCTGGCAAAGGCTGTGGCAGGGGAAGCTCATGTACCGTTCTTTTCCCTGACTGGTTCTGACTTTATCGAACTTTATGTAGGTGTAGGTGCGTCCCGTGTCCGTGACCTGTTTAAGGAAGCAAACAAAAATGCGCCGTGTATTATTTTCATCGACGAAATTGACGCCATCGGACGAAGCCGTGACTCCAAGTACGGCGGAGGCAACGAAGAACGTGAGCAGACACTGAACCAGCTGCTTTCCGAGATGGACGGTTTTGAGGCATCCAAGGGTATCCTTGTTCTTGGCGCTACCAACCGCCCGGAAATTCTGGATAAGGCGCTTCTTCGTCCGGGACGTTTTGACAGAAGAATTATTGTAGATAAGCCGGACTTAAAAGGACGTGTGGAAATCTTAAAAGTGCACGCCAAAGATGTAAAGATCGATGAGAGCGTGGATTTTGATGCGATTGCTTTGGCTACCAGCGGTGCGGTAGGTTCCGATCTTGCCAACATGATCAACGAGGCTGCTATCAATGCAGTCAAGGAAGGCAGAGAGTATGTGTGTCAGAAAGACCTTCTGGAAGCCGTGGAACAGGTACTTGTAGGTAAGGAAAAGAAAGACCGCATCATGAGCAAGGAAGAACGCAGAATCGTTTCCTATCACGAGGTAGGTCATGCTTTGATCAGCGCACTTCAGAAAAACTCCGAGCCGGTGCAGAAGATTACCATTGTTCCCCGTACTATGGGGGCGTTGGGCTATGTTATGCATGTGCCGGAGGAAGAAAAATTCTTAAATACGGAAGCAGAAATTCACGATATGCTGGTAGGGCTTTTAGGCGGACGTGCTGCGGAGGAAATTGTGTTTGATACGGTGACCACCGGCGCAGCTAACGATATTGAGAAGGCTACCAGCCTGGCAAGGGCTATGGTAACACAGTATGGTATGAGCAAAAAGTTCGGTCTGATCGGTCTGGAATCCATCGAGAACCGTTATCTTGACGGAAGGGCTGTGCTCAACTGTTCGGATGTGACAGCCGCAGAGATTGACTCTGAGGTTATGCGTATCCTGAAAGAATGCTATGCGGAAGCGCTGGAACTTCTCGGAAAGAACCGGGAAGTTATGGACCAGCTGGCAGAGTTCCTCATTGAAAAAGAAACCATTACAGGCAAAGAATTCATGCAGATTTACCGCAAAATAAAAGGAATTCCGGAACCTGAGGAAAAAGAGGAGACTAAGACGGAGCAGGAAAGCTTTCGGGTAAAGATTAAAAAAGATGACAACGCTTCTGGGGAAACGGAGTCGAAGGAGAAGCTGTCTCCTTTCGAAAACAGCTCTCCGGAAAAAGATAATTCCGGCGCTGGAAGCGGAGAAAAAGCGGGAGAAGCTGTGAATGAACAGACAGTTTCCACGCAAAATAAACCTGAAGGGGAAGAAAATCCCTGGGAGGAAAATTCCAGAGAAATTTCCAGGCAGGAAGCACTTCGCAGGGATCCGGAAAGGTGGAGACATTATATTTCTAAAAACCCTGAGGAGGAAAGTCCTTCCGGACCGGTGGGACAGTTCTCCGGAGCATCCATGACAGGGGAAGAAGAGAAAAAAGAAAAATAGAAAGAATCCGGAAGGGAGAGTTCCACAAAGGCAAAACAGGCTTTTGGGCGCACTCCTTTCCTTTTCTTTTGGGCCGGGTTCTGTTATACTGAAAAAAGTTGAGAATCAGAAATCACAGTTTCTTTTGCGAGAAAGAAAGGTTTTGAAAGATGTTTCATTTTGACGATGAATTAAAAAAACTTCCTCCCAAACCGGGAGTTTATATTATGCATGATGAAAACGACGCCATCATTTACGTGGGAAAAGCCATCAGTTTGAGAAACCGGGTGCGCTCCTATTTCCGGGAGAGCACGGTTAAAAGTCCCAAAATCGAAAAAATGGTCAGCAAAATCGCCCGTTTTGAATATATTGTGACCGATTCCGAACTGGAAGCCCTGGTGCTTGAAAACAATCTGATCAAGGAGCACAATCCCAAGTACAATACGATGCTGAAGGATGATAAAACCTATCCTTATATCAAGGTGACCACGGGAGAACCGTATCCCAGGGTTTTATTTGCCAGACAGATGAAAAAAGACAAGTCCCGTTATTTTGGCCCCTTTACTTCCGCGGCAGCGGTAAAAGATACGATAGAGCTTTTAAACAAGCTGTACAAACTGCGCACATGCAGCAGAACTCTTCCGAGAGACATCGGTTTGGAGCGCCCCTGCTTAAACTATCATATCAACCAGTGCAGCGCGCCCTGCCAGGGATATATTGCGCAGCAGGAATACCGCAGGCAGGTGAACAAAGCCATCTCCTTTCTGGATGGAAATTATGACGAGATTTTAAAGGAGCTGAAAGAAAAGATGGAACAAGCCTCGGAAGAACTTAATTTTGAAGAGGCCATACGCTATCGGGATCTGTACAACAGTGTCAGTCAGGTTGCGCAGAAACAGAAGATTACGGACAGCGACGGAGAGGATAAGGATATCCTTGCTCTTGCCAAAGACGGAGATGAAGCGGTGGTACAGGTTTTCTTTGTCCGGGGAGGCAAGCTGATCGGGCGGGAGCATTTTTATATGACCCGAGTGGCGGATTCCACAAGGGCGCAGGTTCTGGGAGATTTTGTCAAACAGTTTTATGCGGGAACGCCTTTTATCCCGAAAGAACTGATGCTTCAGATGGAGATTGAAGATATTCCGGTCATTGAACAGTGGCTGTCAGGAAAAAGAGGAAGCAAAGTCCGGGTGGAAGTTCCCAAAATCGGGAAAAAAGAAAAGCTTGTGGAACTGGCGGAAAAGAATGCGCATCTGGTTCTTTCTAAGGACAGAGAGCGCATCAAGAGAGAAGAGGGAAGAACCATCGGCGCTGTGAAGGAAATTGCCGCCCTGCTCAATCTGGAAAATATCAGCCGTATGGAAGCCTTTGATATTTCCAATATCAGCGGCTTTGAAAATGTAGGCTCCATGGTGGTGTATGAGAAAGGAAAACCCAAACGCAGCGATTACCGGAAATTTCGCATACGAACCGTGGCGGGGCCGGACGATTATGCCTGCATGCGAGAAGTGCTCATGCGCCGTTTTACTCACGGCATGGAGGAAAAAAAGGAAAGAGAAGAGAAAAATCTGGAACAGGAGTATGGCAGTTTTACAAAATTCCCCGATCTTCTGCTGATGGACGGCGGAAGAGGACAGGTCAATATCGCCAGACAGGTTCTGGAAGAACTGAAACTCAACATCCCGGTATGCGGTATGGTCAAGGATGACAATCACCGCACCAGAGGGCTGTACTATGAAAACGTGGAAATTCCCATTGACCGAAATTCCGAAGGGTTTAAACTGATTACCCGTATTCAGGATGAAGCCCACCGGTTTGCCATTGAATACCATCGTTCCTTAAGAAGCAAAGACCAAGTGCGCTCTGTGCTGGATGATATTCCGGGGATAGGTCCGACCAGACGAAAGGCGCTGATGCGGCATTTTAACAATCTGGAGGAAATAAAAAACGCCACCGCCCAGGATCTTGCACAGCTGCCGGAGATTCCGCCTCACATAGCGGAGGAGATTTACCGGTTTTTCCGCAAGGAAGACAGCGCAAAATAAAAAGCGGAGACTTCACGTTACTGTTCCTGCAGGACTTTGCATTTACTGCAAAGTCCGTAAAAAAATGATTCAGAAATGCAAAATCCCATTGCCGAAGGCAATTTTAAATGGATTTTTGCAGGTTGCTGGAACGGAGTGAACAGTAACAACCTCACAGGGCAGTGCGGGCAAAAGTTTTGGACGGAAATTTACAGATACCATTCTGTATGGTAAAATGAAGAGTAAAAGGGTGCTCTGCCGGCAGAAAGCCGCAGCGGCATTCCATATATGAAGCAGAAAAAGGAAAAGAGAAGGAGAAGGGTTATGGCAAGCATCAGTTTAACCAAAATTATCGAGAAAATGAAACTTGAAAACCTTACACCGGAAATCGATGTAAAGGGAATCAAAATCAGTCAGCCCGACATTAACCGTCCGGCTTTGCAGCTGGCAGGATACTTTGAACATTTTGAGGCTACAAGATTTCAGATTATCGGATTTGTAGAATATTCTTATATTGAAAGCATGTCTGCAGAAAAGGAGAGGGAATTGCTGGAGAAACTTCTTTCTTATCCCATTCCGTGTATCGTTTTCTGCCGTGAGCTTCACCCGGATGAGATGTTCCGTCAGATGGCGATTGAAAAAGGGGTTCCGCTTCTGATGACGAAAAGAGCAACTTCCGCTTTTACGGCGGAGATTATCCGCTGGCTGAATGTAAAGCTTGCTCCCTGCATCTCCGTTCACGGCGTACTTGTGGATGTTTACGGAGAAGGCGTTCTGATCACCGGTGAAAGCGGAATCGGTAAATCTGAGGCAGCTTTGGAGCTTATCAAGAGAGGACATCGTCTGGTAACGGACGACGTAGTGGAAATCCGTAAGGTAAGCGAGGATACCCTGATCGGAACTGCGCCTGATATTACCAAACACTTTATCGAATTAAGAGGTATCGGTATTATTGACGTAAAGACACTGTTTGGTGTATCAAGCGTTAAGGACACGCAGAATATCGATCTGGTAATCAAGCTGGAAGAGTGGAATAAAGATAAAGAATACGATCGTCTGGGACTGGAAGAGGAGTATACCGAATATCTGGGCAATAAGGTAGTCTGCCACAGCATTCCCATCCGTCCGGGACGTAACCTGGCAATTATCTGCGAATCTGCGGCGATAAACCATCGTCAGAAAAAGATGGGCTACAACGCTGCTCAGGAGCTTTACACAAGAGTACAGAATTCTCTTGCGCGCAAACGGGAAGAGGAAGAAGAATAATTTTTGAACAGTGCGGACGATGGCAAAATCGTCTGTAAAGAAATACAGCATGAAAGGATCCAAATGGAAACGATAACGGTAAAGGCGCAGAGCGCGGAAAGGGAGGAAAAAATGAAATATTGTTTTGGCGTTGACGTAGGGGGAACTACAGTAAAACTGGGAATTTTTAATACCAACGGAGATCTTTTGGAAAAATGGGAAATTCCCACTGTCACAGAAGATAATGGAAAACAGATTCTTCCGGATGTGGCAGCAAGCATTCTGGATAAGATGAAAGAGCGCGATATTCTGCGCGAGGAAGTGGAAGGTGTAGGCATCGGCGCGCCCGGACCTATCGACAGTGAGGGAACCGTTTACGGCGCAGTCAATTTAGGCTGGGGAACTTTCAGCGTGAAGAACGAACTGCAGAGCCTTTTAAATATCCGGGTAGAAGCCGGAAATGATGCCAACGTGGCAGCACTGGGCGAAATGTGGAAAGGCGGCGGTCAGGGCTATGACAATCTGGTTGCAGTAACCCTCGGAACAGGTGTCGGCGGCGGCATTATCGTGGAAGGAAAAATTCTGGCAGGCGCCAACGGAGCAGGCGGAGAAATCGGACACATTCATGTGGAAGATAAGGAAGTAGAGCCCTGCAACTGTGGAAACTGCGGATGTCTGGAACAGTATACTTCCGCAACGGGAGTGGTAAGACTGACAAAACGCAGACTGCAGTCTTCCGATATGCCCAGCATTTTAAGAGACAGAGACATCACAGCGAAAGACGTATGGGATGCAGTTAAGGCAGGAGATCCGCTGGCAGTGCAGGTGGCAGAAGAATTCGGACAGTATCTGGGCAAGACACTGGCATCTATCGCAGGTGTGGTAAATCCGGAAATCTTCGTAATCGGCGGCGGTGTTTCCAAAGCAGGTTCCGTACTTTTGGATTACATTCAGAAAAATTATATAAAATATGTATTCAGAGGAAGCAGAGGAGCGCTGTTTGCTCTGGCTACTCTGGGAAATGACGCCGGCATTTACGGTGCAGCAAAGCTGGTGCTGGAATAGTTTCGCAAAGCTGTGCATAAAAATGAAAAAGAATCGAAAAATAAGCCGGTGGAAGGAACATTGATGAGAGCATTTATTGAATATATGGAAACGGTGCTGCCGAAGGAGAATATTCTGTGCGGTGAGCCCATGGACAAGCATACGACTTTTCGTGTGGGAGGGGAAGCAGAAGTATTTCTGAAGATTGAAAACGAGAAACAGCTTGCAGCTGTACTGAAATACCTGAATATTGTGGAAAAACCCTATTTTGTACTTGGAAACGGCAGCAACCTTCTGGTGGGAGATAAAGGATACCGCGGTGCGATCTTAAAATTGGAAGGGGACTTTAAAAAACTGGAGGTAACCGGCACCTGTCTTCGGGCAGGCGCCGGCGCGCTCCTTTCCCAGGCCGCAGCAGAAGCTTTAAGATGCGGGCTTTGCGGCATGGAGTTTGCCGCAGGAATTCCCGGCAGTGTAGGCGGGGCTGTAGTGATGAATGCAGGCGCCTACGGCGGAGAGATGGCGGACATTGTAAAAACAGTCCGCGTCATGAGCAAAGAGGGAGAAATTCTGGAACTGGATCATGCCACCATGGAATTTGCCTACCGCAGCAGTGTGATCAAAAACCGGTCGTATATTGTTTTGGACACTGTTTTTTCTCTGAAAGAGGGAGACAGGGGAGAAATCGAGAGTAAAATGAAGGAACTGGCGGAACAAAGGCGCCAGAAACAGCCTTTGGAATTTCCCAGTGCTGGAAGCACATTCAAACGCCCGGAAGGTTATTTTGCAGGAAAACTGATCATGGATTCGGGTCTTAGAGGATTTCAGATCGGCGGAGCCAAAGTATCGGATAAACACTGCGGATTTGTAATCAATACAGGAAACGCTCAGGCTGCAGACGTGGCGGAACTGATTGAAGAAGTCAGAGAGCGGGTACACAGAAATTTTGGAATCTGGCTGGAGCCTGAAGTGATCTTCCTGGGAGATTTTTAAAAAAGTGTGCGCGTTTGTGCACACTCGCGCCGAGCGCGATTGCGAAAATGGCGCCGGTATGGTACAAGTGGAAATGTATATAGGTACTAGCGCAAGTCGCAGACAGGAGAAGCTATGAGGTTTGTGATTGTAACAGGGATGAGCGGCGGCGGAAAAAGAACCGCCATGAAAATGCTGGAAGATATCGGCTTTTATTGTGTAGACAACCTTCCGGTTCCGCTGATTGAAAAATTTATGGAGCTGCTTTCCACTCCCAATACGGAATTTTCCAAAGTGGCTCTGGGACTGGATGTGCGCGCGGATCAGTCCTTTGAGGACGCGCAGAAAATTCTGGATAAAATGCGACAGAACGGCATGGTCTATGAAATCCTTTTTATGGATGCTTCCGACAGCGTGCTGCTTCGCCGCTATAAAGAGAGCAGACGTATGCATCCGCTCTGCACGCCGGATTCTATGCGGGTTGAAGACGGTATCCGCAGAGAACGCCGGATTCTGGAACAGATGAAGAAAAAAGCGGACTACGTTATCGACACTTCAAAGCTTCTCACAAGAGAGCTGAAGGAAGAGATGGACAGGATTTTCGTGCAGAACGAGGAATACAACAGCCTGATGATAAGCATTGTTTCTTTCGGTTTTAAGCACGGAATTCCCGCAGATGCGGATCTTGTTTTTGACGTCCGTTTTCTGCCGAATCCGTTTTATATCGAAGAGCTGAAGTATCATACGGGAAATGAGAAAGAAGTACAGGACTATGTCATGAGCTTTGGGGAGGCGGAAACCTTTTTGGATAAGCTGACCGATATGCTTGATTTTCTGATTCCCAATTATATCAAAGAAGGAAAATACCAGCTGGTAATCGGAATTGGCTGCACCGGCGGCAAACACCGCAGCGTCACACTGGCCAATGAACTTTACCGGCGTTTGAAACACCGCGGCGACTATGGGCTGACTATAAGCCACCGCGATTGTCAGGATTAAAGGAAAGAAAAGAATGTCTTTTTCCAGTCAAGTGAAAGAAGAATTAAGCCGTCAGGAAAACGGCGCGAGACACTGCCAGATTGCAGAATTGGCAGCGATCATTCATTTCTGCGGCAGCCTTAACTGTCAGCAGCAGAGCGTTATTCTGACAATTCAGGCAGAAAATGAACCTGTTATCAGAAAATGCTTTACATTATTGAAGAAAACATTTAATATTATTACTGACATTTCAATCAGTCAACATGGGAAAACAGGAGTTTATCTGATTCGTTTTACACAGCAAGATCAGGTAAAACGGATTTTGCAGGGAACGCATTTCCTGGAGCAGGACGGCACTTTGAGAGATCTAAGAGACTCGGTGAGCAGTATGCTTTTGAAAAGCAGCTGCTGTCAGAGAGCTTTTCTGCGGGGAGCCTTTTTATCTGCCGGATCTATGAGCGATCCGGAGAAAAGCTATCATCTTGAAATCGTCTGCCAGAAAGAACGGCAGGCAGAGCAGATTCAGCAGATTCTGCATTCCTTCGGGGTGGAAGCAAGAATTATTGTCCGCAAAAAATATTATGTGGTGTACATCAAAGAAGGTTCCGGTATTTCTGATTTTCTGAATATCATAGAGGCTCATGTGGCGATGATGGATTTTGAAAATTATCGTATTGTAAAAGATATGAGAAATTCCATCAACCGAAGGGTGAACTGTGAGACAGCAAATATCAGCAAGACAGTAAGTGCGGCATCCAGGCAGACAGAGGATATACTATATCTGAAAGAAAAGTACGGATTTGAGAATCTTCCGGAGGGACTCCGGCAGATGGCGCAGATCCGACTGGAGTATCCGGATGCACCGCTTCGCGAACTGGGTGGGTACTTAAATCCTCCGGTTGGCAAATCAGGAGTCAATCATCGACTCAGAAAGTTGTGTGAGCTTGCAGACAGAGTCAGAGGCTGAAACAGGAAAACTGAAGATCCGGCAGATGATTTTGCGTGGAAAACAGTTTCGAAGAGTCTCTGTTTTTATCAGAGCACAGGGTTTTTGTAGAAATGGAGGAGTATTATGAAACAGAAAGCAGTCAAAATCCAGTTAGACCACGGGTTTGAGGCAAGACCGGTAGCGGTATTGGTGCAGGTGGCAAGCCAGCATGAAAGTACCGTATATCTGGAAGCAGAAGGGAAAAAGGTAAATGCCAAAAGTATTATGGGCATGATGAGCCTGGGACTGGACAGCGGCGAAATGGTAACCGTGATTGCGGATGGTCCGGATGAAGAAACAGCGATTTCTAACATCGAACAGTACTTAAGCGGTAAAAACTAAGATACAAAAGAGATGTTGTAAACTTGAGAAAGGCCGTCAGCGTACCCTATTTTGAGAAAGCCAAAGCTTCCTGACGAAATAGGATGCGCCTGACAGGGCCTTTTTGATTTTGTGGCATCATTATTTCATTATGGTTCAGGAAAGGAAAGGCAGCTATGGCCCATAAGAAAATGTTGTTTATCTACAATCCCAAAGCCGGAAAAGGCCAGATACGCAATAATTTGCTGGATATTATTGATATATTTGTAAAAGGCGGATATGAGGTGACGGCCTATCCCACGCAGTATGCGGGAGATGCCATAAGAGCGGCAGAAGAGGACAGCGCTCGTTTTGATATGGTGGTATGCAGCGGCGGCGACGGCACACTGGATGAGGTGGTGACCGGACTGATGCGAAAGGAAAAAAGGGTTCCCATAGGGTATATACCTGCGGGAAGCACCAACGATTTTGCCAACAGTCTGTATATTCCCAAAAACATGAAAGAGGCGGCAAACGCTGTAGTGAACGGAGACCGGTTTTTGTGTGATGTGGGTTCCTTTAATGAAAATACTTTTGTCTACATCGCCGCTTTCGGTTTGTTTACCGATGTGTCCTATGAGACGGAGCAGGAGATGAAAAACCTTCTCGGGCACATGGCATATTTGCTGGAAGGTATGAAGAAACTGACAAATATCAAGTCATACCATATGAAAATAACGACAGAAGATACGGTGATAGAAGATGATTTCCTTTACGGAATGATCACAAACTCTATTTCCGTGGGAGGATTCAAGCGGATTACCGGAAAATATGTGGACCTAAGCGACGGAGTGTTCGAAGTTACACTGATTAAGCGTCCCTCCAATCCCATGGAGTTAAACCAGATTCTGACAGCTCTTGTTATGAAGGATATTGATACGGATCAGATGTACTGTTTCAAAACTTCTTACATGAGAATCGAGTCGGAGGAGGAAGTGGCATGGACCCTGGACGGCGAGTTTGGAGGAAGGCACACGGATGTGGTGGTTCGGAACCAAAAACAGGCGCTGTCAATCATGGTACCGTCCGCAAATTAGGTTAAAATAAGGGAAAATTTCGTATTTAACTATTTTCTTTTCAGGGTGAATGGAGTATAATAACATCGATAAGAGTTATAATGAATATCATTATGGAGGTAATTACTATGTTAGTATCAGCAGCAGAAATGCTTAAAAAAGCAAAAGCTGGCCACTATGCAGTTGGACAGTTCAACATCAACAACCTGGAGTGGACAAAAGCTATCCTGTTAACAGCTCAGGAATTAAACTCCCCGGTTATCCTTGGTGTATCTGAAGGTGCCGGCAAATACATGACAGGCTACAAGACTGTAGTAGGCATGGTAAACGGAATGATGGAAGAATTAAACATCACTGTTCCGGTAGCTCTGCACTTAGATCACGGCAGCTACGATCACTGCTATAAATGTCTGGAAGCTGGATTCTCTTCTATTATGTTCGACGGTTCTCACTACCCGATCGAAGAGAACGTTGCTAAGACAAAAGAATTAGTTGCAGCAGCTCACGCTAAGGGAGTTTCCATCGAAGCAGAAGTTGGTTCCATCGGCGGCGAAGAAGACGGTGTTGTAGGTATGGGCGAATGCGCAGATCCTAACGAATGTAAAGCAGTAGCTGATCTGGGTGTTGATTTCCTGGCAGCTGGTATCGGAAACATTCACGGAAAATATCCTGAAAACTGGAAAGGACTTTCCTTCGAAACTCTGGATGCTATCCAGCAGTTAACAGGAGATCTGCCGTTAGTTCTTCACGGTGGTACAGGCATCCCGGCTGACATGATCAAAAAAGCAATCTCTCTGGGTGTTGCAAAAATCAACGTTAACACAGAATGCCAGTTAGCTTTCGCAGCAGCTACACGTGAATATATCGAAGCTGGAAAAGATCAGCAGGGCAAAGGATACGATCCTCGTAAACTGTTAGCTCCTGGTTTCGAAGCTATCAAAGCTACGGTTAAAGAAAAAATGGAACTGTTCGGTTCTGTAAACAAAGCTTGAGATTAAGCATCGTATCTTAAAGATATAAGAAACAAACATACCCCAAGGACTTTGGAAATACCTCAGTCTTTGGGGTATTTTCTGTTTATCAGGGGAAAAGGATAGAAACGATCCTATCGGATAAAAAGTGTGTGCTCTGGCACACACCCGCGCCGAGTGCGATGCCGCCAGGCAATGGTTATCGGCAATCGCTGATTGCCTGTGCGCTGAGTGCGCATCCACAGCGGAGCGTCTTTTTTTATCTGATAGGATAGAAACTGTCCTATCAGATAAAAAAAGATTCTGCAGATGCAGAATCTTCTTTGAAGAGGGAGGATGCCAGACAGTCATCTGTCTGGCATTTATTATGAAAAAGCTATTTATAAAAAGTTAAGTGATTGGCTGTTTGAGTGATACAGAAGTTTAGGTTTTTCTTTTCTGTATCTTATGGTATAAGTATAGAAAAGGAAAGTGTCTAAAAGATGATATGCAATTTAACATTTTTTAAAAAGAATATGAATAAAATATGAACGCAAAAATCGTGGAAATAATCGAAAAAAGCGCCGGTACCGGGAGGCGGCAGAGGCTGCCATTTCCCGGTATCGACGCTGGTGTCTGTGTGCATGAGGAGTAATACCTCAGACTGTGTAATCTTCCGTATTTGAAACAGCGCTTTCAATGGGCGCTATATTGCGGAGAAAATCAGCGGTCTTTTAATTTTTCAGGTTCCGGATAGGAAACGCCGAAAGTTTCCACTGTCATGGAAGCGATTTTCTGCTCTTCCAGAGGACGGTCAGACCAGTCTGTTCTTGTCTCGGCAATCTTGTCTACAACATCCTGTCCCTCGATTACTTTACCGAATGCAGCGTAGGAGCCATCCAAATGGGGAGCGTCCTCGTGCATGATAAAGAACTGGCTTCCGGCGGAATCCGGATGCATAGCGCGTGCCATGGAAAGAACGCCTTTTGTGTGTTTTAAGTCGTTTTTTACGCCGTTCTGGGAAAATTCACCTTTGATGGAATAGCCCGGGCCGCCGGTTCCTGTTCCGAGAGGGCATCCTCCCTGAATCATAAAGCCGCGGATTACGCGGTGGAAGATAAGTCCGTCATAAAAATTTTTCTGAATCAGGCTGATGAAATTGCTGACGGAAACAGGTGCTGTCTCGGGATAGAGCTCAGCTTTGATTACATCGCCGTTTTCCATAGTAATGGTAACAATAGGATTCTGTGCCATGAGATTTCTTTCCTTTCTGATTGGTTCATTTTTTTATTCTGCCATACAGGCAGAAAGGCTGCAAAAGGGCGTAAGGCCCAGCTGCATCCTTTGAGGAATGTTTTTATTTTAACGGAAAAGAGGAAATTCGTAAAGGGGGTAGGAAAAGGATGATAAAAAATGAGAATAACGTTTTGAAACGGGCGGTGCTGGTTTTAAAATGCAGTCTGCCTGAGAAAATAAAGGAGCGGCTTAGTTGGGAAGCAGGAAACGGGAAGACAGAACTTGTGTATATCGAGTCGGAAAAGAAGCAGGAGAATCTGCTGCATGTGCAAGTCGAGAAAGGCAGGAGGGAGTTGCAGTATCCGGAAATCGAGAAAATTCAGAGGAATCTGCTGCATTTGGAAAACAAAAAGGCAGCGGAGGAAGAAAAACAGAGAACTTTGTGGATTACAGATCTTGCTGATTTTGGAAGAAAGCTTGTAAAAGAGGGGCGGTATGTTTTGTTTTTTCTCACAGAGGAAAATGAAAACGACAGCTTCGGAATCAGTCCCTATTGCATTTGTGATCCGGAGGCGCTGTCTGTGTCCTATATGGAAAAAATTGTGAGAAGGTATCGAAAGATTCCGTGGGATATTCTGGAGACAGAAAGACTGATCGTGAGAGAAGCGGGGGAAAAAGACCTGGATGCACTTTATCAGATTCATGAGGGGGAATCGGCGCAGAAGTGGCTGGAAGAGCTGGACGCAGACCGACAGGAAGAGGGGGAGAGGCTGAAAGCCTACATTCAAAATATTTATGGATTTTATGAATACGGGATGTGGCTTTTGGTGGAAAAGGAAAGCGGCGAAGTGATAGGAAGGGCAGGACTGCAGATTGCAGGGGAACAAGGCGAGCCGGAGCTTGGTTTTGCAGTGCGGGATGAATTTCAGAAAAAAGGATACGCTTTCGAAGCCTGCACTGCCATCTTAAAATATGCCCGTGAAGAACTGGAGCTGGATGAAATTCGGGCGTTGGCGGAGGAGGGCAATACGGCCTCAAAAAGGCTTTTACATAAACTTGGCTTCCGGTATATGAAAGAGACGAAAATAAGGCCTTTAAAAGGAAGTCAGAGGGTGTACAGGGTATATCATAAAAATTTGAGGGAAGATTCTTTCTCTTCGAAAAGTCAGAGTCCGAAATCGGATTTTCACAGAGAAGTGTAAAACATTTTTATTTTCAAGCACTTTAAATGTTTTAAGTATTTTAAGGATTTTCTTTTTGTGCATTGTATTTCTATTTGACAGAGCCAAAGAAAAGGGCGGAAGACCTCTTTTCTTTGGCTCTGCTGTTTTAGAAGGTATGTTTTTGTTTGGTTCCAAGGTTCTTTTGATGTTTTTGGTTTCACAGTTTTTATTTCTGCAGTTTTTTCTGATAATCCTTGTTTGCCCTGGAGTTTGAGAAAAAGCCTGAGATAATTTTTTTCATACCCTTGAAGAAATGGCCGTTTACAACGAGGACCATTCCCCGAGCCATTTCCATGCTCACTGCGCCGCCGGTCATTTTTGCGATACCCCGGAACGGCATGTTGTAGATGAAAAGGATGTTCAGGTCAGGTTTTCCCTTTTTCTCGCTTTTATTTTTCAGGCTTGTGAGAATCCTGTAGATCAGGCGTGCCAGAGGGCTTTTGGCGTAATACATCTGGCAGATAGCATCGTTAAGGCCAAGTTCTCCGGACCATTTTCCGTCGGGAATGGAGGTGCCTAACAGCTTTTCAAATTCCTGGTCGGAAACATTTTTAACAGCTCCCGAAAAATAGGAAGGCATTTCTTCTTTTTTGTAAGGAGAGGAAGCGTCGGTTCCCTTCTGTTCCAGAGTCTGTTTTAAATGAATATCGGAAACGCTGCTTCCAATCTGAATCAGATAGCTGCCCTTTTCCACTTCCCAGCCATTGGTGGAAACATTCCAGTAGCGGAAGGTTTTATCGTCAAAGGGGATGGTGACTTTCCTGCTTTCTTTGGCTTTTAAGAAAACTTTTGCAAAGCCTTTCAGCTCTTTTGCCGGACGGAAAATTTCTCCTTCAGGACCGGATACGTACAGCTGAGCAATCTCGGCCCCGTCTCTGTCGCCGGTATTTGTAAGGGTAAAAGAAGCGCCTTCCGGTGTCACTTCCAGATTGGAGTAGGCAAAGGAAGTGTAGGAAAGACCGTATCCGAAAGGATACTGCACGTTCACACCCTGTGTATCATAGTAGCGGTAGCCCACATAAAGACTCTCACGGTATTCGGAGTTTCTTTCTTTGCTGGGGAAATAACGGTATGCGGGTGTATCCTCGTAGCTTATCGGATAAGTTTCGCTCAATTTACCGGAAGGGTTCACCTGACCGGAAATCACGCGGAACATAGCGCCTGCGCCTGCCTGTCCGCCAAGGTAACCGTGCAGGATCGCTTTGCAGAAACCGCCCCAGGGTATTTCGATGGAAGAACCTGCGCTGATAACGCCCACAATGTTAGGGTTTGCTTTGGACAGGGCCTCCAGAAGAGAGATTTGATTCTGGGGAATGCGCATATGTGTGCGGTCTAATCCCTCGGATTCACTCAGTTCATCAAGACCGAAGCAGAAAAGGACCACGTCTGCTTTCCGGGCCATTTCCAGCGCTTCCTGTTTTAAAGCTTCGTTGGCGCCGCCGGTGCGTTCATAACCTTTTGCGTAGCCTGCAAAGGAGAAGGAAGTGTTTGCGGCCTGCTCCAGCATGGATTCCACTTTCGTGGGATTTACCACAGAAGAACCTGCACCCTGGTAACGGGGAGTTTCGGCGAAATCTCCAATCAGAGCGATCTTACATCCGGAAGCTAAGGGAAGAAGGTTATCCTCGTTTTTTAACAGAACGATGCTTTCCTCTGCAGCTTTCTGCGCCAGCTTATGGTGTGCTTCCCTGTCAAAACCGGAGGATTTTTTCTGGGAGGAGAGAGTGAGAACCGCATCCAGCAGATCATCCACACAGGCATCCAGTTCCTGCATGGAAAGCGTTCCGTTTTCTACGGCTGCAAGGAGTTCTCTGGCGGAATCTAGGCCGGGAGCAGGCATTTCCAGGTTGGAACGGTACTTCACGCCCTGTACATGGTCGTTGGAAGCTCCCCAGTCGGTGATGACGATTCCGTTAAAGCCCCATTCATCCCGAAGAATATCCTTTAACAGGTGCTCGTGCTCGTTGGCGTAGGTGCCGTTGACTTCATTGTAGCTTGTCATGATAGCTTTGGCATTGCCTTCTTTCACCGCAATTTCAAAGCCCTCCAGATAGATTTCGCGTAGAGTTCTCTCATCCAGCACGGAGTTCATGGCCATACGGCGAAGTTCCTGACTGTTTACCGCAAAGTGTTTGGGGCAGGCGTAGACGCCCTGGCTTTGAATTCCTTTTACATAAGAAGCTGCCATTTTTCCCGCAAGATAGGGATCTTCGGAAAAATACTCAAAGTTACGTCCGCACAGTGGACTTCTTTTAATATTTAAACCGGGTCCCAGCAGGACATTTACATCCTGAGAGGAAGCTTCCCTTCCCAGAGCCATACCGATTTCCTCGCCCAGTTTTTCGTCCCAGCTGTTTGCAATCGTGGCTGCCGTAGGAAAACAGGTAGCCGGCAGGGAAGCGTTCAGTCCGAGGTGGTCTCCTTCTCCGGCCTGTTTGCGGATACCGTGAGGCCCGTCGGAACAGAAGATAGAAGGAAGATTCAGACGATCGATATTCAGTGTCTGCCACACGGTCATGCCGCTTAAGAAGGCGGCTTTTTCTTCCAGTGTCATTTGATTCAAAAGTTCTGTATGTTTACTCATTCTTTCTCATGCCTTTCCAATACCTGCTGTTTCCCATGCAGGCTGACTTGATAACCGCAGATTATTTCTGCTTGAAGATGATCTTCATGATGGGGAAGAATACCCAGAAGGAGATGACGCAGTTGATCAGCATGGTGATGATGTCTGCCACAGTCATTCCCACTCCCTGTCCCATCAGGTCCATGAAGAAGTTGTAGATCGGTGTCTTATAAAGCCCCTGAAGAGCGGCAGCGCCCACGGATATAATGACCCAGGCGATAAAATACCACACAGCTGCCTTTACTATGTTGGAGTCCGATTTAAAGGTAACATTTCTCTGCAGGAAAAAGTTGATGACCTGGGCAATGAGCAGGGTGATTTCCACAGCCAGAAAATAAGCAAGACCACCGCCGCCGCCGTCACTGATGGCTCCTGCCGCATAGTCAAAAACGTAATAAACACTGCCGTCCAGATTGTGTCCCATAGGAAGAATCTGGAAATTTGTGCTTACCAGGGAAGTGAAGCCGAAAATGTATTTGATCAACGGCATAAGGATCATCTGCAGTACGGTAACGCCGTTGCTGATAACAAAAAATACAAGAAATTGTGCAATGGAAGGGTGTTTTTCTTTAAAATGATTCCAGACACCCACCAGTCCGGAAGTTTTGTTTGCTGCCATATAGCGCCTCTCTTTCTTTGGATAATAAATCATTGTCTGAAAAAAGGGCGTTCCAAAAGATGTTCTGTGGCGGGTAAAAATGCCTCGAAATCTTTGGAACACCCTCCGTTTATTCCGCCTTAAGCGGTGAAGATAAAATGGTTGCTAATGCACTCGTACTGCGGCGGAAAGGAAACAAATCGCTGAGCGACCCGCCGCAGGCGGAGAATCTCGCATTGCGAGATTCTTTTTAGTTGGCTTGAGTTTCTGTCTCAACCTTTACCTGTGCATTTCTTCTTTTCAGGAATTTTTTCACAGCAACAACTTCCAGAGCAATGATTCCGGCAGCCAGAATTACGTCGATCACAATGGCTGCAATCTGCCATGCCATAAGACCTGTCTGCAGATTTTCCGGCATGTATGCGCGGCTGTTTACTACTGTGTACATAATGTTCTTGCATGCCTGACGCATTGCCAGAACGCCGGTAGCGCTTTCGGTATCTTTTACATGGTTAGTTTCGGTATCGTATGCAACCAGCATAGCGTCTGTGCCGTTTCTGATAGCCTGATCGGAGTTCATGTATCCGTAAACACCGAAGTAGTCAGTCAGAACAAAGCCTTTAAAGCCCCATTCATCACGAAGCACTGTCTGGCAAAGAGCGGAAGAACCGCCGGCCCATTCGGTGCCGATGTAATTGAAGGATGACATAACCGCTTTTGCGCCGCCTTCTTTTACGCTGATTTCAAACGGTTTTAAGTAAATTTCGCGGATAGCCTGTTCGTTGGACCAGGTACAAAGCATACCGCATCTGTTGGTTTCCTGATCGTTTAATGCAAAGTGTTTAATATAAGCGTATACACCGTGTCTTTCTGCACCGATAATAGCGCTTGCGGCAATTTTGCCGGAAAGAAGTCCGTCTTCGGAGTAGTACTCAAAGTTACGTCCTGCAAAAGCGTTTCGGTGGATGTTCATGGCCGGAGCGTACCATCCGGATACACCCATTTCATCAGCCATCTGTCCGATGCTGTCGCCAAAGGCGTCAGCCAGATCTACATTCCATGTGCAGGCGATCATAACTGCAGAGGGGAAACCTAAGGAACCGGTTCCTGTAAAGTTGTTGTTGATGGAAGCAGGACCGTCACAGTCGATGGTACTTACTTTTCCAACACTTCCGGCAGAACCTGTCTGGTAACCTGCCAGGGCGATCATGCTGTCCATATCGGAGATTGTCAGCTGATCAAGCAGAGTATCCCATTTGGGATCGTCATAATCCAGACCGCGCATCTCGGCAAGTTCCATGCCGTTTTTCGCGTCTGTAGTGGGCATTACATCGGAATCGTTGTTGTAATCTTCCGGATTGTAATTGCTGTTGTTTAAGAATGTTGCCTTTTTATCTTCCGGCAATGTAAAGTTTGCAGGTGCAGCGGTAGCTTCCTCATAATTTGCAAACTGGTCTGCGCGGGAGAGATAAGTAACATCTCCTGCTGCATCGTCAAACTGATTGGTTACGGCGATGGCATCGGTGGAGCGCTGGTTTCCTTCACTGTATGTGATGGTTTCGTCCACATGGTAAGTCTGGGAATCCAGAATGTTGTGAGAGTCACTGTTGATGCTGATGATATAGTCACCCTGCTCTAAAACATAAGCTTTCGCATTCTGGTGATCGTAAGAAGCCATGTCTTCCGCTTTAAAGCTGATGGTCAGTGTCTGAGAAGCACCGGGCTCTAAAACGTCGGTTTTATCAAAAGCAATCAGGTTTGCAGAAGCCTTTTCAATGCCGCCGTTTGTGTACGGAGGGTTATAGTAAACTTCTACAATATCTTTTCCGGCAACATCACCGGTGTTGGTAACGGTAACATCAAAGCTGATAGTTCCATCGTTTTCTGTAATTTCACCCATCTGCTGAGAGAAGGTGGTGTAGGAGAGACCGTAGCCGAACGGGTACATTACGGTATCTTCATAGTTGATCAGCCCTTCAGCAGCTGCGGTCTCATAAAAACGGTAACCTACATAAATGCCTTCCACATAGTTTACGAAGGAAGGAGAAGCTTCAGCGGAAAACTGTGTAGCGGCAACTGTGAATTCACTCATGTTGTCATAAACAAAGTTTCCGAAATTGTTCCAGGTAGGTGTTGCAGTCAGATCTTTTACAAAAGTATCGCTTGTTTTTCCGGAAGGATTTACTTCACCGTTTAAGATTTTTCCAAGAGAAGTAAAGCCGTCCTGGCCGGTTCCGGGACACCAGATCGCACTTTTGATCTGAGGATACTCGTCTACAAATCCCAGTTCCATAGCGTTTGCGCCATTGTAGAGAACAATGACATTGCCAAAGTTGGAGCATACCAGCTCCAGCATATTCTTTTCTGTCTGGCTCAACTGAAGGTAGTGTTCGCCGGGTTCAAAATCTTTGTACTCTGTAGAGTTGTCTGTGTAAGTTACAGCACTTACGTCTGTGGGAACGTCTGCACCTTCACCGCCGACACGGGTGATCACAACCAGTGCGGTGTCAGAAAAGGCTTTTGCATTGTTTATAAGATCGTCGCTGTAGCTGTCAGCAGTAGGTTCCGGAAGTGTCCAGTCCTGAGCCCACATACCAACTTCCGGTCTGTCTGCGCGGTAAGCTGTATAAAAATCGGAAAGTTCTGTGTTGAGGTTGAAGCCTGCATTTTCCAGACCCTGTAATAAAGTAACGGTAGGATATGCATCGCTTAAGGAACCTGAACCTGTACCGCCGTAGCACGGATTGGTGGAAGCCCAGCCAAATACGTTCAGATTGCTGCCGGAAGCCAGGGGAAGCTGGCCGTCTTCATTTTTCAAAAGAACGATGCCTTCGTTTGCGATTTCTTCCACAACGGTTCTGGCATTGCTTATTGTTTCATCTGCTATGGTACCGTTTCCTGTAGCCAGGGAAATCATAGTATTCATAGGAATAAAACAAATCAGGTTTACGATAATGACCAAAGCAAGTAAAAAAGCGATTCCTGCTTCAGAACGAATCAGTTTTCTTTTGGATGTTTCTACTTTGCGTACGGCAATGATTACGATGAGCGCCAGTACGAGCACCACTGCAAGAGCAATCAGATAAGGTGCGATTGAAGTCAGGACGTTGATAACGTCGTCCATATTGATAGCTAACATCACTCATTCCTCCCTTGTAAAATATAAAATTTTGTCAGTCGACTTTCAACAATGCCAGTCTAGCATACTTTTTTTGCTGGGAGGCAATTTCTGCATAACTGGCATGTTATTTTGCATAACTGACATTTTAAGTGGGAAAATGACACAATCTGCGCCGTTTATTCGTTGTTTAAACCGTGCTGTCACGGGAGAACGGTTTACTTTTGCAGGTTTCATTGTTATAATGGCTTCGGTTAAAGCTAGCGTCGGTGTACACCGACGCTATATCAAAACGAAAACAATATCGAAACGGAGGTGGGGGTATGGTGATACGAACAGCGATTGTCGAGGACGATCCGGCAGCAGTGGTGGTACTGAAAGAATATCTTACCCGCTATGAGAAAGAGAACGCCGTACATTTCCAGGTGGATGTTTTTACGGACGGCATGGAAATTGTTTCCGATTATCAGCCGGTGTATCATATTATTTTTCTGGACATACAGCTTAAGCATATGAATGGGATGGAAACTGCCGAAAAAATCCGGAGTATGGATGAGGAGGCAGCCTTTATTTTTGTTACCTCCACAATTCAGTTTGCAGTGCAGGGTTATCTGGTGGATGCCGTGGGTTATGTGTTAAAGCCGGTTCCCTGGCTGGCATTTTCCCAGATTTTAAAAAAGGCGGTGAGCCGCATTGAAAAAAAGGAAAACAGACAGACGCTGAGTTTTGAAGTGGAGGGAGGCAAGATGCGTGTGAATCTTTCCCAAATCTACTATATTGAAAGTCAGCTTCACCATATCCTGGTTCACTCGGAGAAGGGTGATTATCTGACTCTTGGGCCTTTAAAGAAGTTTGAAAAAGCATTGGAAGACAAAAGTTTTGTCAAGTGTCACAATGCCTATCTGGTAAATCTCTCCCATATAACAGGCATCATGAACAATACAGCGGTTCTGTCAAATGGCGAGAAACTTTCCATCAGCCGCACAAGAAAGAAGCTGTTTATGGACAGGCTGACGGATTTTGTGGGAGGTGTAGTATGATCGATTTTGCATCTCTGACTGATTATCCGCCCCGGCTTTTTACTGCCATTGCAGAGTGGGGAGCCTGCATGATTTACATTATGATTCTGAAAAAAGAGTGGAAGGGCGCGAAAAAATGGGGAATCTGTCTTTCCATGCTTCTGGTGTTTATGCTTTATCAGGTTATGGCCGGAGCCCTGCACCTTTTTTTCTGGATACCGGGTATGTGCGGAGCAGTGCTTCTGATGTATTTCTTTTTGTTAAAGACGATAAAAGGTTCCTGGAAAGATGTGGGATTCTGTACGATCCGTGCCTTTGTGCTGGCGGAGTTTATAGCGTCCATTCAGTGGCAGATTTATGTGTGGATCTCGCTGGGCAGCGGGAAGACCAGCGCCTTGCTGTCCGTTTTTCTGATGATTGTGATTTACGCCCTCATGGGAGGCATCTTCTTTTTCATAGAGAGAGGTCACTTTCCGGAGTCGGATCAGATCAATGTGACAGGAAAGGAATTCCTGGGCGCAGCAGTTATAGGACTGAGTGCATTTTGTATCAGCAACCTGAGTTTTCTTATGCCTGATTCCGTCTATTTCGGAGCAGTAAGTGCCATGCTTTACATTCGTACCCTGGTGGATTTCGGCGGACTTGTCACACTGGTGGCGCAGCAGGAGCGAAGGGAAGAACTCCGCATGCGAGGAGAAAATCAGGCTATGAATATTGTGCTGCAAAGACAGTACGATCAGTATCGGATCTCTATCGATAATATTGAACTTTTGCGGCGGGAATTTCATGATCTGAAGCATTATATGGTAGCGATCCGCTCGGAGAAAGATCCTGAGAAAAGAGAGCAGTATCTGACGGAGATGGAGGAAGCTATCCATACGCAGGAAGCGTTTATCAATACCGGAAACAACGTTCTGGACGTGGTGCTTACGACCAAAAGCAACTACTGCTCTCAGAAAAATATAACGTTTAACTGTATGGCGGACGGCAAGCTGGTCTCCTTTTTGCATGTGAAAGATATCTGTTCTATTTTCGGAAATGCCCTGGACAACGCCATCGAGTGTGTGTCCCAGTTTGAGGACCCGGAAAAGAGACTGATCATTCTTTCCATGTTTCAAAAAAATCAGTTTCTGATGATACAGTTTGAAAACTATTGCGATACCCCTCTGAAATTGGGAAGCAACCAGCTTCCAAGCACCACAAAGGAAAACACGGCCTATCATGGATATGGTTTGAAAAGCATTCGGCAGGCAGCGCTGAAATACAACGGCACTATGAATATTCATACGGAAGACCATTGGTTTAAGCTGCAGGTACTGATTCCGGTGAGAGAGTAGGAACACTAAGAAGTAAAGGCAAATGACAGTCAGTGCTCTTTACAGGACCATGAGGTCACTTCCAGCTTGATAATACAAACTTTATCTGTAGCTTTTTCAGGAAATATCCATGCAGTTTTTCCGGAATAATGTGCCATAATCTGATGCAGGGCATGAATTTTTTCGTCTGGATTTTTAATGAGCCCAATGGTTCCTACTCCCATAACGCTTTGGTACAAATAGGAATAAGAGCAGGGGATTTCACTTTGAATAAGCTCATGTTTTGTATCCATTTCAAAAGAAGCGATCTGGTTTTTTCGAATCAGGTCGATTTTTTTACCCTCATCAGCTCCGTGGAAGTATAGAATAAGCGTTTCTCCCTGAACTTCATAGCCAAAATTCAGGGGAACAATATAGGCTGCGGAATTGTCTGTAAGGCCAAGTCTGCAGCAGTCACAGGTATTTACGATTTCAATCATTTTTTTGAAATCTATAATTTCTCTATCATTTCTTCGCATTTTCTCCTCCAATTTCGTTTCTGAGATATTCTTCTGCTTCCTGTCTTGATTTAAAAATGATGATATCTCTGCCGGCACGGTACTTATCCAGAAGATCATAAATTGGGGGAAGCTGGTTTTCGGAAAAGTCCAGAATCCACTGTTTGAATTCTTCGTCAAATTCTGTTTCTATCCATGGCAAATCCTCGCGCTTTTTGCCGATGCGTGACTGTGCGCCTGCAAGACAGATTTCTAACGGATAGTCCAGAAGAAATACAGTATCGCATTTTTGAAGGCGCATTTCCAGGGTGCGCTGATAATTCCCGTCAATAATCCAACGGTCTTTTTCCAGAATCTCTCGGATATGTGCGTCAAATTCTTCTTTGGGAATATTGGTCTGGTCAGGCTTGTGCCACAGCATATCCAGATAATATAAGGGAAGCCCTGTCATATCCTTCAATTTTCTTGCAAAAGTACTTTTTCCCGCGCCGGGACATCCTATGATAATTATTTTTTTCATGCTCGCTCCTTGGCATCTGCGTACAGAAAGTAAAACGGTCTGAAGCGTTTGTCCATCTGCGCATGGATGCTGCCTGTTTTTCATTCAGCGTTTCTCATAGACAACTTCGGTGATTCCGTTATAGCTTCTTGTTTCCACTAAGTTTAATCTGAGTTCCTGATCAAGCATTCCGAATAAACGTACGCCGGAACCAAGTATGGTAGGAATGATAGAAATATGAAATCTATCAATCAGGTTATCCTGCATAAGCTGGTCTATAATGCTTGCCCCGCCGCAAATCCAGATGTCCTTGCCGCTTTGATTTTTCAGGCTGCGGATCAGACTGCAGGGAGATTCGCTGACAAATTTTATGTTTTCTGTGGAAGTCTGTTGGTTATGAGTGACCACATAAGTGGTGAAATCACTGTAAACCCATTCGGAAGGAGAAAGCTCTGTCACTACCTGGTGATAAGTGTTCCATCCCATCACAACCGTATCGATATCTTTTACAAATTCGGAATAAGTATCCTCATTTTCAGCATCGCTGCTCTGACCATTGAGCCATGCAACACCGCCGTTTTTGTCGGCAATGTAACCGTCCAGACTCATGGCAATAAATAACACTGTTTTTCTCATGATAGCACCTCTTTGATTTTTGAATTTCGAAAAAATTTCCCGTTGAGGACTTAAAAAGATAAATATGAATTTTTTAATTGTTTTTTTGTTGTTGAGAAAAAGTATAGCAGAAAAAGGCAGGGGCAACAATTACCAATGGATGCATGTTCCGACAAGGATGGAAGTCAGGAATTTTTGTCCCATAATATTGAGGATTTTGTTATAATAAAGTATCAGAAGCAAGACAAGGAAGGAACAGAAAATGGGTAAAAAAATTTATGAATTTCAGGCAGTGATCGAGCCTGTTCCGGATAAGGGAGGCGCCTATGTCCGGTTTCCGTACGATATCAAAAAAGAATTCGGCAAAGGCAGAGTCAAAGCAGAGATTACATTTGACGGCGAACCCTATTCGGGAAGTATTGTAAATATGGGAGTAAAGAATGCTGACGGTTCGGTTTGCTATATTATAGGAATCCGCAAGGACATTCGGAAGAAAATAGGAAAAGAACCCGGAGACACTGTCTGGGTCACGGCAGCGGAGGCTATGCAAGCGCCTTCAGTGAAGAAAGAGCCGGAAAAAGTGTGGAAATGTCCTAATTGCGGGAGAACATTTCAAAAAGTAAATCAGGAGCATTATTGCGGCGAGCCGCCTAAAACCATTGAGGAATATATTGAGCGCCAGCCACAGCAGGTACAGCCTTACCTGTGGCAGATAAAAGCAGCGATTCAATCTGCAATACCGGATACAACTGAAAAAATATCCTGGAGCATGCCCACTTACTGGAAGAAGCGCAATCTGATTCAGTTTGCTGCATTCAAAAAACATGTAGGGCTCTATCCCGGTCCGAAAGCTGTAGAAATATTTGCAAATGAATTGCGGGATTACAAAACAAGCAAGGGAGCGATACAATTTCCTTATGACAAGCCTTTGCCGTTGGAGCTGATTTCCAGAATCGCAGAGTGGTGTGAAAAGAATAACGGAAAAGAATAAAAACGGGGGAGAACTGTAAAATCAGAGAATCTATGTTTGCCGTGCTATATTTACGAATAGCTGTTGTCGTAAAATATAGCACGGCATTTTTTCCTGATGTTTCCGAACTCCCTTTGGCAGGATATAAAGGAGAGTGAAATATTTTTTGCTGTTAATCTGTTTAATAAAGGCAACCGTTTTAAGACTATTGTAACAGTACGTATCCGGGCAGTTATTTCAGGAAAAAGCGTAGCATTTTTTCATGCAGATTCCGATAGGGCTGGTAGCGCATCGGCAGGTCGATCCAGGTCTTTTTATCTACGATGCTCTTGTAGTGGGAGAAGGTGTCGAAACCGATTTTCCCGTGATAAGCTCCCATACCGCTTTCACCGAATCCGCCGAATCCCATTTCTGTGGTAGCCAGATGGATGATGGTGTCGTTGATACATCCTCCGCCGAATCCACACCGTGAGGTGACTTTTTTGGCCGCTGTCTTGTCGGAGGTGAAGAAATAAAGCGCCAGAGGATGGGGCATGGCATTGATATTGTGAATCACTTCGTCAAGGCTGTCAAAGACCAGAATGGGCATAATGGGACCGAAAATCTCTTCCTGCATGACGGCATCGGAGAAGGTTACGTTATTCAGGACGGTAGGCTCAATCCGGAGTGTTTTGCGGTCAGAGTTTCCGCCTTGTACGAGTTTCTTTTTATCAATCAGCCCAAGGATTCGGTCAAAATGTTTTTCATTGATAATTTTTCCATAATCTGCATTATCAAGCGGCTGTTTGCCGTACTGGGCCTGAATCTGTTTTTGCACTTCTTTTATCAGCTTGTCTTTTATGGAACGGTGACAGTAAATATAGTCCGGAGCCACGCAGGTCTGTCCGCAGTTTAAGTATTTTCCGAAGACGATACGTTTTGCCGCCAGCTTGATGTTTGCGGTCTGGTCCACGATGCAGGGACTTTTTCCGCCCAGCTCAAGAGTGACAGGCGTCAGGTGTTCTGCGGCATTTCGCATGACCTCTTTTCCCACGGCCTGGCTGCCGGTAAAGAAGATATAGTCAAAATGCTCCCGCAGAAGACAGGTGTTTTCCGCACGTCCTCCGGTCACGACAGCTACATACTCAGGGGCGAAGCACTGAGACAGGATACGCAGGATCACATCACTGGTATGAGGAGAGTAGGCGCTTGGCTTTACCACTGCGGTATTTCCCGCGGCCAGTGCATCCACCAGCGGAGAAAGCGTCAGCATGAAAGGATAGTTCCACGGACTCATGATCAGGGTCACGCCGTAAGGCGACGGTTTCTGGTAGCTTCGGGAATGAAACTGAGCCAGCGGTGTCCGCACTCTTTTTTCTCTGGAAAAGCGCTGGATGTGTTTTAACATGTAGCTGATTTCTTCCAGGACCAGACCGGTCTCGCACATATAGCTTTCAAATTCACTTTTTCCCAGATCTTTTCGGAGAGCATCGTGAATCTCTTTTTCATATTTGGAAATGGCGGCGTAAAGCCGGAGAAGTCCGGAGATTCGCGCGCTGACCGGAAGGGTTGCTCCGGTCTGAAAATAGGTTCTCTGTCTGGTAACAAGGTCTTTAATTTCCTGCTCCGTCATATTTATTCGCTCCTTTCCTCATTAAACTTGCTTTTATCCGTTTCATCGGGCTCGCTCATCAGCATGTGGTAGAAAGGTTCCAACTCTGCCGCATTCATCAGCACGGGAACAGGGTAGAGGGGATTGGCTTCTTTATCGGCATAATGAGCCAGCTTCGGAATGTCTGTTTCGCGTATTTCGGGAATTTGGTCTCCAATGCCAAAACGCTTTTTCATATCCTTGACGGCCTGGATAAATCGTGCGGCAGCTTCCTCATAGGGGGTATCTTTATCGGCAATACCTGCGGCGATGGCCAGATGAGCCAGCTTTTTGTGAATTTTCTTTCCGTAGGCTTCCAGCAGCATGGGGAGAATCACTGCATTGGCAAGGCCGTGAGGAACATTATATTCCCCGCCAAGAGAATGGGCGATGGCGTGCACATATCCCACATAGGATTTGGTAAATGCACATCCGGCATAGAAAGAAGCGTGCAGCATGTTGCGGCGTGCATCCACGTTGCTGCCGTTCTCATAGGCGGTATCAATATTTTCGAAAATCAGTTTCACTGCCAGAAGTGCGTCTTTGCGTGTGCCGTACGTGGTGGAATTTCCGATATAGGCTTCTACCGCATGGGTCAGAGCATCCATACCTGTAGTGGCGGTGATAAAAGGCGGCAGGCTTAAGGTAACCTTGGGATCTAAGACCGCATATCTGGGAATCAGGCAGAAATCGTTGATGGGATATTTATAGCGGGTCTGCGCATCCGTGATGACCGCTGCCAGTGTGGTTTCACTTCCGGTTCCTGCGGTAGTGGGAACTGCCATCAAAAGCGGCAGTTTTTTGTGCACTTTTAAAATACCCTTCATTTTTGCCAGAGACTGCTTTGGCTTAACAACGCGGGCTCCTACGGCCTTGGCGCAGTCCATGCTGGAACCGCCGCCGAAACCGATGATACAGTCACAGCCTTCATCCAGGTAAAGAGTCAGGGCCTCGGATATATTGTCGGTGGTCGGATTGGCTACCGTTTTGTCGTAGATGCAGTAAGGAATTCCGGCGCGGTCAAGCGCTTTTTCCAGACGGCAGGTCAGCCCGAGTTTTTGTATGCCCGCGTCGGTGATGATCAGGACTTTGCTGCATTTTTTCTTTTGAATGACTTCCGGCAGAGCTTTCACACTGTTGACAATTTTAGGTTTTCGATAAGGCAGGAACGGCAGTGCTATTTTAAATACTGTCTGAAAGGTCCTGCAATAAATTTTTCTGAGATGATTCATGGTAACAGATCCTTTCCGGCGCCGAAGTATTGCGCTTCTTATTTTCTATTTTTTCCAGAAAAAATATTAGCAGTTACGTTTTGGTTTGTCAATAAATCGGGGTGGGATGAGAAGAGCTCAAAAACTTCACAGACAGCAGTTTGCAGCTGCAAAAAATCGGGGCAGACGTTTTGCGTCTGTCCCGATTTTTTAGCTGTTCTGGGCTTGGTATCCTTCGCCCCATGTCCACATGGCATCCAAAATTGGCTTTAGGCTTCTTCCTAATTCTGTCAGGCTGTACTCCACCCGCGGGGGTACTTCGGCATATACATGACGATTTACCAGCCCTTTTGCTTCCATATCCCGCAGCTGTGCGGTTAATACTTTCTGAGACACGCTGCCGATGGATTTTTTTAATTCTCCAAACCGCTTCGTCCCTGGCATTAAATCACGGAGAATAAGGACTTTCCATTTATCACCGATCAACATAAGTGTGGTTTCCACCGGGCAAGCCGGCAATTCTTTGGTTGTCTGCATTAGAATCTCTCCTTTCCAATAGTATCAAAAAGATTGCTGCAATCAAATAAGATGCTTACTTTATAAAATAACTCATAGGGTTATTATAGTATGCTATGGAGAAAAATGCAAAAAAATTTTGGGACAGGAAGATAGCCCATAATGGCCTATGACTCCACAATCGTTTCCGTCTGGTAACCATCCAATAGTTTCATTTTGGTAACTACGGCACAATAAAGTGCTTACTTCACACAGGGATCAGAGCGCATTACAATAAAACCACAAAGCGAAAGCAATAACAACATAAAATGGAGGTATTTATCATGAATGAAGTTGTAAAATTTTTGCAGGAAAATCCTGTGCAGTATCTTGCCACTGTTGGACGTGACGGAAAGGCGAAATGCCGCCCTTTCATGTTTGCCGGTGAGCTGGAGGGTAAACTGTGGTTCTGCACCAACAACACCAAGGATGTCTACAAGGAGATGCAGGCTAATCCAAACATCGAAATTTCCGTTTCCAGCCCTTCTTATGCATGGATTCGTCTGAATGGAGAAGCTGTTTTTGAGAACAATATGGCGGCTAAGGAAATGTGCATTCAGAATCCGATTGTCAAGGGACAGTATGGTGAGGCAACCAATCCTGTCTTTGAAGTATTTTATCTCAAGAACGCCCATGCAGTGATTGCGGATTTTTCCGGCAATCCGCCTAAGGAGTATGACCTGTAAGAAGATAGAACAAGAGCGGCCTTGCAAGCATGATACCTGCGGGGCCTGTTTTTTTACTCAAATATACGCAGATATAGATAACTGCAGGTGTTCGTGTATTATTACTGAGCTGCTATTTCCTAAGCACATGGATACTTTTCAGGTACTCTGTTCATGCATAGACGCACCTGTTTTCCTTTGGGCGTAAATGTCAGAATATCGATAAAAGGTGACAGAATAAAGATAGTGTACTTTTATTATAGGAGCTATAATAGTAATTGCAGTCAGGAGCGTTTGGATTGGCGGTCCGTGCAAGGTAATACGTCAGCTTTAGCAACAAGATTGCTGCAAATTGAAAGGGAGTGGGAGATATGAATCATGATATAAAACTGGTTGCGGTTGATATAGACGGTACCTTTGTCCGTTCTGACTATACCTATGATATTCCACGGTTTCAACGTATATTGGCCCGTATGCAGAGTGCCGGCTGTAACTTTGTTGTGGCAAGCGGAAATCAATATTATCAGTTAAGAGATCTGTTTCCCGGCTATTATGATGAATTATCCTTTGTAGCAGAAAACGGAGCTTTTGTAAAAGACCGAAAGGAACTGGTTTTTACTGCAGAAATGCCAAAGGAAACGGTGGATTTTGTGATTGATATCTGCAGAGAATATCCCGAAATATTAAATGTTCTATGTGGATTGCGCAGTGCGTATTGCCAGCGCGGAACGGTGAGCCAGGAGCTTTTTGAACTTACAGCAATCTATTGCCACCGCTTGCAGTGGGCAGATGATTTGAAAGAGGTAAAAGACCAAATACTTAAATTTGCGGCAACAGTCCCTGAAGAAAAAACATATTTTTACTACGATATATTTTGCAGAAAACTGAAAGGGAAAGCGGAACCTACAACAAGCGGCCATGGCTCTATTCATTTAATTTTGCCCGGTTGTCATAAGGCGTCCGGACTTAAACGGCTTGTGGAACGCTGGGGTATTTCCCCGGAGCAGTGTGTCGCATTTGGAGATGGGGGAAATGATATAGAAATGCTGAACTATTGCGGCTGCAGCTATGCAATGAAAAATGCTCCTCAAAATGTAAAAAACGCAGCAAAATATGTGTGCCCTTCTAATGAAGAAGACGGTGTGCTCGTTACCCTTGAAAAATTATTTGGGTAGTGGTAATTTTAATTTTGAGGAGGAAAATTTTATGATAATAGTTTATTTTTCAGGAACGGGCAATTCAAAATATATTGCAGAATAGTTTGCAAAACGGATGAATATAAATGCGTACAGTATTGAACAGAATTTGGAATTTGAAACTCTCTTTAAAAACGAGGACACGATAGCATTCTGCTATCCTATTTATGGTTCCTGTGTTCCACGTATCATGCGAGAATTTGCTTTAAAATATAAGTCTTGTCTTAACGGGAAGAAGCTGATTATTTTTTGTACACAAATGCTGTTTTCCGGAGACGGGGCACGGGCATTTGCAAGGCTGCTTCCGGGATGTGAGGAACGTGTTATTTATGCAGAACATTTTTTAATGCCCAATAATATTTGTAACTTCTCTTTATTTCCGATGACGGAGAGAGAAAAAAACAAAAAGCCAATAAAAGCATTAAAAAAGTTAGACCGCGTATGTCTGGACATTCAGCGTGGTACAGTAAAAAAACGCGGATGGAATCTATTTTCCACATTGCTTGGAAAAACACAGAATATTGCTTATGTGAAAATGGAGGAACAGGGACGTTCTTCTTTTCGCACCGATGAAAGCTGTATTGGCTGCGGGCTATGCGCACAAAAATGCCCGACTCATAACCTGGAAATGATCGACGGGAAGGTAGTGCAGAAAGGCAATTGTACGCTTTGCTACCGCTGTGTAAATCTGTGCCCGAAACAAAGCTGCACCGTATATTTCCATAAGAAGCCTAAAAAACAATACAAAGGATTGGACGGAAAGCTATGATTTACAGACGAAAATAAAAAGGCAATGGAGATTGTTGGGTTAAGTTCCAAATATGCCGGAGAGGGTGTTTATTCTGCTAAAACAGCAGAAGAGGCTGTTAAATATCTGGAAAGCAAAGGATTTGAGAAAGCGTGTGTTCTGGGCGGAACAAAAACTTATAACGCTTTCCTGGAAGCCGGACTGGCAGATGATTTGTTCTTCAACCTTTTTCCGGTAGTTATCGGTGGCGGCGGCGTACTTGAAACTACACCCGGAAAGACATTTAACTATAAACTTGTCGAAGCAAAAAAGCATGAAGATATTGCAATGCTTCACTTTTCCAAAATGTAATAACATATGAGTGTGGCAAGAAATTGTCCTAAACGAAATTGCATACCTGTAAAAATGAGAACCGGATTTCATCTGAGCGTGGGGTCCGGTTCTTTTTATGCTTTGATAATTGAAATTTCCGAAAGCGGCAAGAATATGATTAGGAAATAAAAGAATATTTAAAACTATTGCTGACCATATGATATAATAATATACTTAAACTTCCCACACCAACATGGTGTGCTGAACCTTGAAAATTCAATATTTCAGCCAATAAAAAAGGCATA
>CALWLY010000024.1 GCA_944381635.1 uncultured Lachnospiraceae bacterium
CTTATGCGATAGTGGCGTAGTTGGTAACGCGCGACCTTGCCAAGGTCGAGACCGCGGGTTCGAGCCCCGTCTATCGCTCTTGCTTAAAAAGAAGTCTAGCAGATGCGGGACTTCTTTTTTTGTACGATAAGAAACCTCATTTCTTATCGTACAAAAATAAACGCTCTGCTGTGGATGCGCACTCGCACGAAAGGTAACTCTTGCCTGACGGCATCGCACTCGGCGCGAGTGTGTGCCAGAGCACACATTATTTTATACGCCGGGAAAAAAATTTTCCCAATCCACAGCGCATTGTTATTTCCGATTCGGTTTTCTTTTGATAGCCAACAATTTCATATAATCATCAAACTCATCAGTACTGGTCGGTTCAAACATGACCCATTTTCCATCATGATAGGTTTTCGCTTCATCATATTGCCGCCAAACGGCATTGGAAAGAGTGCCTCTTATATCTTCAAATTTTGTTCTTTCATTTTTCCCAAAGATAATCATGAAACCAACACAATTTCTTTTTGCATACAGGCAGCAAAGTGTTTTACCACTTCTGCGATATTTATATTCGTAAGTCCAATTCTTACCGCCGGTATTCCATGCTCGTTCCATTTCGTATTTTTCATCAATAGCCAAACACAACTTTTGCCAAACATCAAACAAAGACTGTCCGAGCAATTCAGTCATAGTTGATTGAGACGGTATCTTATCAAGCATGGTATCCCCTCCGTAAATTTCAGATTGTCGTTGGTTCCATAATATTATGAATCCCTCTGTTTTTTAAATATTTAATGTAGATGAATTGTAAATTTGAACGCTGTTTTCCCTTGCAAGTGAGTGCAAATCCCCTTTTCGAGTAATCTTCCTGGACTGTGCACATTGTTTAATGGAACTTTTCTATATCCGGAATCTTAGCACAGAAATGTACTATTTGACTATAAAAACGACCTGTTTTATAGAAAAAATAGCAAATTTCATTATTTTTTAGAGTCATTGTTATTTTTTAGAGAGCGTTTTTGAAGAAAATCAGAGCCGATAAAAGGAATCGTTGTTGAAAAATGAACAGGTCAGACTAATAATTTGAATCAGGTAAGGCGACAGTGCCGGGCGGGCAGTGGCTGTGCGAAAAGAGTTAAGATGCAGCATGCCTGTCGCAGCTGCGAAAGAAAAGGAGGAGAAAGATGATTCGAATTGGTGTGATCGGCTACGGTGTTCGTATAGATATGCTGATGGATCAGATGCATGACCTTCCGGTAGATGTGGAAGTGACAGCAGTAGCGGATAAGAATCCGGAACGTGTGAAAGAGCTGATGCTGAAAAACGGTTCCAAAAAGGTTCAGCATGAAATGGAAATTGATAAGATCGATGGTCTGCTTCGCCAGTGTCCCATGCATCCGGAAAACATTCATTTCTACGATACGGCAGAAGAAATGTTGGAAAAGGAAGAACTGGACGGCGTTATGGTGGGAACCAACTGCAATACCCATGCGCATTTTGCAAAACTGGTGATGGAGAAAAACCTTCCCTTGTTTTTGGAAAAACCGGTGGGAATCTGCAAGGAGGACCTGGATATTTTAAAGGAATGTGACAGCAAACCTCATGCTCCTGTGGTGGTATCGTTTCCTTTGAGAGCCACAAGGATGATCCAGGAGGCAAAGAAAATCGTAGATGCGGGAGTCATCGGAAAAGTGGATCATGTGCAGGCTTTTAACGATGTGGCATACGGATTTGTTTATTTCCATGACTGGTACCGGGATGAATCGGTGGCTCATGGCTTGTTTTTACAGAAAGCCACCCACGATATCGACGTGATCAATTTCCTTTGTGGTGAGGACCCCGAAACGGTATGTGCCATGAAGTCCAAACAGATTTTCAAGGGAGATATGCCGGCAGGTCTTCGGTGCAGTGAATGTGACCGTACAGAAACCTGTATGGAAAGTACTTATAATATAGTAAAAGTGAGAAACGACACGCCCAGAAGCGACTACTGCTGTTATGCGGTAGATACGGGCAATGAGGACAGCGGCAGCATGATCGTGAAATACGAATCCGGCATGCATGCCACCTACGCCCAGAATTTCTTCGCCAGAAAGAAAGCTGCCAGAAGAGGCGGACGTATTTACGGCTACAAAGGAACTCTGGAATATGATTTCTATACGGACACTCTTCATGTGTATGACCACATGAGCGATAAAGTGACCGTGATGGAATTCCATACACCTGCCAACGGGCACGGCGGCGGAGATCAGGTGCTGATGCAGAATTTTATAGACCTGATCCGGGGAAAGGTTTCCGAATCCATAGCGCCTCTTCGTGCAGGAATCATAAGCGCTCAAACCTGTCTGGCTGCCAAAGAAGCGGCGGAACAGATGGAATATAAAAAAGTATAGGAGGGATCGTTGTGAGTAAAGCGAGCAAAAGCAATAAAACAGTACTTTCTGCTGAGGAAAAGCAGCGGAAAAAACGTCGCACCGCGATTGTGATTAAACGCCAGATACCCTTCTACATACTGATGCTTCCGGGACTGATCTGTCTGGCAATTTTCTGCTATATGCCCCTTCCGGGAATTCTGGTAGCGTTTAAAAATTACAACTGGAGAGAGGGAATCCTCGGCAGTCCCTGGGTAGATCCGATTTTTAAAAACTTTGAATTCTTCTTTGAATCGGATGTGGCGTTTCGAACAACGTTTAACACCCTGTTTTATAACATTATCCAGATGGTTTTAGGTCCTGCTCTTGCCATCACTGTGGCAATTCTCTTAAATGAGATTCGGGGAAAAGTCAGCGCTTCTGTTTATAAGGGAGCCATTTTGCTTCCCACTTTCCTTTCCTGGGTTATCGTGCAGTATATTATGTACGCTCTTTTAAACCCCGGACGGGGAATTTTCAGCAGTGTCTTCGGAATTGATGCCAACTTCTATATGGAGCCATCCTACTGGAGAGTCATTATGCCTCTGGTGTATCTGTGGAAAGGCTTCGGTTATAGTTCTGTATTGTATGTGGCTGCGATTTCCGGTATTAATACGGACTATTACGAGGCGGCAGATCTGGACGGGGCGAGCCGGTGGCAGAAGATCAAGTATATCACGCTGCCCATGTTAAAACCTACGTTCATGATCTTGATGTTGATGTCCCTGGGAAATATTTTCCGCGGCGGCGCCGGAGACTGGCAGGGCTTTGTCACAGCTACCAACGATTCCGGTATGCTCTATCCTGCTACGGATGTTATCGACTCTTATGTATACCGCGCTCTGCGTACACTGAATGATTACGGAATGTCCGCAGCAGCCAGCTTGTATCAGTCTATCATCGGTTTTGTGCTGGTTCTTGTAACAGACCGGGTTATTCATAGAATCGATCCGGACAGCTCGATGCTTTAGGAGGTGAGGAAATGGGAAGAAAACATAAAATCGGAGTGTTTGACGTCTCCGTTCATATCGTATTTATTCTTCTTTCGCTGGCATGTATCCTTCCGCTTCTGCTGGTGCTGGGAATTTCCCTGACGGCGGAAAGCTCTCTGATATCGGAAGGATATCACCTGATACCGAGAGAATTCAGTACAGCTGCATACTCTTATGTGTTTACCAGCTCCTCTACAATTATCCGTGCTTATGGAGTTACCGTATTCGTCACAGTAGTGGGAACCTTCCTGCAGCTGTTGTTTACAGCTATGATGGCTTACGCGCTTACCAGACCGGAAGTAAAAGGAAGATATTTCCTGTCCTTGATTGTATACATACCCTGCCTGTTCAACGGCGGTATGGTAGCAAGCTATATTTTGATGAGCCAGACCCTGCACTTAAGAAATACCATCTGGGTACTCTTTGTGGGCTCCATGATCTCACCTGCAAACGTGCTGATTATGAGAAAGTTCTTGAGAAGCATTCCGGAGTCTCTGATCGAGTCTGCAAGAATCGACGGTTCCGGGGAAATCAGAACCTTCTTCAAAATTGTACTGCCTCTGTCCAAGCCTTCCCTGGCTTCCCTGGGATTGTTTACGGCAATCGCATTCTGGAACGACTGGATGACCTGCAACCTTTACATCACAGATACCAAGCTGTTTAACCTGCAGTACCTGCTGCAGTCCATGATGAAAAATATTCAGAATGTCCTGGCCAATGCGGACAGAACCCAGGGCATGCAGAATGCTCTGGCGCACCTTCCGACTGAGGGTGTCCGGATGGCTACCTGTATTCTTGCCATCGGTCCCATCATTCTGCTGTATCCTATGCTGCAGAAATATTTCAACAAAGGACTGACTATCGGAGCGGTAAAAGAGTAAGAGCTACGGCTCTCCGATGAAAAAGAGGTAAGATTTAAAAACTATAACAACGTAATAAGCATCTGCAAAAGATGTTTAAAAAATATCTTATTCCAGAAGGAGGAAAAAGTATGAAAAGAAAAGTGATATCCTTGCTGCTGACAGGCGTTATGACCATGAGCCTTCTTGCAGGATGCGGAGGAAGCACGGAAACGACAACCAGCGAGAGCAGCGCTGGAACAGAAGCTGCTGAGAGTACAGCGGCTGCAGAAAGCACTGAGAGCGCTGAGACAACAGACAGCGCGGACAACGGAGATGTGGTAGAGATTGATTTCTACATGTCATCCACTCCTTTCAATGACCAGGAAAGGGTTATGGAAAAAGCTAATGCGATTATTGAGGAGGAAATCGGGGCACACCTGAATATTTTCCCTCTGGCAGACTACACAACCATGCAGCTGATGATTGACACTGGCGATGAATGGGATATGTGCTTCACATCCAACTGGCTGGGCGATTACTATGGAAATGCTCAGAAGGGCGCTTTCGCAGACCTGACCGAACTTCTGCCGGAACTGGCTCCGGAAACCTATAATAGAATCCCTGCATCCTTGTGGGAAGGCATGAAAGTAGACGGCAAGATTTACGGTATGGTTAACTATCAGATTTTCGGTTCTTCCAAACGTCTGGGACTGCGTTTCCGCGAAGATATCGCAGAAGAAGTTGGTTTTGACTGGCAGTCTGTAAAAGGTATGGACATCTTTGATGCTCTGAACAAGATCGAGACAGAATATCTGGCTCCCGCTATGGAAGCTCATCCGGATATGATTGGCTGGGAAGCGCAGGCTGGTTCCAACCTGTTCACACAGGCACAGGCTGCACAGTTCTTCAACTCTGAATATGTAGGAGACAGTGTTGTGGGAAGTATTGGTTGGATCAATTACGATGATCCTACTACAGTATTCAATCAGTATGCTTCCGAAGACTTTATGGAATACTGCAAGATTATGCGCAGATGGTATGAAAATGGCTACATCCCGGCTGACGCTGCAACCGTTACTGACACAAGCCCGGATCGTCAGGCAGGCAGATACCTGTTTGAGGTTGCTTTAGGATGGCCGGATGATATCGACTTCCCTCTTGACAAAGCTATGAGTATGGTAACTGACATTAATGCTGCACCGGCAGTAGAAGTAAGTCTTACTGACCTGGTTATGCCTGCAGCTGCAGGACCTACAGCTGCAGTTGCTGTAAACTCCAACTCTGCTAACATTGAAAAATGCGTAGAACTGATGGAACTGTTAAATACCAACGATGAACTTTACAAACTGATCTGCTACGGTGAAGAAGGTGTGGACTACAGCTACGACGAAGAAGGCAATGTAGTTTATACAGACGGCGGATATTTCATCAACTACAACGATTACCAGATTGCACAGTCCTATGACGATGAAGGCTTCGACCGTGTACCTATGGCACAGAATGACAGAGGAAAACAGTCTGAAGAAATGTATGCGGTTATTTACGAAGGCGACCAGACAGCAGAGGCATCTCCGCTGAGCGGCTTTGTATTCGATCCTTCCAACGTACAGACTGAAATCGCAAACGTAACAGCAGTTGTAAACGAAATGCTGCTTCCTATCACAACCGGTTCTGTTGATCCGGAAGAAACCATTCCTGAATTCTTAGATAGGCTGGAAACAGCAGGCGCTTCCAAGATCGTGGAAGAAAAACAGGCTCAGCTGGATGCATGGCTTGCTTCCAAATAAGTTTTGAGAAGTGATTTGACATAGTGATTTACTGCCAATAAGAATAAGGGTACTGCACAAATCAGAAGAAAATGAAATTCTCTGGTTTGGCAGTACCCTTGTTTTGGTTTCAGCGCCCGATGACAGGCATTTAATTGTGTTCTTCCTGATTGGATGTTTTCCCCTGGCGAAGCTTGCGGTAATCGCTGGGGGAGAGACCGGCAGTGCGGCGGAATACCTTGGTAAAATAGCTCTGGTCTTCAAAGCCGGTGAGAAGAGCAATATCCAAAAGGCGCATATTTGTGTGGCGCAGCAGGTCTTTGGCTTTGGTTATGCGCAGTTGATTCAGGTAATGGTTAAAGGTGATGCCGGTCTCTTTTCTGAAAATACGGCTCAGATAAGCGGGGGAGAGACCGATGGCCGAAGCGGTCTGTTCCAGAGAAAGAGGCTGGGAATAATGGGCGTCCATATACTGAATGCAGCGATTGATCAGATTTCCGTGTCTGGTATCGGAATAACGAAGGAAACCGTCCATAAAGTTTTCCAGAAGTTTTACAAGCCAGGCGCTTAATGTATCGAAACTTTTTAAAGTGCCTGCGGCTTTCTGATAGTTGGCCAGGGGGCGCATGGCGTCGCTTTCCTGAGCTCCTCCGTCGATAGCGGTGCGGGAGAGAAGTACCAGAAACTCATAGATGCGGGATTTCATCCACTCCAGATTTCCGCCGCTGTTTAAAAGAAGAGCAGCCAGGAATTCCTTTAAATACTGCAGGCTTCCTTCCTTGTCGTAGTGAGAGATGCTCTGGATCAAAGTTTTTTCTTTTTCAAAAGGATAGTGTAAAGGAGCAGCCTGCTGTTTCATTTGCTGGATATAGGTACTGATCTGCTTTTGCAGGGAATCCGAGCGTGCCATGGACAGAAATCGGTTTTCATCGGATAGATTGTTCATAAAACCGGCAGCCATAAACAGAAGAACGGAAAGCTCCTGCACTTTTTCCGGCAGAACAACGGGAATCTTGTCCAGAAAAGCAACAGCCTGTTTCAGGGCTTCGGGAGAATCTCCGAAATGTTCCTGAATTTCGCAGTCTATAAAATCCTCTTTTTCGACCATGATAAAAGGTCCCACCGTGATTTTGGCGGCGCTGGCCGTATCGCCGATGATGGGGGAGACAAAGCAGGTCAACCCCATGGGACAAAAGTAAATGTAACGGCCTCCGAATCTTTCGGCCGCTGTCATGCCGTAGTTGTGGGCATAGATGCAGTTTTCGTGAGGAAGGCCCGCAATACCGCACAGTTCACAGCTGGCGCAGCCATAGCCGTGCTCATAGAGAGTAAGACCGTGAGCGTCCGATACGGTACAGCCAAGTCCTGTCGCTATGGAAAAAGCCCTGGAACAGGATTTGGCCAGTTCCGGGTCAAAATGAAGAGATGGTGCAGTGGTTTTGGGTGCCATAAAAACCTCCAAAGTTACGTTTGCTTTCAGTATGCTTTTATCGAATTGGTATGTCAAGTAAAAAAGACAAAAATTTACCAAACAGAGCATTTTTATACAAGGAACCGGGAAAAAAAGCGTGCTATAATCATGCCAAAAGCAATGCAAAAAGCATAGAAAAACAAGGAGGAATCATCATGAGTATTTTAAATGACATTTGTGAAAATCTGCAGAAAGGAAAAGCAAAAGTTGTAAAGGAGCTGGTACAGCAGGCAATCGATGAAGGCATTGATGCAAAAGAAATTCTGGATCAGGGTCTTCTGGCAGGTATGGATATCGTTGGTGAAAAATTCAAAAACAACGAAGTATTCGTACCGGAAGTTTTAGTTGCTGCACGTGCTATGAACATGGGAGCATCTCTGTTAAAACCTCTGCTTTCCGAAAGCGGCGTGGAATCTGTAGGAAAAGTTTGCATCGGTACTGTAAAAGGTGACTTACATGACATCGGAAAGAACCTGGTTAAGATGATGATGGAAGGCAAAGGTATCGAAGTTGTGGATCTGGGAACAGACGTAGATCCTGAAACTTATGTAAAAACAGCTATGGAACAGAACTGCCAGATCATCTGCTGCTCCGCACTGCTGACAACAACTATGCCGGTTATGGGTGAAGTTGTAAAAGAAGCAGAAAAAGCAGGTATCCGTGACAAAGTAAAGATCATGGTAGGCGGCGCTCCTGTAACAGAAGCTTTCTGCGAACAGATCGGTGCAGACAAATATACATCCGACGCAGCAAGCGCAGCAGACGCAGCAGTTGCTTTCTGCAAAGGAATCGCTTAAAAGGAACGGCACATTTATGTATGAGGAATTAAGAGAGCAGGTTCTTTCCATGGGAGCCAATGCTGCGGCGGTTACGGCTGTTTCCGAGATTTCTTTTGAACCGGCATTTCGGAAAATGTGCGAATCCAATGCCTGCGGAAATTATGGAAAAAGCTATATGTGTCCGCCGGACATAGGAACTGTGGAAGAACTGATTGAAGAGGCAAAAGGGTATCAGTACGCGTTTGTCTACCAGACAGTAGGAGAACTGGAAGACAGCTACGATTTTGAAGGAATGATGCTTGCCGGAAAAATACATAATGATCTGGCACAGAAAATCCGCGGACTGTCGTTCCCGGATCATGGGAAAAAGCCGCTTTTCCTGGGAGCAGGAGGATGCCGGCTTTGCCAGGTCTGCGGCAAAAAGACAGGAGAGCCCTGCAGACATCCCGAGGATGCCATGTCATCACTGGAAGCTTACGGTATGAACGTTTCGGAACTGGCAAAACTTTGCGGTATGCGTTATATTAATGGGGCGAATACTGTGACCTACTTCGGCGTCGTTTTATTTTAAGACACCGGAAAGAACAGCGGCAGGAGCAGCTGCGGGAAAACATCGAAACGTTTTTGGGGGCTGTAAAGGAATTCTAGGAAAAAGAGGCATAAATGTGGAGACTGAAAAGAGACAGGAAACCATCAGATTTTGGGTGAACGGAGAGGAACTTCTGGTTCCCGATTCAAGCAAAGTATCTGATTTATTGAAAAAAGATGCAAAAATCGTTATGCCCTGCGGAGGCAATCACATCTGCGGGAAATGTAAGGTTTTTGCAAACGGAAATTTTCCGGCTCCTACCAAACAGGAGCTTTCCCTTTTGGGAGAGGAAAATTATAAAAAGGGAATGCGCCTTGCCTGCTTTCTGAAGGCTGTTGACGGCGGAGAGATCAGGACGGAGAAAGCCTTCGGGCAGGAAGAAGCGCAGGGAAAAATCTGTCTGGATGCTGCAGAGGATTCTTTAAAAGAGGACACAGGAGAAAGCGGCAAAAATGCTTTGTATCAGCATCTGGGCGCAGCGGTGGACATCGGTACTACCACCCTGGCAGCGTCTTTATTTCGGGACGGCAAAAAAGCGGCAGGTCAGGGAGAATGGAATCCCCAGGCTGCCTTTGGAGCGGATGTTATTTCCAGAATGGAAGCTTCTCTTTCGGGAAGCAGCAAAGAGCTGGCAGATGTGGTGAGAAAAGCGATCGGTCAGCTTTTGGAGAAACTGGCTGCCCAGGCGGAAGCCTGTGTGGAAGAGATTGAGACCGTGGTGATCACAGGAAATACATCCATGCTTTATTTTCTGACCGGAAGAAACCCGGAGAGTCTTTCTCACTCACCGTTTGAGGCAGACTGCCTGTTCGGAGAGTGGATGAAAGGAGAAGAGCTGTCCCTGCCGTGCAAAGACGCCCGCGTGTATCTGCCGCCCTGCATTTCTGCGTTTGTGGGCGCTGATATTACCACAGCTTTGCTGGCGGAGGATGTATGCACCGGCACAGAGAAGAAAATGATGGTGGATATCGGAACCAACGGAGAGATTGCCCTTTTCCTGGACGGAAAGATTTCCTGCTGTTCTACTGCAGCGGGACCGGCTTTTGAGGGCGCAGGTCTTTCCATGGGAATGCGCGGAGTAAACGGCGCCATAGACCATGTGAGATGGGAAAACGACACGTGGAAGTTTCATGTGATCGGAGACGGACCTTCCCAGGGAATCTGTGGAAGCGGCGTCATTGATGGCGTGGCAGGACTTTTGGACAGCGAAATCATGGACGAGACCGGATATATGGAGGAGGAAGAAATCCTCTTTGACGGAAGAAACGGCCTCACAAGAAAAGACATTCGCCAGGTACAGCTTGCCAAGAGCGCTATCCGTGCAGGAATTGAGACGATGTTTTACACGGCGAAAATAGGAAAAGACGATTTGGATCAATTCCTGATAGCAGGAGGATTCGGCGCTTATATGAGCGTGGAAAATGCGCAGAAGATAGGGCTTATTCCCGGAATCCCGAGAGAAAAAATAAAAGTTTGCGGAAACGCAGCTCTTGCCGGGGCGGAGAAAATCCTCGGCAGTGCAGATAAGCTGGAGGAAGCAAAAGCACTGGCAGCTTCCGCAGCGACCTGGAACCTGGGCGGAGATCAGGTCTTCCAGGACTACTATATGGAGAGTATGTTTTTCGAACCGTCAGATGAGGCGGATTGAAAGAAGATTTGAGCCGTCAGATACGGCAGACTGAGAGGAAATTATGACACATCGCGAGAGATTTATCAAAACTTTAAAATGTGAGCCGATCGGAGGACAGGTACCTACTTTTGAACTGGTATACTTCCTTACTATGGAAAAATTCGGAAAGGTTCACCCCTCCCATCGTTTTTATGAGCAGTGGAATCAGATGAGCTACAAAGAAAGAAGCCTTCATATGAACGAAATGGCTCAGCTTTACATTGACACAGCAAAAGCTTACGACCACAGCGCAATTTTCGTACATCCCAATCCGGCAGGCGTTGAGAACACACAGTGGCTGTTAGAGCTGATCCGTGAAAAGAGCGGTGACGAATACTATATCATGATGCACGGAGATCCGACCTGGGCAATCCCGGACGGAGACAGCATGATGGATTTCTCCATGCGCATGTATGAAGATCCGGAAGGACTCAACGACGAGTCAAAGAAACGTCTGGATGACGCTCTTGAGTTTGCGAGAGCGCTGGACGAAAAAGGACATCTGCATGATGGATTTACCCTTTGCTCTGACTACTGCTTCAACGTAAACCCTTTCTTCAGCCCGGACAACTTCGATGAGTTTATCGTTCCTTACCTGAAAGAAGTCATTGCAGAGTACCGCAAAATGGGTTACTACACCATCAAACATACAGACGGAAACATTATGCCTATCGTAAAACAGATGGCAGACTGCAAACCGGATGCTATCCACTCTCTGGATCCTCAGGGCGGCGTATCCATTCCGGAAGTGCGCAAGATCATCGGCAACGACATTTGCCTGGTAGGAAACGTAAACTGCGGCCTTTTACAGACAGGAACAGACGAAGAATGCCGCGCAGATGTAATGCGTTCTCTGCGTGAAGGCATGGCAACCGGAAGAGGCTATATTTTCTCCACATCCAACTGTGTTTACACAGGACTTGCTCTGGATCGTTATGAGATGATGATGGACATCTGGAGAAAATACGGCAGCTACGACAACTACGAGCAGAACTTCGGCAGCGGAGCTGTAAAATAAGAAATCGAAGCTGAAAGAGCATTCGCGGAGTAAATCCGTGGTGCTCTTTTTTATACGATAAGAAACTTCATTTCTTATCGTATAAAAAAGATGCTCCGCTGTGGATGCGCACTCGGCGCACAGGCAATCAGAGATTGCCGGGAACTATTGCCTGAAGGCAATCGCGCTGCAGCGCACACATTTTTATACAACAGGAACAGGAGAAGATACATCGTTCCTTGAGGAGAAAAACCTATGAAAACGCTAGGGATTGATATCGGTACCACATCAATCTGTGTGGTTTTGTATGACAGGGAAACCGAAAAAATAATAAAAAACCGGACGGCGTCCAATGCATTTTTAAAAAATCAGGGTTACGCACAGGATGCCGACGAAATCGTAAACAAAGTAAAAAATCTGTTGAAAGAATTTGTACAGGATGATTTTGAAGCAGTGGGAATCTCCAGCCAGATGCACGGGATTGTCTATGTAGACAAAGACGGACGGGCGGTTTCCCCTTTTTATACATGGAAAGAAGAGTGCGGAAAAGAAATTTATCGGGATGATAAAACCTATGAAGAGTATCTGTCAGAGAAAACAGGATATCCCATGTTTTCCGGATATGGGAGTGTGACTCACTTTTATATGCAGAAGAATGGCAGAATACCGGAGAAAGCCGTAAAATTTTTAAACATTGGTGATTACCTGGCAGTGTGTCTGACAGGGAGAAAGACAGCGGGTGTAAACGAGAGCATAGCGGCAAGTTTCGGCGGCTTTGATTTAGTCAAAAGAGATTTCGACTGGGAGGCACTTACAAAAGCTGGGGTGAAAACAGAGTATTATCCCGAAGTGTCCCAGGGAAAAACAGTTGTGGGGCTGTATGAGAACAAACCGGTTTTTGCGGCAATCGGCGATAACCAGGCAAGTTTTTTAGGAGCAGTGGGAGATAGAGAAAAAGCAATCAGCGTCAATGTAGGTACAGGTTCTCAGGTATCCGTTTACTCTCCAAATCTTTACATTGACCGGACAGAAGACGGGAAGAAACAGCAGAAACCGGAAATAAGACCGTTCCCCGATGGAGGCTATTTGTATGTGGGAGCTTCTTTAAACGGCGGCAAAGTTTATGAAAGGTTAGCTGCGTTCTTTTCCGAAGTATGTGAATTGTTTGCAGGAACACAGCCCGACGCCTATGAAATTATGGCCAAGCTGGCCCGGGAGAAAGGGGAAACTTCCCTGAAAGCGGTTCCGAACCTTTATGGCGGCAGAGGAACCGGGGAGAAAGAATCCGGGTTCTTTGGCCTTAACAGCGAAAACTTTCACCCTTCCGATTTTATTTTAGGTTTTGTAAGAGGGATGGGTGAGGAGCTAAAGGAGCTGTATGAGGGCTTTCCGGATGAAGTAAAGAAAGGGCGCACATGTCTCATTGCCTCCGGAAACGGAATGCGAAAGAACGCTTTGATGAGAGAAATGACAGAAAAGGTTTTTCATCTTCCGCTGATGTGTTCAGAGCGGGAAGAGGAGGCGGCGGCCGGAGCAGCCATATTCGCCTGTGAACCGACGGAAGGCGCTGCCTTATAAAGTTGGAAAAGCAGTTTGCATAAAAGGAAAAAAGCACAGAAAAAAGTAAAAAAAGTACAGGAAAAAGTAAAAAATGCACATGTAAAAACCATGGTCAATCCAGTATGATAAAAGAAAAAACAAGTCGCTTTGGCGGTAATATTGGGAGGAAAACATGGAAAAATATCAGGATGAATCACTGGACTTTAAGACCCGTGCCAAGGATCTGGTCGCACATATGACCATCGAAGAATGTGCTTCACAGATGCGCTATGAGGCAGCAAAAATTGAACGTCTCGGTATCCCTTATTTTAACTGGTGGAACGAGGCTCTGCACGGAACTGCAAGATCGGGAATGGCTACAGTGTTCCCTCAGGCAATTGGTATGGCAGCAACTTTTGACGATGAACTGATTGAGAAGGTAGCGGACGTTGCTTCCACCGAGGGAAGAGCCAAATATAATACTTATCAGAAGTACGAAGAATACGGAATTTATAAAGGAATTACTTTCTGGACCCCTAACGTAAATATTTTCAGAGATCCCAGATGGGGACGGGGGCAGGAAACTTACGGAGAAGACCCGTACCTGACAAGCCGCATGGGTGCAGCGTTTGTGAGAGGCCTTCAGGGAAAAGATGAAAAATACCTGAAAACAGCAGCATGCGCAAAGCATTTTGCCGTTCACAGCGGACCGGAAAAAATCCGTCATGAATTCGATGCACAGGCAAGCAAAAAAGATATGGCTGAGACCTACCTTCCCGCTTTCAAAGCTTTGGTGGACGAAAAAGTGGAAGGCGTGATGGGAGCCTACAACCGGACAAACGGAGATCCTTGCTGTGCGCATCCCTACCTGATGGGAGAACTGCTGCGTGGCAAGTGGCATTTTGATGGTTACTTTACTTCTGACTGCTGGGCGATTGCAGATTTTCATCTGTATCATCACGTGACAGATACCCCTCAGGAGTCTGCGGCGCTGGCTGTGAAAAACGGTTGTGACTTAAACTGCGGCAAAATGTACGGATATATACTGCAGGCATTGCAGGAAGGGCTGATTACTGAAGAAGAAATCCGCACCTGCTGTGAGCATCTGATGACTACCAGGATGAGACTGGGAATGTTTGATGAAAAGACTCCCTGGGACGATCTGGGCTACGACGATGTGGATACTCCCCAGAGCCGCGCTTTGAACCTGGATGTGGCGAGAAAAACCATGGTTCTGTTGAAAAATGATGGGGTTCTTCCGCTGAAGAAAGAAGGACTGAAACGAATCGCGGTGATCGGACCCAACGCGGATTCCGTGACTGCATTAAACGGAAACTATCACGGAACTGCCAACGAGTATGTGACAGTTTTGGAAGCGGTAAGACAGGCCGTTCCGGATGTGAGAGTGGAATATTCCAGAGGCTGCCATCTGTATAAGGATAACCTGGAAGACCCGGGCTATGTTGGGGACGGTTTTGCGGAAGTAAAAGCGTTAACAGACCGTGCCGATGCCGTTATTCTTGTAGTGGGAATGGACGAAACCATCGAGGGAGAAGAGATGGGCAACGGTGACTTTACCGGAGATAAAAAAGACCTTTTGCTTCCCGAAGTACAGAGAAAACTGGTTCGTGTCGTATGCGAGAGAAATACACCGGTTATTCTCGTGAATATGACAGGAAGCGCCATCGACTTTGCAGAGGGAATGCAGGCGGATGCCATCATTCAGGCCTGGTATCCGGGAGCCCTTGGCGGCAGAGCAGTCAGCGATCTGATTTTCGGCGAATACAGCCCGTCCGGAAAACTGCCGGTTACTTTCTACAAAAATGACAACCATCTGCCGGAATTTACGGACTACAGCATGGACAACCGTACCTACAAGTTTTTCAAAGAAACACCTCTGTATCCGTTTGGATATGGACTTGGCTACACCTCCTTCGCTTATTCAGATATGAAAGCAGACTGCGAGCACATAAAGGCCGGCGATTCTGTCAGCGTTTCCGTAAAGGTAAAGAATACAGGAAATGTGGAGTCTGACGAGATTGTGCAGTGCTACATTCGTGATGAGGAGGCAAGTGTGAGAGTTCCGGTTCACAAGCTTTGCCAGATGAAACGTGTTCATCTTCTTCCTGGTGAGGAGACAGAAGTGGAATTTACCGTGGACGGCAAACAGTTTGCAGTTATCGGAGACGATGGAGAGGCCTTTTATGAAAGCGGCAGCTACACGCTGTTTGCAGGAGGCAGCCAACCGGATGAGTACAGCGAATCTCTGACCGGAAGCAAATGTGTCAGCGTGAAAGTATCGCTGGTGCAGGAATAAGTTTCTGATAAGTTAAATAAAAGACAAAATTTAAAACAGCATAAAAAAAGAGGATATTGCAAGAAGCTAAAGTTTGCAGTATCCTCTTTAAATTTTTATGGAGTTTCTGCCCGATTTCTACACTTTTTTTCTCCCTGTGTAGTATACTGAAATAGGGGGACAACCGAGCAGTAAAAATGGGGAGGAATGACAGATGGCAGAAAACAATTTTGCAGTAAACAGTATCAGAGGAAACAGCGTCAGAGAAAACAGTATCCGAGAAAATTACATCCGCGAAAATAATGTCAGAATCAGCAAGGGTGATATCACCAGGCTGAATTGCGAGTGTATTGTCAATGCAGCCAACCGAAGCCTGCTTGGAGGAGGGGGCGTGGACGGAGCCATTCACCGGGCGGCAGGGCCGGAGCTTTTGGAAGCGTGCAAAAAGCTTGGAGGCTGTCAGGTGGGAGAAGCCAAGATTACAAAGGGTTACAGACTGAATGCCAGATACATTATTCACACAGTCGGTCCGGTTTATTCCGGAAGGGAAAGTGATCGGATTCTGCTTGGAGACTGCTATCGGAATTCTCTGAATCTGGCCAAGTTATACGACATACACAGCATTGCATTTCCGGCTATTTCCACGGGCGCGTATGGCTATCCCGCCGGAAAGGCAGCAGCGGCAGCCCTCGATGCGGTTTATGACTGGCTTGCCAGAAATCCCTATTACGGAATGGAAATCATTATGTGTTGCTATGACAGGCAGACTTATGATATCTTTGAGAGAATGCAGAGGGAGAGAAGGTAATTAAAAAAGCGCAGTTTTAGTCATTCAGACTTCTGACCGTGCGCTTTTCGTGCACACCTGTGCAGACAACATCCGGGGAAGATCCGGAAAATAAAAGGAGATAACATCATGACAAAAAGAATGCTGGATGCCACAGCCTCAGACTTGGCGTCCTATGGAAAAAAAGAACTGCTTTTAAGCATACAGAAAAGCGAAGGAAGAGTAATGGCAGCGGAATGCATCGGGATTACGATGCCCCTTCTTTCCGATGTGACAAACGCGGAGTTTGTGTCCGCTATGGGTGCGGACCTTGTGCTTTTAAATATGTTTGATGTGAAAAATCCGGTCATTCAGGGACTGCCGCCGGTAAAACCGGAGGAAACCATAAGAGAGTTAAAACGTCTGACCGGAAGAATGATCGGGCTGAATTTAGAACCTGTGGAGGAAGAGCTGGCTTCTGAAAACAAAGGAACTTTGTGGGAAATGTCAGAAGGCAGGAAGGCCACGGCGGAAAATGCTCTGCGGGCTAAGGAAATGGGAGCAGATCTGATCCTTCTTACAGGAAATCCGGGAAACGGTGTGAGCAACAAGGCCATCACCGATTCGTTAAAAGCCTTGAAGACAGCGGTTGGAGAAGATGTGATACTGGCAGCAGGCAAGATGCACGCATCCGGCATTATCACGGAAGCTGCTGAAAATATCATCACAAAAGAAGACATTGAAAGCTTTGTGCAGGCCGGCGCGGATATCATTCTTCTTCCGGCTCCGGGTACGGTTCCCGGAATTACCATGGAATATGTGAAAAGTCTTGTGACCTTCGCCCACAGCCTTGGAGTCATGACGATCACGGCCATCGGCACCAGTCAGGAAGGGGCGGATACCCAGACGATCCGCCAGATTGCCATGATGTGCAAAATGACAGGCACGGACATTCACCACATCGGTGACACCGGCTATCCGGGAATGGCCTTGCCGGAAAATATCCAGGCTTATTCTGTGGCCATCCGCGGCGTCCGTCATACGTATCACAGAATGGCGGTTTCCATAAACCGCTGAGGATAGAGTGGATTTTTACGGTTAATCATTTGGGGCTTCTGTACTCTCTTCGGGGGAGGCATTGCAGTGAATCTGCCGGTACTCTGTGAGAGACAGGCCAAAGTGCTTTTTAAATTTAGAATAAAAATAATTGTTCCGTTCCAGACCGGTCAGGTCCAGGATTTTCTGGAGCGGATAGTCGGTGGTCTGCAAGTATTGAGCAACTTTATCCATGCGAAGTTCCAAAAGATACTGAGCCACCGATTTTTGCATATTCTGGCGGAAAATATGGCCGATATAGTTGGAAGACAGCTCCATCTCATCGGCGATGGAGGACAGACACAGAGAAGGATCTGCGTAGTCCCTCTGTACGATCTGAACGATTTTCTGTGTGATGACAGAGGATGTCTGTCCGGCAGGGTCTTCCTTCAGCTTTAAGGTGAGAGCACAGATGGTACTCAAATAATCTTCGCAGATTGCCTGAATATCTTCCCGGACTTCCGCTGTCTGAACTTTTGAAAGAAAAGTTTTGAGAGCTGTGGTGAGAGACTCTTTGATCATGGGATATTTCTCACTCATACGCTCGTAAATACTGTAGCCTGCATGGATCAGCGTGGAGATGACTTCGTTGTAATTAAAGTCATAAATTCCGTTGGTCAGGTTCTGCCAGGTATCTTTTGCCTCAGAAAGATTTCCGTCTGCAAGACAGTCCAGGAGCTTTGTCAGCGTGCGTGAAGACAGGTGGAAGGATTCCGTAGTGGTATCATCCAGCTTCCAGGAGGGAATGACGCTGTTGTGACCGAAACGCATTTTTAACAAAAGTGTGCTCTCCAGGTTTTTGTATACACTGGGAATGCGCTTGATACCCTGGAAAGGAGAACTGTAAGCGATGGTCACGGTAAAATGCAGGAAAAAGCTTACACTTTCCTGGATGGAAGCAAAGAGGGAGAGAAGATTTTTCTTGAGATTTTCCGGATCTTCCTCGTCCCATCCGCATGCCAGAAGCAGGACAACTTTGTCGTCGCCCCGGCTGAAAACATTGCAGGTATATTTAGGGGAGACAATCTCCTCTGCGATGTTGGCAACAGAAAAACGCATAGCCCACAGTTTATCTGAGTCGCTGCTGGATACGAATTCCTGATACCGGTCGATTTTGAGCACAACCATGCAAAGCCTTTCCGTTTCCAGGTAGTTGAGATTCAGACGGTTTAATTCTCTGGAAATCATAAGGGGAGAATCCGGCTGCTGGTTGGAGACCAGTTTGTTCAAAAAAGACTGGATCAGAGAATATCTGGTTTCATTCTGAAGAGAGCGTAGTTTGGCATTGTTTTCCTGCAAAGAGGAAATGGCAGACAGAATCGTCTGAATTTCTCTCGGGTGAGAATGAGAAGTTTCTTTCGGTATTTTCCCGGACTCTTTTACAAGGCGTTCCAGAGACTGGAAAGGGCTGTTTAAGCGCTTTGCCAGAAGAGAACATACAAAACAGGTGATCATAAGAATCACGATAAAGATCACAATACCGCTGAGAGCCGTGGTAAGCATAGGCTTTATGAGCAAAGAGGCGGGTGTAAAATTCAGAAGATACCAGTCGTTTGTGTTGGCGCAGGTATTCGTCTGAAGATAGAGAACGCCGTTTATGGAAATAAAAGAGGATTCGCCGGGATGAGAGTCGATTTCATTAAGAACCGGCTCAACCCAGTCGCGGTTTTCAAGAAAAGCCGGATCCGGCAGTCCGGTGAGATAATGCCGGTTTTCATCCAGAACCATAAAACAGGTGTCGTTTGCGCTGCCCAGTTCTTTCATGGAACGGATAGATTCCGTCAGAGTGGAAGCGTAGAGGTTGATCACAATAGCGCTTGGCACTCCGTTGGAAGCAGAATGCGTATCAAAAATATAGTAGGTAAAATATTCATAGGAGCTGGTTTCGTCATTTCTCCCGGATGGAACAGGAGAACCGTCGTATTGTTCCACAAAAGTGGGGTCCTGGAGACGGGAAAGAATTTCCGGGTCTTCGGACTCCGCCAAAGGCCGTTGAGTTCCTGTTTTGGCAGAGTACACCAGATCCAGAATGGGATTGTACAGATAGATATTTTCCACATAGGGGAGGATCATCATCTGTTCATCCAGGATGTGTCCTGCAGTAACCGGAACATTTCCATAGTAATCGTTGAGAGAAAGAAAAGCGGTGACTCCGGTGTTGGAAAGAAGTGACACGGACAGGCGATCCACATTTTCGTCCATCTGGTTGAGGGCATAGTTTGTTTGAGATAGAACCTGCTGGCTGTAGCTGCCGGCGGAGGAAGTGGAAGCCTTCAGATAATTGGCGGACAGAATAACAGTGAGAAGCAGAGTGGAAAAAATGGAGACTGCAAGAAAAGAGAGTAAAAGCACGGTATAAAAACTTTTACTCTCTTTTTTCTTTTTCACTGAATTTCCGGAAAATAATGTTGCCATATGCTACGCCTCTTTCTATATAAAAAATTATAGATTCTGTATAAAATTCTTAATTTATTATAAAAACAGAAAGGCAAATTTTCAAGATTTTCTCTTAAAAAACTCTATCTCATTAGAATATTTTCCCAGTAGGCTTGTACTGAAAATGTCCTGCTTACAACAGGCAATTTCCACTTTTTAGGAGGAATTTTGTCAGAAGTGTAAGTTTTTGTAGGCAGTGTTAAAAATCAGAGAACGAAAACAAGAAAATTTTAGACCTTCACAAAAAGTCATGGTTGAAAGAAAGAAAAAAAAGAATGAAAATGATGGTAATAAGATAGGAGCAGCAGAGACAAAAAGGGGAGGAGGAAGGCCTGTGAATAAGAAAAAAATAGTGTCGGTTTTTCTGACCGCAGCTATGGTGGGAACCATGTTGGCAGGATGCGGAGACAGCGCCGGAAATAAAACAGATCCTGCAGGGGAAAACATCGCAGTCGGTGAGAGCATGACTGGCAGCGCATCGGACTTGGGAATCAATGCGGAAGAGGACACGGAACCGGTGGAACTGAACTTTTATATTTCTCAGGGACCGGTACAGGATACGGACAGAATTATGGAAAAAGCTAATGCGATTATCGAGGAGAAGATCAATGCCCATTTGAATCTTGTTTTTCTGGAACCCTCCACCTATGCGCAGAAAATGAATCTGATCATCAATTCCGGAGACCCGTGGGATCTTTGTTTTACGGCAAGCTGGGGAGGCATTAACTTTTACGAGAACGCCCAGAAAGGCGCGTACGCGGATCTGACAGAGCTTCTTCCGAAGCTGGCTCCGGAAACTTACTCCAGAATCCCGGAGGAATTATGGCAGGGAGTGACCGTGGAAGGCAAAATTTGTGCAGCTGTCAATTACCAGCAATGGGGTGCAACTTCCAGAAACGGTTTCCGTTTTCGCTCCGATCTGGCAGAGGAATTTGATTTTGACTGGCAGTCCTTAAAGGGAAAACCCACGCTGGAAATTCTGAAGACAAGCGGGGAATTTATCGGACAGGTATTGGAAAAATATCCGGATATGATTGGGTGGGAAACATCTGCAGTCTATAACCTGTTTTCCGACGCTCCTCTTTACTGGGATATGGAAGAAGTGGGGGATGTGGAAGTACCCGGCTGGATCCGCTATGAAGACCCTTATACGGTGATTAACCAGTATGGCACCGAAGAATTTATGGAATTTTGCCGGATCATGCATGAATGGTATGAAAAAGGCTATGTGAGAAAAGACGGCGCCACAGTGAAAGATACTTCTGCCGACAGAAGGGCAGGTAAGTTTGTGGTGGAGCAGACTACCGGATGGCCGGATACTCTGGATTTCCCGGGAAATGCCAACACATTGGCCATGAGTATGTGTACTCCGGACACAGCCCCTTCGGTTGTAGTTTCCAACACGAGAACCGTTATCAAAGCCACCGCCGGAGCCAATGCGGCAATTGCAGTCAACGCCCAGTCACCCAATATCGAAAAAGCGGTGGAACTGATCGAACTTCTCAATACGGACGATGAACTTTACCTGCTTCTTACCCAGGGAGAGGAAGGGGTGGACTATGTATACGATGAGGAAGGCAACTATTCCCTGGTGGAGGGAAAATATAACTTTAACTACAATGAATTCCAGATCGGACAGTCCTACAGTCCCGATTTTACCCGGGCTTTGTATAATCGCAACGAAGCGGGCGAGAAACAGAAGGAGTCTCAGCAGATTGTATTTGAAGCGGACCAAACAACAGAAGTTTCTCCTCTGACAGGATTTGTCTTTGATCCTACGCTGGTGAAGACGCAGATTGCCAACTGCTCTGCAGTAATTTACGAGATGGTTCCGGCTCTGGCAAGCGGTTCGGTAGATCCGGAGGAAAACGTACCGGAGCTTTTAAGAAGGCTGGAGGCTGCCGGTGTCAATGACATCATTGCAGAAAAACAGGCCCAGCTGGATGCGTGGAGAGCATCCCGGTGATGAGAGAAAAACAGAGAAATGATAAGAGAAAATTTAAAAACTAAAAAATATACAGACAAAAACGGAGGAAAAAATGGAATCGCAGTATATTTTCAGCTTTCCGAAAGAAATCAAAAGGTGGGATGAGGCTCTGCCTCTTGGCAACGGATTTATGGGAGCGCTGATCTGGGGCTCCTCACAGGCGCTTCGGTTCAGCATTGACAGGACGGATATTTGGGATACTACGCCCTGTGAAGAGACATTAAGCCCGGAGTTTTCTTTTGAAAACATGAAAAGAATCGCCAGAGAGGGGGACGAGGAATCGATCCAGCGTGTCTTTACGGAACCCTACTTTAAACCCCTTCCCTCCAAGCTGCCGGCCGGGAAGATTATTCTTGATCTGGGAGAGAGCGAAAAGCTGGTAAGCAGCCTTGATATTACCCGGGCGCAGGCGGAAGTAGAGGGGGATACTTTCCGGGTGACAAGTTTTCTCAGCGCGGACAAAAAAGCGGGAATGATCCGTGTGGAGACGAAAAAAGACTGTCGGGTAACACTGGAAAATCCGGACTACAGAAAGCCCGGAGAGGAGCTGGAAGAAAACACGGAGCCGAATTCTTTAAAACAGCTTGTTTACCCGGAAGCAGTGCGTGTGGAAGAGGAGACAGAGAAGTATTTTATCCAGGAGATAGACTCTGAATTTCAGTACGGAATTTTTCTGAAAATAAAACCTACGGGCACAGGCTGTGAGATTGACTATATGGCAGCCACTTCTTCTGACGGAGAAAACTGGGTGGAAAATACAAGACGGCAGCTTTCAAAGACCCTGGAACAGGGATATGATGCCCTTTTTGCCTCCCATTGTCTCTGGTGGAAAGAGTACTGGGGCAAAAGCGGCATCAGTCTGCCGGATAAGGAAGTGGAGCGAAACTGGTATCTGACCAATTATCTTTTTGCCTCCTGCTCCAGAGAGGGCTGCTTCCCTATGCCGCTGCAGGGAGTGTGGACTGCGGACGACGGCTTTCTGCCGCCTTGGAAGGGTGACTATCATATGGATTTAAACCTGCAGATGAGTTACTACCATTATTTGAAAGCCAACCACATGCCGGAGGGAGAAAGTTACCTGGATTATCTGTGGGATATGGCAGAATGCGGGAGAAAACTTGCCGGAGAGTTTTTTGGTGCAAAAAAAGGCATCTGTCTGCCTCCGGTAATGACCATAGGCGGAAAAGCGTTGGGAGGATGGCCCATGTACTGCCTTTCTCCCACCAATCAGATGTGGCTTTGCCAGGCGTTTGAGAGACACTGGCGTTTTACCGGAGACCGGGAGTTTTTGGAAGAGAGAGCTTATCCTTACTGCAAAGAGAGCGCGGAATTTATTCTGGAAATTCTGGAGGAAAAAGACGGCTTTTATTATCTGCCGATCTCCAGTTCGCCGGAGATTCATGATGACAGAAAGGAAGCGTTCCTGACGCCCAACAGCAATTATGACCTGGCGCTTTTGCAGTACCTTTTCGAGGCTCTTGCATCTATGGCGGAAGAGCTGGAACTGGAAGAGGCGAAGGAGTGGAAAAAGATCAGAAAAAAACTGCCAAAGCTGGCGGTTAATGAGCGAAAAGTCCTGATGCTTTCTCCGGATGAGAGCCTGGAAGAATCCCACCGTCATATGTCTCATCTGATGGCGGTGCATCCCCTTCGCCTGATGGACGCGCATACGCCGGAAAACAAAGAGATCATCGATGCGTCCATTTTGGATCTGGAGCGCCTGGGAACCGGCAACTGGGTGGGCTTTTCTTTTACCTGGATGGCGGAACTTTATGCAATCCAGGGCAATGGAAATGCAGCGGCATACTACCTGAAAACGTTCTGGAGACATCTGTGTTCTCCCAACGGTTTTCATCTAAACGGAGATTATAAAACCCTTGGCATTACCTGCATGCATTACAGACCGTTTACCCTGGAAGCCAATATGTGTGCGGCGGACGCTGTGCAGGAAATGCTTTTACAGACGGAAAATGGTATTCTGGATTTCTTCCCTGCCATCCCGGAGGAATGGGAAGAAGAGGCGTCCTTTAGCACGCTTCGGGGCGAGAGAGGAATTCTGGTAAGCGCCTGCCTCAAGGACGGAAAAGTGAAGAAAATCGTGCTGGAAAGTGGAAAAGCGGGAAGCATTCTCATAAGAAAGAGCGAAAGGCTTACAGAGATTGCCAGGGCAAACGGCTGGCAGCAAGAAGGAGACTTTTATCGGGTGGAATACGACGGAAAAAGATCCGTTTTTCATTGATGTACTTAGTGTCGGTGTACAGGGCGCATTGCGGGGAAATAGATGAAAGCAAAGGAAAGGGAAGAAGGTATGGAAGAAAGGAAATGGGGACAGATAACAAGCGCGGAGGAGATGGACGCGTTTCTGGATAAAAAAATCAGAGAAAATCGAGTGCACAATTTTTCTTTTCAGCTGACAGACAAAGAGGGAAAGGCACAGAAAGGGTGCAGGGTTCAGGTGATTCACCAGGATCATGATTTTACCTTTGGAGTCTGTCCAAACGGTCACATCAGCATGACAAACAAACTGGCCTGCGGTGAAGGAAAAGAAGCGGAAAGCTATTGGGAGAGAATCGGCGGCCTGTTCAATGCAGCTACTCTGTGGTGGGGATGGCGGGTCCTGGAGCCTCAAAGAGGAAAACACACTTTTCTGGAGGAAGTGGATGGCTTCGGTCCTATGGAGCGCATGGTCAGCCGGGCGGAAGAGCTGGGGCTTAAGCTGACGGCGCATGCGATTCTTTATCCCAGACAGGACGTCTCACCCCAGTGGCTTTCCTCCTGCACAAAGCAGGATGCCATAAAAGCACTGGAAGATCATATCCGAATCACAGCAGAACGGTACGGAAACAGGATATCCTGCTGGCATCCGGTGAACGAAGCTTATGAACAGATTCAGCAGGTGGGCGGCCTTTGCGTGGAAGAAGGTCTGGTGTATCGTCTTCTGGGTGATTTGCTTCCGAATGCGGTGCTTGTGGACAACGGCGGGTATACGATAGATCCGGACTTTTATGAAAAAGGAATCAAGAGCGCCGAAAAATTCGGTGCCCGGGTAGATGCACTCGGTATTCGGGGCTATTTTGAACTGTACAATGCCAATGCGCTTGCCTTTTACCAGAGTATCTGGGAACATTTTTCCAATCTGAAAGACAGATACCAAAGAGCGGTGCGGTTTACGGAAATCGGAGCTTCCTCGGCGCCAAGAAAAGGAAGCTATTCTCCCTGGGACGTGGACAAAACCACGGCAAAGCAGCTTGGCATTGCCGATTTTTCAGAGTACAGAGACAATCAGTCGATTACAGAGGAGACTCAGGCACAGTTTCTTGTAAGAATGTATAAACTGGCCTTTGCCCATCCGGATGTGCAGGAGTGCACTTACTGGGATCTTTGTGACAGCTATACCTGGAATCATGTGGAAGGAGGACTGCTTCGTGGGGACCTTTCGCCGAAACCGGCTTACTGGAAATTAAAAGAGCTGCTTCATGAACAGTGGCACACACAGACAGAGATACAAAGCGATGAGACAGGAACGTGCAGATTTGAAGGATTTGACGGGACCTATAAAGTAAAAATCGGAGAGAATGTTTATCCGTTACATTTTTCAAAGGAGGACGCACAGCATACACTGTGCCTTTGAGGCTATGGATAAGAACTATCATCACAATAAAAATTATCACCAGAATATGGATATTGTCCGTGTCAACACGATGCCGGACAGAGCTTTTTACATACCCAGCGCGCCGGAACATCCCACCTGGGAAAAAGAGAATAACGGCCGGGTGATTATGTTAAATGGAAACTGGAAATTCGCCTGGTTTTCCTGCCCGGAGGAGGCGGATCCGCAGGCTGATGCGGAAGATGTGATACCGGTACCTTCCAACTGGCAGTATTACGGATATGATCAGTTTCAGTATGTGAACATCGACTATCCGATTCCCTACATGCCTCCTTATGTGCCAAAGGAAAATCCGTGCGGGTGCTATCGGAAAAGCTTTCTGGTAAAAGAAAAGGCCGGCAGACGTTTCTTTTTAAATCTGGAAGGCGCGGATTCCTGCCATTATGTGTATATCAACGGCGTTTTTGCAGGATACAGCCAGGTGTCTCATTCCACAGCGGAATATGAGATTACGGACCTTTTGACAGAAGGAGAAAATGAAATCAGCATTCTGGTGCTGAAATGGTGCGACGGCACTTATCTGGAAGACCAGGACAAATTCCGCCTTTCCGGAATTTTCCGTGATGTGTACGTTTTAGTGCGTCCGGAAAACTTTGTGTTTGACTACAGTGTGCAGACTGCTTTTGAAGGAGAACACGCAAAAGTCAAGGTTCATACCACAGCCCTGGAGGGAAATCTGGAAAGCGTCATTACCCTGAAAAACAGGGAGGGAGAAGTGGTTGCCAGAGAAAAAACGCAGGGAGGCTGTGCCGACCTTTTCGTGGAAAAGCCTATAAGCTGGAATGCGGAAGAACCCTATCTGTATGGAATCACAATAGAAACGGAAGAAGAGTGTATTGCAGATAAAGTGGGAATCCGAGAGGTCTGCGTGAAAGACAGGCAGCTTTTTTTAAACGGTAAAAAAACCCTGTTAAAGGGTGTCAATCGGCACGAAAGTCACCCGGATACCGGATTTGTGTGCAGCAGAGAGCGCATGATTCGGGATCTGCGTCTCATGAAAGAGGCCAATGTTAATGCCATCCGCACTTCCCACTATCCAGACTGCCCGGAATTTTACCGGCTCTGCGATGAATACGGCTTTTATGTAATGGATGAGGCAGATATTGAAACTCACGGCGCCTGGTCCAGCTCCGGAATCCGGGACAATGAAAAGTACAATATGACCCAGAAAGACCCGCAGTTTGAGATTCCGTTTTTGGACCGTGTGCACAGACTTGTGATGAGAGACAAAAACCGTCCCTGCGTCTTGTTCTGGTCTTTGGGCAATGAAACCGGATACGGAGAGATTGCCTGCAAGGCATGGAAAATGGTGCGGGAACTGGATTCCACCAGGCTGGTACACTACGAGTCGCTGATCGTATCTTCCGATGAGGCAGGCAAGTATGATGAAAGCGGTCTGGATGTAAAGGGCATGATGTATCCGGAGCTGGAAGTCATTCACGAATACTTTGAAAAAGATTATGAGAAACCGCTGATTCTCACGGAATATGCTCATGCCATGGGAAACGGACCGGGAGCACTGAAAGAATATTTTGACTGTTTTTATCGGTATCCTTCTTTGGCGGGAGGCTTTGTCTGGGAGTGGTGCGACCATGCCGTTGTGAGAAAGGATGAGAAGGGGAAAGACTGTTATCTTTACGGCGGCGATTTTGGAGAAAAGCTTCATGACGGAAACTTCTGTGTGGATGGTCTTGTCTATCCCGACAGACGCCCGCACACCAGCTATTATGAGCTGGCAAACTGCCAGAGGCCGGCGAATGTGACAAGGCAGGGAGATGATTTTTATCTGGAAAACCGGATGGATTTTGTGGACTTAAAAGATTATCTCGTGATCCGGTGGCAGCTAAAGGAAAACGGAGAACTGCTGGAAGAAGGCACGCTGGAAAATCTGACGGTTCTTCCGGGAGAAACCGTCAAAATTCTTCCCGGAATGGGAAAAACAAAAGGATACCGCAGGTATCTGAAAATAGAATTCTTCCATAAAAAGGAAGAAGGACTGCTGAAAAAGGATGCGTTCTTAGGCTTCTGCCAGTTTTCTCTGTGTGAATCCGAGGTGGAAAGTGCCGGGGAAAAGAGAGAGGGAACGGATATCTGTGACTGTACACAGGAGAGAAAAACGGATGAGCAGGGAGAGCTGCTGACGGTTCGGGAAGAGGAAAAGAGTGTCTGGATAAGCGGACGCGGATTTACTTACTGCTTTGACAAAACAGCGGGCGTATTTTCTTCTCTCTTAAGAGGGGAAAAGGAATATCTGAAATATCCCATGGAATATCAGATGTACCGTGCTCCTGTGGATAACGACATGGGTATGGCGGGAAGAAGCCCCGGAATCCCCAAAAACTGGAAAGACTGCGGACTTGACCGGCTGAAAGCTTACACCTTTGACACGAAAGCGTCTGTGGAAGAGTCGGGGGAAGGGGAAAATGCAGTCATTGTGTGCAGACTGGCCCTTGTCTGCGATCATCTGCTTCCTGCGGCTCATATAGAGGCAGCATTTCGTGTGAATGAGACGGGAAACATAGCAGCCAGCCTGGCAGTGAACGTGCGAAAAGATATCTCCTGGATTCCCAGATTTGGCGTGAGATTGAGACTTGATCCGGAATGGAATCACTGCCGGTATTTTGGCAGAGGACCCTGGGAGTGTTATCCGGACAAAAAAGAAGGAACTTATATCGACTGGTTTGAAGCTGACGTAAAAGATATGTTTGAAGATTACATCCGTCCCCAGGAAAACGGTTCTCACTGTGATACCCAGTGCTGTATTCTTTCCAGAGAAGGAGAAAAAATGGTTGTGACATCTCCTCGTCCGTTTTCTTTCCAGGTATCGGAATATCTCTGGGAGGAACTGGACCGGAAGACACATCATTTCCAGCTGGAAAAATCCGGCTGCACCGTGCTCCATGTGGATTACGGTATGGGAGGACTTGGAACCGGAAGCTGCGGTCCTCAGACAAGACCGGAATACTGGCTGGCGGAAAAAGAGTTTACCTTTGCTTTTTCTATTGATTGGGAAAAGGATGGAGAAAAAGAGATGGAGGGAGCCTCATGAACTATCAGATCGTTTTAAAACAGTACAAAGAAACTACGCCGGTGCTAAAAGAGATCATTCCGGTGACAGAGGGGGAAAGCACCCGGTATACTGCCGGGAATTTTCCCTGCACCATTGTATGCACCCGCAGAAAAGAAGGAGAGAAAGAAGTATTCTGCCTGCACATGAAGATGAACGGGGAGACAGAGTATCCGGTATCTCTGGCTCTGGCGGCAGAAAAAGAGAGTTTTGACCAAGAAGAATATATTTTCTTCCCGGCGGCGGTTTATGACGGAAACCGGCTGGAAAGCTGCTATCTGCCGTATCCGCCCTATCATTCGGAAAAGACGGCAGACGGCTGGAAGAGCGTGATCACCGACATCCCTCATCTTGACAGCAAGGGTGAAAAATCCCGCATTCAGCTGCGCTCCGGAGATATGAGCACGCCGACTGTTGGATTTTATGATAAAAATCAGAAAGAAGCGTTTCTCATGCTGGCAAAACACAGGGAAGCGGAGGAATATACCGGATTTGCCGTGGAAAGACAGGACGAAAAAGAAAGCTTTATCGTCAGTGTACCGGCGGTTCGGGAGGAAATCAAATATTTCTTCGGGGAATTGCCGGACGGTTCCGGATTCTATCCCACATCGAAGATGGCTTCCGATGACAGGGGCATCCTGTTGAAAAAGGGAGAAGAATTGGAACTTACCGTGGTTGTTTTCCGATTCCCGGCAGAAAATCTGACGGACTTTTTTAAGGGATTTCGGGAGAGAAGAGAGGAATTGGAGACCGGCAGCGATTATGCGTCCATTCCTTTTTCCAAAGCCTACGATACTGTGAAGAAAAAATACATAGAGAAGAACTTTACAGAAGAAGGATACTATCGGGTAGGGACAGAAAACGATGCACCGCCGTCTTACTGGCAGGCCGGTTGGGTAGGCGGCGGTATGAATACCTGGCCGTTTTTGCAGGAAGATTGCGGTACAGCCAGAAAACAGGCGCTTTCCACGGTTCGGTTTATTGTGGAAAAACTGCAGAGAGAAAACGGCTGGTATATCCCCATGTATGCCGAAGGCAAAATCTACGGGGATGATTTCAGGGATACGGACAGACCGGTTCTGCTTGTGCGAAAAGACGCAGACCTTCTGTATTTTCTGTTAAAACAGGTGATGTACCTGGAAGCACAGGGAGAGGATACGCAGGAAATTTCCAGGAGTATTTACAGGCAGGCGGAAGCCTTTGTGCGTCTGTATGAGAAAAACGGCCAGATTGGCCAGTTTATCGATATGGAAAAAGAAACGCTGATTCAGGGCGACACTGCCTGCGGGGCTATGGCGCCGGCAGCCATGGCATTGGCTTCTGAATATTTTGGAGAAGAACGGTTTTTGAAGACGGCGGAAGCTTTGGGAGAGCTGTATCAGAGAGAATATCTGGAGAAGGGATTTTTAAACGGAGGACCGGGTGAAATCTGCCAGGCCCCTGACAGCGAATCTGCCTTTGCCTTTCTGGAGTCCTGCGTGCAGCTTTACGAGACTACGGGAAAGGAAACGTGGCTGAAGGCAGCGGAGGAAGCCTTTGAGCTTGCCGTTACCTGGGTGATCAGCTATGATTTTGCATTTCCGGAAGAAAGCACCGCTTTCAAAATGGGCGCACACACCATGGGAACGGTGTTTGCCAATGCCCAGAATAAACATTCGGCGCCGGGAATCTGTACCCTGTCCGGCAATTCCATGCTGAAGCTTTATCGTTTTACCGGGGATAAGAAATATCTGCAGTGGCTGGGGCGTATCAGTCACGCGCTGTCCCAGTTTGTTTCACTGCCGGAAAGACCGGTGAATACTCTGGCAGGAAAGCCGCTTCCTCCCGGTTATTTTAACGAGAGAGTGCAGACAAGCGACTGGGAAGGAAAGGAAACCATCGGGGAGTTTCTTTACGGTTCCAACTGGCCGGAAACAACGATGCTGTTAACCTATGTGGAGGTTCCGGGCATTTATCTGGATCTTGACAGGGGAATTTTAAAATGTTTCGATCATGTGCAGGCTAAAGTAGCTCCGGATCAGGATGGAAAGGTATTTTTAAACATTGTAAATCCTACCATTTATGACGCCAAGATCAATCTGCTGATCGATCACAGCAAAACTGACGGAAAACTGGGACATCTGTATTATGAAAAGATGCAGAAGATACAAATAAATGCCGGTGAGAAGAAAAAAATCCCATTGTTCTGACAGGAAAAACAGGTCGAAAAAGTACCAATTTGAGCATAGATTTACAAGGAAGTGGAAAAACAAAACTGCTATAATCAGACTCATCAGGAATACAAGTCTGAAATGGACGAAAAAAAGAAGAGAAGATGAGAGGAAAGGATTAAGGAGCTGGCAACATGGACGCACTGACGAGAGAAGACATCATCAAGGTTATTGAAGGAAAAGGGGAGGCAAGAAGAGTGCCTCTGCTCTATGATCTTTGGATTGGCACCAATGTGTTTGACGACGATCCCCAAAAGCGACAGGAATGGCTGGACAAACATCCCTGTGATGTAAAGCAGGTAATTTTTCCGCTTCCGGGCATGACGGAAGGACCTGCAGAAGATCCCGATTTTTATTGGGCAGCCCCGGGAGCAGAAAATACAGGAGGAAAGGGACTGGATGCCCAGTGCCTGATCCAGGACTGGGAAGATGCGGAAGATTTTTTTGCTTCCTTTCCGAATCCGGAATCTCCGGCGCTGATCACACAGAAAGTGGAAAAAGATGGAAGATATCTCCTTTCCAACTGGTGTAACTGTTATTTTGAAAGACTGTGGGCGCTTCGAGGCATGGAAAATGCGCTGACGGATTTTTACCTGTATCCGGATGAAGTACACCGTTTTTTCAGAATGCTCACCGATTTTTATAAAAGGGCCATGGAGAGAATCAAAGAAGAAGTTGATGTGGACGGCTTTTTTGTGACGGACGATATCGGAACCCAGAAAGCGCCGTTTTTCTCCCTGGAACTGTTCCGCGAATTTTTCAAACCTTATTACAAAGAGCTGATTGATAAAGCTCATGAGCTTGGAACTCATTTCTGGCTGCACAGCTGCGGAAACATCGAGCCTTTCCTTCCGGAATTTATTGAGATCGGACTGGATGTGATTCATCCCATTCAGAAAAATACAATGAATGAAAAAGAAATTGCCGAAAAATACGGAGACAAAATCTGTATTTGGGCAGGATTTGACGTGCAGTATCTGATGGCGTTCGGAACTCCTGAGGAGGTAAGAGAGGAAGTGCGCTTCCTGATGAAAACTTACCGCAGACCTGAGGGACGACTGATGATGACTATGGGAAATGGTTCCACACCGGACTGGAAGATGGAAAATCTGGAAGCACTGTATGACGAATCACTGAAGCTTGGAACAAAGAAGGAGTGATATCTGAAATGAAACCGCTTGGCAGAGAAGATGTTGTTCGTGTGATTGAGGGAAAAGGGGCGGCCGAGAGAGTTCCCCTTCTCTACGACTTGTGGATTTACGGAAACCTGTTTGAAGACAGCGCCGAAAAAAGAACCGAATGGCTGAAAAAGTACCCTTGTGATGTACAGGAAGTGTTTTTGCAGATGCCCGGAGTGACAGAAGGACCTGCGGAAGATCCGGATTTTTATTGGGCTATGCCGGGTACAAAGCTTGAGGAAAATATAGGGCTGGATTCCCAGTGCCTGATTCCGGACTGGGAGGAGGCGGAAGAATTTTACCGCACTTTTCCGGATCCGGAATCTGTGGCGCTGATACCTTCGAAGGTGGAAAGAGACGGAAGGTATCTGCTTGGCAGATGGTGGTACTGCTATTTTGAAAGACTCTGGTCTATCCGGGGAATGGAAAACGCCCTGACCGATTTTTACCTTTACCCGGAAGAAGTACATAAGCTTTTCGACCGACTGACGAAATTTTATCTGAGGATTATGGAGAGGGCTAAGGAAGAGCTTGATGTGGATGGCTTTTTTGTCTCTGACGATATCGGAACCCAGAAAGCGCCATTTTTCTCTCTGGAGATTTTCCGTGAGTTTTTCAAACCCTATTACAAACAGCTTTTTGAGAAAGCACATGAACTGGGAACCCATTTCTGGCTGCACAGCTGCGGAAACATCGAAGCGTTTCTGCCTGAGTTCATAGAAATCGGATTGGATGTGATTCATCCCATTCAGAAAAATACGATGGATGAAAAGGTGATCTCCGAAAAATACGGAGACAAGATTTGCATCTTATCGGGCATAGACGTGCAGTATCTGATGGCGTTTGGAACCCCGGAGGAAGTGGAGGAGGAAGTAAAATTCCTCATAAATACGTATCAGAGGCCTGAGGGACGATTGATGATGACTATGGGAAACGGGTCCACCCCAGACTGGAAGATTGCCAACCTGGAAGCTATGTATGAGACATCCTTAAAAGTCGGGGACAAAAAGGAATGACCTGTCAGAAGACCTAAAAAATAAAACCCTGAAAACAGAAAAAGAAACAGGAGGATTTTAATAAAATGAAAGAATTTCAACCGGATTACAGACATGTGGTAAACGCTGCAAGAAACATTGAAGCTACAAGACTTCCCTTATACGAGCATATCATTGATACAGGAAAAGTAGGGGAAATTCTCGGAAAGAATTTTGACGGCTGGTACAACGGCAGTGAAAAAGATATGGAAGAATATTTCCATTATTACTGCAAATTCCTGAAAGATCACGGATACGATGTGGTTCCTTTCGAGTGCTGCGTCGGCGGTATCTTGCCCGGCGGCGGTGCGTTGGGCGACAGCCGCATCGACCCTGTCATCAAAACGCCGGAAGATTTGAAAAATTATCCCTGGGAAGAGCTGCCGGAGCGTTACTTTAACGAATACGGCAAAATGTTTTCCGCACTGAGAAAACAGCTGCCGGAGGGAATGAAAGCCATCGGCGGCGTGGGCAACGGTATTTTCGAATGTGTACAGGATCTGACCGGATACCAGAACCTTTGCTATCTGATGTATGACGAAGAAGAAATGTTTGCGGAGCTGTTTGAAAGAGTGGGCAGAAACAATTACACTATCTGGGAACGCTTTATGAAAGAATACGGAGATATGTACTGCGTACTGCGCTTCGGCGACGATATGGGATACAAGAGCAACACACTACTGGCAGCAGATACTCTGCGTGAATTTGTAATCCCTTACTACAAACCGATCATCAACCTGGTACACAGCTACAACAAGCCGTTCCTGCTTCACTCCTGCGGAAGTATCTTCAACATCATGGATGACCTGATCGCGGCGGGAATCGATGCAAAACACTCCAACGAAGATCAGATTGCCCGCTTCCCGGAATGGGTAGAGCGCTACGGCGACAGAATCGGAAACTTCGGCGGTTTCGATGTGGATGCTGTCTGCCAGTTGGATAAACCGGCGTTAAAAGAGTACATTACTGACGTGCTTCGGAAGATAGAAGGACACGGCGGTGTGGCTGTGGGAACCGGAAACTCCATTCCGTCCTATGTTCCGGCAGAAAGCTATCTGAATATGATTGAAATCGTGCGGGAATACAGAGGAGACTTTAAAGACTGATAAGAGGAAATCAGATTTTTATAAGAGGAGTATTTTTATGATCAGGACAGACGGGGAAAAACTGATTCGTATGTATCAGGGGGAAACGATGCAGATCGAAGCCTGGGGAGAAAACAGCCTGCGGGTGCGGATCACAAGGCTGGAAGAGTTTGAGAAAGAAGACTGGGCGCTGCTTGCGCCTAAGCCGTGCCAGGTGCAGATCCTGACGGAGGGAAAAGACGGAACGGCCGAGACAGGGGTGCAGGCCAATACGGCACAGGCGGTATCGGACGATACGGCGGTTATGAAAAACGGAAAGCTGCAGGTGCGCATCAAAGAAAACGGAAAGCTTGTCTTTACAAACAGCGAAGGGAAGGTGCTGCTTTCCGAGTATGATTTTCCCAATATTTTCGTGTCGGGGATCCGTTCCAGACAGCTTCGCAGCCTGGATGGGGGAAATTTCCATGCTTCTTTGCTCTTTGACGCCCAGCCGGAGGAGAAGCTTTATGGAATGGGACAGTATCAGAACGGCCAGTTTAATGTGAAAGGCAGTTTTCTGGAGCTTGCGCAGCGCAATACCCAGATTACCATTCCTTTTGTCTATTCCAGCTTAGGCTACGGCTTTTTGTGGAACAATCCGGCAGTGGGAAGGACAAGCTTCGGCAATAATATGACGGAATGGGAAGCTTATTGTACCAGACAGATGGACTTTTGGATTACGGCGGGGGACAGTCCGGCGGAGATTTTGTCCCGGTATTTGCAGGCAACCGGAATGCCGCCCATGATGCCGGAGTACGGCATGGGCTTCTGGCAGTGCAAGCTTCGTTATCAGACCCAGGAAGAACTGCTTGGCGTGGCAAGGGAGTATCACAGAAGAGGGATCCCGTTAGCGGCCATTGTGATCGACTTTTTCCAATGGACGCTGGAGGGAACCTGGGATTTTGATTCCCAATATTGGCCAGATCCGGAAGGCATGGTGCGGGAGTTAAAGGAGATGGGAATCCAGCTGATCGTCTCTGTCTGGCCGACTGTTTCGGTGTATGCGCCGCTTTACGGACAGATGAGAGACGACGGCATGCTGGTAAATACAGAAGGCGGCGTGAATATCAACATGCTTATGATCGACCCTACCTCCTTTGTGGATATGACTAATGAGAACGCCAGAGATTTTATGTGGCGGCAGATAAAGAAAAATTATGTGGACAAAGGTATCCGCTCTTTCTGGCTGGATGTGGCGGAGCCGGAATATTCGGGACACGACTATCATGCTTATCGTTACCGGAAAGGTTCCTCCATGGAAGTGGGAAACGTTTATCCTCTTCTCTATGCCAAAATGGTATACGAGGGCATGGAAAAAGAAGGGGAGAAAGAGCAGGTAAGCCTGATCCGCTCCGCCTGGGCGGGAAGCCAGCGCTATGGAGCCCTTGCCTGGTCCGGAGATATCCGTTCGGATTTTGATACCATGAAAAAGCAGGTGGTGTGCGGTCTGCAGATGTCCATGTCGGGCATTCCCTGGTGGAATACGGACATCGGAGGATTTCACGCAGGAGACGTAAACGATCCGGAGTTTCGGGAGCTTTTGCTGCGCTGGTTTGCCTACGGCACGTTTTGTCCGGTCATGCGTCTGCACGGCAGCAGAATCCCGGGCAAACCCGCTATGAGTACCGAGGGCGGCGGACGGTGCGGCAGCGGCGCGGACAATGAAATCTGGTCTTACGGCGAAGAGAATTATGAGATCATGAAGTCTTACATAGAGATCCGGGAAAAACTCCGCCCCTACACAAGAAGGCTGATGGAAGAGGCTCACGAAAAGGGAGCTCCCGTGATCCGTCCATTGTTTTATGAGTTTGCGCAGGATCTGACCGCCTGGGATATCAGCGACGAATATCTCTACGGCCCGGATCTTTTGATAGCGCCGGTAACGGAATACGGGAAACGCACCCGGGAAGTTTATCTGCCGGGAACCCCCAAAAAGGATATCTGGGTAAATGCCTGGAACAAAGAACGGTTTGAAGGCGGCCAGAGGATCGTGTGCCGGGCGCCTTTGGAGCAGATTCCGGTATTTGTAAGACAAGGAAAAGAAAGCCTTTTGAAGGTGTTTGAACAGGCGGCCGGGAAAGGAGTGCAGGATCTGTGAATCCATTGATTTTCAGAAAAGGAGTGTGCGATCCCCATATTCACATTTTTGAGGGAAAAGCGTATCTGTACGCCACCCACGACGCGCCCGGCTATGAAAACGGATTTCACATGGACGACTGGCAGATCTGGTCTTCGGAAAACCTGATCGACTGGACGTTGGAAACTGTGGTGCATCCGGAGGATTTTTACTGCGGCGCCTTAAACCAGTGCTGGGCGGTGGATGCCGCCTACCGGGACGGCCATTATTATCTGTATTTTTCCACTGGAGACTGGGGCGTGGGCGTGGCGGTTTCCGACCATCCGGCGGGACCGTTCCGGGACGCTTTGGGAGGCCCCCTGGCGGATTATCGTTGTCATCCGCAGGGAGTGCCGAAATGGGATCCCTGCGTGTTTGTGGACGACGACGGGGAAGCATACCTGATCGTGGGAGAATGCAGAGTGGCAAAGCCCTGGGACTGCTATCTGATCGCAAGGCTGGAAAGCGACATGATCCATCTGGCGGAACCCCTGAGAAGAATCGAATACTATAACAATCCCTGTCCGGAGGACAAACCTTCCGTGCATAAATACCGGGGCAGATATTATCTGACCCACTCTTCCTATGTGGCGGTTTCAGATTCTGTATACGGCCCTTATGAGCATCTGGGAAACATGGACTGCAACATCGACCACGGCAGCTTTTTTACTTATCACAACCAGACTTATTTTGCTTCCGGAGGTATGGACAATCCGGATATGTACCTGAGAGCTTCCTTCCTTACCCCCTGTCACTACCGGGAAAATGGAGAAATCGTAGTGGATCAGAAAGTGATGGGATACGGCTGCGGGCAGTATGACGCTGTCTGGGATAAGATACAGACATCCTGGTATTTTGACGCTTCCAGAGAGTGCAAGAAGGAGAAGGAAAAGGGAGAGTTTGTCACCGGACTTTTGAAGGGAGAATACCTTTTCTTCCCGGAAATTTCCAACGTGGAGGAAAACGCCTTGCTGTGCGTAAAAGGCAGAGCAGTTAAAAACGGAAGTCAGGAGACTTTTGCCCGCCTGATCATCCATGAAGATGCCGTGGACGGACCGGTTCTGGGAACGGTTCTTGTAGGAAGTGAAGATTCAATCTATGAGGGAAGACTTTGCTGCAGCGCCGGGAAAAAATCTTTGTATTTTGCGGCGGAAGAAGAGATGGAACTGGAAAACTTCCGATTTGAGAGCGGAAAAAGAAGAGACGTCATACAGCCGGTATTTTCCCTGGCGGGAAGAGGAGCCAGCATAAAATTTGACGAAAACGCCAGCTTCCATCAGGTTCTTCAAAATATGGAACTGAAAGCAGCCTTTATGGAAGGCTTTGTGGATGGAAGCGCAGGAGGCGAGGGAACTATTTGCGTGCCTTATTTCTGCACGGGAGCCGATACCAGACTTGCTGTTTATGTAAATGAAGAATGTCAGGGTGAACTGTATTTTCCGGTGACAAAAGAAGCAGCTCTTGGAAAAAATCCTGCGGTGAGCAGAGCGCAGATTCGCTTAAAACCGGGACTTAACAAGATAAAAATTGCCTCTGACAAAGGATATCAGGATGGAAGACTGGCTGTGGAGCATATTCTGGTGGAAACCAAAGATTCTGTCAGCAGGGTGTATGCGGCAGCAGACGGAGCCCTGGAACCCAAAGGAAACGGAAAATGGGATGGCCTTCCCCAGAGAGAAGTGGTTCTGGGAGCTTACAGCGGAAGGATGGTAAAATATCTGGACGATGTGGGAGATGAACTTACATTTTCTGCAGCGATACCGGGCGAAGGTGGAAAATTTTCGCTGAAAATCCACTATTGCCGCGGAGAAAACGGCGATTCTGCTTTTGAAATCCTTGTAAACGGACAGAAGCAGGGACAAATCTCCATGCCGTCAACCGGTGGTTTTACTGTAGAAAATATGAGAAAGCAAGAAGCAGTGATAGACTTGGAATCTGGGGAAAATAAGGTATCTTTCAGAAAATGCGGACAAAAAGACGAGGGTGTTTTTGTAGACGCCTTTGAGATCAGTCCTCTTAAATGGTAGGAAAAATGTGTATTTTCATGCGGGTTTTTGTAGGAAAAATGTGTTTTTTTGAAGCGAAAAAGCCAGAAAAATGTGTTATACCACTGTATCTGGCCCGTAAGACGAGAGAACTTTTATAGATTCAGGAGGTATGACTATGAATAACATCCAGAAAGATATTCAGATTTTGAGACAGCTGGCTGCAGAGTATTTTCAGGCCAGTCAATCTGAGGAAAATGACCGCAGAAGGGTACTGCATCGGGCTGTAAATGATTTGCAGATGATCCGTCCGGTTGTCCTGATTGAAGAAATCCCGTTCCATGAATTGAATGTGGATGGTTTTCTGACTTTGCAATGTGAAGATAAAGATTTCCGGGAGGCGGAGGATTTTCTGCGCAAAAAACTCTTTCATTGGAAATATTTCCCGGCAGATATGATTCTGACGCCTTATTTTCCGGTATATAAAAAATTTACCAGTACCGGAATCGGAGTGTCGGTTCAGGAAGATACCCTTGCCGTTGACAAGGACAACCCGATCATCTCTCATGAATATGAAGATCAGCTAGCCACAGAAGAAGATTTGCAGAAACTCCATACGCCTGTGCTTTCCTATGACAGGGAAGGAACCATGGCTTACTATTGCAAAATTGCGGACGCCATCGGAGACGTGCTGCCGGTAAAAGTGACGGGACATAATTCTTACATTACGATGTGGGACAAAATCTCTGAGCTTCGGGGCGTGATGCCTCTTTTGATCGATCTGGCAGAGCGTCCGGAATTCAGTCACGCCATGGTAGAAAAATTTGCAGAAATTGAGATAAGCATTTCAGAACAGATGGAAGCGCTGGGGCTTTACGAGGCAGATCCTATTGATATACATTGTACTTCTGCGTTAAACAGTACTCTGCCCGGAAAAGTGGACGGCGGACCGGTAAAACGCAGTCAGGTATGGGGAAGGGGACTGGCTCAGATTCTTGCCTCTGTTTCCAAAGATATGCACGAGGAATTTGACATTGAATACATGAAAAAGATTATGGAACCTTTCGGATTGGTTTACTATGGATGCTGTGAGCCTCTTGACCGGAAGATCGATATTGTGGAAAAACTGCCGCATCTGAGGAAAATCGGCGTCACTCCCTGGGCAGATGTGGATGTGGCGACGGAAGCCATCGGGAAAAAATATGTGGTGGCCAATAAGCCTAATCCGGCCTCCGTGGCAGTGGGCACTCTGGACGAGGATGCTTTGCGCAAAGAGCTTTCCCGAACGATTGCGGCTTGTAAGCGCAACGGATGCAGCTGCGACATTGTTTTAAAGGATATCAGCACGGCGGGACATCGGCTGGAAAATCTGGTTCGTTGGGAACAGATTGCCATGGAACTGGTGAAAGCGTGGTAAAGTTGAGAGCAGGCAGGACTATGACACAGACGTGGGAGAAGCGTTTGCGGACCGGTACTGTCTGGGAGTCATGCCCTTGTATTTTTTGAACACCTTCACAAAATAGCTGCTGTCATTAAAGCCGCAGCGGTAGGCGGCTTCTGTGACGGTGAGGGAGGATGAGGAAAGAAAATCACAGGCTCTCTCAATGCGGTAGTAATTCAGATAATCCATAGGGGTGCGATGAAAGAAGGCGTGAAAAAAGCGACAGAAATAGCGCGGCGTCATTCCTGCCAGTTTAGCCAGCGCATCAAGAGTCACAGGCTTCATATAGGACTGGTCAATGTATTCTAAAACCGGTTTTAATACCTGTATTTTTTCGGTGTCCGGGCTGGTATTTTCTGTAAATACTTCATACAGATGAAAATGGTAAATAACGCCAAATAGTTCAAACAGGGAACCCAGGAGGAACAGTTCACTTCCGGGTTCCTCTTTTTTTCGTGCAAAATCAAAGAGACGCCGGACGGCCTTGCGGAAAGGAAGGCAGTCCGGAGAAAGAGCCGGATTGATCCGGATATTCTGACCGGTGAGCAGGCGGATATAGCGGCGGCAGCTGTCGGTGTGCATCAAGAGAGCCAGAGGGTCAAAGACAATGCACTCGTAGATACAGTCGCAGGGGATTCCCCCGTGGAGCGCGCTCTGGTTGACAAAGAGGATATCTCCCTGTCTGGCGTTTATGCGTTTGCCGTTTATATAAAAGTCAAAGCTTCCTTTCAAGATTCGTATGATTTCCAGTTCTTTGTGCCAGTGAAAGGGCATTTCGTAGCGGGGATGGCTTTCGTCCACATGATAAAAAGCCAGCGGAAAATCCGGCGTTCCATGTATTTTTTCTTCTCTGAAATTTAAATAGTGCACAGAAAAATCCCTCCCCGCATTAAAGAGTTGGTAAAAGTGAATATTTTACCTTTTTATACCAGTATAACACCTGAATTTCCCGAGGAAAACAGGTAAAATTAAAAAAAGTTACCAAAAAGGAGGAAAAACTTATGGCAGAAAACAGAATGATTGGGGATTATCCGGTAATTGGTATCCGTCCTACGATTGACGGAAGAAGGGGCTATCTGAAAGTAAGAGAGTCTCTGGAAGAACAGACCATGGGAATGGCAAAGGCAGCAGCAGCGCTGTTTACCGAAAACCTTCGCTATTCCAATGGCGAACCTGTGAAGGTAGTGATTGCAGATACAACGATCGGACGTGTAGGAGAGGCAGCTGCCTGCGCGGATAAATTCCGGAAAGAAGGGGTGGATATCACTTTGACAGTTACCCCTTGCTGGTGCTACGGAGCGGAAACTATGGACATGGACCCTATGACGATCAAAGGTGTATGGGGATTTAACGGAACAGAAAGACCCGGCGCCGTATATCTGGCATCCGTACTGGCAACTCATGCACAGAAAGGACTTCCGGCTTTCGGAATCTATGGACATGATGTGCAGGAGGCAGATGATCGGGAGATTCCGGAAGATGTAAAAGAAAAACTGCTTCGATTCGGAAGAGCTGCGGTTGCAGTAGCTACTATGAGAGGAAAATCCTATCTGCAGATCGGTTCCATCTGTATGGGAATCGGCGGTTCCATCATTGACCCGGCTTTCATTCAGGAATATCTGGGAATGCGTGTGGAATCTGTAGATGAAGTGGAAATCATCCGCCGTATGAGTGAAGAAATCTATGACAAGGCAGAATACGAAAAAGGACTTGCCTGGGTAAAAGCAAACTGCAAAGAAGGTTTCGACAAGAATCCGGAACAGGTACAGAAGACAAAAGAAGAGAAAGAAAAAGACTGGGAATTCCTTGTTAAGATGATGTGCATCATCAAAGATTTGATGAACGGAAATAAAAATCTGCCGGAAGGCCGGGAAGAAGAAATGGTAGGACACAATGCCATTGCAGCCGGTTTCCAGGGACAGCGCCAGTGGACAGACTTTTATCCCAACTGCGATTTCCCGGAGGCTATGTTAAATACATCCTTTGACTGGAACGGAGCAAGAGAACCCTATATTCTGGCAACCGAGAACGACGTGTTAAACGGCCTTGGCATGCTGTTTATGAAACTTTTGACAAACCGTGCACAGATTTTTGCGGATGTTCGTACTTACTGGAGCCCGGAAGCAGTAAAGAAAGCAACCGGCTATGAGCTGGAAGGTGTTGCCAAAGAGGCAGGCGGCTTCATTCACCTGATCAACTCCGGCGCAGCATGTCTGGATGCCAACGGACAGGCAAAAGATGAAAACGGAAATAATGTGATGAAACCCTGGTACGAAGTGACAGAGGAAGACCAGAAGGCGATTATGGAAGCTACCACCTGGAACGAAGCGGACTTCGGCTATTTCCGCGGCGGCGGATTTTCCTCCCGTTTCCTGACAGAAGCTGAAATGCCTGTTACTATGATCCGTCTGAATCTTGTTAAAGGATTAGGACCGGTAGTACAGATTGCAGAAGGATGGACTGTAAAACTTCCCGCTGAAGTTTCCGATAAACTGTGGAAGAGAACCGACTATACATGGCCCTGCACCTGGTTCGCACCCAGAACCACCGGAAAAGGTGCTTTTGCAACGGCTTATGATGTGATGAACAACTGGGGAGCTAACCACGGGGCTATCAGCTATGGACATATTGGCGCAGACCTGATCACCATGTGCTCCATGCTGCGTATCCCGGTTTCCATGCACAACGTAGACGAAGACAAGATTTTCCGCCCGGCAGCATGGAATGCCTTTGGTATGGATAAAGAGGGACAGGACTTCCGCGCATGTGCAGCCTTCGGTCCTATGTATCGCTGATGATGAACGATGCGGGTGGGCGGCTGTGAAGCCGTCCCCGCACCGGGATTTATAAAAAGATTGGAGGTAATTATGAGGCAGAAACAGATGCTGGCTGCGGATTTCGGAGCTTCCAGCGGCCGTGTCATGATGGGAAATTATGACGGCAGCCGTATAGAAATACAGCAGATGCACCGCTTTTTAAATGAGCCGGTTTACCTTTCGGGTACATTGTACTGGGACTTCCTGCGTCTTTTCCATGAGTTGAAAATCGGTATTGGAAAGGCGTCATGGCAGGGAAAGCCGGAGAGCATCGGCGTTGACACGTGGGGCGTGGATTTTGGCCTTCTGGATAAAGATGGTTTCCTGATGGAAAACCCGGTGAATTATCGGGATAAAAGAACGGAAGGGATGCTGAAAGAGGCAGAAAAGTATCTTTCTTTCGACCGGTTTTATGAAATTACAGGCAATCAGTTTATGGAGATTAACACAGCGTTCCAGCTGTTGTCGCTGAAAAAAATGCGTCCGGAGATGTTGGAGAGAGCCCACAGACTGCTGCTGCTTCCGGATTTGTTTAACTATTATCTATCCGGAACGGCTGTCAGCGAATATACCATTGCGTCCACAACTCAGCTGATGGATGCTGCGGCAAAAAAATGGTCGCAGGAGGTTCTTGACTGCCTTCAGATTCCGTCCCGTCTGTTTGCATCTATTGTGGAGCCGGGCACCTGTCTCGGGAAGATGAAAGCCGATGTGTGCACAGAGCTGGGGACCAATCCTTTGGAGATTGTCGCAGTGGCAGGCCACGATACTCAGTGCGCTCTGGCGGCAGTTCCTGCGGAAAGCGAAGATTTTATCTTTGTAAGCTGCGGTACCTGGTCTTTGTTTGGCACAGAACTTGACGCGCCGGTGATAAACGAGCTTTCCACCCGTTACAATGTGACCAATGAGGGGGCTTTCGGCGGGAAAATATCTTTCCTGAAAAATATCATAGGTCTCTGGCTGGTGCAGGAGAGCAGAAGACAGTGGATAAGGGAAGGTGCAGAGTACGATTTCGGTACTCTGGAAAAAATGGCGTCTTTGGAACCGGGAAGAAAAAGTTTTATTGACCCGGATCATCCGGATTTTGCAGCACCTGGAAATGTGCCGCAGAGAATTCGGGATTTCTGTAAAAAAAGCGGACAGGCTGTGCCCGATACGCCGGCGCAGATTGTGCGGTGTATCAATGAAAGTCTGGCTCTTAAATACCGTATGGCGCTGGAAGAAATCTGCGCCTGCACCGGGAAGAAATATAAAGCCATCCATATGGTGGGCGGCGGTACCCAGAGCGGACTTCTCTGCCAGCTGGTAGCCAATGTATGCAGGCTTCCTGTCTATGCGGGACCGGTAGAAGCTACCGTTTACGGAAACCTTGGCATACAGCTTCTTGCGGCCGGGGAAGTAAGCAATCTTTCCCAGTTAAGAGGGCTGATCAGAGCATCCGAAGAAATTCAGGTTTACGAACCGAAAACGGATGAATCATGGGAAGAAATCTATCAGGAATTTAAAGAGAAAATCGTGAAGTGATGATGGAGGAAAAAATGGAATTAAGTTATATGGAATTAAGAGAGCAGATCTGCGATATCTGCCATAAAATGTGGCAGCTGGGATGGGTAGCAGCCAATGATGGAAACGTTTCAGCGAGACTGGATGACGGAACTTTTCTGGCTACACCTACAGGAATCAGCAAAAGCTTTATCACACCGGAAAAACTGGTGCATATCGACAAAGACGGAAATATTCTGGAAGCTCTGGAAGGCTATCGTCCTTCTTCCGAGATCAAAATGCACCTTCGCTGCTATCAGGAAAGAGAGGATGTGGGAGGCGTTCTCCACGCGCATCCGCCGGTTGCAACCGGATATGCAGTAGCCAATAAGGCTCTGGATGAATATTCCATGATTGAAACGGTGCTGACGTTAGGCTCTGTGCCGGTAACACCTTATGGAACACCGTCCACTTATGAAGTGCCGGAAGCAATTGCTCCTTACCTTGGAAAGCACGACGCTGTGCTTTTGCAGAACCACGGTGCATTGACTGTGGGCGCTGATGTTCTTACCGCTTACTACAGAATGGAGACATTGGAACTGTTTGCTAAAATCAGCTTGAACGCACATCTTTTAGGAGGAGCGCAGGAAATTTCCAAAGAAAATATCGACCGTCTGATTTCCATGCGTGAAGGTTACAAAGTGACAGGAAAACATCCTGGCTATCAGAAATACCCGGAAGGAAGTAAATAGAAAAAAGCTGAAAAACGGGGAGGTAAAGACATGTTAAAAGGAATTCCGAAAATATTGCCGCCGCAGCTTCTGAAAGTATTATGCGAGATGGGGCACAGCGACAGGATTGTAATAGCGGACGGAAATTTTCCCGCGGAATCCATGGGGAAAAACAGCATTGTAATCCGGATGGACGGCCACAATGTGCCGGAGATTCTGGACGCTGTTCTTCAGCTGTTCCCGCTGGATACTTATGTGGAAAAACCGGTGACTTTGATGGAAGTCATGGCGGGCGATACGGCAGAAACTCCTATCTGGGATACTTATAAAGAGATTGTCACAAAGTACGATACCAGAGGAGCAGAAGCGGTAGGCAATATTGACCGCTTTGAATTTTATGAGCAGGCCAAAACAGCCTATGCGATCATAGCTACCGGAGAATCTGCAGTTTATGCCAACATCATGCTGCAAAAAGGGGTCATCTGACAAAAGGGAAGGAAAAATGCTTCGGACTGGAGGAAACATGGATTTTGAAAAAATTATCAGCCAGATGACGCTGGATGAAAAACTGGGAATGATTCACGGGGATAACGTGTACGACACGAAGGGAGCGGAAAGACTGGGAATCCCGCCTTTTCGCTTCTCGGATGGCCCTATGGGAGTGCGGGGTGAATTTGATCGGGAAAGCTGCGACTATGTGAAAAATACCGACGACCTTGCTACCAGTTTTCCCTGCCCTACCGCAGTGGCGGCTACCTGGAACGAAGAAAGAGCTTTTGAGAACGGAGAGACTTTAGGCCGGGAAATCCGGGGAATCGGCAGAGATGTATCTCTGTCTCCGGGAATCAATATTCACCGGACTCCTCTTTGCGGACGAAGCTTTGAATATATGTCCGAGGATCCGCATCTGATTTCAAAAATAGCGGCAGGAGTCATTCGCGGCATACAGGAAAATGATGTTGCTGCGTGTGTGAAGCATTTCGCAGCCAATAATCAGGAGACAAGGCGTTTCGATGTAAATGTCGAGGTGGACGATCGTACTTTTCATGAAATATATCTGCCGGGATTTCAGGCTGCAGTGCAGGAAGGGCATTCCATGGCGGTGATGGGGGCCTATAACAAGTTCCGGGGAGAGTTCTGCTGTCAGAATTCCTATCTGCTAAAAAATATTTTGAGAGAAGAGTGGGGATTTGACGGCGTTGTGATCTCCGACTGGGGAGCTATCCATGATACGAAGAAAGCTCTGGAGGCCGGCACAGATTTTGACATGAATGTCAACAACCGTTACGACGAATACCATTATGCCAATCCCTTAAAGAAAATGGTCGAGGATGGGGAAATACCGGAATCTGCAGTGGATGCTGTCATTCTTCGTGTACTCAAACTGATGGAACGGCTGAAAATGTTTGATGCAGACCGCAAATCCGGGGCCTATAATACCGAGGAAAACCGCCAGGCGGTTTTGAACGTGGCAAGAGAGTCCATCGTTCTTTTGAAAAACGAGGATAAAGTACTGCCTCTTGCAAAAGATCCTTCCAAATCTATCCTGCTTGTTGGTGAAAATGCAAACCGGCTTCACGCTTTTTCCGGAGGAAGTTCCGAGGTGAGAGCGTTGTTTGAACTGACTCCGCTTCTGGGAATCAAAATGCATCTGGGCGGCAACTATCACATTCGGTATGCAAAAGGCTACTCCAGTGAACAGCAGGACGAAGAAGCTGCCCGGAAACTTCGCGAAGAAGCCTGCGAACTGGCGGGAAAAGCGGATGTTGTCATCTATGTGGGTGGTCTGAATCACGAGTTTGACATTGAGGGACAGGATCGGAAAGATATGAAGCTTCCCTATGGACAGGATGAGCTGATCGAGGCTCTTCTTGCTGTGAAACCGGATACGGTGATTGTCAACATGAGCGGATCTCCTGTGGAGATGGGAAAATGGATTGACCGTGCAAAAGCGGTGGTACAGTACTGGTATTCCGGCACTATGGGAGGAACTGCTCTGGCTGAGGTGCTGTTTGGAGACGTGAATCCTTCCGGAAAACTGCCTACTACTTTCCCTAAGAAGCTGGAAGACACGCCGGCATACAAATTCGGAGAATTCCCCGGCGATGACAAGGTTGAGTATAAGGAAGGCATTTATGTAGGTTACCGCTACTACGACACTTTCGATGTGGAACCGGAATTTTGCTTCGGTCATGGCCTTTCCTACACGGACTTTACCTACTCTGACATGAAAGTTCAGGTTACAGAAAATCAGGATGCGAAAGTGCGGGCAACGGTATCCTGTACCCTGAAAAACACCGGTGACAGAAAAGGCGCTGAGGTAGTTCAGTTGTATGTGTCTGACAGGGAGGCTTCCGTATCCAGACCGGCGAAGGAACTGAAAGGATTCCGGAAAGTAACTTTAAATCCCGGAGAAAGAACAGTTGTCACCTTTGAGCTAACGGAAAAAGACTTTTCCTTCTACAGTGTGGAAGACGCCGGCTGGAAGTGGGAGCACGGTGATTTTGAACTGTTGCTGGGAAGTTCTTCCAGGGATATTCGGTTGAAAGAGAAGATAGAGTTGTAAGATTTTCGGAAGGCAAGCGCTTAGGAAAAGGGACGGATAGAAAGATGAAAAAAATTTATGTATTGTTCAAGACCCATTTGGATATTGGCTTTACCGATTTATCGGAAAAGGTTATAAAAAACTATATGGAAAATTATCTGCCCAATGCCATGCGTGTGGCAAGGCAGATGAGGGGAGAAAAGGAGCGTTTCATCTGGATTACAGGTTCCTGGCTGATTGAAAAATTTCTGGAGGAAAGTCCGGACAGAAAACTGTTGGAAGAAGCTATCGAAGCCGGGGATATCCGCTGGCACGGACTGCCTTTTACTACCCACACGGAATTGATGGATGAAGGGCTGTTAAATTACGGAATCCGTATTTCCGAGAAACTGGACAAACGGTTTGACATGCAGACCATTGCGGCCAAGATGACGGATGTTCCGGGACATACCATCGGGATGGTTCCGTTTCTGGCAAAGGCAGGGATAGCTTTTTTGCATATCGGTGTAAATCCGGCTTCCAGAAGACCGAAGGTACCTACCTTGTTTTGGTGGCAGGCATCCACAGGAGAGAAAATCCTTGTTATGTATAACAATGACTACGGAGAGCTGACTTTTATCGGAGACAGTGGGACAGCGGTATATTTTGCGCACACGGGGGATAACCGCGGCCCTCAGTCTGTGGAGGCGATTCATGAAGTATATGAAGAGCTTCATAAAAAATATCCGGAAGCTGAACTTTGCGCGGGAACGCTTGAGGATGTGGCAAAGGAAGCTTTGCTTGTAAAAGATTTGCCGGTGATTTCTGAAGAAATCGGGGACAGCTGGATTCACGGCGGGGAAACCGACCCGAAAAAAATAAGCCAGTATCGCGGATTGCTGCGGTGCGCATCAAAGCTTTCGGAAAGTGACAGGGAAAAGCTGTATAAGAACCTTCTTATGATACCGGAGCACACCTGGGGACTGGATGAGAAGACATGGCTTGGAAATACCAGGGAGCTTGGATATCTCCAGGGGGAATATACCATTTTCAAAAAAGAAGAATTCCGGAAAGCCAGAGGAAACGAAAAGCTCCTACTGATGGAAAAATCCTGGGAGGAACAGAGAAATTATGCAGTCTGCGCAGCCGAGGCGGTATCTGAGGAGGGAAAATCCCTGACAAGACCTGTGATGGAAGAGTATCGGCGTGAACCCTGGGATGTTTCGGGGTATGAAAAACTTTACCCTGCATCCGAAGAAACGGCTTCCGGTGTGGCGGCAGAAATTTCCGGGGATAATTTCTGGGCAGAAGTGGATCATCACGGCGCTGTCTGCCATCTTGAGATCGACGGCAGAACCCTTGCAGATTCTGCTCACAGGCTGGCAGGATTTTCTTACGAAGTGTTTTCCAGACAGGAATACGCCCGTTTCTTGTCTCAATACAACATTTCGGATGAGGATTGGGCGAAGGAAGACTTTGATAAAATCGGAATGGAGAGAGCTATCTCACATTATCAGGAATATCTGCCGGAAACCCGGGAAGTTTATTATCGGGACCGCACTCTTGTCATCCGTATGCAGCTGCCGGAAGAGGCGATTTCACTTTACGGGGGAATGAAGATGCTGGAGACAGTGGTTCAAATCCGGGAAAACGGTGTTTTCTTTGACTTTGCCTGGTGGGGAAAGGAAGCAACCAGAGTGGCGGAAGCTTCCTGGCTGGAATTTTCACCCGGAAAAGAAGTGACGGCCCTTGATAAGATCGGAACATGGGTCGATCCGCGCAGCGTAGTAAGCTGCGGAAACCGGAAACTCCATGGGGTAGGAGAAGGCGTGCGTTTTCAGGATTTGCTCCTGAAAACTTATGATACCGCTCTGGTAAGTGTGGGAGAACGTTCCATGCTGAACTTTGCAGACACTCTTCCGGATTGTGAAAAAGGAGTTTTCTGCAACCTGCACAATAATGTATGGGGAACGAATTTCCCCATGTGGTATGAGGATGATGCCAGATTCCGGTTTGAACTTTTGTGGAAGCAGAAAAATGAGGACTTGGAAGTTTAAAAGGAAACCGTGATTCTGCAAAGAATAGCAAAATAATAAGGACAGCGTTCGGCTGATTTTGTACCGGCCTCCGAAAGTTAGACCTGAAATCTAACGCTTGGAGGCCGGTATTTTTTCGGAGAAATTTCGTATTGAGAGATTTTTTCACCGTTATTTCCCGGGGAATAAATTTCTTTGTCCTTTTGTTTTACAGGGAATATATTATAATTGACCGGCTGGTCTGTTTGTGATAGTGTATTATTGACCGATTAGTCAATAAATATACACGGGAGGGTTTATGAAAAAAGAAGAAAAGACCAGACTGACTTATGAAAAAATTATCAATGCGGCTATGGAAGAATTTGGCACCAAAAGCTACGATACGGCTTCGCTGAATGCGGTCTGTGAGACACATAAGATTTCCAAAGGTTTGATCTATCACAATTTTAAAAACAAGGATGAATTGTATTTATGCTGTGTAAAAATCTGCTTTCGGGAAATGATGGAATATATTAGCAAAAAGGAAAAGAAAGCGGATACCGTGTCGGGAAGTGTACAGAATTTTATACGGGTGCGCGGTGAATTTTTTGAGAAAAATCCTTACTACCGCAATATATTTTTTAATGTACTGCTGCAGCCGCCGATTCATCTTTTGAAAGAACTTCGGGAGATACGCAGAGAATATGATTTGTATTACAGGGAATGCTGCAGGGAGCTTTTAGGAAAAATCAGACTGAGAGAAGGTATTACGGATGAGACAGCTCTCGAATGTTTGATTGCGCTTCAGGAGATGTTTAACGGATACTTCCAAAGCAAGTCCTATGAACAGAGAGATTTCCGTTCTCTGATTGAGGACCATGAATTGAAAATAGGGGAAATGCTGGATATCATGCTTTATGGGATAGCCAAAAACCCCACAGAAGGAGAGGATATCATATGCTGATTGTGAGACTTTTATTGACAGTTGTTCTTGCAACGGCAGCTGGAAAGCTGATTGCAAAATTAAAACTGCCGTCTATTTTGGGATGGCTGATTGCCGGAATGATTTTTGGTCCCCACGGTTTCTCCATCATGAACCAGGAGATTCTGGATGCGGTCTGGTATCAGTCTTTGATACACATTTTAGAGTGCGCGGTGGGATTGATGATAGGAACAGAGCTTGTGTGGAGGAAAATAAAAAAATCGGGAAAACCGATCATTATTACCACCTTTACCCAGTCTCTGGGCACATTTTTCATTGTTACTCTGACCTTTGGCATTGTATTTTATGCTGATCGGAATGGCGTTTTCAGCAGCTTTTGCCAACATTATTGACCAGCATACCCTGGAAGATGTGATGTGGAAGTTCAATCCGCTTCTTGGTATTTCCATGATTCTGGTTATTTTAAACCTGGGAGCGCCCCTTGATTATCACCTTATACTGGGAGCGGGGCTTTACACGGCAGTGTATATTATTTCCAGAGCATGCGGTAAATATTTCGGCGCCTACTTTGGCTCCAGCGTGACAAAAGCGCCCAGGACTGTGAAGAAATTTTTGGGATTTACCTTGCTGCCTCATTCCGGAGTATCTTTGGTGTTTACCGGAATTGCTGTTTCCGTTCAGAGCGGACCGGCACCGGAATGTGCACAGATTATTCAGGGAACGATTGCGGCAGCAGCTGTTATCAATGAAATCATTGCGGTCATCATGGCTAAAAAAGGCTTCGAGTGGGCAGGAGAATTCGGAGCAGAAAAAAGTGAAAGTGCTTCTGAAAACTGAGCCTGCAAATAAAAAGTCAAGGCTAAATTGAAAGAACACTGAAAATTTTATACAGGTTGAAAATTAGGTATC